>DATJVR010000075.1:0-38544 GCA_035501735.1 Xanthobacteraceae bacterium | reverse complement strand
CTGTCGAGCCCGTCCGGCGCGCTGATGTTGAACGTGCCGGTCTGCGTCAGCGCCGGCGCGTTCGGCGCCGAGCCGTTCGCCAGGTTCGCCTCGTTCACCGCCGCATCCCCGCCCTGCGCCTCAGGCGTCAGGTTGGTGATGGTCACGCCATGATCGGAACCGAACACCGAAACCGTCAGGGTCGCGGAGCTGGCATCGCCATCCCCGTCCGTGATCGTATAGTTGAAGGTGTCGGTGAGCGAAGTGCCGTTGGGCAGTGCCGCAACCGCGGCATCGCCGCTGTTGACCGCATAGGTGTAATCGCCATTGACGCCGACCGTCAGCGTGCCATGGGTGCCGGCAACAACGCCGCCGACTTCGCCGGCCCACGAAATCGAGCCGAAGCCGTCGGCGCCGAGCGTATCCGCGACATCCGCGAAAGTACCTGACGGCGCGCCATTGTGCGTCAGATCAGCGAGCACATTGCCCACCGCATTTATACCGTTCTGCGCCCAGTCGGTGTCGGCAGCGCCCGCCGGAGCGTCATCGAGGAAACGGATCTCCCCGCCGATATCCACGCTGTTGGTGGCGATGTCGCCATCGCCATCGGTTACGGTGACAACGGCGTTGATTTTGCCGGAAAGATCGACCGCATCATTCGGGTTATTCGGATCGTTCTGATGCAACGCCTGATACTGAGCGAGCGTCACCTGGCCGGCATCATTGATCGACAGTGCGAAGGCCACATCGCCCGAACCATCCACGCGGCCCTCGACGATCCCGCTAACAAGGAACAGATGGATCGCGGTGCCGTCGGTCGTGGTCAGGCCGGAATCCGCACCGTCACCGCCAGCGACCTCAAGCGAGAGATGGGTCGATGAACCGAGGCCGTCCGCGCCAGCATTGCTGCCCGCGATCGAAACCAGCGTCGTGGTCGCAACGCCAAGCGGCGTGCCGATTGAAAACGGATCAGCGCCCTCGTCGCCGCTCGGAACCGTCTCGTCGACAGTAACAGTGGCTTCGACCGCATCGGCGATGTGCGCCACAGGGGTATCGTCGATGACATCGACGGTGAACATGCCGGCATCAAGCGCAATCTGATGGCCGCCGCTGTCATGACCGCTGATGATCGAGCTCAAATCCAGCGTCAGCGTCTCTTCCAGCGAACCATTTGAGGTCGAACCGATGTCGACGCTATGCGTGGGATGATCGATCTGGTCATTGAGGGTGAAGCGGAAGGTGCCCGTCGTCGCATCGATGATCTCGAGCGTGAAGATCAGCCGGCCGTTGGCAACGCCCTCGATCAATGTCGCGTTGGCAAAGGTGAAGGTGACTGGCGCGCCGAATGACGTCACCGGATGGCCATCGCTGTCCACGACTTGCGTACCATCGGCGGCGTTGTTGAGCGCGAACGTGAACGGGGAAGTGCCGCCCGATACCAGTCCGGCGAGCGAGATATTGATCACGTGGCCGGTAATCGAGTGATCGCTGGCCGTGTCGTGATCGTTACCCGAAGCAGAATTCTGGTCTTCGTTGCCATTGCCGGCATCCGTAGGCTGCACGATATTCTGCTGATTGAGATCTTCCTCTTCCACCACGCCGCCGGCATGGCCCGCAATCGTGAGTGGCGGGCTTTCGATGGTCTGCGTGAAACCGGCAGGCCCAAAAACCGGCGAAGTGACCCAGTTCGGCAGTTCCTCCTGCCCAAGCAACGGCAGCGGCTGTGGCAATTCCAGCGGATCGACGGACGAACCATGGAAATCGCCGCCCGAAGAGGGTGTGCCGGCGGCGGCCGAGACGCCGGCCGCGGTCAGTATCGATTGATCGGTGGTGATCGGAAATGCCGAGGCGAATTCAGCGCCAGTGAAATCATGCCCGCCCGCTTCGACCACGATGTTCGCCAGCGGCGTGTTCATTGAATCGAAGAACGGCTCGACCGTCACCGTCGATTTGTTGTCGAACAGAATGATCAGCTTCTCGCCGATATGAACGAGCGTGATCTTTTCGTTGGCGATCCCCGAGAAATCGAGCTTATAGTTCTGCTCGTATCCCAGCTGGACAACGACCGCCTGATCGCCTTGGGGTTTGGAGAGTTTGATCGTCCGCAGGGGTCGCGTAGCGGCCGCCGAACCGCCAATATTGGCTTGAGCGACAACGTTGGGTCCGTTCATGTTTTATTAGCTTTCACTTAAGTTTTGCCAGGGAAACTACGCAAACTACTGGGCAACTATCCCGGTCTGCGGTTAAGCCATTCTTAGGCTTGCCGGATCATGAAGGAATCGAGTTCAACTTTGAATGAGATTTCCCTTTTCTGGTTAAACGGAATTTAAGCGGCGCCGTGCCGTTCGAGGACGAAAATGGTAGGATTTACCGGAGGATAACGGGGATGAACCGGCGAGGCGCGCTTGTCGGCCTCAGCCGCGATCTGATATTAGTACTAATCGAGCAGACCTCATTAGTATTAATGGAAATACTTGCTACTTAGGAGGATAACCATGAATACTGCTATCAGGCTCTCAGTTTTAACTATGAGCATTCTCTGCGGCTGTGCCGTCGTCGGCCCGAATCCGGCCACAGCGCGCGGACTGCCGGCATCGCCAAGCCTTTGGCTTTCCTGCGAAAACGGCTCCGAATACACGATCCGACCGCTCGCCGTCAGCATCGAAGGCGATTTGGTTACTGCTCAACTGGTTCGCCGGCGCGGCGGCGCCGTGCACGTTCGGCTGATGCCCATGGGCTTTGGTTACCGCTATGCGGGGCTCGGCGTGTGGTTTGATGGTCAGCGGGAAAGCGTGTATCTCTATCTGAGCAAGTACCATCCGATCGCTTGCACTGTGCGGGGGCCAGAGCAGAGCTAGGGGTGAAGAATTCTCATTCACCCGAATTTCTGCGTCTGGAACAGCTTTGCAGGCGTCGCAACGTCTCGATGAGTGCTTGCGGGGAGATGCGGTAACATTGTTGGGTTGAGTGGGGCCCATATGGACCGCGCGTTGTCTGCTGTTATTGCCACAGCATTTATTTTTATTTCTTCATCGGCCATCGCACAAAATTCCCAACCGGCTACCAGCACCGATGCCGCGCCTGCGGCCATGCGCTTTGAATGGGTGCGCGAGGGACCGGCGGACAAATGCGGCAATCAGTGCCGCGAGTGGATTTCCGCAACCGGCGCCATCGTCGACAGCACCGTTACCGATTTTGAGGCCTTCGCGCGCGCGCGCGACATTCGCGGAGCGACACTCGTTCTCAATTCGCCCGGCGGCAACGTGGTGCAGGGTTTGGCTCTCGGCAGAGAGATACGGCGGCTGGAAATTTCGACCAGCGTCGGGGTGACCGTGAAACTTGCGTCTGCCGGCGGCGAGCAGCGTGCGACGCTCTCTCCTCGTGCGACTTGCAGCTCCATGTGTGTTTACGTGCTCTTGGGCGGCGTGCAGCGCAGCGTCCCGGACGAGGCACGCATCATGGTGCATCAGATATGGCCGTCGAGCAAACGCAACGACGCCAACGCCGCGACTTATTCGGCCGGCAATGTCGTGGCGATCCAGCGCGTGAATGGCGACATCGGGCGGTACATCGTCGATATGGGCGCCGACATCGAGCTGTTCGAGATTTCCTCACGCATTCCGCCATGGGAGGAAATGCGGCGGCTGTCGCACGATGAGCTGCGACGCATGAAGGTCCACACCACCGACGATCCGTTCCTCTCCGCCCCCGTCACTGTGACTGCGGTGCCGATTGTCAAAACGCCAGCTCCTGCGGTTGTCGTACCGGCCAATACGCTCGGCTGGATGTTCGTCAATCGTGGCGGCCAACGTGCGTTGGTTCGCCATCATCCGCTCACGATCGAAGGCCAGGAAATCGGCACGTTCGAAATATCGTTCACCTGCAGCGACAAGAGCGACACCTTCCGGGTGCACTACCAGGAAAGGCGCATTCTGCAGAATTCGCCGATTGTCGCGACCGATCGTCTCGAAGCCGTGGGAATCTCAATCCGGCAGGACAACTCGTTCTTGCGTACGCTGCTGACGCTCGAGGATTCGGTTCCGGGAAAGGCACCAGCGGAACTTCTGTCCCACGCCCATGGCACGATCGCCGCGTCATACCTGGAGACGGCAGCAGCAGCCGGCTCTAGCGACGCCGTTGCCTCCTCAAGTCAGCAGGGCTTGATTGTCGCCACCACCACGATCGACAAGGTCCGCACGGTGATCCGGATCGGTCATACCGGACTGGCGGAAGGCTTGCGACAACTCGCGAACAACTGCGAAGACAACTTCCCGAACTGAGAACGGCGGGTCATTCCGCAAGCAGCACCCGCGACTCGTCCGCGGCTGGCGATCAATATGGCGCCGGATAGTAGGGGCCCGGATAGTACGGCCTTGGATACGGACCCCAATAGCGCGGCGGCGGCGGCGGATAAACAGGCTCGGCGACCACCACAGGCGGACCCCCGATGCGATTGCCGCGCGCTGCCATGCAGTTCGCGTAAACCGAGTCATATCGATACTGCAGCGATCCTGCGGCCGCGCGCGCATTGTTCGCGCCGACCACGCTGCCGGCAACTAATCCCGTGCCCGCGCCGATGGCGGCGCCTGCGCCCACACGGCCCGTGGCCGAACCAATCAGTGCGCCGGCGCCAGCGCCGAGCAATGTTCCGGCCACCGCGCTCCCCGCCGCTGCTTCATTTGCGGCGCCGCCGGGGGTTTGTCCGCCGACTGCGTTTTGCGCGGACATCTGGCAGGACGCGTCGTCGCGTTGGAACGCCGCTGGTGATTTTCCTCGCCCCGGATACGCATCGACCATCGGACCCGTCGGCACGGTCGAAGCGCAGGCTGCAAGCAAGCTCGCCAAAGCGAGCAGCGCAAGAATTGTCGATGGGCTGCGAAGGGCCGACATCGGAGAAACCTCCTAAGGCATTTGCGAAACTGATGCTCACGAATGCGCGATAGTTGTTTTGCGTTTCGGTTGGGTCAAGTGACAATAAATTAATGTCGGAAGTTTGAAGTTACGCCACAATTGTCGGCACAATTGTCTACGCGAAACCGGCCGCACAGCATCGGTGGTCGGTCATTACGCCTTTTTCGCCCACACGCCCACGTGTCCGAGATTGAAGTAGCCGACCACGCCGCCTTCTGGCGCGTCGGCGATCAGTCGCTGTTCCAGCGTCTCGACATCGATTTCGCGTTCTGTGGCGGCTCCGCTCGCCATGATCGCCGGGAGTTGCGAGCGAACGAGCGCGGTGATGATGTTGAACAGATCGCCGTCCGGGCCTTGCCGGATCGGCGTCAGCATTTCGATCTCGGTCGACGGATTCAAGCCAGCCGCGCGCATCATGCCAAACAGCCGCAGTCCCATTCGCGCGTGAACGCCGGCATGCTTGAATCCGGCCCGGAACCATTCGACTGCCTTGGCGGCGAGACAATTTGGCGGTTCGACGAATACCGGACCGTCGTAATCGATGATCGATTCCTGCAATGCAACGACGCCACCCGCTCGCAGATTGCGCAGGACCCGCCGCAAGGCATCGATCGGATTTGCCGCATACATGAGCACCAGACGGCCGACGATTGCATCGACGTTATCGTCCAACGTCACATCCTGAAATTCCTTCGCCATGAATTGGACATTGGTCAGTCCTTCCGCTTTGGCGCGCTGCTCGGCAAACGCGACTTGCGCCGGATCGCGGTCGACGCCAATGACGCGACCTGTCGGTCCGACAAGTCGGGAAACCAGAAACGAAACGTCACCTGACCCCGATCCGATATCGAGTACCCGCATTCCCGCAGCAATGCCTGCACGTTCGAGCAGACGCCGCGTCAACGGAGCCACCAGCCGGTCCTGCGCGATAAGTCTTTGCCGTTCGGCGTCTCGGCTCTGGAACGGATAGTACGAACTCACACTCGGTTCCCCGCGCCCCAACTCCAGAAGTCGCGTCCTTCCTCGCGCAGGAAGCGCGAGAACACCATTTTGTGGACTTCCGATGCGCCGTCGACCAGCCGCGCCGCGCGCGCCGCGCGATAGATCCATTCCAGTACCGTGTCCTTGGAATATCCGCGCGCGCCGTTGAGCTGGATCGCCACGTCCGCCGCCTGATGCAGCGTATCGGCGACCTGCACCTTGGCCATCGACACTTCCTTGCGCGCGCGGTCGCCCTGATCGAGCTTCCATGCCGCATGCATGGTGAGCAGCCGGCCGATCTGGATATTGTGCGCGACCTCGCCGAGCTTGATCTGCACGCTCTCGCGGTCGGCAAGCTTGATGCCGAATCCTTCGCGCCGCCCGACGTACTCCTGCGCGATTTCGAGGCAGCGTTTCGACCACCCGAGCCAGCGCATGCAATGGGTGAGCCGCGCCGGCCCGAGCCGGATCTGCGTGCATCTCAGTCCGTCACCGACGTTGAGCAGCACGTTCTCCTGCGGCACTTCGAGCCCGTCGAACTCAAGCTCGCAGTGGCCGCCGTGTTCCTCCGGTCCCATGATCTCGATGCGCCGGACGATGTTCCATCCCGGCTGATTGCGATGATAGAGAAATGCCGTAAGGCCTTTCCGTGCATCGTCCGACGTACGCGCGATCAGGATGAAATGCTCAGCGCCGTCGGCGCCTGTGATGAACCACTTGCGCCCCCGGATGATCCATTTGTCGCCCTTTTTCTCCGCGCGGGTTTTTATCATGGCGGGATCGGAGCCGCCGCCCGGCGCGGGCTCGGTCATCGCAAAGGCCGAGCGAACTTTTCCCTCAACGATGGGACGCAGCCATTTTTCTTTCTGCGCCGGCGTGCCGGCCCGGTTGAGCAGATTCATGTTGCCGTCGTCGGGCGCCATGCAGTTGAGCGCGAGCGGTCCGAACAGCGAGCGCGCCGCCTCTTCGTACATGACCGCCCATGCCACGATCGGCAGCTCCATGCCGCCGTACTGCTTGGGTGATTGCGGCGCCCACAGCCCCGCCGCCTGCGCCTTCGCCCGCACCGGGGCGAGCCGCTCGTCGGGGATGTTCTCGTGCTCGGAGAAATTGTTCGGGTCGGCCTCCAGCGGCAATACGTGCTCTTCGATGAAACTGCGCGTACGCTTGCGCAAATCTTCGATCTCGGGCGATAGCGAGAAGTCCATGGCGGGTTTTCCAATTGTATTTTATATGCCTATGCCATATCTCGCGTCGCAAGGCATGCAGTAAACTGCACTTCCTCGGTTTTACCAAAGCGAGACCATGACGGACTTCACCCCCATTCCGGCGCTGATCGGCGGCGCATTGATCGGCCTGTCCGCCGCACTGCTGATGCTGCTGACCGGCCGAATCGCGGGAATCAGCGGCATATTCGGCGGCTGTTTCGTGGTTGGCGCCGGCGATCGCGGATGGCGGCTTGCCTTCGTTGCTGGCCTGATCGCCGCACCGTTGATCGGTGCGATCGCAGACCATCCGCTCGCCCCACCTGCATTGCCGGCGAGCTGGATCGTTATTGTTCTGGCGGGATTGCTGATCGGATTCGGGACGCGCCTCGGCGGCGGCTGCACGTCAGGTCACGGCATCTGCGGCATGGCGCGCTTGTCGGCACGCTCGATCGTGGCGACGGCGATCTTCATGGTCTCCGCCATCGTTGTCGTATTCCTGATGCGTCACGTACTGGGAAGCTGAATCATGACCACGCTCGCTGCCTTTCTCTGTGGTCTCCTATTCGGTGCAGGACTGCTGATCTCCGGCATGGCGCAACCGGCCAAAGTGCTCAATTTCCTGGATCTGTTCGGAACCTGGGATGCGAGCCTGGCGTTCGTGATGGCCGGCGGGCTAGCCGTCTCGAGCGCAGGCTACGCATTGGCCAAACGCCGCGCGCGTCCGTTCCTCGCGCCGCAAAGCCTCTGGCCGACCAAATCCGACATCGACTCGCCACTCGTGTACGGATCGATCCTGTTCGGCATTGGCTGGGGATTGGTTGGCCTCTGTCCAGGACCGGCGCTGGTCAATCTCGCCACGCTGTCGCCGCAGATTATCGTATTTGTCGCCGCAATGGCGGCCGGCATGATCCTGCACGATCAATGGACCGCACGCCGCATTGCTCGCGCCGCATTGGCGACGGTGGACGGTTGACGTTCACCCGCGCAATGTGACCGTCTGCCCGCCATCCACCACGATCGTCGATCCGGCCATATAGGCACCGGCGTCCGACGCAAGCAGCAGCAGCGCACCATCGAGATCGCCTTCTTCTCCGAAGCGGCCCATTGGAATTTCGCGCTTCATGGCTTGTCCGGCGTCGCTCGTCAGATAACTGCGATTGATGTCGGTCACGAACCAGCCCGGCGCGATGGCGTTGACCCGCACGCCTTTGAAAGCGAGTTCGAGTGCCATCGCCTTGGTGAGCTGGATCACTCCGGCCTTGGCGGTCGCATAAGCGGCGATGCCTTTCGACACCCCAAGCCCCGCCACCGATGCGATATTGATGATGATGCCCTTCTTGTTGGCGGCAAGCATGCGCTTGGCCGCTTCCTGCGCCCAGAAGAACACCGCATCGAGATCGATGCTCAGAATACGACGCCATTCGTCTTCGGTGATATCCACCGCGCGCGTGGCGTGCGCGATGCCGGCATTGTTGACCAGGATCGTGACCGTGCCGAATGCTTTCTCCGCCTGATAGAAGGCATGGCCCATCGCCTTGCGGTCGAGTACATCCGCCTCGATCGCGATGGCGCGGCCGCCGGCCTTTGCAATCCGATCCTGCAGCGCTTTGAGCCGATCCGCGCGCCGCGCCACCAAGGCAACCGAAGCGCCGTTTTCCGCCAAGACCTGCGAAAAGCGCTCGCCGAGCCCGCTCGACGCGCCGGTGATCAGCGCGACCCGGCCTTTGAGATCGAAGATTTCCGATGCCTTCATGCCGCCCTCACCCGCCATAAAGCGCATGTGGCAATGCGGTCGCAAGGGCCGGCAGATACCACAGCACAACGAGCGCGAACAATTGGATCAGGACGAACGGGATGATGCCCCAGTAGATGTCGCGTGTCGTGATCTCCGGTGGCGCCACCCCGCGCAGGAAGAACAGCGTCGGCCCAAGCGGCGGATGCATGTATGAAGTCTGCAGGTTGAGCGCCATCATGACGCCGAGCCAGACCGGGTCGACGCCGGGCATCTGCAATAGCACCGGCGCCACGATCGGCACCACCACGAAAATGATTTCGAATGCGTCCATCACGAAGCCGAGCACGAACAGCGCGACCATCACCACCAGAATCGCCCCCGCCACCCCGCCGGGCAGATCCGACAGCACGCGATGCACCATGTCGTCGCCGCCGAGCCCGCGAAACACCAGGCTGAACATGGTCGCGCCGATCAGGATCACGAAAATCATGCTGGTGATCTGCGCCGTACGGCGCACCACTGGGCCAAGGACCTGCGCCAGACGCGCCCGCCGCGCCGCCAGCAATGCCGCGCCCACCGCACCGATCGATGCCGCTTCGGTCGGCGTGGCGACGCCGCCCAGTATCGAACCGAGCACGACAAGAATGAGCAGAAGCGGCGCCACCAACACTTCGATGACGCGCCACGCCAGCGCAAAACCCTTCGGCGCAGTCGGATCGGGCGGAATCGCCGGCGAGCTTTTCGGGAAAAACACCGCCATGAAAATCAGATAGAGAATGTAGAGCGCGACCAGGGCGAACCCCGGCACGATCGCGCCGGCGAACAGGTCGCTCACCGTCACCGAAGCCAGTGCGAACTTACCCTGCGCCAATTGGGCCGCCTGATAGGCGTTGGACAGCTGATCGCCGAGCAGCACCAGCACGGTGGCCGGCGGAAAGATTTGCGCGAGCGTCGCGGTTGCCGCCACCGTGCCGGCCGCAAGCCGCTTGTCGTAGCCGTGCCGCAGCATGACCGGCAGCGTGATCAGGCCCATGGTCACCGTGGTCGCGCCCACCACGCCCTTGGCGGCGGCGAGCAGCGTTCCGACCAGCGCAACGGAAATGCCCAAGCCGCCCGGCAGCGAGCCGAACAACCGGCCCATGGTTTCCAGAAGTTCTTCGGCAATGCGCGAGCGCTCGAGCATCACGCCCATGAACACGAACAGCGGGATCGCCAGCAGCACCTCGTTGGTCATAACGCCGAAGACGCGCGCCGGCAGTGCACCGATCAGCGTGAAATTCATCGCGCCGGTGAGGTGTCCGATGATGGCGAAGAACAGCGACATTCCGCCGAGCGTGAGCGCCACCGGATAGCCGAACATCAGAAACGCGATGACGGCGATCACCAAGGCGATGGCGAGGATTTCGGGAAACGCCATGCGATCCTCAGCGGGCGCCGCCAGAGCGATTGTCCGCCAGCACTTGCGCCGCCCGGATCGCCTGCGAGACGCCCTGCAATGCGAGCAGGATTGCGAATGCCGGGATCAGCGTCTTGAGCAGGAACACGGCTGGAATCCCGCTCGTCTCACGCGAGCGTTCCAGAATGTCCCAAGCGCGCGCCGCATAGGGCACCGCAAATGCCGTCAGCACCAGCATGAATGGAATTAGCAACAGCAACGCACCGGCGAGATCAATCATCGCTTTGGTGCGCGCGGACGCCTCCGAATAGAATATGTCCACCCGGACATGCCCATTCTCGCGGAGCGTCCAGGCGGCCGCCAGCATGAACAGCGTAGCGTGGCCATAGATGATCGACTCGGTCAACCAGATCGATCCGATGCCGAAGACATAGCGCAGAACCACGACGACGAACTGCACGACCACGACGAACGCGACCGCCCATGCGGCGCCGCGCCCAATCGCCGCATTGCAGCGATCGATACAGTCGGCGACCACGACCATTCTGGACAAATCTGCCATGCCAACAGTTCCGGATGCTCTTTCCCGAGCGGCCTCGACTTCGCCGCCGGTGCGGAGGATACTGGATCATCCGCTTTCGCGGGGCTTGGTACAATGAGGCGCAAAGGCGCTTGCTCGAATGACCCACAAGGACGACGACCACCATCACGGCGACCACGAGCATCACCACGATCACGGTTCGGAACTCTCCGAAATGCAGCTGCGCGTACGCGCGCTGGAGACAATTTTGACCGAGAAGGGCTATGTCGAGCCGGCCGCGCTCGACGCCATCATCGAGGCCTACGAGACAAAGATCGGGCCGCATAATGGCGCCCGCGTCGTCGCCAAGGCCTGGACCGATCCCAAGTTCAAACAAGCCCTGCTCGCGGATGCATCCAAGGCCGTCGCCACGCTCGGCCATGTCAGCCGGGTCGGCGATCATCTGGTCGCGGTCGAGAATACGCCTACGCAGCACAACATGGTCGTCTGTACCCTCTGCTCCTGCTACCCGTGGGAAATGCTTGGTCTTCCGCCGGTCTGGTACAAGTCCGCGCCCTATCGCTCGCGCACGGTGAAAGACCCGCGCGGCGTGTTGAAGGATTTCGGCGTCACACTGCCGAAGGACACCCAGATTCGCGTGTGGGATTCGACCGCGGAGACGCGCTTTCTGGTGCTGCCGATGCGGCCCGCGGGCACCGAGGGCTGGAGCGAGGACAAACTCGCCGAACTCGTCACCCGCGATTCCATGATCGGCACCGGTATGCCGAAGAACCCGAGCGAGATCGCCTGATGGACGGCGTGCACGACATGGGCGGCATGGACGGTTTCGGCAAGGTCGAGCCCGCGGCCAACGAGCCGGTGTTCCACGAGCCCTGGGAAGGCCGGGTGCTCGCGATGAACCGCACCATGGGCGCGACCGGCGCGTGGAACATCGACATGTCGCGCCACTCGCGCGAGGTGCTGCCGCCGCACATCTACCTCGCCGCGACCTACTATCAGAAATGGTTTCTCGGCCTGCGCCAGATGCTGCTCGATCGCGGACTGATCGACGCCGACGAGGTCGCTTCCGGTCACGCGCTGCGTCCCGGCAAGCCGCTCAAACGCGGGCCGTTCACCCTGAAGGACGTGGCGCGCGTGCTGACTCGCGGCAAGTTCGGCCGCCCGACCAATACCGAGGCGAAATTCAAGATCGGCGACCGCGTGCGCTGCAAGAACATCCATCCACTCGGCCACACCCGGCTGCCGCGTTATGTGCGCGGGCATGTCGGCGTGGTCGAGCTCAACCACGGCACGCAGGTCTTCCCTGACTCCGCCGCGATCGACGGCACGGAGAATCCGCAATGGCTCTACACCGTGGTGTTCGAGAGTCGCCAGCTTTGGGGCGCCGACGCCGATCCGACGATCAAAATTTCGGTCGATGCCTTCGAACCCTATCTGGAGCCCGCGTGACATGGCCGCGATCGACCAGGCCGCCGCGCGCCGCGCGACCGAGGCCGTGCCCGGCATCCCTTGCGATGCGGAAGGCCCGGTATTTTGTGAGCCGTGGGAGGCTCAAGCCTTTGCCATGACGCTCGCGCTCCACGCGCGCGGCCTGTTCACTTGGCCGGAATGGGCCGCAACGCTTGGCGCCGAGATCAAGAAGGCTCAAGACCTCGGCGATCCCGATACCGGCGAGACCTACTATCGGCACTGGCTCAATGCGCTTGAGCGACTGGTCTCCGAGAAGGGCATAACCGACCGGGCGATGCTCGCGCGCTACCACGACGCCTGGGATCATGCTGCCGACCGTACGCCGCATGGCAAACCGATCGAATTGAGACCGGAAGACTTCCGAGTTTCCGTTGGATCAGGTCCGGCGAAATTCTAGAGGCAGGCGCCGCGCTCGGCCACCACATAGCCGAAAAGCAGCAGCGTGCCGAACAGCAGGACAACGACGGCTGCGCCGACCTCGATTCCGCGCATCGTCAGCATGCCGTAGCCGGCGCGTGAACGCGCCAACCGTCGCGCAACCGATTTTGCGCTGACCGCGAGTGTCGCAATCGCCGCAACCGTGATCGCGGTGCCAAACCCCATCACGAACGTCGATACCACGCCGACCCAGAACAGGCCCTGCGCCAGCGCGAAGACCAGTACCAGGATCGCGCCCGAACATGGCCGCAAACCCACCGCGATGATCGCGGAAAGCCCGCGCCGCCATCCGCCCGGCCCGGCCAATTCTTCCGGTTCCGGTCCGTGCGCATGGCCCCAGGCCGAAGCATGATCATCGTGGTCGTGGCCATGATGATGATCGTGGCCGTGGCGATGACCGTGTCCGTGGCGATGATGATGGTCGTGCCGACGCGGCGGCGTGACCGCCGCCCCGACCGCGCGCAGCGGGCTTTCAAGCTCGCGTAATGCGCTCATGAATTCGCGCCCCTTGACCCACAATAGCCGCGCACCAACCAAAGCGATCAATCCGTAACTCGCAATCTCGACCACACGCTCGGTGTCACACATTGTGCGGGTCGTGACTTGGAACGCCAGCATCGCCACGCCCACGAGCGCCACCGCGACGACCGCCTGCAGCAGCGCGGATGCAAAGGAAAGCACCACGCCGCGCCGCCACGTCTCCTCGTTGGCAACGAGATAGGATGAGATCACCGCCTTGCCGTGACCGGGTCCGGCGGCGTGAAAAATGCCGTAGAGAAATGACAGGACAAGCAGCGCCCAGACGGCGCTGCCGTCCGCCTTGGCCGCACGGATCATCGCCGAGATCGCGCGATAGAATTCCGCCTGCTTTGCCAACAGCCAGCCGACTAATCCGCCGGCCGGCGGCGCGCTGCGCGTACGCACCCCCGGGATCGTTGGCTGCGCCGGCACCGTTTCAACGATGGTCACCATGTTGGAGCATTCCACCACCGCCCGGTTGGCGAACTGCGCGCCGAAATTCATGGTATCGGGCTGGCCTGCCAACGCGTCCGGTAGGGTCTGCACGCCCTGGGCGCCGCCGCCATCCGGCCGGATCACTTTCAGTTTGCAGTCCACAGGCGCGCCTGCGAGCGCGACGGGATTCTTTTCGGCAAACTCGAAATCGATGAAATATTCCGGATCGTAAACATCCACGCTCAACTTTGCCGCTCGCACCGGTTTGGCGAACGGCAAGGTGAAATGAAGCGTGAGCAGCTGATCTTTATAGTCCTGCCAAGCGTCGACCGGTTTGCCGAACGTCAGCATCACGCCGTCCGCAACCACGTGGGTGAAATAGTCGAAGTCCTTGAGCGAGAGCATGTTCTCGTTGGTGAGGTCCTGCAGCTCCTCGCGCGTGAACTGGTCTTTCACTTTCGCATTGTTGATATCCTGCGTGGCGAAGGCGGAATATGTTTCGTCGAACGTCCAGGCGTGGCGCACGCCGGTCGCTGAACCATCGGGCGAATAGACGATCTCGCTCGTGAACGTCACCCACACGTGCGGATGCGCAGCCGCTGGCGCGCCGGCGGCGAGCAACCCCGCGAGCAGACCCAACATGGCTGCAGCAAATCGGTGGATCATAGGCGTTGGCACCATACCACGGACTGTGGCGCAGGTGAGGCTTGCTCTGGATAAATCTCTGAAGAATCGATGCAAGTTAATGTTATATCATTCGGCACTCATGCGCCTGCGGCCCCGCCATCGGCCCGCGGATCGTGCGCTCCCTCGCAAGTGCCATCGGGATGCAACACGACCATACCGGCATGACCGACGAGGTCCGAGTAGCGCTGCTCCAACACCTCAACATCGTGACCCGCAGACAACAGCCTGTCGATCAGATTGCCGTCGAAACGCTGCTCCATGCGCAGGCTGGTCACCGCCGATCCCCAGGTCCGGCCGAGCAGCCAGCGCGGCGCATCCATGGCCTTTTCCAGCGGCTGCCGATAGAGCACGTGGCGCGTGAACAGCATGGCCTGCGTCTGCGGCTGGCCATCGCCTCCCATGGTGCCGTAACCGAGCACGCGACCATCGGCGAGCACGGCGATTGCGGGGTTGAGCGTATGGAACGGCAGGCGACCCGGCGCGAGCGCATTGAGCGAATTCGCATCGAGCGAAAAACTCGCCCCGCGATTCTGCATCAGCACGCCGGTGCGCGGTAGCACGCAGCCGGAACCGAATTCCCAATAGAGCGATTGAATGTAGGAGACGACGAGGCCTGACGTGTCCGCGGCACCCATCCAGATCGTATCGCCCTCGCCGAAGCGCGCCGGCCATTTCGCCGCCTTGCGTCTGTCAATATTGACCACCTCGCCGTCGAGAAATTTCGTATCAAGATATCGATCGAGCGGATGCGGCACGCGCATCGGATCGGTGACGATCCGGTCACGCACGCGGAAGGCACGCTTGGTGGCTTCGACCAAGCCATGCACATGATCGAAACTTTCCGCATGCGCGACTCGCAAGCGCTCGAACAACGCAAGGATCATGAGCGAGGCAAGCCCCTGCGTCGGCGGCGGTGAGTTGTAAAGCGTGCCCGTGCGCAAGCCGACCGACAGCGGTTCGGTAACTGCCGCGCGATAGCGCGCGAGATCCGCGCGCGTCACTGGACTGCCGATGCGCTCCAGATCAGCCGCGATTTCACGACCCACGTCGCCGCGATAAAAATCGTCGAGCCCCGCATGGGCAAGTTGTTCGAGCGTCGCCGCGAGCGTCGTTTGTCGAAGCGTCTCGCCGATCTCGGGCGGCTTGCCGTCCACCAGAAACGTGGCAGAAAATCCCGGCACACTTTTCAGCTCTGAGAGCTTCTCTGTTGTCAGCCGCGCCTGGCTCCGGCAAACCGTGTATCCGTCGCTCGCAGCGCGCATGGCTGAGCCAAACAGCACGTCGAGCGGCATCCGACCGCCGTGCGCCTGCGCGAGTTCAAGCGCGAGCAGCCAGCCGCCGACCGCGCCCGGCACCGTCAGCGCCGCGAGTGGCCCGCGGGCCGGGATGGTTTCGTGCTCGCGGTAGAGCTCGGGCTTTGCATTTGCGCCGGCTGGCCCCGCAGCGATGATCGCACGCACGCGGCCCTTGGGCTCGCGCACGAGCCAGATGCCGTCGCCCCCGATATGATTCATATGCGGATAGACTGCGGCAATGCTCGCTGCCATCGCCACCATGGCTTCGAGAGCATTGCCGCCCTCGGCCAGGATCTGCCCGCCAGCGGCCACGGTCGCACCGTGCGGCGCAGCGACCACCCCCCGCCGATGCCCCGCGCTGTGCAGCTCGGTCATACGCCTACGCCGTCACGGCAAAGCCGCGCTTCTTTAACAGCGCGTCGGGCGTCGGCAGCCGCCCGCGGAACGCGATGTACAGCGTCTCCGGATCGCGCGTGCCGCCGGCCGAATAGATGTGATCCTTCAGCTTCCGCGCCGTGGCGGGATCGAAAATGTCACCTGTCTCCTCGAAGGCGTTGAAGGCGTCGGCGTCGAGCACTTCCGACCACAGGTAGCTGTAATAGGCACTGGCATAACCGCCGCCGGAGAAAACATGCGCGAAATGCGGCGGCCGATGCCGCATGGTAATTTCCGCCGGCATGCCGAGACGCGCAAGTTCCGCCTGCTCGAAGGATTTCGCCTCAATGGGCTTGGCAAAATTTTGCGCAGAGGCAGCGTGCAGATCGAGATCGAAGAAGGCCGAACCGAGATACTCCAGAGTCTCGCGCGCGCGGTCGAACGTGCGAGCAGCAATCAGTTTCTGTAGCAGCCCCTCCGGGATCGGCTCGCCTGTATTCACGTGCTTGGCGAATCGGCGCAGCACCTGTGGCTGCTCCAGCCAATGCTCGTAAAGTTGCGACGGCAGCTCGACAAAATCCGTCAGCACGCTCGTGCCCGATACCATCGGATAGGTGACATCGGACAACAGCCCGTGCAATGCGTGTCCGAACTCGTGAAACAGTGTGCGCGCATCCTCGATACTGAGCAGCGTCGGCTCACCCTTGTTGAAGTTCATCACGTTGACGATCAGCGGGCGGATGTCGCCGTCAAGCTTGCGCTGGCGCCGCAACGCCGTCATCCAGGCGCCGCTATGTTTCGACGGACGCGCGAAATAGTCGCCGAAGAACAGGCCGACGTGTCGTCCGCTCGTGTCTCGCACTTCCCACGCGCGCACATCCGGATGCCAGACCGGCACGTCCACACGCGCGAAGCGCAAGCCGAACAGTCGCTGCGCGCAATCGAATGCCGCCGCGATCATCTGCTCGAGCTGCAGATACGGCTTGATCGCCGCTTCATCGAGATCGCAGCGGCGCTTGCGCAATTTCTCGGCATAGTAACGCCAGTCCCAGGGCGCCAGCCTGAAATTTCCGCCCTCCTCCGCGACCAGCGCCTGCAGATCGTCGCGATCGACCAGCGCGCGTTGTTGCGCCGGCGCCCAGACGCGTTCGAGCAGCCCGCGTACCGCAGTTGGCGTCTTGGCCATGGCGTCGTCCAGTCGGTAGTGCGCGAATGTCGAATAGCCGAGCAGCTTGGCCCGCTCCTCGCGCAGCCGCACGGTTTCCGCGATGATTGCCGCATTATCGGTTTTTCCACCGCTCTCACCGCGCGCCATCCAGGCACGAAAAATCTTCTCGCGCAGATCGCGCCGCGAGGAAAATTGCAGGAACGGCTCGACGCTCGAACGCGATGTCGTGATGGCGTGCTTGCCCGCATGTCCCCGCTGATCGGCCGCCGCCCGCGCCGCCGCACGCACGAAATCCGGCAATCCGGCAAGTTCCTCCTCGCGCTCCAGCACCAGTGCAAACGCCTGTTCGTCGGCCAGCACATTCTGGCTGAATGCCGTGCCAAGCGTTGCGAGCCGCTCGGTAAGCGCAGCCAGCTTCTGTTTGTCGGCGGCATCGAGCGCCGCACCGCTGCGCCGGAAGCTCGTATGATAGCGTTCGAGCACGCGTGCCTGCTCGGGAGTCAGCCCAAGCTTGTCGTGCCCCCGAAACAGCACCTCGATCCGCGCGAACAGCGCCGGATTCATCCGGATGGCATTCCAATGCTTCGCCATGCGCGGCAAAAGCTCGCGCTCGATCGCGAGCAGTGCATCATTGGTGTCCGCGCCCGCCAGCACATGGAACACGTCGTTCACGCGCGAGAGCGCCCGCCCGCTCAACTCAAGCGCGGCAATGGTATTCTCGAACGACGGCGGCGCGGGATTTCCCGCAATCGTCTTGATCTCAGCCTCATGTTCGGCGAACGCGCGCGCGAAGGCCGGCCGGAAATGCTCCGGCTTGATCGCGTCAAATGGCGGCACGCCGAACGCCGCCGACCAATCGGCAAAGAAGGGATTTTCTGAGGTGGCGGCTGCCTGTTGGTCTGCCATGCAATCTCCTATCTACGTCCCCGCCGATTGCCGTTCCAGTCCTGATATAGTGGTGTTGACCGGAACTTGGAGCAATTCATGACCGCCATCACCCTCGAGCAGGCCAACCGCATCATCGCCGCGATCCTCAAGCGCGGCGCCAAGCTCGATTGCCGGCCTCTCTCGGTGATCGTGGTCGAGCCCGGCTGCAAGGTGAAAGCATTCCAGAAGGAAGATGGCTCCTCGATGATCCGTTTCGAAATGGCTTACGGCAAGGCCTATGCCGCGCTCGCGCTCGGCCGCACGTCCAAGCTCGTACGCGTCCGCGCCGAGGAAAAACCCGTCTTCATGAAATATCTGAGCGCGGCGAGTGGCGAGCAAATCTTCCCCGAAGGCGGCGGCATGCAGATCCGCGACAAGGATGGCGAGGTCATCGGCGCGGTCGGCGTCACCGGCGACACCGAGGATCGCGACGAGGAGCTTGCCGCTTATGGCATCCATGCGGCAGGCTTGAAAACCGATGAAGACTGCAAGCACCTGGGCCGCCGCGGCGGCGTTCGGCTGACAAAATAGCGTGATCGGAAACCGGACCATCAGTCATGAAACGAAGATCCTTGCTGCGATTATACTTTTGTCTCGCGCTGACCGCTTCAGCCCTGCCCGTATCCCGGCCGGCCGCGGCACAGACCTATCCTTCCCGTCGCATCACGATTGTCGTGCCGTTTTCGCCTGCGACCGCATTTGACACGATCGCGCGCGTGGCTGGCCAGAAGCTGCAGGACCGCTGGGGGCAGCCGGTCATCGTGGACAATAAGCCGGGCGCTGCCGGCACGCTGGGCACGGAGCTGGTCGCCACCTCGCCGCCCGACGGCTACACGATCGTAACCTGCGGTGCGCCGCAGACCGTCCATCCGTCGACCATCAAGAACCTGCGTTACGACCCGATTGCGAATTTCACGCCGCTCGGTGTGCTCGCGACCAACACCGTCGTGCTCGTGGTCAACCCCACCGTGTTTCCCGTCAACTCGCTCGATGAATTGATTGCCGCCGTGAAAGCCAAGCCCGGCTATTACAACTACTCCTCGCCCGGCGTCGGAACGCTGCAGCAATTGGGCATGGAGCTGTTCAAGCAGCAGCTCGGCCTCGACATCCAGCACGTGCCATACCGTGGACAGGCGCAGGCCATAACCGATTTCCTCGGCGGCCAGGTTCACATGACCTACATCCCGGTCAATTCGGTCCTGGCGCATGTGCGCGCCGGCAAATTGCGCATCATCGCGGCCGCCGGCTCGCAGCGTTCGACCATCGTGCCGGACATTCCCACGCTCACGGAACTCGGGCACCCCAGCCTCGATTTCAATCTGTGGTTCGGCTTCATGGCGCCCGCCAACACGCCGCAGCCGATCGTGAGCATGTGGGAACAGGAACTTGCCGCCGTCAGCAAGATGCCCGATGTGCAAGCGGCCCTCGATCGGCAGGGCCTGACACCGGCTTACATGAACTCCGCCGCGACCAGCGCGCTGATGAAATCCGAAGTCGCGCGCTGGCGCGACGTGGTCCAGAAGGCGGGCATCAAGCCGGAGTGAATGATCACGCTGGCAGATCAAATCCGGCGGTCTGCCAGACCGGCCGCGTTGCAGGCGCCGTCAACGCTGCGATGAAAGCCAGCGCCACCGGGCGCTCCTTGCTCGCCACTGCAACCGCGGCGCAATAGGTGGTGTCGTTGCCGAGCGGTGGCGGCAACGGCCCGGCGATTGTCACGCCCGCAATCGGAACGATCTCACCGATCAGCGTGAGACCGATTTCGGCCTTGCCTTCCGCGACCCGCCGCGCCACTTCGGCGCCCGACTGCTGCGGCATGCCCTTTTCCTTGATCGCGGCGCTCAGCCCCATGCGCTCGAACAATCCCGCGAGATAGACTCCGGCTGATCCTCCGACCGCCGCGTCGCTGAACGCGACCGCCTGCGCATTGAGTAGCAAACGTTTGAACGCCTCCGCCGTCGCGATATCGGGAACGACCGCGCCCGCACGCACCGCAACCCCGATCGATGTGCGTGCAACGTTTGCTTGCGTGCCGGCATCGATCAAACCCGCCGCTTTCAATTTTCCGATCGCCGGCAGTGAAAGGATCATCACGTCGGCGATTTCGCCCGCCGCGATCTTTCCCTCGAGCGCCCCCACGGTCCCAAAATCGAGCGCGACCTCATGACCGGTTCGCTTGTCGAATTCTCCGGTAAGAGTTTCGACCGCCTTATGCATCGAGCGCGCGCACATCACCCTAATTTTTGCCACCAGAGCCTCCAAACTGCATATTGCCTGTGATATCATGACTATGCGTCAAGAGGCGCGGGGTGCGTTGATCATGCCGACAATGGTAAGGGATGAGGTGCAGGCGCGGGTCGTCGCGCCAAATCCCGACATCGATCTCGCTCGCGTGGCCTATCGCCTCACGGTGGATTTGGCGAAACCGAATGCCGCCATCTACTGGACCGATCTGATGCTGAGCGCCGCCATCGGCTACGGCGCCTTCGCCGTCTGGTTCGTCGCCGGGATGACGTTGATCGGGTTTTTGGCCGCCGTCATCTCCGTGCTCGCGCTGTATCGCTGCATATTGTTCATCCACGAGCTGACGCATTTGAGAAAACGCACGCCACGGGGATTTTGGACCGCTTGGCATGTGTTGGTCGGTGTTCCGCTCCTGCTGCCGTCGTTCCTCTACGACGGTGTGCACAATCTGCATCACTCCAAGGCGCATTACGGGACCGTCGAGGATCCCGAATATCTCCAATTCGGCCGCGGCCGTCCGTTGCACATCGCCTTGATGTTCCCGATCTCGGCCGCCGAACCGCTGTTGCTTGTGTTGCGATTTCTCCTGGTGACGCCGGTTGCGGCGGTGTTTCCGCCGGCGCGCGGCTTCGTGGTCGAGCGCATGTCGGCCATGGTGATGAACGCGGCTTTCCGCCGCTGCGAGCCTCCGCCGTTTCGCACCTCGTGGCTGATGCTCGAAACCGTGACCACGATTTACGCCTGGACCGTCGTGATCCTGGTCCTGACCGGCCTCGTTCCCGTTAAATTCGTGCTGATGTGGCTCGCGGCCTGGTCCGCCATGAGTGTCATCAATATGCTCCGGACGCTCGCGGCCCATCATTATGAAAACGACGGCGAACCTATCGACGTGGTGGCGCAGCTCCTGGATACGGTGAACGTCCCACCCCCCGCCATGCTTCCCATGCTTTGGGCGCCCGTCGGCTTGCGCTATCACGCCTTGCATCATCTCCTGCCCAATCTGCCCTATCACAGTCTCGGACAGGCCCATCGCCGCCTGCTCGAACATCTCCCCGCCGACAATCCCTACCGGCAGACGATCAACCGCCGCTTCTCTGAAGTGATCGTGCGGATGCTGCGCAGCCAGGCTTACCATCGTCGGGCGGCCGAACGCGCGACATCCGGCGAAAAGATCATGGCGACGTTTCACTGAATGAGACTGGAGCCTGGCTTGGCGACATTTCGCGATTTGATCGCCGGCAACCAGCTGATCGTTGCGCCGGTCGCGCTCAATCCCCTCATGGCGCGGCTTGCCGCTGATGCCGGCTTCAAGGCGCTCTACCTGAGCGGCGGCTCGCTCGGCTGGCTCAAATGCGTAACCGAGGCCAATCTCTCGCTATCCGAGTTGATCGAGGTTGCCCTCGACATGCGCGCCGCCTGTCCGCTGCCGGTCGTGCTCGACGTCGGCGGCGGCTTCGGCGATCCCGTGCACCTGCATCGCACCGTCGCGCTCTCGGAAGCCGCCGGCATCGCCGCGCTCGAGCTCGAAGACCAGCTACTGCCGCGCCGCGTCGAACACCATGCCGGCATCGACCATCTGGTGCCGACCGAGCTGATGGTCGACAAGATCAAGGAAGCCCTTGCCGCCCGCACCGGCGGCGATCTGGTCATCATCGCCCGCACCAACGCCCGGCGTATTTCCACGCTCGACGAAGCATTACGCCGCGCCGAGGCCTTCAAGCAGGCCGGCGCCGACATGCTGTTCGTGCACACCCGCAATGCCGACGAAATCCGCACCGTCGGCGAGCGCCTGCCGCCGCCGCTCATGACCTTCGCGCCGGTCGACGGCTTCGCCGGCTTCCCTTATTCGCCCACCGATCTGGCCAAGCTCGGCTATCGCCTCGCCGCCTCCTCCGGCACCGCCTTTGCCGCCATGGTGAAGGCCGTCCGGCAGTCCTACGAATGCCTCGCCCAAGGCAAGATCGACCCTTTCCTCGGCCCCGGCGGCGCCGACCATGAGATGAAGGCCGCCCAGGAGACCTGCGAGCTGCCGCGCCTGCTGCAGATCGAACGCCGCACCATGAAGGGCCGATAGGCGTTGGTGCTTGCAACGCTTGATCCGGTCGCCGGTTTCGAGGAGAGTGCCGCCGCAGAGGACCGACCCATGGACCAGACCGTCCAAAAACGCCGACGCGTCGTTTGGGTTCACATGCTCACCGTGCTCAGCGCCGCCATCCTGATCGGCGCTGAAGTGTTCGGCGCCGCCTTTGCCGGCGGCTGGGCGTTCGAGAATCTGACGGGATTTGGCCATATTCTGGTCGGCGCGGCGCATTTCACTCTGTCGCTCGTCGGGTTCGACTTCCAAGTCTCCGACCAGGCTGGCGTACGCACTCTGCAAGGTATCTTCTTCCTTGTGGGCGTCGCCGTCATCGCCCAGTTCATCCGCGCCGCGCGCCGAATCGAGCCGTTCACTTCCGAGTAAGCGACACGACTGCGCTGTCATGTTGCTCGGCGCGCGCCTTAACGTGCGTTTAATGCACCACACGTAAACCATTCGTCGGGGGTCATCGCGTTTTGCGACCATTTCTCTTGCGAAGCGTTTGTGAATCGCGTATTTGACCCTTGCCCAACTTCGCACGTGCCTGTGGCCGTGTGTCGATCGGTGGGGTCCGGACAAGAGGCCGGGCAGCCGCCTACGGAAGAGCAAGTCTCTCTTCCTTGCTAGGTGTCCAAAGGGACGTGTCCCGATGTGACGCCGACGTGATCGACAGCCGGAGGCGAAACCGGCGCACCCCGCGCTCAACGGGGGACGCGGCTTAAAGCAACGACGGAAGGGCTTTTTTGGGTACTGCCGGCGCCAATGCCGGGGACACCGAAGAGGCTTGTCCATCTTTGCCAGCAGTGCGGAACGGGATCTCCCTCATCCGGACTTAAGGCAGCCATCGCGTGGTGTTCGAGTCCTGCCCTGGCAGGACCGCGAAACATCACAGGAGGTTCACCTGCAAGGCGACGTCAGTCGCCGAGACCGGATAGAGGAGCTAGGTCGAAATGACCGCACGCATTCGCGAATTTTTGAAACACCGCAAAGCCGACGGACCATGTCTCGTGGTCGACCTCGATGTCGTCCGCGACAACTATCTGTCCTTCGCCAAGGCACTGCCGGACAGCAAGGTTTTCTACGCCGTCAAGGCCAATCCGGCCCCTGAAATTCTCAAGATGCTGGCGGCGCTCGGCTCATGCTTCGACGTCGCATCCGTGGCCGAGACCGAGGCCGTGCTGGCCGCTGGCGCGACCGCCGACCACATCTCTTACGGCAACACCATCAAGAAAGAGAGCGAGATCGCGGCCGCCACCAAGCTCGGCGTCAGCATGTTCACCGTGGACTGCGAGGCCGAGGTGGAAAAGCTCGCCCGCGTCGCGCCTGGCACGCGCGTGGTGTGCCGCATCCATTGCGACGGAACCGGCGCCGAATGGCCGCTTTCGCGCAAGTTCGGCTGCGAGCCCGACTACGCGGTCGACATCCTCGAACACGCCCACAAGCTCGGCCTCGTCCCACACGGCATCTCCTTCCATGTCGGCTCCCAGCAGCATAACGTCGAAGCCTGGGACCGCGCGCTGGCATCCGCGGCCGCCATCTTCCGCTCCTGCGCCGAGCGCGGGATCTTCCTGCAGATGGTCAACCTGGGCGGCGGCTTCCCGGCCAAATATGTGCGCAAGACGCCCAAGCTCGAATCCTACGGCAAGGCGATCTTCCGCGCGTTACGGAAACACTTCGGCAACTCCATCCCGGAAACGATCGTCGAGCCCGGCCGCGGCCTGGTCGCCAATGCGGGCATGATCGAAGCGGAAGTGGTGCTGATCGCCAAGCGCAGCCCTGAGGACGAGATCCGCTGGGTCTATCTCGACATTGGCAAGTTCCATGGCCTTGCCGAGACCATCGACGAGTCGATCCGCTATCCGATCAAGACGCCAAGGGACCGCGACGAAATGGCACCCTGCATCATCGCCGGTCCCACCTGCGACTCCGTCGACGTGCTGTATCAGAAGACGCCTTACCCGCTCCCGGTCTCGCTCGCGATCGGCGACAAGGTGTTGATTGAGGCGGCCGGCGCCTACACCGCGACCTACTCGTCGGTCGGATTCAACGGCTATCCGCCGCTGCGGCAGTACGTGATCTAGCTGACGTCCCTGCCAACCCTTCCGGTGACCCCCGGCATGGCCGGGGGTCATTTTTTTGTGGCGACACCGGTTTCAACCGCAAGCTCCTCGATCAGCTGAGCGGGATGACGCCCGCCTTGCCGTCCTCGCCGCCCCAGGCAAGCAAAGAGCCGCTGCCATCCCACGCCAGGGCCGAGACCGGCACTTGGTCGGGCTTCTTGGCGAGAATTTCGGCACCATCGTCGATCCTCACCAGCAGCACCAGGCCATCCGCATAGCCGATCGCGATCACGTCTTGCCTGGGATGGCATGCCACCACCTCTGCCCGCACGCCGAAGGCCGACAGCTGGCGCGGCGTCTTGCCCATTGGGCCGTCTTTCCCCGAGAACGGCCACAGGATGAGCTGCTCGGAGCCGCTGGTGGCGAGCCACCGTCCGCCCGTCGTCCAGCCCAGCGAGCGCACGCGCGCCGAATAGCCCGACATGCGCATGTCCTTGCCGTCGACCAGGCGCCAGCCGTGCAGGGTCGGCTCCTGCATCGAGGTGATCAGGAACTTGCCGTCCGGGCTGAACGTCACCTCGTGATGCGATCCCTTCCAGATCAGCGTCTCGGGCGCCGCCTGCGCGTTGGGGAACCACAGCGTCACGCCATTGTAATGGGTAATCGCGAGCCGCAGCCCCTTGGGGGCGAACGCAAGGCCCCCCGCGCTTGACGGAACGTCGAGCGTCCGCACTTCGCCTTTGCCGCTTCGCACCGAAACGGTCTTGGCCACGGCCCACGCCACCGCACCGTCGGGACCCGCCGCGACGCGGCCGATCCAACGTCGTTTCGCGTCGGTCGCAATGATATGGACCTCGCCGTTGGCATCGGTCGCGGCCAGCTTGCCGTCGTCGCCGCCGGTGACGATGCGCGCGCCGTCGCTCGCCGCCGCAAGGATGCCGCCACCGTGAACCGCAACGCGCCTCGCCTCGCCCTCTTCCGGAACAAGCAGCAGTGCCTCTTCGCCAAGCACGAAGAAGGCTGTGCGGCCCAGGAAATGCGCGCCTACGATCGACCCGCCCGCCTCAACCGGCCGCGTGCGATCGACCACGGAAGGTGTGTTGGGATGTTCGATAGTCACGAAGTCCCTTCCGCCCTCATCCTGAGGAGCGGGCGCAGCCCGCGTCTCGAAGGATGGGGGTAGCCTCATGCTTCGAGACGCGTCGCTTCGCGACGCTCCTCAGCATGAGGTCAATCTGATTTACGCCACGCAGCTCGCAAAGCCCTGCCGGATTTTCTCCTCCGGCAGATTGCGGCCGATGAACACGATGCGGCTCTCTCGCCTCTCGCCGTCCTTCCACGGCCGCTGGTGATCGCCGTCGAGAATCATGTGCACGCCCTGGAACACGAACCGTTCCGGATCGTCCTTGAACGAGAGGATGCCCTTGCAGCGCAGGATACTGGGGCCATCCTTGGCCACCAGATCCTGCACCCAGGGGAAAAACTTGTCGGGATCGAGCGGCTTGTCGGTCGCGAGCGAGAGCGATTGCATTTCTTCATCGTGATAGTGCTTCAAGCCGCCATGCGAGTGGTCGTGATCGTGGTGATGATCGTGCCCATGATCATGATCATGGTCGTGATCGTCCGCGTGCAGAAACTCCGGTTCGATGTCGAGGATGCGGTCGAGGTCGAACGCATTGCGGCCGAGCACCTGGTCGAGCGCGATCTGCGAGCGCTGCGTGCGATGCAGCTTGGCATACGGATTGATGCCGCGGATGCGCGCTTCGAGTTCCCGCAATTCGCCGTCGCTCACGAGATCGGTCTTGTTGACCAGGATGACGTCGGCAAACGCAATCTGGTTCTTGGCTTCCGGCGCGTCCCTCAACCTGTCTTTGAGCCACTTCGCATCGGCGACCGTCACCACCGCATCGAGTTTGGTCCGCCGCCCGACGTTTTCGTCGACGAAAAAAGTCTGCGCCACCGGCGCGGGGTCCGCCAACCCGGTGGTTTCCACGATGATGGCGTCGAACTTGCCCCTGCGCCGCATCAAACCCTCGATGATACGGATCAGATCGCCGCGCACGGTGCAGCAGATGCAGCCGTTGTTCATCTCGAACACTTCCTCGTCGGCATTGACCACGAGCTCGTTGTCGATGCCGATCTCGCCGAATTCGTTGACGATGACCGCGTACTTCTTGCCGTGCGGTTCCGACAGGATGCGGTTGAGCAGCGTGGTCTTGCCGGCGCCGAGATAGCCGGTGAGCACGGTGACGGGGATTTTTTCAGCTTGCGACAAGTCGGACATGAGGGACTGGCTCCAGGGTGCCGCAGATATATTGAGTGCCGCGGCAAAACAAAACCCCTCGCTCGAGCATGATCCCGAAAAATGGGAACCGGTTTTCGGATAAGGTCATGCTCAAACAAGAAACAGCTAAGATTAGGCCTCCAGATGGCGGCCCGGGAATGCCCGCCAAACCAGCCCGCCGATGCGGCCGAACAGGACCGAGCCGATATAGAACAATCCCGCCACCAGAATGACTCCGGCGCCGGCCGGGATCTTCGCATCGAAGGATAGCAGTATCCCCAACAGGCCGGAGACCGAGCCGCTCGCGATCGCCACCGCGATCATGCCGGTGATGTCGCGGGTCCAGAACGCCGCCGTGGTGGCCGGAATGATCATGATGCCGACCCCGAGCAGGGTTCCGAGCGCATGGAAGCCGCTGATCAGGTTGATGACCAGCAGCGCGAGAAAAGCCAGATGCGCCACCGCTCCGGCTCGGCTGACCGAGCGCAGAAATCCGGGGTCGACGCAATCGAGCACCAGCGGCCGGTATATCAGCGCCAGTACAATCAGACTGATCGTGGTGTTGCCCGTGATGACCAGCAATTTCTCACGGCTGATGTTGCCGATTTCGCCGAACAGAAAATCCATCAGGTCGACGTCCGTGCCCTTGGCGGTGACGATCACGACGCCAAGCGCCAGCGAGACCAGCAAGAACACCGCAAGCGACGCGTCTTCCTTCAATTCGGTTGTCCGCGCGATGACACCCGCCAGCAGGGCGATCAGCAGTCCGGCGACAAGCGCACCGAACGTCATCGCAAAAACATTGAGCCCGCCCAGCAGGTATCCGATCGCCGCGCCCGGCAGAATGGCATGCGACATCGCGTCTCCGACCAGACTCATACGCCGCAGCATCAGGAACACGCCAACCGGCGCCGCGCTGAAAACCAGCGCCAACACCGCGGCAAGCGACAGGCGCATTCCTTCGGTCTCGAACGGCGCGAACAGCAATTCGTAAATCATGATGCGATCATTCGGCCGCTTCGACGGCGCAAGCCTCGGCCTGCTCATCGAACGCCTCGCACATGTGGCGCGCTTTGAGCAGATTTTCCGGAGTCAGAACGTCGCGCGTGATGCCCCAGGCCACCGGTTCGCGCGCAAGCAACAGCGTTTGCGGAAAATTCGCCCGCACCAAATCTATGTCATGCAGCGCCGCCATGATGGTGCGCTGTTCGTTATGCCATTGCCGCACCAGCGCAAGCAGATCGGCCGATGTCTTCGTATCGATCGCATTGAACGGTTCGTCCAGCACGATCACGCGCGCGTCCTGCAGCAACAGCCGTGCAAACAGCATGCGCTGCATTTGCCCGCCGGAAAGCGTGCCGATCGTGCGTTCCTCGAATCCGGTCAAACCCACGGTCGAAATCGCCGCTTCGATGCGATTACGCTCTTTCCGACCGATGCCACCGAACAATCCGGCATGCCGCCAAAGCCCCATCGCAACCATGTCGTAGACGTTGATCGGGAACGTGCGATCGATCTCGATCACTTGTGGAAGATATGCGATCTCCTGCGGCGTCATGCCGTTGCGCTCGATCCGGCCTGCGAGCGGCTTGATCGCGCCGACCACACCTTTGAACAGCGTCGACTTGCCGGCGCCGTTCGGACCGACCACCGCCATCAGCGCACCGCTCGCGACCGTGCCGTCGAGATGATGCACCGCCGGGTGGCGGTCGTAACCAAGCGTGAGATTGTGAAATCGAAGCTGCGCGGTCATCGGCCTCTCACCGGATCGCCCAATAGACCGCGCCCCACACCAGCGCGATCACAACCGCCGCGGCCGCAAGGCGTTCCATCACCGAGAGCCTCAGGATCGAGGGATGCACCGATGCCGGTGGATGCGCATGGTTGGGATCGTGGTGATGATGGATTGTCACGTATTCTGACCTCTAAGAACATTTCTTGGCCAAATGTTATAATATAACATAGGGGGCGCGGTCGAGAACGCCAAGTTATTGTTATCGCTCGAAATCCGGCCGCCAGCGTTTCAGCCACAACGAATTCGTCACCACCGTAACCGAGGACATGGCCATGGCTGCGCCTGCCAGCGCCGGCGTCAGCAAGCCGAGGGCCGCCGCTGGAATCCCGACCACGTTGAAGATGAAGGCCCAAAACAGATTTTGCCGAATCTTCGTAACCGTGATGCGCGCGATGTCGATGGCGGCCGGTACAAGGCGCGGATCCGAGCGCATCAATGTGATCCCCGCCGCCTCCATCGCCACGTCGGTGCCGCTGCCGAGCGCAATCCCGACCGGCGCTGCCGCGAGCGCCGGCGCATCGTTGATGCCGTCGCCGACCATCGCGACGTGCCGACCTTCCGCTTCGAGCACACGTACGATCGCGGCTTTCTCACCCGGCTTGACCGCGGCGCGGAAACTCTGGATCGCAAGCTCGCCCGCCACCCGTTGCGCCACCCGCTCGGTATCGCCGGTCAGCATTTCGACCCGGATTCCCCGCGCCTTCAACATACGGCTTGCCTCGCTGGCTTCCGGTCGTATCGGATCGGCGATACCGACCACGCCGAACGCACGTCCATTGGCGGAGACGATGATCGCGGTGAGCCCGGCCCGCTCGATGCGGGCAACCGCAGCCTCGATCGGAAGAAGACTGACTCCCAGCAAATTCATCAAATCGCGGTTGCCGACCGCAACCTTGTTTTTCTCCACGACGCCGGTCACGCCGCGCCCGGGATCGGCCAGGAACTGCGTCACCGCCGGCAAGGCCGTCGCATTCGGCACGGCATCGAGAAAGGCTCGCGCGAGCGGATGCTCGCTGCCGAGTTGAACCGCCGCCGCAATACGCAACAGCTTGGCCGCATCGACGCCGGCCACCGGCGTTACGGTCGCAATCGCCGGATGGCCGACGGTCAGCGTTCCGGTCTTGTCGAAGATCACGGTGTCGAGCCCCGCCGCCCGTTCGAGCGTCTCGATATCCTTGACCAGGATGCCGGCGCGCGCGGCGGCTCCGGTTCCGGCGACCAGCGCCGCCGGGGTCGCAAGCCCCAGCGCGCACGGGCATGCGATCACCAGAACCGAGACGGCTGCGATCAGCGCATCCTCAAAGCCGTAGACCATGAACGAAGCGATGAACGTGCCGATCGCGATGGCCACCACGGCCGGCACGAAGATCGCCGAAACCCTGTCCACCAGCCGCTGCACCGGCGCCTTGCCGGTTTGCGCGTTCTCGACCATGCGGATGATGCGGGCGAGGGTCGTGTCCTCGCCGACCGCAGCCGCCGCGATCAGCAGCCGGCCGGTGCCGTTGAGCGCGCCCGCCGTGACCGGATTGCCGGGCCGTTTGACCACCGGGTCGCTTTCGCCGGTGACGAGCGACTCGTCCGCTTCGCTCTCGCCTTCAATGACATTGCCGTCGACCGGGAAGCGCTCGCCTGGCCGCACCACGATGCGCTCGCCGATGCGCACATCCTCCACCGGCACCGCAACCTCGGCACCGCCGCGCACCACCTGCGCCACCTCCGGCCGCAGCCGCAGCAGCGCACGGATCGCCGCGGTGGTGCCGCGTTTTGCACGCGCCTCCAGCCATTTCCCAAGCACGACGAGCGTTATGACCGCCGCCGATCCTTCGAAATAGAGATGGGGTCCCGCGGCCGATCCCTTCAGCAACACCATGTAGAGGCTGAACAGATAGGCCGCCGATGTGCCGAGCGCGACCAGCACATCCATATTGCTGGAAAACGCGCGCAGCGCATTCCACGCCCCGCGATAAAATCGCGCGCCGACGACGAATTGCACCACCGTCGCCAGGACCAGCGCAATCCACGGATTGATATGCGGACGCGCGCCAAACGGTGCGATCAGCATTGGCAGGACGAGCGGCAACGTGAGCGCGGCTGAAAGGAGAAATAGCATCAGATCGTAGCGCTCGGTTGCGACCGCTTCTGCTTCGCGCTGCTCTTCCGCACGCCGCCGCTCGGCTGCCGAGCCGCCGCGCAGATGCGCGCCATAGCCGGCGCGCGCGACCGCCTCGATCAGCGCATCCGTGCTTGCGCCTTCCGCCTTAAGCGCCACATCGGCACGCTCGAGCGCGAGATTGACCTCCGCGTGCGCAACGCCCGGCACCGCATCAAGCGCACCTTCGACGCGACCAGCACAGGCGGCGCAGGTCATGCCGCTGATGTCGAGCACGACATGGCCCGCGAGTGCGGACGCAGGCGAATGCATATCGTCGCGTGCAAGCATCGTCACCGACCGAGACTAATTCCCATAAAATGGGCACAACCAGCGTTTTCGGCAACGGGACTCTGGCAATTGCAAATGCATAGCAACCACGCCATGCTGCCGACCCGCCTTGATATGAATCAACCGACCATTTCTGATAATAGCATGAGCGATAAAAAATCCCGCGCCATCGCCGTCGGCGAAGCCATCATCGAGCTTTCCCGCGGCAGCGACGGCCGTTTCGGCCTGACCTGTGGCGGCGACACGTTCAATACCGCGGTCTATCTCGCCCGGGCTGGTATCAATGTGGCTTATGCCACGGCCCTCGGCGACGATCTTTACTCGGACGGCATCCTCGCGCTCGCTGCCGCCGAGGGGATCGCGACCGATCTGATTCTTCGAGTTCCGGGCCGCCGACCTGCCCTTGCGCTGATCGACAACGATCCGACCGGCAAACAATGCAGGTCCTATTGGCGCGACGAGGCGCCCGCGCGCGAACTGTTCGAACTCAATGACTGGAGCCGTGTTGCCGACAGCCTGTTGTCCGCTCGCCTCATCTATTTTTCCGGCGTGACGCTATCGCTCTATTCCAATACCGGGCTTGGCCGCTTTCTCGCCGTGATCGAACTCGCGCGCCAGCAAGGCGCCAAGATCGCCTTCGACGGCAATTTCCGTCCGCATGGTTGGAAAGGCGACCTGCCGCGCACCCGCACCGTATTCGTGGAGGCGCTCAAGCGCATCGACATTGCATTGCCGGCTTATGACGACGAAGCCGTGCTGTGGGGTGACCCCAGCCCGGAAGCCACGGTCGATCGGCTCGGCGCGTTTGGCATTGGCGAGATCGTCGTCAAGAACGGCCCGAACAGCGCGCTCGTCGCCGTCGGCGGCCAGCGCGATTTCGTGCCGGTGCCGGAGGTCGTCGAGCCGGTCGATACGACCGCCGTCGGCGACAGCTTTAATGCTGCTTATCTCGCCGCGCGCCTCGGCAATGAAAACCCGCTCGCGGCCGCCGCCGCCGCGCATCGGCTCGCCGGCCAGAAAATCCGCCACCGCGGCGCCATCATGCCGCGTGCGGCGACCATGGTGCATTGATCAAATTCGAACGTTACGGACGGAGGAGAGTGCAATGTTAGGTTTGTACTACGGTCCCGGCGCGTGCTCGATGGCTGCGCATCTCGTGCTCGAGGAGAGCGGCGAAAAATACGAACCGCTGCGGATGGATTTGTCCAAGGGCGAGCAGCGCACTTCGGAGTATCTGAAGAAGAATCCGCTCGGCCGCGTCCCGCTCTTGCGTCTTGATGATGGCGAGTACCTCGCCGAGAATACTGCGATCCTGCCTTACCTCGGCAAGCGGCTTAAGCTCTGGCCGACCGACCCGAAGGCGGAAGCCAAGGCGCTCTCGCTGATCGGTTTTTTCGCCACCAGCGTGCATCCGGCGCACGCCCATGTCGGCCGGCCGGAACGCTACACCGCCGATCAGGCGGCCTTTCCCGGCATCAAGGAAATGGGGCTGAAAACATTTCACGGCTACCTCAAGCAAATCGACGGCATGCTGGCCGGCCGTGAATGGTTTTCCGACAAATATTCCGTGCTCGATCCCTACGGCTTCGTATTCTACGTCTGGGGCGTCCGCCGCGAGCTGCCGGTGGCCGAGCTCAAGAACTACACGGCATTCAAGGATCGCATGGTGAAGCGGCCCGCGACCCAGCGCGTGCTGGAGGACGAGAAGATCAAGGTATGAGCTCTCGCTGCACACGAGCCTAGGGGCGTCCGAGCAGCATCGCGCCAGCCGCTGCCAGAAACGGCAGCGGCGCGGAAGCAGCTACGCGCAGCCAGACCAGCCGCGCCGGCATGACCGGCATCTCCCACATGAATAGCCGCTGCACCGCGAACAGCGCCCAGGCCGTGACATAGGCGATGACCTGCGGCGCGCCGGCGCCGCCTTTGAGCGCGGCCGCCCCGATCGAGAAGCCGACCACCGGTCCGCCCGGCGTGAGCGCGCCGCCGAGCACCGCGATCGCGACTCCGACTGCGCCGGAATCCGGCCCGAGCCAACGCGCGACCACGTCCTGCGGCAGGATTTCGGCGAGATAACCAGAGCCCACCACGCCGATGAAGATGCGCGGGATGAGTCGCAGATAGTCCATTGCGCCATCTCGCACGCACGCGCGCAATACGGCCCATCCGTGCGTCAGCGTGGCCGTCATCAGGACGACGACCAGCGCCCACAGAAGAATATCGACCAGAATGATCATTCGTCGGCAGCCTTTTTGGCGAAGGCATGGGCAAGCGCCCGCGCCAGCATGCCCGCGACCAGCGGCAGCGGAATTGCCGCGATGCTGCGCCAGATCAGGAAGTCGAGGCCGAAGATCGGCAGCTCCCATACCAGCGCGCGCGAATAGCCGAGCAACGTCCAACTTGTGATGAAGGCAATCGCCACGCCGACGTCCGCGCCGACCGCGATAAAGGCACTCGCGATCGGAAAGATCGTGATCGGGCCGCCTGGCAGGATCACCCCTGCGAGCGTACCGATGACGAGGCCGAGAAATCCGGATTCGGCGCCGACCCAGCGCGCGACCATTTCGCGCGGCAGCAAGACCGCCACCATGGCCGCGATCAGGCAGGCCGCCAGCACCTTCGGTTGTATGTCGAGAAACAGGCCGAAGTCGCTCGCCAGAATGTCGAGAAATCGTGCCTGACCTTCGCGTACATAGACGAACACCGCCGCGCTAGCGACCACCAGCCCAATGGTTGCCGTCGACCAGTCGAACGGTTTACGCAGGCGGCGATGAAATTGCGGCGTGGAGGACAATGCGAGATCGATGCTGTGGTATTACCGTATCCTTAGCACTTGCGGCCCGCGGTTCAAGCGGACATGATGCGCGCCGCTTGCGGAATCAGCTCAACTCGAATGCAAAAAGGCGCGGCGCCATTGCGTAGCCTCGATGAATTGATCGCCGGATCGGCACCCGCATCACGCGCGGCGATCCGCCACGACTGGACGCGCGAAGAAGTACGTGTGCTGTTCGCGTTGGCGTTCCCCGAACTGATGTTCGAAGCGCAGCGAATTCACCGCCAGCACTTCGATCCGAACGAAGTGCAGATTTCCACGCTGCTTTCGATCAAGACCGGCGGCTGCCCGGAGGATTGCGCCTATTGTCCGCAGGCCGCACGCTACGACACCGGCGTCGATGCCGCGAAAATCATGGACCTCGCCGCCGTGCTCGCCGAGGCGCGCGCGGCCAAGAATGCCGGCGCGAGCCGCTTCTGCATGGGCGCCGCCTGGCGCGAGCCGAAGGATCGCGATCTCGACAAGGTCTGCGAAATGGTCTTGGGCGTGAAAAATCTCGGCCTGGAAACCTGCGCCACGCTCGGCATGCTGACCAACGCCCAGGCCCGTCGCCTCAAAGCCGCGGGCCTCGACTACTACAATCACAACCTCGACACTTCGCCCGAATATTACGGCCGCATCGTCACCACGCGCACCTATCAGGATCGCCTCGATACCCTCGACGCCGTGCGCACGGCCGGCATCCACGTCTGCTGCGGCGGCATCGTCGGCATGGGCGAAACGGTTGAGGACCGCGTCGGCATGATCGTGACGCTGGCCAATCTTCCCGAGCATCCGGAATCGGTGCCGATCAACATGCTGGTGCGGGTTGAAGGAACGCCGCTCGCGCAGCAGACCAAGCTCGACCCGTTCGATTTCGTACGCACCATCGCGGTCGCCCGCATCTGCATGCCGAAATCGGTGGTTCGGCTCTCCGCCGGCCGCGAGGACATGAGCGAGGAAACCCAGGCGCTTTGCTTCCTCGCCGGCGCCAATTCGATCTTCTATGGACCAAAGCTGCTGACTACGCCCAACCCGGGCCCCGATCGCGATCGCGATCTCATGGACAGGCTCGGCATGGTGCCGATGGAGCGCTGAGACGGCGCATAATCGCTCACGAAAACTGCCGCACCAGCGCCAAGCCTGCGAACAGCCCGCCGACCGACAACGCAACCGAGGCCAACACGTAGGCGGCCGCAACCGCCAGCTCGCCGCGCTCATAGAGCAACGCGGTGTCGAGCGAGAACGCCGAGAACGTGGTGTAACCGCCCAAAATTCCGGTGGTGAAAAACAGACGCCAGTGCTGCGACGCATCGCCTCTGAACGCGAAATACGCCGCCAGCAGGCCCATCACCAGCGATCCGGTCACATTCTCGATCAGCGTCGCATAAGGAAATGCGGTGCCTAACAACCGCGCCGAGGCAAGATTGACGCCGTGCCGAAGTGCGGCCCCCAAGCCGCCGCCGAAGAAGACGATCAAGAAACCCATTCGCTCGACCTTTCCTTTTCTGGGCAGCAAAAAACCGCCCTGCGGCGGTTTCGGGACAGAGTCCTACCGCCTGACTACGCGGTAGGAGTCATCAGCCACTTTCGAAACAGCTCGAACTGGCGGTTGTCGGGGGACCCCATCCCCATCGCCGCGAACGCTACCGGCAAGCGCGCGCCGGGTCAATCACCGGAATGTGCAAGACGCACCGCGGCGAACCTCATAGAATGGCTCCGGTTCAGGATTTCCTCGAAGAGAGATCGCCATGTGTCAGTTCACGCGCATCCGGCTTACACATGCCGAACAGGAAGAAGTGAAGAAACTTTCAGGCATCATGATTCCAATCTATGCCTCGGTTGCGCTTGCGCTGATCGCGTTTGCCGTGGTCGCGCATCTGCCGCGTTCCGGCGAGCCGATGGCAATCGCCAAGACCGATATCGCGGCACCGCAGCGCTGAATCATCGGCTATATTTTCCCGAGCGTACGCGGCAGCCAGAGCGACAGCACCGGAACGCATGCCGCCGGCACGAGGAAGACCAGCCTGGTGATCAGCCACGGCACGATGGCGGCCGTCAGCTCAGGGATGCGCTATTCCGCGGCAATCCTGGTTGACGGATCGATCGCCTCGACCTTGGCGGCGCAATATTTGAACTCGGGAATTTTCCCGAACGGATCGAGCGCCGGATTGGTGAGCAGGTTTGCCGCCGCCTCCACGAACGCGAACGGAATGAACACGACCCCATCGGGGATCGCATCATCCTGCCGTGAGGCAAGCTCGATCTCGCCGCGCCGCGTGGTCACGCGGATCATGTCGCCTGCCTTGATTCCGAGCTTGGCAAGCGTACCGCGCGAGACATTGGCCACTGCGCCCGGTTCCAAGGCATCGAGCGTCGTGGCGCGGCGCGTCATCGCGCCGGTATGCCAATGCTCGAGCTGCCGGCCGGTGGTGAGAATGAACGGATATTCGGCATCGATCTCTTCGTCCGGCGGCGACAGCTTAGCGGCAACCAGTTTTCCGAAACCACCTGGCCGCGGGAATCCCTTGTCGAACACCACGTCGCGGCCCGGCTTGTCCGGCGCATCGCTCGGATAGGTCACCGCGCTTTCGCGCTCCACGCGCTCCCAAGAAATATTGTCGAGCGCCGGCATCAGCGAGGCCATCTCGGTGTAGATTTCGCTCGGATGCTGGTAATTCCACGGCAGACCGATACGCTTGCCGATCTCCTGCGTGATCCACCAGTCCCACTTCGCTTCGCCCGGCAGCGGCAGCGCCTGGCGGCCCATCTGCACCTGACGATTTGTATTCGTCACGGTGCCGTCCTTCTCCGGCCACGCCGATGCCGGCAGGATCACGTCGGCGTAGACGGCGGTCTCGGTGAGGAACAGGTCCTGCACCACCAGGTGCTCAAGATGCGCCAGCGCTTCGCGCGCGTGATTGAGGTCGGGGTCCGACATCGCCGGATTTTCGCCCAGGATGTACATGCCCTTGATCACATTGTTATGGATCGCGGTCATGATCTCGACCACGGTTAGCCCGCGCTTGGGATCGAGCTTGGCGCCCCAAGTCTTTTCCACCTGCGCGCGGATGTCTGCATTCTCCACCGAACGATAGTCGGGGAAGAACATGGGGATGAGGCCCGCATCGGACGCGCCCTGCACGTTGTTCTGCCCGCGCAGCGGATGCAGGCCGGTGCCCGGCCGGCCGATCTGGCCGGTGATCAGCGACAGCGCGATCAAACAGCGCGCATTGTCGGTGCCGTGGGTGTGCTGCGACACGCCCATACCCCAGAAGATGATCGCAGCCTTTGCGCGCGCATACGTGCGCGCCACCTCGCGCAGCGTGTCGGCCGGAATGCCGCAGATCGGCGCCATCTCCTCCGGCGTGAAGTCCTTGATACTTTCCTTGAATTGGTCGAAGCCCTCGACATAGGTCTGGATGTATTGCTGATCGTACAGCCTCTCGCTCACGATCGTGTTGAGCATGGCGTTGAGCATCGCCACGTCGGTGCCATTCTTGAACTGCATCATCCGCCAGGCATGGCGCTTGAGCGCCTGGCCGCGCGGATCCATGACGATCAGCTTGGCGTTGCGCTTGGCCGCCTGCTTGAAGAAGGTCGCGGCAACCGGATGATTTTCGGTCGGGTTCGCGCCGATGACGATGATGACGTCGGAATTCTTCACTTCGTTGAAGGTGGCCGACACCGCACCCGAGCCGACGCCTTCCAGCAGCGCCGCCACCGAAGACGCATGGCACAACCGCGTGCAATGGTCGACGTTGTTGGTGCCGAAACCTGCGCGCACGAGCTTCTGGAACAGATAGGCTTCCTCGTTCGAAGCCTTCGCCGAACCGAATCCGGCGAGCGCCTTGGCGCCGTCGCGGTCGCGGATCGTCTTCAGCCCAGAAGCCGCGCGGTCGAGCGCCTCGTCCCAGCTCGCCTCGCGGAAATGCGTCCACGGATTCGACGGGTCGATGAACTCGTGCGGCACCTTCGGCACGCCCTCTTTCCGGATCATCGGTTTGAGCAGGCGCTGCTTGTTGTGCACGTAGTCGAAGCCGAAGCGGCCCTTTACGCACAGCCGGTTCTGGTTCGCCGGTCCGTTTCGACCGGTGACGGCCACGATCTTGTCGTCCTTGATCTGATAGGTGAGCTGGCAGCCGACGCCGCAATAGGGGCACACGCTGTGTACTTCGCGGTCCGGCTTGCCCTTGTAGACGTTGCGCTCGTCCACCATCGTCGCCGGCATCAGCGCGCCGGTCGGGCAGGCCTGCACGCATTCGCCGCAGGCGACGCAGGTGGAAGCGCCCATCGGGTCGTCGAAGTCGAACACGATCTTCTCGGAATGACCGCGCCCGGCCATGCCGATGACGTCGTTTACCTGCACTTCGCGGCAGGCGCGCACGCACAGATTGCACTGGATGCAGGCGTCGAGATTGACCGCCATCGCCGGATGGCTGCGGTCCGGCGCCGGCGTGTGGCGGCGCGGGAAACGGCCCTGCTTGAGGCCCATCCGCGTCACGATCTTCCACAGTTCGGAGCTCGGGTCGTGGGCGTGCTCCTGATCCGGCTGGTCGGTCAGCAACAGCTCGGCGACCATCTTGCGCGCCGTCTTGGCGCGCTCGGTCTGCGTTTTGACCTTCATGCCGGGCGAGGGCGTGCGGATGCAGCTCGCGGCCAGCACGCGCTCGCCTTCGATCTCGACCATGCAGACCCGGCAGTTGCCGTCCGGCCGGTAACCGGGCTTGGGCGAGTAGCATAGATGCGGCAGCTTGATGTCGAGCCGGC
>DATJVR010000074.1:0-93206 GCA_035501735.1 Xanthobacteraceae bacterium | reverse complement strand
CCCTCGCTCACCCGCGAGGACCGGGATCCAATTCCGTCCGTCGCCGCTGTCATTGTCGACAAGAGCCCCAGTCAGAGCTTCGGCGATCGAGCCAACCAGACAGAAGCCGTACGTGCGGCCATCACCGAACGATTGAAACGTATCCCGGGTCTCGAAGTCCGCGTCGCCGAGGCGGGTGCCGCCGACGGCGAAACCGACGGCACCAAGCTGTTTTCGGCCCTGTCGTCGACGCTCGCCGACGTTCCACCCGACCGGGTGGCTGGCGCGATTCTTGTTACCGACGGCCGCGTTCATGACGTACCGGCTGACACCTCAGTTCTTGGTTTTGCGGCGCCGGTTCATGCACTGATCACCGGTCACAAGGACGAAATCGATCGCCGCGTCGTGCTGACGCAAACGCCCCGCTTTGGCATCGTCGGACAATCGCAGACAGTAGGTTTCCGCATCGAGGACCAGGGCGCCAAAGTTGGCGCCGCCGAAGTGACAGTGCGGCGCGACGGCGACATTCTCGAAAAACGCGTTGTGACTGTGCATACAGACGTCAAGTTCAATGTGCCGATCCCTCACGCTGGGCCAAACATCGTCGAAATCGAGGCTTCGCCGCTTGAGGGCGAACTCACGCAGGTCAACAACCGCGCCGTGGTCTCGATCGATGGCGTGCGCGACAAGCTGCGTGTGCTGCTGGTATCCGGTGAGCCGCATGCCGGCGAGCGCACCTGGCGCAATCTTCTCAAGTCGGACGCCTCTGTTGATCTTGTGCATTTCACGATTTTGAGGCCGCCGGAAAAGCAGGACGGCACGCCCATCAACGAGCTGTCATTGATTGCCTTCCCCACGCGCGAGCTGTTCCAGCAGAAGATCTCGGAATTCCAGCTCATCATCTTCGACCGCTACGCCCGGCAGGGCGTGCTGCCGATGATCTATTTCGACAATATCGCGAAATACGTGCGCGACGGCGGCGCCGTGCTGATCGCCGCCGGGCCCGACTACGCCAGCCCGACCAGCATCTGGCGCACGCCGCTCGACGTGATCCTGCCGGCGGAGCCGAGCGGTGACGTCACCGAAGTGCCGTTCCGCGCCACATTGACTGAGGCGGGCAAGCGCCATCCGGTCACGCGCGGGCTGGAAGGTTCGCAAAGCGATCCGCCGCATTGGAGCCAATGGTTCCGGCTGGTCGACACCAAGCGCACCAACGGCACCAGCGTGATGCAGGGCCCCGACGGCAAGCCGCTCTTGGTGCTGGCGCGCGAGGGCGAAGGCCGCGTGGCGCTGCTGCTGTCCGATCACATCTGGCTGTGGGCGCGCGGCTATGAAGGCGGCGGGCCGCATCTCGATCTCTTACGGCGGCTGTCGCATTGGCTGATGAAGCAGCCCGAGCTGGAAGAGGAAGCGCTGCGCCTGATCGTCAAGGGCCACGCCATCACCGTGCGGCGCCAAACCATGGCCGACAGCGTCAACGAAGTGACGCTCACCTCGCCGACCGGCACCAGCCGCACGCTCGAGCTGCGGCCGGTCGAACCGGGCGTCTGGCGCGCCGAGGTCACCGCCAACGAGCTTGGGCTGTGGCGCGCGACCGACGGCAAGCTGACCGCGCTCGCCAATGTGGGGCCGGCCAATCCGCGCGAATTCGCGCAAGTGACGTCCACCACCGAGGTTCTGCGCCCGCTCGCCAACGCCACCGGCGGCGACGCGCGTCGGCTCGCCAACGGCAACGGCATCGACGTACCGCGCGTGGTGCCGGTGCGCAGCGCGTCGACGTTTAAGGGCGAGGATTGGATCGGCCTGAAGATGCGCGACATCAGCGTGGTGCGCGGCATCGGCGTGCTGCCGATCTTCGCCGGGCTGATCGGGCTCTTGCTGCTGGTCGGCTCGCTCGCGGCCACGTGGGCACGCGAAGGCCGTTAAACTTTTTCCCAGTCCGGCCGGATCATTCCGCCGACGCCGTCGAAGGCGCCGGGTTTCAACTCCGCCACCAGCAAGCGCGCCGGATCGACCGGACCCGGCAGCTGCACCTGGCCTTTCGGGATGCGCTTGAAGCCGGCCTTGCCATAGAACGGCTGGTCGCCGACCAGCACCACCAAAGCATGCCCGGCGGCTTTGGCATCCTTAAGCGCGCGCTCGATCAGCGCCGAGCCGACGCCGCGCTCGCGGAACGGCGGCTCGACCGTGAGCGGCCCCAGCAACAGCGCAGGCGTTTTCCCCACGCGAATGGGCGAAAGCCGTACCGAGCCGACCAGCAGAGTGCCGACGCGCGCGGTGAACGACAGATTGAGATCGTGGGTTACGCCTTCACGGATGCGGTAGGCGGTTTTCGCGTAGCGACCCGGGCCGAAGGTGCGCTCGTGCAGACGCTCGATGGCGATGGCATCGTCCGGCGTCTCCGGCAAAATGGTCAACGACAGATCGCTCATCCGCTCCCCTACCCGCTCCCGCCGCTTAGCACCTGGGTCGGCCAAAATCCATCCGGCGCCTCGGCCGCGATTTCTCGCGACCCCGGATGTTACAAGGCGCCAGGAATGATTAGATAGCTCGAAAGCAACGGAGAGGTTAATGGGCCTGCTGATCGACGGCGTGTGGCGCGACGATAGTTACGACAAAGCACGATTCCAGAACGGCCGCTTCGTGCGACCGGCGACGCGCTACCGCAATTTCGTCACGTCGGACGGCAGCCCCGGTCCTAGCGGCGAAGGCGGATTTCCGGCCGAGAAGGGCCGCTACCATCTCTACGTCTCGTACGCCTGCCCGTGGGCGCACCGCACCATCATTTTCCGGCGGCTGAAGGAGCTTGAGGGTACGGTCTCGATGTCGGTGGTGTCCTGGCACATGGGCGACCAGGGCTGGACTTTCGACCGCGGCGAAGGATCGAGCGGCGACGAGGTCAACGGCAAGGCCAAACTCTCGGAAATCTATCTGCTGGCGGATGAACGCTACACCGGCCGCGTCAGCGTGCCGGTGCTGTGGGACAAGCAGCGCAAGACGATCGTGAACAACGAATCGTCGGAAATCATCCGCATGTTGAACTCGTCCTTCGAGGCGTTCACCAACGAGCGGACCGATTACTACCCGCAAGAGCTGCGCGTGGACATCGACCGCGTCAACGAACTGGTCTACACCACCGTCAACAACGGCGTTTACCGCACCGGCTTTGCGACCTCGCAGGAAGCCTATGAGGAGGCGTTCCGCTCATTGTTCAAGACGCTCGACGAGCTGGAGAACAAGCTCTCGCAGCAGCGCTATCTCGCCGGCAATCGGTTGACCGAGGCGGATTGGCGGCTGTTTCCCACCTTGATCCGGTTCGACGCCGTGTACGTCGGGCACTTCAAGTGCAATTTGCGGCGGATCGCGGACTATCCAAACCTGTCGAATTACCTGCGCGACCTCTATCAAGTGCCCGGCGTGGCCGAGACGGTGAAAATCGATCACATCAAGCGCCATTATTACGGCAGCCAGCGCAAGCTGAACCCGACGGGCATCGTGCCGCTCGGACCCGTACTCGATTTCAGCGCGCCGCACGATCGCGCGCGATTTACGAACTAAAGCCCGCTCAAAAATTATTCCGCCGTCGTGGGATCGATCACTGCCCGCACGCAGGCGACCATGTTTGCGGGAAACCCGCCCTTGTGGGCGTGCTTGCGCACGGTCTCCTCGTCGGGCGCGATGTAGAGGCAGTAGATCTTGTCGTCGGTGACGTAGCTCTGGACCCATTGAATCTGCGGGCCCATGCTACGCAACACGTCGCATGACTTCTGCGAGATGGCCTGCAGCTCCTGGCGTGGCAGTTTTCCGGCTCCGACGATGTCCCGTTCGATCACGAATTTTGGCATGGCGCTCTCCTTCGGCTTGGCCGCGCGCATGCGTCAGGCATGGCGCGTCCAGCAGATTGCGGTCAGGAAAGGCCGATGTCTTGAGCCCAAAGCCCTTGAAACGTCGATCGGGCGGCGAACGGATCAAGGACAATTGTCCCCGCTCACCGCGAGGTAACGCGTTGTTTCGAGGTTCCAAGGCCTGCTTCGCGGGCGCGAACGATGGCCTGGTAGCGGTGCTCGACGCAAATCTTATCGAAGACCCGGGTGATGTGGTTTCGAACGGTCTTCTCCGACAGCCCGAGCGATGTGGCGATCTCCGAATTGTCGAGACCTTCGGCAATTCCTTCCAGGACGGCGCGCTCGCGCGGCGTGAGTTCATCGAGCGGAAGCGCGTCGCCTGCGGTGGCGGGGGCGGCAGACGGCTGAGCGAGAAAGCTGCGCAACTCGCCGAGCAGCCGCGGCCAAGCCGGTTCGTCGGCGAGCGGCATATGGTTTTCGCTGTCGAGCTGCACGAATCGAGCATCGGGGATGAGGCTCGCCAGAAACCGACCTTCGTCAATCGGCACCACCGCGTCGCGATCCGGATGAACTATCAGAACGGGACATCTAATTTTGCGAGCCGCATCTCTCACGTCCACATTCCAACCGATCCGGAGGAGGCGCACGGCGGTTTCCGCGGAGGTCGCGGCGCGCTGCTGGTCGCACCACGAACGCAAATGTTCAATCGTACCGCCCGGCTGGAATGCCGAGGCCCATACCTGCAGGAAAGCGTTGTTCTCCTGCCCCCAGCCGAGCTGCGTGAGATCGAGCAACACGTGGGCCTTGTCGACCTCTTTCGGCCGATCGGTCCAGCGCAAACGTCCGCGTGCATAGGTGCTGTACAAGATGAGATGACTCACCCGCTCGGGATGCCGCGCGGCGTATTCGATCGCGATGGGACCGCCCTGGCACGTGCCCAACAGAGAAAAGCGTTGGAAGGAGGCAGCTTCGATGACGCGTTCGAAATCCGAAACCCAGGTTTCGAACGAAAGATTGGCCGTGTCACGGTCGGAAAGCCCGCAGCCGCGCGAATCGTAGCGTAACAGTTTGTGCTCGCGGGAAAACGCTTCAAGCCACGGCCGCCAGGCCAAGCTGTGCCATTGGTGCTCCAGGTGCGTAAGCCAGGTCGCCGACATGACCAGCGGCGGCCCCTCTCCGCTCACGGCATAAGCAAGCCTTACGTCGTCGGTCGTGGTGCAAAAACGGATGGTCTGGTTCATGACGCCCGAGCGTATTCACGGTGCTGCACAATTGTACTGCCCACGCACCCGCAGCGCATCCCATTACTTCGCCTGCTTTGCCACCATGACAGACGGTCCATACTCTGGCATAGACAATTCACCAGCGCTGGGCCGGCGGTGCGCCCATGAGGACCTCGGTGATGCGCGAGCGGGTGCCGATCGTGGTGTCCTCCGGCAGGGCATTGGTCGGAAAAAATCCGTTGGCGACAATCTCCTGGTTCGGCTGCGGGGCCGAAGGCTGCTGAAAACTGCGCACGACATAGACCGCGACGTGGTCGCGATGCGAATAGATCGGATGGAAGAATATCCCATGCAGAACCGGCAGAGCGAGCAGCTCGATGTTGCCTTCCTCGGCGAGCTCGCGCTTGAGCGCCTCGAGCAGCGTTTCGCCGGCCTCGACGCCGCCGCCGGGCAAGTGCCAGCCGGCGGTGTAGCTGTGCTTGACCAGGAAGACGCGGCCTTGACGGTCGATCACGACCGCGCGCACGCCCAGCGTGAGACCGCGCGAAAACCGCCAAACGACATGCATCAGGCGCGGCAGCCCGGCCAGCAAGGATGTCCGTAACCCGTTATGATGCGATGTCTTTTTCATCAGTCTCCGGAGATCAGTCTACCCAATCGGGGCTTAATCCTATATTTTAGAATTGTTCCAATATTAGACCGTAGGCAATGGTTGGGGGCTAGAAGACCTCTGTGAGACGATTCGCCGACCTTTCAGAGCAGGAAATCCTGGCGCTCGCCATCTCCAACGAGGACGAGGACAGCCGAATCTATCGCGGGTTTGCGGAAGGCTTGCGGCAGAGCTTTCCGGCCTCGGCCAAAGTTTTCGACGAAATGGCGGACGAAGAAGCGCGGCATCGGACGATGCTGTTCGACCTCTATCGCACGAAATTCGGCGAGTACCTGCCGCTGATCCGCCGCCAGGACGTCAAGGGCTTCATTCCGAAGAAGGCGCTCTGGCTGGTGCGTCCGCTTCGAATCGAGGAAGTCCGCAGATACGCGGAGACCATGGAATACGAAGCGGAGCGCTTCTATCGCAAGTCGGCGGAGACGACGCGCGATGCCTCGGTGCGGCAGCTGCTCACCCAACTCGCGGAGATCGAGGCGCAGCACGAAAACCTTGCGCACAAACTCGAGGAAAAGATTCTGACGCCGGGCGCCCGCGCCGAAGAAGCCGAAACCGAACGACGCATCTTCGTGCTGCAATATGTGCAACCGGGGCTGGCCGGACTGATGGACGGTTCGGTGTCGACACTCGCACCGCTGTTCGCCGCCGCGTTCGCCACCCATAACACGTGGGAAACATTTTTGGTCGGGCTCGCGGCGGCCGTCGGCGCCGGCATCTCCATGGGTTTCGCCGAAGCGCTGTCCGATGACGGCTCCTTGACCGGACGCGGCGCGCCGTGGCTGCGTGGCATTGTCTGCGGCGGGATGACCGCGATCGGCGGGCTCGGTCACACCGTGCCCTACCTCATTCCCCATTTCCAAACAGCGACCGCGATCGCCATCGCGGTGGTGACGATCGAGCTCGCGGTCATCTCCCTGATACGCCACCGCTATATGGATACGCCGCTGCTGGCAGCCGCGTTCCAGGTCATGGTCGGGGGAGCGCTGGTGTTCATCGCCGGGATATTGATCGGCAGTTCTTGATGTTCACGCTCGCGCACATTTCCGACCCGCATATTCCGCCGATGCCGATCGTCAATCGCGGCGATCTCATGAACAAACGGGCGCTCGGGTACTTCAACTGGCAACGACGGCGTTCGGCCATTCATCATGCCGATACGCTGGAAACGCTGGTCGGCGACCTCAAAGCCTGCCCGCACGACCATATCGCGATCACGGGCGATCTCGTCAACATCGCGCATCCGGTCGAGTATCCGCGGGCGCGCGCCTGGCTCGAGAATCTCGGCTCGCCGACCGATGTGACGCTCGTGCCGGGCAATCATGACGCCTATGTGCGGGAAGGCGTCGTGGCGATGGAGCGGAACTGGGCTCCCTACATGCGCGGTGACGACGGAGAGTCATTCCCGTTCGTGCGCAGACGCGGACCGATCGCTATCATCGGGCTTTCGAGCGCGGTCCCGACGTTGCCGTTCATGGGGACGGGGCGGCTTGGCGGCGATCAATTGGCCAAATTCGAAACCCTGCTCGCCAAATTGGGCGATGAAGGTTTGTTCCGCGTCGTGATGATCCATCATCCGCCGGTGATGAAGCTGTCCGGCTTCTTCAAGCGGCTCACGGACTCCGCGCAGTTCCGCGCCATACTGGAACGGCACGGCACCGAGCTTCTGCTTCACGGACACGATCACGCGCGCACGCTGATGTTGCTCAACGGACGGAACCCACCCATTCCATCCTTAAGCGCGCCATCGGCGTCGGCGGCGCCGGGCGCGACGGCGCAAGCCGCCGGCTATAATCTGTTCGAAATCGCCGGGAAGCCGGGCGCGTGGCGCTGCACCGTTGTGGCGCGGATCCTTTCGGGCAATGGAACGATCACGAGCCTGCCGCGCTATGCGGTGGTGCTTCCGCAAACGGCGGAAGACGCCGGCAGGTGATTCACAGGCTGTACCAGGCAGCGATCCAAGCCGCCGCAAAAAGCGCGACGCAACCCGCGATCAAGCCGAAGATAAACATGCGCATGAGACGCCAGCGCTGGTGCGAGCGCAGCGTCTGGAAGGTCATATAGGACTCCGCAGGTATCGGCACGAATTTCTCCGACAGCGCGTGATCGCGATCGACCAGACGGCTCGCGATGTAGTGCGTGATCGCGCGGACCATTTCCTCGATTTCGAACGATTCGGCGAGAATTTTGCGGCCAAAACGGCCGTCCTGGACGAATCGATACTGGCGTTTGTCGCGGCCCATGAAGACATGAGCGACTGCATCGATCCACAGCCGCGGCACTTCGCCCTGACTGATCCCGCGATCGAACAAATCGACGTCGGACGGAATCTCCGCAAAAATCGGATCGAGCGCTTCGTTGAGCAATTCGAGCCTGGCGATTTCGGCGTCACGCAGATCGACGACGACGGCGGAACGCTCCGCGGTCTCGATCCGCGCCTGATGAATTGCCTCCTTCAGCGCAGTGGATGGCGCCGACGCATATGAACCCGACTTTTCCGCTTTACGATCACGACCCCACATGACGTCACGTTAGCAGTCGCATCAGGAGGCGCAAGATTAATGTAAATGCAGGACAATATTATCGGTAATTGTCCCGCCCTGCCGGCGGCCGTCGCGATCACTTGGCTGTCGGCGCCACGCCATAAGCCCTTGCCCAGCCAAGGCCATCTTCGGTACGCGCGCGCGGCCGATATTCGCAGGCCACGAAACCCAGGTAACCGAGGCGATCGACGGCGGCGAGCACGGCCGAATAGTTAATTTCGCCGTCGTCGGGCTCCGCGCGCGCCGGCACGGAGGCGATCTGCACATGACCGACAAAAGGAAGATGCTTCTCGAAGCGCGTGATGAGATCGCCGCCGACAATTTGCGCATGATAGAAATCGAACTGAATCTTGACGTTCGGCCGTCCGACCTTTGCGATGATGTCGGCGGCGTGCTCGACGCGATTGAGGAAATAGTCCGCCCGGTCGCGCGGATTGATCGGCTCGATCAGCAGCGTGATGTTCTTCTCACGAGCGGCGTCGGCGGCGGCGCTGAGATTTGCGATGAATACGCGCTCGGCGGCCGGGCGCTGCTCGGGCGGCACCTTCCCGGCCAAGCAATGGATCTGGCAGCCGCCGATCGCCACCACATAATCGAGCGCCTGCTTGAACAGCGTTTGCCAGTCGCGCTCGCGGCCCGGCAAGGCCGCAAGCCCGAACTCGCCTTGGCGGCCTTGCGCGGTATTGAGACCGAGCTGGGTGAGACCATGACGTTCGATCTCGGCTTTCACCGCGGCGGGCGCGTGATCGTAGGGAAACTGCAGCTCGACCGCCTTGAACCCGGCCGCCGCCGCGGCGCCAAAGCGTTCGAGCAGAGGGCGCTCGGTGAACAGATAGGCGAGATTGGCGGCGAGACGGGGCATGGGGTCGAACTTGCATCGGCGCGAGGTTCCGTATTCATTAGCGCAAAATCTCCTGCCCGTACCATCTCACACCGCATGCTTGCCAACAGCGCCTTTCATATTGCCGTGCTCGCCGGCGACGGCATCGGGCCCGAAGTCATGGCGCCAACGCTCGCAATATTGCGCAGGCTCGAAGGCGCCGGGCTGAAATTCCACTTCGAAGAAGCGCCGGCGGGCGCCGGCTATTACCGCGAGCACGGCCAATCGATGCCGGAGAGCACGATCAAGCTGTGCGAACAGGCGGATGCCATTCTGCTCGGCGCGTGCGGATTGCCGAGCGTGCGCTATCCGGACAATACCGAGATCATGCCGCAGGTCGAATTGCGCTTCATCTTCGACCTCTACGCCGGCGTACGGCCGTGCCGGCTGATCCCCGGCGTGCCCTCCCCGATCGTGGGCGCGACCGAGCACGGCATCGATCTGGTGCTGATCCGCGAGTCGACCGAAGGATTGTTCGCCTCCATGGGCAAGGGCGTCGTCACCGCGAACGACGCGCGCGAAACGCTCGTGATCACGCGCAAGACCTGCGAGCGGCTGTTCGAATTCTCGTTTCGGCTGGCCGAGCGGCGCAAACAGCGCGGGCGCCCGGGCCGCCTTGCCTGCGTGGACAAGGCGAATGCGTTCAAAGCCTATGCCTATTTCCGCAAACTGTTCGATGAATGCGCGCCGCGTCACAGAAGCGTCGCAACCGACCGGATTTATGTCGATGCCTGCGCGGCCATGCTGGTGCGAAAGCCCTGGGATTTCGACGTGCTGGTGATGGAAAACATGTTCGGCGACATCCTGTCCGATCTCACGGCCGGGCTGATCGGCGGCATGGGCATGGCGCCTTCAGCGGACATCGGCGATACGCACGCCGTGTTCCAGCCTTGCCATGGCACCGCGCCGGACATCATGGGCAAGGGGCTCGCCAACCCGACCGCCATGTTCCTTTCGGCCGCCATGATGCTCGACTGGCTGGGCGTGAAACACGATCACCCGCCCGCCATTGAAGCCGCGGAACGAATCGAGCGGGCCGTCGATGCGGCCTATGCCACGGGAATCAGACCGTGCGAATTCGGCGGACGCGATGGGACGGCTTCGGTCGCGGGCGTTGTCCTGAAGGCCTTGAACGCCGGCTGAAATTTCTAATTCATTGAATTTATTAGCTTTTGCTTGGATAGCGCCCCATTGAGTGTGGGCAAAGGCCCCATGCCTGATTTTTTGCCCACACGAACCCGTTATGATTTTGTCTCGGAAAACTGAAATTCCGCACTATCAGCCTATTTATGATGTGGGTTAAATCCCATCTAATTTCCCATCGAGGCAGTGGGCTGAATTGTGGTTGACCTCGCACGCCAACACTGGTTCGCTCAACGGGTCTGGCTCAGCAGAAGACGGCCTTACGCCGCGCGGCCGGTCCGGAAACGCCCCAAGGAAGGCCCATGAATTCTCAAGAGCTGTTGCAGGAAATTTCCGACTATTGCCGGCAGACCGGACTCGCGGAATCGACCTTCGGCAGACGCGCGGTCAACGACGGCAAGCTTGCGAGCCGATTGCGCCACGGCGGACGCATCACCACCGAGACGCTCGACCGCATCCGCTATTTCATGGCGAACAATCTCTCGACCGCCGCGCGGCCGGCGGTCATCGTGCGCGCCGGTACGGCGCCAGCGCCCCTTCCGGCCGTTCCACGGTCCACTCCGAGCGCGCCAGCGAGCGTCAAGCCCGACGACCCGCAACGGAATTTCCGGTTCTTCGACAATCGGCAGAAGTACCTGCTGTTCGTCAACACCTGCAGCGAAAAGTGGGTGATCGGCGAGCGCGTCGGGCTTGAGATCGCCAACATTCACCCGCGACCGCCGGCGGTACGCTTGTTCGATGCGGGCGTGGGCGACGGCACCGTACTCGCGCGCGTGCTGCGCGCCCTGCACGACCGTTCGCCGACCATGCCGTTCTACGTGGTGGGTAAGGAAATCAGCCTAGAAGACATCAGACTGACGCTGCAGAAGATGGCCGATCGTTTCCTCGAGCACCCGTCGACGGTGCTGGTGCTGACCAATCTCGCCTACGCGGATGCGCCGTGGCTTGCGGTCAAATCGATGACGGCGGCGACGAGTCTGGTGTGGCATGAGCTGCCGCTGTCCGGCAATACGGCCTATCGCTTCCAGGAACAGATCACCGGGCTCGAACCGTTCCTGGCCGAGAACTGGAAGGCGCGGGTGAGCCAGAAAACCGGCAACCCGGTCTATGAGCGGCCGGTGGTGCTCGTGATTTATCGCGAGGATCATAAATTCCTGCTCGACCCGATCATCCCGAAGCCGGGCGGTATGATGGCCAATTATGACCTGGTCATCGCTTCGCAACCCTATCGCGCGCGTGCCTCGCTCGATTTCAAGGCCAAGCGCGTGATCGCGCCGCTGGCGCGCGCGCTTGGACCGGGGGGACGGCTGATCGCCATTCATTCGCACGGCCACGATCCCGGCATGGCTATCATTCGGCGCATCTGGCCGGACGACAATCCGTTCACCACCGACCGCCATCAGATCCTGAAAGCCGTGAAGCAGGAACTCGGGCCAGCGGGGCGCGACCTCAATTTCAATGCCTATGCGGACAATCGATCGTTATTCCGCTACGACATGCACACGTTGCCGTCGGAAATATCGGAATCGATCGGAACATCGACGCTGTTTGCGGCCTGGAACGCGGCGATCTATGTGGCGCAAGTCGAGGACGACCGGCTCGCCTCGGTGGTGGCGGACGGCAGCTATCTCGATGCCACGCGCGAGGTGCTGCAGCAGCATGGCGGATTGTGGTTCTACGACGAATCCTTCGTCATCTCGCGGCGAAGGGAATGACGATGTCCGTCCCGGCGCCCCAGCTAACACCCGCTGTTCCGGCAGACACGATCCAGGGGATCGTGGCTTTCCTGCGCGGTTATTCGATCGAGGCGACCAAGCCGACACCCGCCGACATGGCGGAGCTGAAATCGGCTGCGCCAGGGGTTGAACAGGTTTTTATCTCCGCGGTTCCGACGCGGCCGCTTGCCGATCTCATCGAGCACGCCAGCGTGGTGCGTTCGGCCGGTTTCGAGCCGGTGCCGCATCTGGCCGCGCGCAGGCTTGAAAGCGCGGGCGAGATCGACGAACTGCTGGCGCAACTTTCGGCGCGGGCTTCCGTCCGACGCGTACTGGTCATCGCCGGCGACAACGACCAAACGAAGGGACCGTTCACGAGCGCTATCGAATTGATCGAGAGCGGACAGTTGCAACGGCACGGCATTGTCGAGATCGGGGTTGCGGGATATCCGGAAGGCCATCCGCGCATTTCCAGCGACGTCCTGGACCGCGCGCTGGCCGCCAAGGTCGAGGCCGCGGCGCAAACCGGACTCGAGGTCCATATCGTCACCCAGTTCGGCTTTGCGGCGGATCGAATCGCGTCGTGGATCGCGCGCTTGCGCGATCTCGGCATCGAGCATCCGGTCCGCATCGGCATGGCGGGGCCGACCAATCTCGCCACGCTGTTCCGCTATGCGCGGCGCTGCGGCGTCTCCGCCTCGACGCAAGGACTCGCCCGGCAGGCCGGACTGCTCAAGCATCTCATGGGCACGAGCGCGCCGGACAGCATTATCCGGCCGTTGGCGGAAAGCCGCGACCTCGGCAAAGTGACCGCGCATTTTTTCTCGTTCGGCGGCATCGGTGCGACCGCACGCTGGGCAGCGGCCGCGGCGTCCGGTCGCATCGTGCTGGACCGCGCCGATGGATTCGAAGTCGAGCCGCCGTAAAGATCACATTATCGATGGCGCAACGAGCCCCTGCCTCGCCATCGCGGCGATGCTGTGCAATGATGGCGCAGTAAAAGAAAGGGAGGATGCGCCATGTGCATCGGAATCAAAAATCGATCTCTCGGTCTGAAATCGACGGCCATCCGAACGGCGGCGGCGATTGCGATTTTGGCTTTTGCCGCCAGCGCGGCGGCGGCGCAGACCTACGGCTTCGCAACCTTGCCGCCGGGTTCGCTCAACCACACCACCGCGACCTCGATCGCCAAGGTGCTGAAGGAAAAAGGCGGCATGAACGTGCTGGTGCAGCCGACCGGCGGCGACACCGCGATCATTCCGATGGTCGGCCGCGCAGAAGCGGAAATCGGCATCAGCAACATCATGGAGACCACGGACGGGTTCGAGGGCAATTTCAAAGACCTTCGCCTCATCGCCGCGGTGCACGCATTGCGAACGCCATTCTTCGTGCGCAAGGATTCGGCAATCCATTCGACCGTCGACATGAAAGGCAAGCGGATCGCTTGGGGCTATTCGGCCATGCGCAACCTCGACAAGGTCACGCGCGCCATGATCGCGACCGCCGGCCTGACGGAGGCCGACGTCAAGCCGGTGCCGGTGCCCAATGTGGTGCGCGGCGCCGACGATTTCATCGCAGGCGCGAACGACGTGTTCTTCTTCGCCTTCGGCGCGCCTAAGCTGCGGGAGGTCGATACGACCGTCGGCGGCATACGCGCCATCCAGACGGATGAAGCCGGCATGCCGGCAGCGAAAAAGATCATGCCTTGGGGTTATCTCACTCAGGTCGCACCGGGCCCGGTGTTCACCGGCGTCGACAAGCCGATCAAGGTGTACAGCTTCGACAATACGATCTTCACCAACACCAAAGTGCCGGACGAGACGATCTATAAAATCCTCGACGTCCTGTTCAAGAACAAGGACGATCTGATCGCCGTGCAGCCGGTGCTGCGCGAATTCACGCCAGCGTTCGCCTATAAAAAGTACAGCGTTCCCTACCATCCCGGCGCGTTGAAGTATTTCAAAGAACATAATATCGCGGCCGCAGCGCTGCCGTGAGCGAAGAGCGCATCGTCCCGACCGCAGCGGAGTTCGCCTCCGCTGCGTCGCGCGCCACCTACATTTGCACGAACATCCTTCAGGCGCTACTGATCGCCTGCGTGGTGCTCTGGGTGCTGGATGTTCCGCGGCAGGTGTTCAACCTGTCGTTCTACATCGAGCAATTGCTGACGGTATGCCTCGGTCTCACGCTGGCGCTCGCCTATATCGCCGAGCAGCCGGTCAAGCCGAGCGCGATCGACTCGGGCGGACTGATCGCCGTTTTCGCGATCCTCGCCTATATCGCCTACAGCTATTCCAATCCTGCGAGCATTCCGTGGGAACTATGGCTCGGTCTCCTGATGGCTGTGGCCTGGACTCTGCTCGCCCGCCGCGCCCGCTTTGCGCGCTGGTTCGACTGGGCGAGCGCTCTCGCTTCGCTCATTCTGTGCGGCTACATCGCCGTGCGCTACGAGGAGCTGACGTACGAATTCGCATTGCTGCCGAAGGACGGCATCATCAGCAGCGCAGTCCTGATCTTTCTCGTGCTGGAGGCGAGCCGCCGGATTTCGGGTTATGGCTTCGTCGGTGTCATCCTCGCGATGGCGGTCTACATCTACGTCAGCCCGTTTTTCCCTGGCGATTTTCAGACCCGCTGGGTTTTGCCTGAACGCGCCGTCACCTATCTCGGTCTCGATACCAACAGCCTGATCAGTTCGATCCTGCAGGTCGCGGTGCTGGTGGTGATCCCGTTCACCATCCTCGGGCAGGTGCTGGCGCGCACCGGGGGCGCAAACTTTTTCTCCGACATCGCCATGTCGGCGATGGGCCGCTTCCGCGGCGGGGCGGCGAAGATTGCGGTCGTAGGCTCGGCGCTGTTCGGCATGATCTCGGGCAGCGCGGTGAGCAATGTGCTTGCCGTCGGCATCGTCACGATCCCGACCATGATCAAATCGGGGTTCTCGCCCTATCGGGCGGCGGCGATCGAGTCGGTGGGATCGACCGGCGGGCAGCTGATGCCGCCGGTCATGGGTGCGGCCGCCTTCATCATGGCGGAATACCTCAAGGTCCCTTACGGCACCGTCTGCGTTGCGGCCGCCATTCCCGCCATCCTTTACTACGCCTGCCTGTTCATCCACGTCGATCTTGAGGCCGCAAAGCACGGCATCGGTTCCGCCGAAATCACAGATGCGCCTCAGCTCTCCGAGGTGTTCAAATCGGGCTGGCATTTCCTCATTCCGATCCTGTTTCTGGTACTGGCGCTGGTCTATCCGGAAATTTTCCTGCTCACCCCGGAAAAAGCCGCGATCGTTTCGACCGGACTCCTGATGGTGCTCACCCTCATCTTCGGCTACCGCGGCTCGCGGCCGAGCGTGGCCGATCTCCTGAGGGCGATCATCGAGACCGGCCGCATCTCGCTCGACATTCTGCTGATTGGCGCCGCCGCCGGGTTGATGGTGGGAATCTTGAGCGTATCTGGCTTGGGCCACGGGATGACGATGCAGCTCGTGCTGCTGTCGGGCGACAACGTCTATCTGCTGCTGCTCTTGATCGCGGTGCTCGCCTTCATTCTCGGCATCGGACTGCCGACAGTCAGCGTCTATATCCTGACCGCCACGCTGCTTGCGCCGACGCTGATCAAGCTCGGGGTGACGCCGATGGCCGCGCATATGTTCGTGATGTACAACGGCATGCTGTCGATGATCACGCCGCCGGTGGCGTTCGCCGCCTATGCGGCCGCCAATATCGCGCGCACCGACGGCTGGACCACGGGCTGGATCGCCTGCCTGGTGGGCTGGAGCACGTTCATCCTGCCGTTCCTGTTCGTGCTCACGCCGAGCATGCTGATGGACGGGCCGACCTACCTGATCGTGTGGAACTTCTGCCGCATCCTGTTCGCGCTGTTCGTCGGCACGGCGGGCATCGTCGGTTACGCGCTGACGCCATTGAAATTGCCGGCGCGACTGATCTACGGCGTCGTTTCGATACCCATCGCGCTGCCGCCGGAGATTTTCGCGGGTGGGTATTACGTCAATTTCATTGGAATCGCCGCCGGGGTGGGGCTATTGATCATCGACCATTCGCGCCGACGCAACGCTGCGGCGCTCAAACCTGAAGCAACGGCTGCCGAATAGCGGTCAGTTGCTCTCGCGCCAGATGCCGAGCGCTTCCTGCGCCGGGCGATCGGAGATCGAAAACAGCACGGATTCCTGCGCCGCGGTGTGGCTGTAGTGCTGCCAGGACGGCACGACAAACACGTCGCGCGGACCCCATTCCAGCGTCTTGCCGCCGATCTTGGTCGCACCTTTGCCTTCGACGCAGACGAAGATGGTGCTGTCGGTCGCGCGGTACGGCTTGCCCTTGAAATTCTTCGGCAGCAACGCGAGATGCGCGCCCATGGTCGGCATCGACCAGCCGCCGTTGAGCGGGTTGGCGTAGCGGAAGCGCGCGCCGTGACGCGGGTCGAGATCGCCCGAGCGCGCCATGCGATCGAGGATCGGGCGCATGCGCACGTAGGGATAATTGACGATCGGGCTGCGGTTCGTGGTGGCGTCAAGACCGTCGGGCAAGACGCCCGAACCGTAGCGCAGGAGCGAGTCCTCGTGGTCGAGGCGCGTGTTCTGCTTGTCATTGTGGTAGTGCTTATAGAAACAGGTCTCGAAGAAATTGATGGTCGGCACGTCGAGCACGTCGAGCCAGATCATCGGCTGTTTGGAGGTGTTGCCGTGGTCGTGCGCGGCCCAGTTGGGCGTGAGCACGAAATCGCCGGGCGCCATGATGGTCTTCTCGCCTTCGACCTGGGTGTAGGCGCCCTCGCCGTCGAGGATGAAACGAATGGCGGAGGGGGAATGGCGATGCACCGGCGCGATCTCGCCGGGCATGATGAGCTGGAGGCCGGCGTAGAGCGATTGCGTGATGCGCGATTGGCCGCGCAGCGCGGGATTTTCCAGAACGATGACTCGCCGGGTTGCTTCCTTGGCGGAAATCACCTCGGCCGCTTCCATCACGATCGGTTTGACGTCCTTGAAATGCCAGATCGCGGGCGCGCAGACGGATTTCGGCTCGTCGGGAATGATGTCTTTGAGCACCACCCAGAGCGGCGCCATGTCGTGTTTGGACAGGCGCTCGTAATAGGCATCGCGGGCACCGTTGCCGTTTTTGCCCTTGGGTTTCGCCTTGGTCTTCGCCTTGGCGGAGAGATGACCGACGCCTTCCATGAGAGTCTCCATCACACGCAGTGATTTGATCCTAAGATATAGTGCCAGACGCAACTAATACAGGGCAGTCTTGCCGTACTGCCATGCACGTCGAGCAGGGTTTTCTCCCTCGCTCGTCCCGCGAAAGCGGGGACCCAGGACGGAAGCAACCTGGATTCCCGCATTCGCGGGGATGAACGGAGTGGATGATTCACGCCGTCAGGTGTTGTTTGCACCGCCGTCGACCGCCAGCACCTGGCCGGTCATGAAATCGCTGTCGCTCGAGCACAGGTAAACGAGCGTGCCAACCAGATCCTCGGGGTATTCGTCGCGTTTGAGCGCCCGGCGCTGGATCGAAGATGCGCGCGACTGCGCCACATGGGTCTCGTTCTTCAAGCCGGTTTCGCTCAACGTATAGCCGGGCGCGAGCGTATTGACGCAGATGCCGTGCTCACCGAGCTCGCGGCTGATGGCGCGCGTGAACGCCGTGACCGCGCCCTTCGAGGTCACATAGTGCGAGAAATTCGGAATGCCGCGCGCCACCGTGCCGGAGCCGATGTTGACGATCTTGCCGTATTTGCGCGCGATCATGTGCGGGGCCACGTGCTTGACCATCAGGAACGGCCCGCGGATGTTGATCGCCATCACGCGGTCCCACAATTCCACGTCGATTTCCTCGACCTTGAGCGTGGGCAATGGGGCATAGAGCGCGGCATTGTTCACCAGAATGTCGATCTTGCCGAAACGCTCCAGTGTCTTGGCGACCAGCGCCTTGCATTGATCTTCCCTGCTCACGTCGAAGACCATGCTGGTGATGGAGTTTTTGCCGTATTTGGCGGCAAGCTCCGCGGCCACGGACGAGCCGTCCACAATATCTGCCACCATGACCTCGGCCCCCTGCGCCGCCAATGCTTGGCAATAGTGCTTGCCGATGCCCACCGCCCCGCCGGTGATGATCGCCGTGCGGCCCTTTAATCTCGACATGTTTGCTCCACTGTGCTGATTGACGCGCGAACGTTAGGGCAGTGAGGGGCCGCGCGCCAGTGCGCGGCCCGGACCGTGGGGAGGAACATGCCGTCCATGAAAAGCGAAGCGTTGGACCGCCAGCTCGTCCGCGAGGCGGTGGAAAACTGGGTGGTGTGGCGCGATGCCCTGATGTGGGACAAGTTCCGAACCCTTTGGCACCCGGACGGCCGAATGGTCGCAACGTGGTTCTCGGGCACGGTGGACGAGTTCATAAAAGTCACCAAGGAGGGATACGACAAGGGCGTGCGCATCTATCACTACCTTCACGGCTCTTCGATCGAGATCAAAGGCACGCGCGCCATCGCGATGACCAAGTCGACGATTTCACAACGCGCCATGGTGGACGGCATAGAATGCGATGTCACTTGCGACGGCCGGCTTTATGACTTTCTCGAAAAGCGCAAGGGCAAGTGGGGCTTCGTTCTCTGCCGGCGCATTTACGAGAAGGACAGGATCGACCCGGTCGACCCTTCCGTTACGCTGAAGCTCGACCAGAAGCTGCTCAAGCGCTTTGAGATCGGCTTTCGCCACCTCGGCTATTTGCAGTCCAAGATCGGCTACACGATTCCTAAAACCATGCCGGGTCTCGACAACGCCGACGTCAAGGCGCTCTACGCCAAGGGCGCAGATTGGCTCAAGGGCAAGAAGCTGTGATATCGCGGTGTGCTCTTGCGCAGTCCGACACGATCCATTGAAATGCGTGCGCAAAGGCCATGAGGGGGCCCCATGTCGTTTGCCGATAAATTCGACCTGACCAACGGAATCGTGATCCTCCGCATCATTTGCGGGGCGTTTTTCATCCCGCATATCTACGCCAAGTTCTTCGTGCCGGAGGCGCTGGGGTTTTTTGTCGCGGCTAAGTTCCAACCGCCGGCGACGTGGATGTATACGGCCTGCATCGTCGAGACGATCCTGGCGATCGGGCTGATCTTCGGCATCTATACCCCGTTTGTCGCGCTGATCGCGGCGGTCCATCTTTGCGTCGCGGCCGGTGCGGTCTACAGGGTCACGGGCGGGAAATGGCTGTGGAACATCGGCGGCTATGAATACTGCCTGTTCTGGGCGATCTGCTGCGTGGTCGTGGCGATGACGCATCGCTGATCCGTCCGCGTGCGGGTAACTTTGTGGAGTGATTGATGATCAACGCGGCCGTCGTTGGATTGGGCACCTGGGGCAAGACCATGGTGGAATCGCTCGCAGGCAGTGACGCGATGCGATTCACCACCGTGCAGACGCGCACGATGTCGCCGGACGTCGAGACGTTTGCCAAGCAGCATTCGCTTCGTCTGGCCGACAGTTACGAAGCGGTGCTCGCGGACCCGAAAATCGACGCGGTCGCGCTCGCCACGCCGCCTTCGGGACACATGAAACAGATCATCGCGGCGGCGCAGGCCGGCAAGCACGTGTATTGCGAAAAGCCGTTCACCTTCTCCAAGAAGGAAGCCGAGACGGCGCTCGATGCGGTGCGCAAGGCCAAGCGCGCGGCGGGTGTCGGCTACAATCGGCGCTTCCATCCGGAAATCATCAAGCTGCACAAGCGCATCCAGACAGGCGAGCTTGGCATCATCCAGCATGTCGAAGCGAGCATGACCTATCCCAACGCGCTGTTCCTGCCGGCCACGGTATGGCGCTCGAAGAGAGACGAGGCGCCTTTGGGCGGACTCGCGCCTATGGGCGTGCATGCGATCGACTTAATGATCTATCTCCTCGGCGAGATCGATCATGTCTATTGCCAAAGTTTTGCGCGCGCGGCGCAGAGCGGCGCCGACGACACCGCGTCCATGTTGTTTCGCATGAAAGCGGGCATGTCAGGTTACCTCGGCACCATGACCACGACGGGTCCCGGATTCAGCTTTCAGGTCTTCGGCTCCAAGGGCTGGCTGCGGCTCGAGGGCGTCACTCACGTCACCGGCGCATCCTCGGAAGAGCGGCGCATGCGCCAGTTCGGCATGTGCAAATTCCAGCCGGTCAAAGGACCAGCGGAAGTGTGGGAAGCCGAAAGGATCGACCTCCTCCGCGCCACTTTCGAGGCGTTCGCACGCGCGGCCGAGGGCGGGCCGCCGTTTCCCATTCCGGATGATCAGATCATTCACGGCGCGTCGGTGAGCGAAGCGCTCATCCGCTCGGCGGCGAAGGGCACCATCGAAAAAGTTCAGTAAGCAGTCGCAGGAAAAACAATCATGGATCTCGGTCACGGCCTCGGCCACCTCACCTATTCGACGCTCGTGCATCCCGGCGACACCTGGGACGACATGTGGACGAGTCTCACGACCTATGTGCCCAAGGTGCAGAAACGCGTCTGCCCGAAGGATCCCTTCGGCGTGTCGCTCAGGCTGTCGAACGCCTCGGCGGCGACGCTGGTCAAGAGCAAGCCCGAGCGCGACAAGCTGAAAAAATTTCTCGCCGACAACAACATGTATCTCTATACGGTCAATGCCTTTCCCTACGGGCCGTTCAAGAACACGATCGTCAAGGAACAAGTGTACGAGCCGGACTGGCGTTCCGAAGAGCGTACGCAATACACCATCAATGTCGCGAATATCCTGGCCGACGTGGTGCCGGAGTCGATCTCGCCGTCGATCCAGAGCGCGCCGCTCGGGTTCAAGCCGAACGTCACCAGCAAGGCGGTGGTCGACAGCTACACCGAGCATGTGATGCGGGTCGCGGCCGAACTGGTGAAACTCGAGCAACGCACCGGCCGCACGGTGACGCTCGCGCTCGAGCCCGAGCCGTTCTGCTTTCTCGAAACAACCGACGAGACGGTCGATTATTTCACCAAGCACCTCTACACCGGGAAATCGGCCGAAATGCTGGCGAAGTTTTCCGGGCTGCCGATTTCGGAGGCGATCGGCGCGCAGCGCCGTTTCATCGGCACGGTGTTCGACATCTGCCACCAGGCGGTGGTGTACGAGGATATTTCGACCTCGCTGCAGAAGCTGCTCGACGCCGGCATTCCGATCTTCAAGCTGCAGGAAGCGGCGGCGATGCGCGTTCCAAACGTGACGCAGAAGATCGTCGATACGCTCAAGCGCTATGCCAAGACGATCTATCTCACCCAGACGGTCGAGAAGAAGGACGGCAAGCTCACGCGCTTCCTCAATCTCGAAGATGCATTCAAGGCCTGGGAGAGCAATCCCGGCCCGCGCGAATGGCGCACGCACTTCCACGTGCCGGTATTCCTCGACGATCTCGGCGAATTCGGCACCACGCGGTTTGCGATCGAGGACGCGCTGAAATTCCACAAAGCGCGGCCGCTGTCGCGGCAACTCGAGATCGAGACCTACACCTGGGATGTGTTGCCGGACAATCTGAAGACCGGCGACATCGTCGATTACGTCTGCCGCGAGCTGGAATGGGTGCGCGGCCAACTGCAGTAATAATTGCCCCTCCCCCCGCGAAGCGGCGGGGAGGGGCGACCGCTGTAGCAGAGCGAAAGCGGTCGGGGTGGGGGGCACTTTTTCGATTCAACAGAACCCCCCCCACACCCCGCCCCCTCCCCGCTTTGCTCGCGGGGGAGGGGTGAACTGAGTCATCTTGCCGCCATGACTAGAAGAGGCACATCATGAAAGTCGGATTTATCGGGCTCGGCCGCATGGGCCAAGCCATGGCGCGCCGGCTGCTCGACGCCGAGCATGAGGTCGGCGCCTACAATCGGACGCCACAGAAGATCAAGGATCTGGTCGCGGCGGGCGCGAGGGCTTTGCCATCGATCGAACAGGCGTGCCGACACGGCGCGGCGGTGTTCACGATGCTCGCGGACGATACAGCACTGGCGGATGTAGCCGAGCAGAAAGGCGGACTGTTGGATTCGCTGCCGAAGGGTGGCATCCACATTTGCTCGGGCACGCATGGCGTCACGATCATCAAAAAGCTCACGGCCGCCCATGCCGAGCGCGGCCAGGTCTTGGTTGCCGCGCCGATGTTGGGGCGGCCCGAAGTCGTGGCATCAGGGCAAGCAGGCGTGGTGATCGGCGGGCCGCCGGGCGCGCTCGTGCAGTGCAAGCCGCTGTTCGAGGCGATCTCGCGGCGCGCGTTCGAGGCGGGCGGCGATCCGGCGTCGGCGACCGCGATCAAGATCGCCAACAATTTCGTGCTCGGCTGCGCGATGGAGGCGATGGGCGAAGGTTTTGCGCTGACCCGCAAGTACGGCGTCGCGCCGAGCGTGTTCTACGACGTGATGACCGACGGATTGTTCAACTGCTCGGCCTATAAAATCTACGGCAAGATCATGGTGGACGAGAGCTATGCCAAGGTCGGCCAGATGGCGGTGCTCGGCCTCAAAGACGCCGACCTCGCGCTGGTGGCGGGCGGTTTGGTGGGCGTGCCGCTGCCGAGCGGCAACGTGTGGCGCGACCGGCTCGTGGGCGCGGTGGCGCATGGCGACGGCGACAAGGACTGGGCGGTGATGGCGCTCGAACAGGCGCGCGCGAGCGGGCTGGCGTAAAGAAAAAAGCGCTGCGAACCTTCCCTATCCCTCCTCCAGAAAGGGGGAGGGATAAAGCGAACTAGGCGAACGCCGCCTTGAAGTCCTGCACAAACTGTCTGGTCGTGATCGGCGCGCGACCGACGATCTCGCGGATCGGCTCGGTCATCTCCTCTGCGAAGGCGCCGGCGGCGCCGGCGCGCGCGACCGCGAGCAGATGCGCGATCAGCCAATCCGGCATGTTGCGCGAGCGCATGCCCTGCTCGGCCGCTTCCAAGCTCGCGGCGATGTAGATCACGGGTTTTCCAAGCACTTCCGAAAATACTTTGGCGAACTCTTCGTAGTTCGATCTCGCGCCTGTGAAGTTGTAGGTCTTGCCGGCGTGCTTGCCGGAGTCGCGCACGACACGCGCGCCGAGCGCGCCGGTATCGCGTACGTCGATGAAGCACATCGGCTTGTCCTTCGGGAACGGCGCAATCATCTTGCCGTCGGCCTTGATCGACGGCGCCATCGTGAAGGTGTTCTGCATGAACAGGCCCGGGCGCAGGATGCACCATTGCATTCCGCTCTTCTTCAGATGGTCCTCGACCGCGAAGTGGCTGCGGAACACCGCCGATTCCGCATCGGGCTTTACCACCGCCTTGCCGCCGGACACCTTGACGAAGAATTTCACGCCGGCCGCCTTGGCGGCGTCGATGACGCCGTTCTGCTGCTCGGCGACCTGCGGACCGTGGCCGGTCACCATGAAGACGCTGTCCGCGCCTTTCAGCGCCTTCCCCAATGCGGACTTGTCGGTGATCTCCGCCACCGCCGTCTTGGCATCAGCGCCGAGAACTTCGCGCGCCTTGTCCGGGTTGCGCACGATGCAGAGCGGGTTTTCGCCCAGCGCCTTCAGTTCCTTGACGGCGGCCCGTCCGGTATTTCCTGTCGCACCTATGACCGCGATCACAGCACCCTCCTATTTCCGCACGCGCATGATGAACTCGGCGAAGCCCGCGAGTTGTTGCTTGATGAGATCGAGCGCGGCCTGATCCTTCAGCGCGCCGTCGGCGAATTTCGAGGCCGCCATGTTCACGATGACTTCCGGCTTGCCGAACAACTGGGCATCGATCGACTGCAGCGCCATGCGCAAGTGATACTGCATGCGCGCGCCGCCGAGCAGGCCGGGCGCGGCGGATTGGATGCAGCAAGGCTTGTTTTTCATCGTCACATCTTTGTAGCGCGAGAGCCAATCGATGGCGTTCTTCAATCCACCGGGGATCGACCAGTTGTATTCGGCCGAGACGAACAGCACGCCGTCGGCCGCCTTCACCGCATCATTGAGCGCGTCCACCGCTTTCGGGAAGCCGGTCGCCTGCTGGTCGTCGAAATTGTAGATCGGAAAACTGCCGAAGGACGGCCCTTCCTTGATGGTCATGCCTGCCGGAGCGAGGCCGATGGAGGCATTCATCAGCATCCGATTGTAGGAGCCCTTGCGCAGGCTGCCGCAAATCGCAAGCACGTTCAAAGTGTCAGCCATACAGTTCCTCGTTGCTGCCCGTTGTCCGGGTGATTGTCGGTTGGGAATGGATTGGTCCGCGTGGCCCGTCCATAGCACGGGCGCCGCGGCAAAAGCGAGAGGCGGCACACGGCGATGCGGTGCAAAATTCGGCGCGCGTGCGGGGCGCGACTACTGCGCCTGCAGGCCGGCCTTCTGAGCCACCTGCTTGAAGGTGGCGATGTTGGCCTCGATGACTTGGTTGAGCTCCGCCGGCGACGACAGATTGGGACTGGCGCCGACTTTCTCGAGTTGCGACTTGATTTCCGGGTCGGTCAAAATCGTCTCAAGCGTCTTGTGCATCTTGTCGACGATCGGCTGCGGCGTGCCGGCCGGGAACATGAGTCCGTACCAACCGCCGTAGCCGAGACCGGCAAAGCCGCTCTCCTCCGCCGTGGGCACATTGGGAATTGCCGGCCAGCGCTTGGGGGTCACGACCGCGACCAGCCTGAGTTCACCCGCATCAACTTGACCGCGGATGGCGTGATAAAGCTCGACCGCAAAGGCCGCATCGCCCCGCAGCAGCGCGCTGACCACATCGCCGGTGGTGCGATAAGAGACCTGCTGGGCGTTCAAGTTCGCGCGCTGCCGCAGGTCTTCGGCGATCAGGTGCTGCGTCGAACCAAGCCCGACCGTGGAATAGTTCAGCTTGCCGGGCTGCTTGTTGATGTACTCGATCAGGCTCTTCAGATCGGTCGCCGGAGAATTTTTCGGAACCGCCACCACGAAGGCGGAATTGGTGAAAATTCCGACCGGAGCAAAGTCTTTCACCGGATCGTAGGGCACGTTCTTCACCATGACGGTCGAAACGGCGTGCGCCATGCTGATCGAGAGCATGGTGTAGCCGTCGTTCGGCGATTTGGCGACGACACCGCCCGCATCGTGCCGCCCGCGCCGACCCGGTTCTCGACGAAGAATTGCTGGCCAAGCGCCTTGGACAGCGCGTTCGCGACGACGCGCGTGGCGACGTCGGTGCCGCCGCCGGCTCCGAAACCGACCAGGATATGGACCGGCTTGGTCGGCCAGTCCTCTGCCGAGGCAACCGGCATCTGGCTCAAGCTGAGCGCAAGGGCCGCGATCGCGATGAAGCCGCGCCGATATGTCATTTCTTTCTCTCCCGGATGTTTCGTCGTGCTAGCCGTGCTGCATGCCCCAGCGGCGGATGGTCTTCGCCTCGATGGTACGGAAGATCACGCCTTCAACCAAGAGCCCAACCGCCATCACCGTCAGCAGGCCGGCGAAGACATTGGCGGTGTCGAGCGTGTTGCGGTTCTCGAAGATGAACCAGCCGAGACCGCCCGATCCCGACGACACGCCGAACACGAGTTCGGCGGCGATCAGCGTGCGCCACGCGAAGGCCCAGCCGATCTTGAGGCCGGAGAGGATGGCGGGGAACGCGGCCGGCATGAGAATCTTGACCACGTAGCGGAAACCTTTCAGGCCAAAGGTCTGGCCCGCCATGCGCAATGTTTCCGACACGGCGGTGCAGCCGGCATGGGTATTGAGCGCCACGGCCCAGAGCACCGAATTGACGATGACGAATACGATCGACGGCGCGCCGAGACCGAACCAAAGCAGCGCGAGCGGCAGCAGCGCGATCGCCGGCAAGGGATTGAACATGGAGGTGAGCGTCGACAGCAGGTCGGTACCGAAGCGTGTGGAGACCGCAAACGTCACAAATATCGCCGCCAGCGACAGACCAAGCGCATAACCCATCACCAGCATGCGCAATGTCACCGCGAGCCGCGCCGGGATCACGCCGGACACGATGCCATCCCACCAGGACGTCATGGTGTCGGTGAAGGTCGGGAACAGCAGCGGATTGGCACTGCAGGCGGGGAAGCCGGTGAAATTGCCGTGCCACGCCATGGCCACGAGGTCGCTGATCACGTTGGGGCAGCGCGCATAGCTCTCCCAGATGAGCGCAAGCAGAATGAGAATGAGCGCACGACGCGCCCAGGGCGCGTTCCACAGTCGCTCGGCGAACGGCAGTTCGCGCTCAACCTCGGCGATCGACGCCGGCACGTGCACGTCGCGTTCGTATTCCTGACGCACGAAGGGGGTGAGCTTGATCGCGGTGTCTGACATGGCGCATTCCCTTTGGGATACCGGCGAGTGACGCGAGTTCAAGGCCAAAATTTATTATAGCTTCCCTCAAAAGGGGGAGGTCGCGTTTAACATCAAGCCGTCAGTGCGATCCGGCGCGGTCACCGAACAACATATGGCTTATCTTCTGCACGAGTTCCTGAAAAGCCGCGCCGCCGCGCGCCTCATGGGCGAAACCGGGACTGTTCAGTTCGGCCCGCACCTGGCCGGGATGCGGCGAAAGCACCAGGATGCGCGAGCCGAGGATGACGGCTTCCTCGATCGAATGGGTGACGAAGACGAGCGTGAAGCGGATATCGTTCCAGAGTTGCAACAATTCGTCCTGCATCTTGCGCCGCGTGAGGGCGTCGAGCGCGGCGTAAGGCTCGTCCATCATCAGCACGTCGGGCTTCATCGCCATGGCGCGCGCAATGGCGCAGCGCTGCTTCATGCCGCCGGAGAGCATGTGCGGATAGACATCGGTGAATTCCAGCAGATTGACCTTGGCAATGGCGTCGCGGGCGCGCTTCTCGGCGTCGGAGCGCGGAACCTTGTTTTCGATCATCGGGAACATGACGTTGCCGAGCACGGTCTTCCACGGCAGCAGCTGGTCGAATTCCTGAAACACCATCAGGCGATCGGGGCCGGGTTCCTTGACCGGCCTGCCCTTGAGCAGGATTTCGCCTTCAACCGGCTTGAGGAAACCGGCAATGGCTTTCAGGATGGTGGACTTGCCGCAGCCTGACGGCCCGAGAATGACGAAGCGCTCGGCCGGAAAAATATCGAAGCTCACGCGATAGGTGGCGGTGACCAAGTGGTCGGGCGTCTTGTATTGCAAGGTGACGCTGCTTGCGCGCACAAGCGGCGCCGCACCGGCAGGCTCCGGCACGGAGGAGACGCCCGTGACAACGCGCGGCTGCTGCATGGCTGACGTCAGGCGTACCCCCGCTGGCTTCCGGTCAAAGGCTAACATTTTCCCGCACGGGCGGAAATCGATCCGGCCGCAGTATGATGGCGGGACCGGGCGCGTTACTGCTCGGCTGCGATCGGATTGCGCAGCACGCCGACGCGCTCGATCTCGATCTCGCACACGTCGCCGGGCTTCATCCAGACCGGATTGGGCTTGCGGGCATGACCGACGCCGGAAGGCGTGCCGGTGAAAACAATGTCGCCCGGCTCAAGCGTAATGCCTTGGGTGACATAGACCAGCGTTTCGGCCACGGGGAACATCATATTGTCGGTGTTGTCCGACTGCATGACCTGGCCGTTGAGCCGGCTCTGGATCTTCAATCCCTTGGCGCCGTCGGGCAGTTCGTCGGAGGTGACCAGCCACGGGCCGAATCCGCCGGTGCGGTCGAAATTCTTGCCCATGTCCCATTGCGTGGTCTTGCGCTGAAACTCGCGCACGGAGCCTTCGTTGCCGCAGGAATAGCCCGCGATGCAGGCGGTGGCGTTAGCCATGGTGAGATGCTTGGAGCGTCTGCCGATGACGAAGATCAACTCGGCTTCATAGTCGAGCGTCTCGGAAACCTTCGGCCGGATGATCGGGCTCTCGTGGGGCACGAGCGAGGTGTTGCCGCGAAAAAAGATCGTCGGGAATTTCGGAATATTGTCGCGCTGGCTGCCTTCCTTGACGTGCTCGAGATAATTCAAGCCGAGGCAGATCACCTTGCCGGGCCGGGCCACGGGCAGGCCGAATTTCAAACCCTTGAGCGGCTTCTTCGCGGAGGCCGGCGCCTTCTTGGCAAGCTCGGCGAGCGGTCTCAAGTCGCCGTTGGTCTTGGCCAGCACTTCGCCGAGATTGCCGGGCAGATTGGGATCGATGGCCTGGAGGTCGATCGCCTGATCGCCCTCGACCACGCCCAGCTTGAGTTTGCCTTCCGATTCAAAGCCGACAATTTTCATGATGAGTTCCTCGAGCCTCGCTCTTTCCTATCTTGGCGATTGCGATCGATAACGCTAGATCAGCAGCGGCCGCTGCGGGCGAGAACACCATCGCGCCTTTCGGCCACCCGTTGCAAGCGGTGCGATGACCGGAGCCGACCATATGGGGCAACGCCGCGAGGGGCACTCCGACAGGACTTCGGGTTCCTGGGATTTCTGGATCGACCGCGGCGGCACGTTCACCGACGTGGTTGGACGGCGGCCGGACGGACGGCTCGTCGCGCACAAACTGCTGTCGGAAAATCCCGAAGCCTACGTCGATGCCGCGGTGCAAGGCATTCGCGATCTGCTGGGCTTGAGGAAAGACGATCCGATTCCGCCTGGGCTCATCGGCGCGGTGAAGATGGGCACGACGGTCGCCACCAATGCGCTGTTGGAGCGCAAAGGCGAGCGCACGCTGCTGCTGATCACCAAGGGATTTCGCGACGCGCTGCGCATCGGCTATCAGGCGCGGCCGAAAATCTTTGCCCGCCACATCATCAAGCCCGAGATGCTTTACGAGCGCGTGGCGGAGGTCGCCGAACGCGTGCGCGCGGATGGCACGATCGAACAGGCGCCCGACCTTGCAGCCGTGCGCGTCGATCTCGCGCAGGCCTTGGCGGCTGGCATCAAGGCGGTGGCGATCGTGTTGATGCATGCCTATCGCCATCCGGCGCACGAGAAGGCGGTGGCAGGCCTCGCGCGCGACATGGGCTTTTCGCAGGTGTCGGTGAGCCACGAGGTCTCGCCGCTGATCAAGCTGGTGGGGCGCGGCGATACCACCGTGGTCGATGCTTATCTCTCGCCCATCCTGCGGGCATACGTGGCGCGGGTCGCAGGCGCTCTGAACTCTTCGTCACCTCCCCCCTTGTGGGGGAGGGAACATTCGGCACGGCGCGGCGACGCTGATGAAAAAATCAGGTTGATGTTCATGATGTCGTCGGGCGGGCTCACAGCCGCCGAACTGTTCCAGGGCAAGGATGCGATTCTGTCCGGACCGGCGGGCGGCGTGGTGGGCATGGCGGAGACCGGGCGCGCGGCCGGTTTCGGTCGATTGATCGGCTTCGACATGGGCGGCACCTCGACGGACGTGTCGCATTTCGACGGCGAATTTGAGCGTGCGTTCGAAACCGAAGTCGCCGGCGTACGCATGCGCGCGCCGATGATGCTCATTCATACGGTCGCGGCGGGCGGCGGATCGATTCTGCATTTCGACGGCGCGCGCTTTCGCGTCGGGCCGGATTCGGCGGCGGCCAATCCGGGGCCGAAGTGCTACCGGCGCGGCGGGCCGCTCGCGGTGACCGACGCGAACGTGATGGTCGGCAAGCTCATTGCCGATTTCTTTCCGAAAATCTTCGGGCCGTCGCAGAATTTGCCGATCGACGATCGGTCGGTGCGCGAAGGATTTTCCAAGCTCGCACGCGAGATCGGCGACGGCCGCTCACCGGAAGAGGTCGCCGACGGATTCATCAAGATCGCAGTCGAAAACATGGCGAACGCGATCAAGAAAATTTCCGTGCAACGCGGCTATGACGTGACGCGCTACGCGCTCAATTGCTTCGGCGGCGCGGGCGGGCAGCATGCCTGTCTGGTCGCCGACGCGCTCGGCATGACCGAGGTTTTGATCCATCCGTTCTCGTCGCTGCTGTCTGCGTATGGAATGGGCCTCGCCGACATCCGCGCCACGCGCCAGCAGGCGATCGAGGAGCCGTTCGGCGCAAAGGCGCTGGCCGCGATCAAGCGCATCGGCGGTAAGCTCGGGAACATCGCGAAGGCGGAAGTTTTCGGACAAGGTGTGCCCGCGGCCGGGATTAAAGTGATGGTGCGCGCGCATATTCGCTACGCCGGCACCGACACGGCGCTGGTGGTGGATGCCGGAACTTATTCATCACCTCCCCCCTTGAGGGGCAGGTCGGCGAACGAAGTGAGCCGGAAGGGGGGTCGCTTAACATCACGTACCCCCCTCCCCAACCCTCCCCCTCAAGGGGGGAGGGATCATTCAGAGCTCGCGGCGACGATTGTTCCGCTCTCTAAAATGCAATCGGCGTTCGAGCGCGCGCATAAGGCCCGCTTCGGGTTCATCGATCGAGACAAACAGCTCGTGGTCGAGGCGGTGTCGGTGGAGGCGATCGGCGGCGGCGCGAGGTTTCGCGAACAATCATTCAAGCCGACGCGTGCGCGCCTGCCCTCCCCGGCCCGGCGCACGAAATTCTTCTCCGGCGGCCAATGGCGCAAGGCTTCGGTCTACAGGCGCGAGCAGCTCGCGCCCGGGCACAAGGTCAACGGACCGGCGATCATCATCGAGCCGCATCAAACCATCGTGGTCGAGAACGGCTGGCGCGCGGAAATCACCACGAAGAACCACCTCACGCTCACGCGCGTCGTGCCCATCAAGCGGCAGACCGCAATCGGCACCAAGGCCGATCCGGTGATGCTCGAAGTTTTCAACAATCTCTTCATGTCGATTGCCGAGCAGATGGGCGTGGCGCTGCAGAACACGGCCTATTCGGTGAACATCAAGGAGCGGCTCGATTTCTCCTGCGCGGTGTTCGATGGCGAGGGCTCGCTCGTCGCCAACGCGCCGCATATGCCGGTGCATCTCGGGTCGATGGATCGCTCAGTCGAGACAATCATCCGCGACAACAAGGGGAACATCCGGCCAGGCGACGTGTACGCCATCAATGCGCCGTACAACGGCGGCACCCATCTGCCCGATATCACGGTCTGCACGCCGGTGTTCGACGGCGCGAAAAAGAAGATCCTGTTCTGGGTGGCGTCGCGCGGGCACCACGCCGACGTCGGCGGCATTTCGCCCGGCTCGATGTCACCGAACGCGACGACGATCGAGCAAGAAGGCGTCTACATGGACAACTTCAAGCTGGTCGATCGCGGGCGGTTTCGCGAGAAGGAACTTTATGCCGCGCTGACCGGCGCGAAATATCCGGCGCGTAACCCGTTGCAGAATGTGAATGACCTGAAGGCGCAGATCGCGGCAAATGAGAAAGGCGTGCACGAGCTGCGCAAGATGGTGGCGCATTTCAGCTTGCCGGTGGTGAAGGCTTACATGCGGCATGTGCAGGACAATGCGGCGGAAAGCGTACGGCGCGTGATCGACCGGCTGCACGATTCGGAATTTTCCTACGAGATGGATCAGGGCACCGTGATCAAAGTGAAGATCGCGGTCGACAAGAAAAAGCGCGAGGCGACCGTGGATTTCACCGGCACCTCGCCGCAGCAGCCGACCAATTTCAACGCACCCGAACCGGTGACGCGCGCGGCCGTGCTCTACGTGTTCCGCGTCATGGTGGACGACGACATTCCGATGAACGCGGGGTGCTTAAGGCCGATCAACATCATCATCCCGAAACAGTCGATGCTGTCGCCGGAATATCCGGCGGCGGTCGTGGCCGGCAACGTCGAGACCTCGCAAGCCGTGACCGACACATTGTTCGGCGCGCTCGGGGCGCTGGCGGCGGCGCAGGGCACCATGAACAACCTCAATTTCGGCAACGCCAAGTATCAGTATTACGAGACGATCTGCTCGGGCTCGCCGGCCGGGCCAGGTTTCCCCGGCACCGACGCCGTGCATACGCACATGACCAATACGCGGCTCACCGATCCGGAAGTGCTGGAATTCCGCTATCCGGTGCTGCTGGAGGATTTCCATATCCGCAAGGGCTCGGGCGGACGCGGGAAGTGGAATGCCGGCGACGGCGTGCGGCGCACGATCCGCTTTCTGGACAAAATGGAATGCACCATTCTGTCGGGCCACCGCCGCGTGCCGCCGTTCGGCCTGGCCGGCGGCGGCAACGGCCAGATCGGCGAGAATTCCGTGCGGCGCAAGGATGGGCGCATCGAAAATCTTCAGGGCTGCGATGCGACCGTGCTCGATGCCGGCGAAGCGATCATCATCCAGACGCCGACGGCAGGGGGATACGGCAAGGCAGGCGGTTAGAGCGCAACCGGATTGAAAAGATGATTGTTCCCACAACCAAGCAACGCTGTTAATATGAATCAATCGCCGGCGAGAGGTTTGTGGGGATGCCAAATTCAATCGCCGAAAACAACGCCGAGTCCGGTGTCCGGGCGATCAACTGGCGTAACGCGATATTTTTTCTGATTGTTCATGCGATTGCAATTTTAGCGCTGATCCCCTGGTTTTTCTGTTGGACCGGGGTGGCGCTTTGCATCGTTGGCAATTTTTTCTTCGGTACGCTCGGCATCAGCATCGGCTACCATCGACTGTTCACGCACCGGGGATTCACTTGCCCGCGGTGGCTGGAATGCACGATCGCGGTTCTCGGATGCTGCAGCGGACAGGAGGCGCCGGCCTTTTGGGTTGCGGTCCACCGCCGACATCATCACCACGCGGACGGCCCAGACGATCCGCATAGCCCGCTCCGCGGATTTTTCTGGGGGCACGTCGGCTGGTTGCTGGTGAAGAACGACGTCCTGGAGCGTCAAACCGTGATCGACCGTTACGCCCGAGACTTGCGACGCGATCCGTTCCAATCGTGGCTGATACAGCACGACCACTGGATCCACCTTTTCGCCGTCTCCTGGATCTTGCTTTTCCTCACTGGCTTTGCCGCCACGGCATTGATGGGCGCGAGCATTGCGAGCGCCGCGCAATTCGGCCTGAGTCTGTTGGTGTGGGGCGGGGCTGTCCGCACCATGATGGTTTGGCACATGACGTGGTTCGTCAATTCGGCGTCCCATCTCTGGGGCTACCGCAACTACGAGACGCGGGATGACAGCCGCAACAATATTTGGGGCGGGATCATCTGCAACGGCGATGGTTGGCACAACAACCACCATGCCGATCCACGGTCGGCACGGCACGGTCACAAGTGGTGGGAGTTTGATCTGTCGTGGCTCACCATCCGCCTGATGATGGCGCTCGGGCTTGCCACGAACGTCGCGCTTCCATCGCCGATTCTGGCAACGAAATTCGGCCGCGCCGGGCGTCAGGCCCCACTTCCCGATTTCGACGCGATTGATAGCGAGAACGCCGTCGCAACGGTCTCCAGTCATGCAGAGTCCACGCCTTTGAATTAGGACGAGCGACAACCGTAAATCGAGGCGAGGAAGAATTACTTCACTGCCGGCCGCGGGCCGTCGTCTTCGATCCAATCAGGTTCGTCGGAGGGTGCGGTCGCGTTTTTCTGCGCGCCAGCCGAGCCGGTCACGAGCAAATCATCGCTCTTCTTCGCGGCGCCGCGCCAGGCATAAGGATCGTTGCGCGGGTCGATCATCGTGGGCGGGGCCGGCGCGAGCGGCGCTGATCGTATCGCGGTGGGGCTTCCCGGGTAACGCGCCGTCGGATTGCGCTGCCGTGCAATGGCCGCGACCGACTCGCCATCGACCGCGGCGGGCTCGCAGATCGTGCGGGCGCTGGCGCGCCGCATAAGATCGACGTGGATGTGGTCGTAGTGGTAGGCGTTCGAGCCGGGTGCCAGCACGGTGGTGAACTGGTCGCACGCCGCACCTTGCACGTCGCGCAGAAAACCTTGCTCCTCGGGCAGCCCGCGCCAGCCATCTTTCACTTTCACGACGTGGCCGTCGGCCAGTACGAAGGCCGCAACATCAAGCGCGTTGCCGAAGGCGTGCTCGGAGATTTTCGCGCCCGGTTGGCCGTTCATGCCGCGGCATGAATAGGACGAGATCTGCCTGATCTCGACCACCGGCTGATTGAACCAGCGCCGCGCTGCGGGCTGCACGGACTGCGCGATCCATTGATCGAGCACGGAGACGATGGGGCACGCGAGCGTCGCCGCGGGCTTGATCTCCACCGCGCCCGTATACAGCGGCGCAGGCGGACCCAGCGGAACCGTCTGCGACGGCGGCATAGGTGATGATAGCGGGGGCTGCGCCGCGCCGTAGTCCGGCACGGCGTCGATCGGCGGGCCGAGTTGCAGCGGCGCGCCGGGCGGGCCGGCCTGGGTTTGTGGGACGCCTGGCGTCGGCAGCGATACCGGCGGCGCCACCGACGTCGACGGAGGCAGCGGCGCGTAGGACCGCGGCTGGGCGATCGGCCAAGGCGGCTGGGTGACGCCCGGGATCAAGCCGGGCGGACGCGGCGGGTTGTCGACATAACTCAGCGGCGCACCTTCACCGAGCGCCGCCACTCTGAGCGGAAAGTCGGCGCCGCAGATGCCGGGGCCTTCAATCGGGGCAATGCGGACGAGGCCGGCGCTCTCGCGCACGGCGCCGGACTTAAGGCACGCGACCTCGGCGTCGTGCCGCCAAGGCTCGCGTTCCTCGAACATGAAACCGCGACCGCAACCGGCCAAGCACACGAGAACCAGGGAGCCGACGAGATACCAACGAACTCCACAACCCATGCTCAGGAGAATGCGAGGATTTTTGTTAAAGAGCCTTCAACGCTGAGGGTCGCGCCTTGGTTAATGCGCGGTTGCATTCCCTCGGCCTTGATCCGACAAGTGATTTGGGTCAGATGACGGCGCTCGGGGACCGCGTTCGGGGAGTGCAGGATGGATACGAAAAGCCGGGCCATTCTCGCCGTGTTGATGTCGGCCATGATGGTATTCATGGTGACGCTGCTCGCCACATTCATCAATCTCGGCATGCGTCCGGATTTCATCGGCCAATGGATCAAGGCCTATGTGATCGCATGGCCGGTCGCGGCGACGACTGCCTTCCTGGTCATGCCCGCGGCACGGCGCGCCACCGAACGGATCGTCGCGAAGCTCGAGGGCAAGACTTGATGCTCTCTGCCCTCGACTTGGCTCGCCGCATCGAGGCGGGGGACCTCACGCCCGCGGCGGCATTGGAGCTGTGCGCCGAAGCGATCGCAGCGCGGGAAGCGGAGGTCGGCGCCTTCGCCGTGCTCGATCTCGAACGGGCGCGCCGGACGGCGGACGAACGCGGAGCGGCACTCGCGTCACAGCCGCTGCATGGGCTGGCGGTGGGCCTGAAGGATATTTTCGACACCGCCGACCTGCCGACCGAATACGGCTCCTCGATCTACGTCGGCCATCAGCCGGCAGCGGACGCCGCCGCGACATCGTTGGTGCGGCGCGCCGGCGGCATCGTGATCGGCAAGACCGTCACGACCGAATTCGCGCATCTCGATCCGGGCCTGACACGCAATCCGCATAATCTCGCGCACACACCGGGCGGCTCATCCTCCGGTTCGGCCGCGGGCGTGGCCGCCGGCATGTTTCCGGTCGCGCTCGGGAGCCAGACCGGCGGCTCGGTCATCAGGCCGGCAAGCTATTGCGGGGTCGCGGGCTTCAAGCCGTCGTTCGGTTTGATCCCGACCGTCGGCATGAAATGCTTTTCCTGGCACCTGGATACCGTGGGTCTCTTCGCTGCAAGTGTTGCCGATGTGGCCTTCGCGGCAGAGGCCATCACCAAACGTCCGCTGCGCGTCGAAGGCACCGCACCGCCGACGCCGCGGATCGGAGTCTTAAGGCGTCCTCCCTGGCCGGAAGCGAGCGACGACATGATAACCGCGCTTGAGATCGCGGCCCGCTCGGCCGTGGCGGCAGGTGCGGGTGTGATTGAAATCGAACTGCCGCAAATTTGTGCAGACGCCTTCAAGGCCCATGGCACGATCCATGATTACGAGGGCTTCCACTCGCTCGCTTACGAATACGACCATTTCCGCGATCGTATCGGACCGAACCTCGGCACCCTGCTCGACCGCGCGGCTGCGGTAACGGCGGAAGCCTATGACAGCGCGCGCCGCACCAGCCGACGTGCGCGTGAGGCGATGGTCGGCCTGATGTCGGAGATCGACGTTATCCTGACACCGTCGGCGCCAGGAGCCGCGCCTCGGGGGCTCGGTTCGACCGGCTCATCGACCTTCAACCGACTCTGGACTCTGATGGGCACGCCTTGCGTCAGCGTGCCGGGTTTGGCGAGCGACGACGGACTTCCGCTTGGCGTCCAGGTGGTTGGCCGGTACGGAAAGGATCATGCGACGCTGCAGGCCGCGCGCTTTGTCGAGGAGGCGCTCGCTCGCTGAGATTGCCGAGCCGACATGATTTCACCTCGAAGTTGCCACTTCCGGTCGTACGAGAGCGCCGCATTATTCCCTGATGTTGAAAAGTTACTATATAATTTCAATAACTTATATGAAATCTGGCCATAATCCCGCCTTCGGGGGCGGGAGCACGCTTGGCCCTTGGGCCCCCCTGACCCTTCTGTTAATATTTGTTCACGTCAACGTTGAGGGAGGCCTGCAACGTGGGCATTGCAGTGAAGTTGAACGTGCTGGCTGCGTGCGCGGCGATCATCTTCGTCGGCGCAATCCTATTTTTGTTTTGAGTAGGGGTGTCGGCCACACGCCGAGGATTCAAACAGCGCTTAAAGGTTCGGCACCGGAGGGGAAACTCTCCGGTGCTTTTGCTTTCCCAGGTTTGTCAGGCGGCAGCACCGCGCGCCAATAGCCGGGCCGGATCGTAATTGAGGATGGGGGCGAGCCAGCGCTCGGCCTCGGCGACAGTCCAGTGCTTGCGGCGGGCATAGTCCTCGACCTGGTCGCGCTCGATCTTGCCGACCCCGAAGTAGCGCGCCTCGGGATGGCTGAAATAAAGCCCGCAGACCGAAGCCCCCGGCCACATGGCGAAGCTCTCGGTGAGCTTGACGCCGATGCGCTCGCCTTCGAGCAGGCGGAACAGCAATTCCTTTTCGGTATGGTCGGGCTGCGCCGGATAGCCGGGCGCCGGCCGGATGCCGCGGTATTTTTCGGCGATCAGGTCGGCGGGGTGGAGCGCCTCGGTTGTTGCATAGCCCCAGAACTCCTTGCGCACCCGCTCGTGCAGCCGCTCGGCGAAGGCTTCGGCCAAGCGGTCGGCCAAAGCCTTGATCAGGATCGAGGAATAGTCGTCGTTGGCGAGCTTGAAGCGGGTCGAAATCTCTTCCTCGCCGAGACCGGCCGTGACCACAAAGGCGCCGATATGGTCGGCGTTTCCGGGCGGGGCGATGAAATCGGCAAGCGCGAGGCTCGCCCTGCCCTCGCGCCGTGTGAGCTGCTGCCGCAAGGTGTGAAGCGTGACGAGCGTATCCTTCCGGCTGTCGTTTGCGTAAACCTCGATGTCGTCGCCGATGGTGTTGGCGGGCCAGAAGCCGACCGCGGCGGCGGCGCGAAACCAGCCCTCGTCGAGGATTTTCCGCAACATGGCCTGGGCGTCGTCGTAGAGGCTCCTGGCCGCTGGCCCGACGCGCGGATCGTCGAAGATGGCGGGGAATTTTCCGCTCAGCTCCCAGGTGGCGAAGAACGGCGACCAGTCGATGTAGTCGATCAGCTCGGCGACGGGGTAATTTTCCAGGAGACGCGTGCCGAGAAAGCCCGGGCGCGGCGGCGCATAGGTGCTCCAGTCGACTTTCAGCGCGTTGGCGCGCGCATCGGCGAGCGACAGCCGCTGTTTCTGTTCCTCGCCGCGGGCGTGAGCTTCGGCGATGCGGGCATATTCGCCGCGCACCTCCGCCACATAATTATCCCGGCCGGCGCGAGACATCAGATTCGACACCACGCCGACGGCGCGGCTTGCGTCGTTGACATAGACGGTCTGGCCGCGCCGGTAATTGGGATGGATCTTCACCGCGGTGTGGACGCGACTCGTGGTGGCGCCGCCGATCAACAGCGGCAGATTGAGGTTCTGCCGCTCCATCTCGGCGGCCACGTGGCACATCTCGTCGAGCGAGGGCGTGATCAGGCCGGAGAGCCCGACGATGTCCACGTTCTCGGCGCGCGCGGTATCGAGAATTTTCGCCGCCGGCACCATGACGCCGAGGTCGATGACTTCGTAGTTGTTGCACTGAAGCACGACGCCCACGATGTTCTTGCCGATGTCGTGCACGTCACCCTTCACGGTGGCGAGCAGCACCTTGCCGGCGGAGGTCGCCTGATTGTGGCCGCGGGTTTTCTTTTCTTCCTCCATGTACGGCATCAAGTGGGCGACGGCTTGTTTCATCACGCGGGCGGATTTCACCACTTGCGGCAGGAACATTTTTCCCGAGCCGAACAGGTCGCCGACGACGTTCATGCCGGCCATCAGCGGGCCTTCGATCACCGAAAGCGGACGGTCGGCGGCAAGCCGCGCCTCTTCGGTGTCCGCGACGATGAACTCCGTGATGCCGTGAACGAGCGCGTGCGAGAGCCGCTTGTCGACCGGCCAGGAACGCCAGGCCAGATCGGCAGCCTTTGTCTCCTTGCCTTGGCCCTGGAATTTTTGCGCGAGCGATAAGAGGCGCTCCGCCGCGTCCGGGCGGCGGTTGAGCACCACATCCTCGCAGGCTTCGCGCAGCTCAGGCTCGAGATCGTCATAGACCGCCATCTGGCCGGCGTTGACGATCCCCAAGTCCATGCCGGCCTTGATCGCGTGATAGAGGAAGACCGAATGCATGGCCTCGCGCACGCGCTCGTTGCCGCGGAACGAGAACGACAGATTCGACACGCCGCCCGAGATGTGGACGTGCGGCAGATCCTTGCGGATGGCGCGCGCGGCCTCGATGAAGGCGAGTCCGTAACCGTTGTGCTCCTCGATGCCGGTGGCGATAGCGAAGATATTCGGGTCGAAGATGATGTCCTCGGGGGGAAAGCCGACCCTGTTGACCAGGATGTCGTAGGCGCGTTTGCAGATCGAGACCTTGCGCTCGAGCGTGTCGGCCTGACCCTGCTCATCGAAAGCCATGACCACCACGGCCGCACCATGGCGGCGCACGATCTTGGCGTGGCGCACGAATTCGGCCTCGCCTTCCTTGAGCGAGATCGAATTCACCACCGGCTTGCCCTGGATGCACTTCAGGCCGGCCTCGATCACGGAGAATTTCGAGGAATCGACCATGACCGGCACGCGCGCGATGTCCGGCTCGGCGGCAATGAGATTTAAGAAGGTCGTCATCGCCTTCTCGGAATCGAGCAGGCCCTCGTCCATGTTGACGTCGATGACTTGCGCGCCGTTCTCGACCTGATCGCGCGCGACCACGAGCGCGCCGGCATAGTCGCCGGCGGTGACCAGCTTGCGGAATTTGGCCGAGCCGGTGACGTTGGTGCGTTCGCCCACGTTGACAAACGGAATTTCCGCGGTGAGCGTGAACGGTTCCAGCCCGGACAGACGCAACTGCGGTTTCACTTGAGGAATTTTTCGCGGCGGCTTGCCGCGCACGGCTTCGGCGATGGCGCGGATGTGCTCGGGCGAAGTCCCGCAGCAACCGCCGACGATGTTGACCAGGCCGGCGGCGGCGAATTCGCCGAGCAGGCCGGCCATGTAGTCCGGGCTTTCGTCATAAAGGCCGAATTCGTTCGGAAGGCCGGCGTTCGGATAGGCGCAGACAAAGGTGTCGGCGATGCGCGCGAGCTCCGCGATATGGGCGCGCATTTCCTTGGCGCCGAGCGCACAGTTGAAGCCGACCGACAACGGAGCGGCATGGCGCACCGAATGCCAGAATGCGGCGGGCGTCTGGCCCGACAGCATGCGGCCGGAGCGGTCGGTGATGGTGCCGGAGATCATCACCGGCACATCGATGCCGCGCGCTTCGCAGATTTCGGCGATGGCGTAAAGCGCGGCCTTGGCATTGAGCGTGTCGAAAATGGTTTCGATCAGCAGCATGTCGACCCCGCCGTCGAGCAGATGTTCAGCCTGAACGCCGTAGGCTGCCTTCAATTCGTCGAAGGTGATGGCGCGGAATGCCGGATTGTTCACGTCGGGTGAAATCGACGCCGTGCGGTTGGTCGGGCCGATGGCGCCCGCGATGAAGCGCGGCCGGCCGTCTTCCTTTTGCGCAAGCATCGCCGCCTCGCGCACCAGCCGCGCGCCTTCACGATTAAGCTCGGGGACGAGCGCCTCCATGCCGTAATCGGCCTGCGCGATGACGGTGGAGGAAAACGTGTTGGTGGAAACGATGTCGGCGCCGGCGCGGAAATACGCGAGATGCATGTCGCGAATGACGCCCGGCTTGCTGAGAATAAGCAGGTCGTTGTTGCCACGCACGTCGCGCGGCCAGTCGGCGAAACGTTGGCCGCGATAGCCCGCCTCGTCGAGCTTGAGCGTCTGGATCATGGTGCCCATGGCCCCGTCGAGCACGAGAATGCGCTCGGCGGCGAGCCGACGGAGCGTATCTTGAGCCTTGGTGTGGGACGCGGACAGGGGATTGCTCCGTAATCAGGCTGCTTGTTTCCCCGCGGGCCGCAGTCCCAACAGATGGCAAATGGCGTAGACGAGATCGGCGCGGTTCATGGTGTAGAAGTGAAAATCGGTGACGCCGCGGTCGACCAGATCGAGCACCTGCTCGGCCGCGACCGCAGCAGCGATGAGCTTGCGCGTCGCCACGTCTTCATCGAGACCCTCGAAACGCTCGGCCAACCAAGCCGGCACGGAGGCGCCGCAGCGCGCGGCGAAACTTTTCGTCTGCTTGAAATTCTGCACCGGGAGGATGCCCGGCACGATCGGAATATTGATGCCGCGGGCGCGCACGCGATCGAGATAGCGGAAATAGCGATCGTTCTCGAAGAAAAACTGCGTCATGGCGCGCGTCGCGCCGGCGTCGACTTTCGCTTGCAGCATGTCGATGTCGGCTTCCACACTGGGACTGTCGGGGTGTTTTTCCGGGTAGGCAGAAACCGAGACTTCGATATCGGCGATGCATTTGATGCCGGCGACGAGATCTGCGCCGTTCCGGTAGCCGCCCGGATGCGGCGCGTAACGCGCCCCTGCCCCGCCGTCGGGATCGCCGCGCAACGCAACGATGTGGCGCACGCCGGCGGCCTGATAGGCGCGGATCACCTCGTCGACCTCGGCGCGCGTCGCGGCGACGCAGGTGAGATGGGCGGCGGGCGTGAGCGCGGTGTCACTCAATATGCGGCGAACCGTGGCGTGCGTGCGCTCGCGGGTCGAGCCGCCGGCGCCATAGGTGACGGAAACGAAATTGGGCTCAAGCGGCGCGAGGCGCTCGATCGATTCCCAGAGAGTCTTCTCCATTTCCTCCGTCTTCGGAGGGAAAAATTCGAAGGAGACGCCGATGCGCGGCTTGCCGGCAAAACGGCTTGCTCTCGTGGCGATGGCGCTCATGCGACTTCCCGCAGGGACGATTTCGCCGCCCGCCGGTCGCGGCCGAGCCAGAGCGAGACGGCGATCTTGCCTTCCGAGCCGGGCTCGGGCGGCAGGCTGCGATGCATGGTGAGTTCAAGCCCGGCGGCGGTCATCCATTGCGCGACCGTCTCGGATGCAAAACCGAGGCGGCGATGGGCGTGCTCGTCGCGCAGGAATTCCAGATCGTGCGGGGCGAAATCGACCACGAGCAAACGCCCGGCGGGCTCCAGCACGCGCGCGGCCTCGCGGATCGCGCGGGCGCCATCGTCGAGGTAGTGCAGCACCTGGTGGATGATGACGGCATCGAACGAATTGGCGGGTAGCGCAAGGTCATAGATATCGCCCTGCCGCACGCTGCAATGTTTCAGCCCCGCGCGCTCGATGCGCGCGCGCGCCAGCGCCAGCATGTCGAGCGACAGATCGATGCCGAGGCCGCGCTCGATCTTCGGCCCGAACAGTTCGAGAATCCGGCCGGTGCCGGTGCCGAGATCGAGCAGATTGCGGAACGGACGTTCGGCGAGCGCATCGCTGATCGCGGCTTCAACCGCGGCATCGGCGACATGCAGCTTGCGGATGCGGTCCCATTCCGCCGCGTGCGCGCGGAAGTAGTCTTGCGCGGCGGCGGCGCGCGCCGCCCGTACCGCGGCGAGCCGCTCGCGGTCTCGGGTCAGGATCGGATCGGCCGGGTCGAACCGCGAAATGAGCGCGTGGGCAAGCTCGGCAGCGCCACCCCGTTCAGCCAGACGAAAGAACGCCCACGAGCCCTCGCGAAAGCGCTCGATCAATCCGGCTTCCACCAACAGCCGCAAGTGGCGCGAGATACGAGGTTGCGATTGCCGCAAAATCTGCTTGAGGTCGGAGACGGTGAGCTCGGCTTCGGACAACAGCACGAGCACGCGTAATCGCGTTGCCTCGCCGGCGGCTTTGAGCGCCGCGTTGAGCGCACTAAAAGGCAGTTGGGCAATGCGGCTCATCGGTCTTATGGGCTTCGTCCCATCATATAAAGATATCTTTATACGCTTAAACCCGTTAATTCAAGGTTGCTTTACATACTGGGTAAATGCGGTGACCCGGCCTGAGCCAATTGATAAGATTGATGTTTTCAGATCGCACGAACGGCCGAGGAGGCAGGCATGAGCGACGAGCCGTATGGGATCCGCGCGGGCGAAATCGCGGTCGCGCTGCCGGACCGATTCGATGCCTCGCTTTATTTCGTCGGCCGCATCCACACGCCATGGAAACGCCGCCAGGACTGCCCGAAGAACGGCCGCGAATCGAACGAGGTCTGCACCATCGAAGTCGACTCGCGCTGGGCGCAGGCGCTCAAGGGCGTCGAGACCTGCTCGCATCTCGTGGTGCTGTACTGGATGGACCAGGCACGGCGCGATCTCGTGGTGCAGGCGCCGCGACACTATGACGAGCGGCGCGGCAGCTTCGCGTTGCGCTCGCCGGTGCGACCAAATCCGATCGCGATGAGCGTCGTGCGATTGCTGCGGATCGACGGAAACATGCTCTCCGTGACCGGCTTGGATTGCGTGGATGGCACGGCATTGATCGACATAAAGCCTTATTTCGCCTCCACCGATGCGGCGCCCGATGCCGTGGTGGGATGGCATCAGGACCGCAAGCGTTAATGTTTGCGGCGGGAACCCGGGTGCGATTCAAAAAGTTTATTCGCCGAGAGGGCGAAAAACCTTGGATATGGCATGCGCAAATTCTGCGGCCTTTGCACGATTTCGATGCTGACACTGCTGCTGTCCGGCGGCGCGCCCGGCTTTGCCCAAACATTCTCGATCTATGACGAAGCGCCGCGGCCTCCCGGTTCGATTCCGGGTGGCGCGCCGCAGGCGGCCTATCCCGGGGTCGGGCCGCGTTCGGTCTATCCGGATGCGGCTCCGCGTTCCATTTACGATCAGGTGATGCAGGAGCCGCTGGATGATAGCTGGGATGACGAGCGCGATGACAAAACGCAGCTCGACCGATCCATCAGCGAAGACAACGACGCGGCGGAGGTGCCGGCGCAATTCCGGCGGCAGGTGGTTTCATATCCGACGCGCGAAGCGGCCGGCACGATCGTGATCGATACGCCGCACGCCTATCTCTACTACGTGCTCGGCGGCGGCCTGGCGATCCGCTACGGCATTGGCGTAGGGCGCGAGGGCTTTACCTGGTCGGGCTCGCGCAGGATCGAGCGCAAGAGCGAATGGCCAGACTGGATACCGCCAAGCGAGATGATCGATCGGCAGCCGTACTTGCCGCGCACCATGGCGGGCGGCCCGGGCAATCCGCTCGGCGCGCGCGCCATGTATCTCGCCGGCACGCTCTATCGCATTCACGGAACAAGCGAGCCCGAGAGCATCGGCAAGCATGTGTCGAGCGGATGCATCCGCATGCTCAACGAAGATGTCATCGACCTGTACAACCGCGCACCGGTGGGCACGAAAGTCGTGGTTCTGCCGGATGCCGGCCGTCACATCACGGACGCGGGCACAACCGGAGCAACCCGCATGCGCGCCGAGCGTGCGGCCGATTAACGGCAGGCTCTGGACCTCATTGCTCCAACCGCATTAGATCGCGCCCGGACAACGATGGGGAGGCCACGCGATGCGCATCGCGATCATGGCGACGGGGGCGGTCGGCGGCTATTTCGGAGCGCGGTTAGCGGTTGCCGGGCATGAGGTCCATTTCATCGCGCGCGGGGCGCAGCTCGATGCCATCCGCAAGAATGGGCTGACAATCAAGAGCACGCTCGGCGATCTGCATCTGAAGGATGTCAAGGTCACCGACGATCCGGCGCGCGTGGGCGCGGTCGACATCGTGCTGTTTGCCGTCAAGCTGTGGGACACGGAGAAAGCCGCCGAACAGGCGCGACCGCTGGTCGGGCCAGCGACGCGGCTGATTACGCTGCAAAACGGTGTCGACAGCGTAGAGCGACTGGCACCGATTCTCGGCAAGGACCGGGTGGTGGGCGGTCTCGCCTTTATCGCGACCGTGATAGCGGCCCCCGGCGTGATCAGCCATACCAGTCCGTTCGCGCGGCTGCGCTGCGGGCGGATCGACGGACGAGCCGATGCGGCGCTTACGCGATTTATCGAGACCGCGCAGCGGGCGGGCATCGACATTCAGGAGTCGAACCAGATCGAGGTCGACCTGTGGAAGAAATTCGTCTTTCTTGCAGCGCTCGCGGGCGCGACCAGCGCCATGCGGGCGCCACTCGGCGCCATTCTTTCCGATCCGGACACCCGCACGCTGTTGTTCAACCTGATGCGTGAGGTCATTGCGGTGGCCCGCGCCAAGGGCGTCGTGCTGCCGGTTGATTTCTTCGACGAACAGAAAAAATTCGCGGAGAGCGCACCGCCGAGTTTCAAAGCGTCGATGGCGCATGATCTCGAGCGCGGCAATCGGCTGGAACTCGACTGGCTTACCGGCAAGGTGGTGGCGCTCGGCCGCGAGCTCAAAGTGCCGGTACCGACGAGCGAAGCGGTCTATGCGGTGCTGAAACTGCACCGGATGGGCGCGCAACGCTGAATAGGCAGCAAAGTGTCGCGCAAGGCTGCCTCCGCCGGCCTTCGCTTGGCCGCGGGGGGCATTGCCTTTCTTGATGCCGGATGGGGTGAAAGGCTAAATTCAGCGGAACAATCTGCGCGACGAGATCGCGCGTGGGACAGGTTGCTCGGAAATGTTCAGGATTTTCGCCAGCGGCGATGTGGTCATCGTTGTCATCGTGGGAATCGTCGCGTTCGCCCTCGGCTTCTGGGGCTTTTGGGAATGCTCCTTCACGTTCATTCCGGACCCAGCCGACGTCACCAAGAAGATCCCCTACTACAGCAAGGACGCGCAGTGCCATCTGCAGAACGGCTGGCATGTTCTGATTGCGACATTCAATCTGGTGCGCGGCATCGGAGATTTCACGTTCTTCCGCGATCCGCCCACGCCGCCGGATCCGTGGCAGCTCGTCATCGCGCAGATCGCGATGCCCGGCATCGCGATCTTCGCCGCCATCGGCGCGACGCTGAAACTCTTCTACAACAAGGTGCGGCGCGACCTTCACATCATGATGGCCGGCCGGCAGAAGGACCACATCGTCATCTGCGGTCTTGGCGATACCGCCATGCAGATCATCCAGAACCTGCACGACGGAAAACACTTCAAGGGCCTCGTCGTCATCGATCCGGTCGGAGTGGAGATCAACGCCGCGACTTGCGAGAAGCTCAATATTCCGGTCATTACAGGCGATCCCAAGAACGAAGGCATCATGAAGATCGCGGGGCTCGGCCGGGCCCGCGCCATCGTGGTGGCGACCGGCGACGACGCCAGCAATATCGAAATCACCATGCGGCTGCGGGATTTCCATGACACGCTGCCGATCAACGCGCGCCGACGCATAACCATCTTCACCGAGATCGACAACGACTGGCTGTTCGCCAAAATGCACAGCCAGGAAAACCACGCGCTTGGATTGTTCGACGTCGAGGTGCGGCTGTTCAACGCCTACGAAAACAGCGCGCGGCTCCTGCTCCAAGACATGCCGCTGCCGATCGCGCCCGAGCTCGCGGCCGGCGCATTGGTTGTCATCGGCTTCGGCAAGATGGGGCGCACCGTGGCATTGCAGTTTCTCCGCACGGCGCCGACGGCGCTCGGTCAACGCATGCGGATCATAGCCATCGATCGGGCCACCGAGGAGGTGGCGGAGGTCTTCACCTCCAATACTCCGGCGGCGCGCGAGTTTGCCGATATCGAATTCATCAAAGCCGATCTTGTTTCCGAAAAGAGCAAGGATTGGGCCGTGGTTGCGGAAAAGATTGCCGACGAGCCGCTGATGGCCGTGGTGACCTGTCTGCCGGAGGATCTGGACGATCTTTTCGTCGGCATGGAAATGCGGCGCTTGCTCGACGCTCACGATCAGCACCATGTACCGATCTACGTGCGCCTTGCGCACCACAATCGATTGGGGCACTACGCGGCTTCGACCGAGGTCATGGTTCCGATCGCCGACCGGCTGAAAGGCTTCGGCACGCTCGAAAGTCTGTTGAGCCGCGAAATTTCCATTGATGACGCAACCGACAAGCTCGCACGCGCCTGGCACGACGAATATCGCAGGACGCTGCCGCCGGAACGTCATGATGCACCGGCGAACCGGCCATGGCCGGAGCTTCCGGAATTCTACAAAATGTCGAACCGACGTGCGTGCGACCACTTGCCGATCAAGCTCGCGCAGGCCGGCCTGCGCATGGAAGAGCTTTCGCGCATGGAAGCGCTCGGGCTGAAAAAGGGCGCAGCGCAGGATCCGATCGTGGTCGAATTGACGCCGGAGGAATGCGACCTGCTGGCGCGGCTCGAACATCGCCGGTGGCTGATCGAGCGGAGGCTGCTGGGCTGGCGTTACGGGCCAAAGCGGAGCGAGGCCAAGCGACACAATCCCTTGCTGGTCAACTGGGAGAAACTGCCCGAAAGCGACAAGCAGCAGCGCCGCAAAGAGACCGCCGACCTCCCCAAGATGCTGGCGGCGGCCGGCTATGTGTTAAGACGCGTGCATCTGATCCGCGCTTATGGCAGCTGGATCGGCAAGGCCAGCGACATGATGGATCAGGCGGAGAGCCGCCAGGAGCAACGGCACAACGTCGTGCTGGCGGAGATCGATCAGGCGGAGGGCTTTGCGATCGCCGAGAGAGCGACGCACCTTCCCAACGTGAGCTTGTGGCTTGCCTCGCATGAAGATCCGCAGGCGCTCGCGCGCACGTTCATGGGGGATCGCGCCGCACGCTTCAAAACCTTGCTCGACAAGGCCGACGGGTGGACGCGCTGCGATCACCTGATTGCCGGCTCATACGAAAAAGTCGGGGCGGCCGATAAGCCCAACGACGTTACGGCGAAGCCGTCGCCGCAGCTTCGGTCGGTGACGTGAAACGCCGCGATCGTCGTTAATCACGCGACAAAATTCTTGGCGGCCCACCCGCTCACCGATTAGACATTAGTCCTTTGAATTCATTATCATCTTGCTGATGTGGCAAAAAAGGGTCATTCTGTCGCCAAATTAACAAAGGACTGAATACCGGCGAGCGACTCCTCTTGTACGTGCGTAGGAGTGGACAATGAAGCACTGGATTCGCATTGGGCTGTCGTTTGCCTATTGCGTTGCCCTGTGCACCGGCGGTCGCGCCGACGACGCAAACCCGATCGTGGTCGACGGTCCCTCGCGCGGCCAGCTGTTCGAAGCGCGCATGCGGGCCGACATGGGCCCTGCCTACAATCCGGTGACCTCGCCTGCCGCGCCGATCTTTTATCTTCCATCGGATTTGAAAGACGTCGTACTCGGCATCGACGTTTCACATCACAACGACGAAAACTGCACCTGCAAGGCCGGAGAGACCTGCAGCGAATGCAAGATCGATTGGAGCAAGATTTCGAGTCAAAACGTCAATTTCGTCTATGTGAAGGAATCGCAAGGCTCGCGATATCGCGATCCGACGTTCGAGCATCATTGGCGCGCGCTGGCGACGTTCAAGATTCCCAGGGGCGCCTATCATGTCCTGGCCGCCGACGAGGATCCGGTCGCGCAGGCGGATAATTTCGTCGACAGGCTCGACGATCTCGGGAAACTGCAGCCGCTCGATCTGCCGCCCTGCCTCGATCTGGAATCGGACCTGCGCAAGGATGCGGCGAAGCGTTGGATCGTCACGCCGGATAATGGAAAAATCCGCGACTTCTGGGCCGGGCAGGATCCGGACGATGTCCTTCAGAAAGCGCTGCAGTGGCTCAAGCGCGTCGAGGAGCGGACCGGACGCAGACCGATCGTCTATACCAGCCGCGGATGGTGGCGAGCCATCATCAAGGACGACGCCAAGATTGCAAAGCTGCAGGGCTATCCGATCTGGATCGCCAACTACACCGATTCAGGCAATCCGGTTCATGGAAAGCCCAAGGTTCCGAACGACAGCACGTGGACACTCTGGCATTTCACCGATTCGGGCCGGATGGCGGATGCCGACGTGCTGCCGGGGAAATTGAACGTCACCATTTTCAACGGCGCGCCGACGGATTTTCAAAAAGCGCTCGGCATAACGCCGCCGGAAAAGGTCGCGGTCGCGCGGCTCGATCCATCCAAAGCCAAGCAACCGGAGCAGGCGACCGATGCTATTCCGACCGAGATGAAAGAAGCCGCCAAGCCGGCGGATCAGGTGGCGATAGTTTCACCGTCCGAAACGAAGGAGCCTGCCAAACCGGCGGATCAAGTGGCGACGGTCGCGCCGGCGGAGACGAAAGAGCCGGCCAAACCCGCGGACCAAGTCGCGACCGTAGCGCCGAGCGAGACGAAGGAACCCGCAAAGCCCGTGGATCAGACCGCAATCGTCACGCCGGCTGAGACGAAGGAAGCCAAACCTGCGGACCAAGTCGCCACTGTCACTCCCTCCGATTCAACAGACTCGCCCAAGCCCGTGGATCAGACGGCCACTGCGGCGCCGACGGAGACCAAGCCGAGCGCAACCGCGGCCAGTGCGGCGCCGACCACGCGGGCGAGCCGGTCATCGCGCGCGCGTGCGCGAAGCCCAGCTCCGCAGCTGGCCGAAGTGAAATCGCCGAGCGACAAGGTCGCCAGTGATACGTCGCCGACCAACGGATCGCCGGTCGAGATCGTGCTAGCGAACGGCCGGGTCCTGCGGGTCGACGCAACCATCGATCCCGACGTGCTGTCGCGGCTGATCTCGGCGATCGACGGCAACTGATTCGACACGGCGCTTTGAACACTGGCGCCGGCGGCGAGCGCAATCTAATATCCGCGCCGATGGCCACAATCAAACGCAGACGCGCATTCCAATGGCGCCGCATTTTTCTCGGAGCCCTCATCGTGGCGGCTTTTTTCGGCGGCACACTATGGGCGCTGAATATCCTTTTGCCGAGCGGCCCGACGACCCAGCGCCCGCCGCTGCAGCAGATCGCCCCGTTGCAGCCCATGACGCGCACCTCGATCGTGATCGCGCCGGTTGCGGTTTCGCTGGCGGCGATCCGCAATGCGCTCGACAACACCGCGCCGCGCAGCCTCTCCGGTCAGCGCGACAATCCAATCAGCCAGGCCTTGGGCAAGCTCGACATCGGTTGGACCTTGAACCGGAGTCCGCTCGCGGTCGTGGGCCGGAGCGAGGGGCTGACGTTGTCGACCAACCTGACAGGAATCCTGCGCGTCACCGGACAAGCCGCGCAGGGCGCCGGCGGTCTGGTCGGCTCGATCACGGGCGTCATCAGCCAGGAACTCGGGCGCAATGCGCAGAATCTGGCGACCGGCCTGCTCGATCAACGCGCCGAGATCAAGAGCAACGTGATGGTGACGGCGCGGCCGGCGCTGCTGCCGACATGGCGGATCGAACCGAACCTGAGCGGCCAGGTGTCGGTCGCCGACGGCGGGCTTTCCGTCGTCGGAATCAAGATCAACGTGTCGAACGAGGTGAAACCGTTCATCGACCGCGCGGTCAACGACCAGATCAGCACGCTGCAGTCGAAACTGCGCAATGATACGACGCTCGAGCAGACGGTGCGGCGCGAATGGGACAAGATGTGCCGCTCGATTTCGTTCGCGGCCGCCGGCCCGAACGCGCCCAACCTGTGGCTCGAGATGCGGCCGGTGCAGGCGTTCGCGGCGCAGCCGAAGATCGACGAAAACAACGTGACGCTGACGGTTGGCGTGCAGGCGGAGACGCGCGTGGTGCCGTCGCGGACCAATCCGAATTGCCCGTTTCCGTCGCAGCTGAAGATCGTGCCGCCGCTGCAGGAGGGCCGCGTCGCCATCGCGGCGCCGATCGACATCCCGTTCACGGAAGTCAACAAGATCATCGAGGCGCAGCTGAAAGGAAAGACATTCGGCGACGATCCGACGTCCGCGGCCGAGATCATCGTGCAGCGCGCGACCATCGTGCCGTCGGGCGACCGCCTGCTGATTTCGCTGCAGGTGAAGGCGCGCGAGAAGAAGAGCTGGTTCGGCTTCGGCGCCGACGCCAATATTCACGTGTGGGGCCGGCCGAAGCTCGACGCGGCCAAGCAGATGCTGCGGCTGACCGACATTTCGCTCGACGTCGATTCGGAAACGGCCTTCGGCCTGCTGGGCGCGGCGGCGCGCGCGGCGATCCCCTATCTGAAGGACACGATCGAGGAAAGCGCCGTGGTCGATCTCAAGCCGTTCGCGTCAAGCGCGCTCAAGAGCATCGCCGCGGCGATCGCCGATTTCCAGAAGCAGGAGGATGGCGTGCGCGCCGATGCGTCGATCACCGGCCTGCGCCTGGTCGAGATCGCGTTCGACTCAAAGGTGCTGCGCGTGGTCGCCGAGGCGGAAGGCGCCGTGAAAGTGGCGGTGACCAAGCTGCCGGGGCAGTAGCGGCGTGAGCGGCCTCATCCCGAGGAGCCCTTAAAGGGCGCGTCTCGAACGTTGACACCCGGGTGCATGAGCCTACATTAGTGGTGTTCCGAGGGGAGCTCGTGCGCGAGCTGAGAGACCGCAAGGTGCGGTGACCCTTTGAACCTGATCCGGGTCATGCCGGCGAAGGGACAGGGACTTTTCCTTCAGCCGACATATCACGGAGCGAGCATTTCCCTCATCCTTCGGGACGGCGCATCGCGCCTCCGCGGGATGAGGGAAATGGTTGCAACCTCATGGTGAGGAGCGCAGCGAAGCTGCGCGTCTCGAACGTCGCAAGTCGGGTATACCCGACTTGCGAGCCGAACCATGAGGTCGAGGCCGACAATGGAGAAGCCCGATGAACAAGCACATCGCCGAATCCGATCTGCAGACGCCGAAGGTCACGACCGGGCCGATCGCGGGATCGCGCAAGACGTATGCTGTGCCGGACGCAGCGCCCGAGTTGCGCGTGCCGGTGCGCGAGATCGCGCTCGATCCGAGTTCAGGCGAGCCGCCGGTGCCGGTGTACGATCCGTCCGGGCCGTACACCGACGACAATGTTGCGATCGACGTCGAGAAGGGTTTGCCGAAGACGCGCCTCGCCTGGGTGAAGGAGCGCGGCGGGGTCGAGGAATATTTGGGCCGCGCGATCAAGCCGGTCGACAACGGCAACGTCACAGGCAAGCATCTGGCGCGCGCGTTCCCCAACACGCCGAAGCCGATGCGCGGCATCGGTGCATCGCAACGCGGTTCGTCTTCACCCTCCCCCTTGCGGGGAGGGTCGGCGCCGAAGGCGCCGGGGTGGGGGTCGGAGTTGCTGCGCGAGGCGCCTCACAATTCCAATCGCACCACCCCCACCCCTGACCCCTCCCCGCAAGGGGGAGGGGAACTGGCTGCGGCAAGCGGTGAGGCGGAGAATTATCGCGCCGCCGCGGCGCGGGTGATGGCCGCCGGCCGGCCGTATCCGATCACGCAGCTCGAATGGGCGCGGGCCGGCGTCATCACCAAGGAGATGATCTACGTCGCCGAGCGCGAGAATCTCGGCCGCAAGGAAATGCTGTCGCGCGCGGAAGCCACACTTGCGGACGGCGAGAGCTTCGGCGCCTCGGTGCCTCCCTTCATCACGCCGGAGTTCGTGCGTTCGGAAGTCGCGCGCGGGCGCGCGATCATCCCGGCCAACATCAACCACGGCGAGCTTGAGCCGATGGCGATCGGCCGCAATTTCCTGACCAAGATCAACGCCAATATCGGCAACTCGGCGGTCACCTCGTCGGTCGAGGAAGAAGTCGAGAAGATGGTGTGGGCGATCCGCTGGGGCGCCGACACGGTGATGGACCTCTCGACCGGCCGCAACATCCACAACACGCGTGAATGGATCATCCGCAACGCGCCCTGCCCGATCGGCACGGTGCCGATCTATCAGGCGCTGGAGAAGGTGAACGGCGATCCGGTGAAGCTCGACTGGGAGGTCTACAAGGACACGCTGCTCGAGCAGTGCGAACAGGGCGTCGACTATTTCACCATCCACGCCGGCGTGCGGCTCGCCTATGTGCCGCTCACCGCCAACCGCGTGACCGGCATCGTGTCGCGCGGCGGCTCGATCATGGCGAAGTGGTGCCTGTCGCGGCACAAGGAGAGCTTCCTCTACGAACGCTTCGACGAGATCTGCGACATCATGCGCAAGTACGATGTGTCGTTCTCGCTCGGCGACGGCTTGCGGCCGGGCTCGATCGCGGACGCCAACGACCGCGCGCAATTCGCCGAGCTCGAGACGCTGGGCGAGCTCACGAAAGTGGCGTGGGACAAGGGCTGCCAGGTGATGATCGAAGGCCCCGGCCACGTGCCGATGCATAAAATCAAAGTGAATGTCGAGAAGCAGCTGAAGGAATGCGGCGAGGCGCCGTTCTACACGCTCGGGCCGCTTACGACCGACATAGCGCCGGGCTACGATCACATCACCTCGGCGATCGGCGCCGCCATGATCGGCTGGTTCGGCACCGCGATGCTCTGCTACGTGACGCCGAAGGAACACCTTGGGCTTCCAGACCGCGACGACGTGAAGGAAGGCGTGATCGCCTACAAGATCGCGGCGCATGCGGCGGACCTTGCCAAGGGCCATCCGGCGGCGCAATTGCGCGACGATGCGCTAAGCCGCGCGCGGTTCGATTTCCGCTGGAACGATCAGTTCAACCTCTCCCTCGATCCCGACACCGCGCGCGAATACCATGACGAGACGCTGCCGAAGGAGGCGCACAAGGTGGCGCATTTCTGCTCCATGTGCGGGCCGAAGTTCTGCTCGATGAAGATCACTCAGGACGTGCGGGATTACGCGGCGACGCTGAACGAGAAGCAGACCGGCATGGAGCAGATGAGCGAGAAGTTCCGCGAGATGGGGAGTGAGGTTTATGTGGAGCGGGAGGCGGTGGAGGGGAGTAAGGTGAAGGAGGGTAATAAAGCGCTTTAGCTGATGCTCGGTCAAAGTGCCATGACTTGGTGGAACCCCTTAACGTGGGATATGACTGCCGTAGCTCAGACGGTCGTAAGCGCTGGTCTTGGAACTGCTGTAGTTAGCGGCATCATCACTATGGTCCGCAACTATCGTCACAGAAAGGACCTTGGGGCTTATATGGGAATACGACTTGCCGTGAATTTGGAGAGCTATGCACTTCGTTGCGCCAATTTTTGCGGAGAAAATCGTGAGGCACCTCATTTGCCGGATGAAGAGTTTCCATATTGGAATACCTCGCTGCCAACTCTTGAAACTTACCCAGAGGATGCAGAAGGGTGGCGCGTGTTAGAGCGACGGCTCGCCGCGCAATGTCTCAATTTACCGAACGAAATAGCTGGTGCGCAGGGCATGATCCGCTCAACAGCGGAATACAATACTGAAGACTTAGGCGATGAGTTGGAATTGCGAGCGGCAACCTTAGGGCTAAAGTCATGGAATCTGGCTTGCGCTCTAAGAGGTAGGTACGGCTTCAAGAAGGCTGAACTTGATTGGGACTTTCCCGAGATGCTTGAGCTTTCTATCAATGATGCGAAGAGCGCGATTGAGAAGCGTCGTCAATCGAGCGCAGGTGCAATCGATTTGGATTAGCCCGTAGGGCGGATTAGCGAAGCGTAATCCGCCAATCTCATTCGCAAACGGCGCAATACGCTTCGCTATTGCGCCCTACGCGCTGCAAAAGTGTCATGGACAGACAATTTCACAGTTGTTGTCGGACGGATTTGGCCCCTCGAATCTCGGAATGGACGTCGGCGGCTATAAAAGAAAATCTCGCAAATAGGCCAGGATGAACGCAGCCCGTAGGGCGGATGGCAAGCAAGTAGCCCGAAGTTCGTAGGGCGGATTAGCGAAACGTAATTCGTCATTTCTCTGCCGCAAGTCCACCCACGTAAGCTTCGCCATTGCGCCTGGCGCAAAATCGAGACATTTAACTGGGCGACTTTATCAGCTTATTCGCAAGTCAACCCAAGATCGTAACGTGCCTGCAAAGGCGCAATCTTATTATTGAGCAATGGTATGAGCGCCCGCAGCGATGGATCTGGAGGGAGAATATACCCGCAATGCCAAGCAACTTGTCCAATGCCTTTGCATTCCTCGTCCCAGGCTATTTGGTTGTCATCCCACTGAACGACAGGAATTATTCCTGTATCTTGTAGTAATTGTTCGAGCGCCGACTCGACTTGTCGCCGAACAAACCAGCGCTGACGAAACGATCTTGCCATTGTTGCCATCCTCGCTTGTCATCTATCTTGCTCATCGTGAGAGCGAAAGGTTAATGCGGAATTGATGTGCCTCATGTTGAAGAGCGCGAGCGCATGCGAGCGCGCCTCGAAACATGAGGCCGCTTCCATCCTTCGAGACGCCGCGCTTGCGCGCGGCTCCTCAGGATGAGGTAGCAAAAGCCTGAAGGTTGAGCTGAGCCCTTGCGAAACCCATTGTTTTCGTCCGACCATGCATCGTGGGTCTATACCCTCCCCCTTGCGGGGAGGGTGGCGAGCGCGCGGAGCGATAACATCAAGCGTGCGCAAGATTTCCGAGAGCGCGCGAGCCGGGTGGGGGTCGATGTTTGACAATGCCGAGCGTCGAAACAACGACCCCCACCCCGCCCGCCTTCGCTGCGCTGCGCTTCGCTGGCTCGGCGGTCGACCCTCCCCGCAAGGGGGAGGGTAAAGCGCGATCCAACCTATCTTACGCGCAAGCCATCTTGCGCGCTCTTGGGGACACACGCGATGAGGAGCCTTACCGGACGCACCATCTGCGCGCTGATCGCGACTGCCTGCCTCACCGCGCCGCAGGCGCGCGCGCAGGACGCCAACACGCTCCCCGGCGAGTATTGCCTCTCCGGGGTGCGGGAGGTCGGCTCCTGCATGCGGCTCTCGGGCGGGGGAAAATGGGAGTATTTCCTCTCCTACGGCGCCTATGACGAGCAATCCGAAGGCACCTGGAAAGCGGCGAACGGCGCGGTCGTCGTCGACAGCCTGCCGTACGACCGGCCGGCGACTTTCAGCTTCAAGCGTCTCCAGAAAAGCGAGTCCGGCGCCTACACCATCCTGGTCGTGGGCAAAGGCGGCGACCGCGGTCTCGCCGGAATCGACGTGGTGGTCAGCTGCGACGGCGCGACCAAGACCGGATACACGCAGTATTACGGCTTGCAAGTCGATTGCGCGCAGGCCCCGACCGCGGTGGCCTTAGGCTTGCGCATGTTCGGCCTCGCGCCGCAAAGGATCGACGTGGCAAGCCGGGCCGGCACTGAGAAGGGCTACGTGTTCGAATTCGAACCCGGCGATCTCGGGAAGCGGAAATTCACGGCGCACCGCCTGCAGGTCGGCAGCGACGGATCGCTGACGATGGTCTACCCGGATTCACCGATCCGGGAATTCGCCGGGAGACCATTCCGTTACGAGCGCCAGCGGCGTTGACGGGCTTTGCGCGCGTAGCCCGGAGGGCGGATTAGCCCGGAGGGCGGAATAGCCGAAGGCGTATTCCGCCAATTTTTGGATGTGCTCACACGGCGCAATACGCTTCGCTATTGCGCCCTACCTGCTAATTGCGGTCACGAGATTCGCTTGAATCGAAGTTACTTCCTTGTGAAATAGTCGGCGCCTGCATTTATTGATGCCCATTCGTCGCCAGGATTGACTTGTTTCGTCATTTGCCAAAGCGTGTTTAGCTGTTTTCCATTGGCATCCAGTTGGCCAACCCAAGCTGCGCCATGGTTGCGCAAACAACTTGGACGTGCAATGGCGATGCGTACTATTTGACGTACATCAATGCCGCCCTTGAGCCTTGCCGCGATGATGCCCCCGCAACCCAAGGAGGGTGCCATGTGGTGGTGGAATGACTATTGGCCCGCGCCGTTCATGTTCATTGGGCCGGTGCTCATGATTCTGTTCATCGTCGTCTGCATGACGCTGATGTTCCTCATGATGCGCAGCGGGATGTGCTCGCGCCGGCGCGGCGGGACGGCGCTTGAGATTCTGAAGGAGCGCTTTGCCCGCGGCGAAATCAACCAGGCCGAATACGAGGATCGCCGCCGCCTGCTGGAAGCCTAGCGCGCGGTCAAATCCGTTCGTTGCCGGCCGATCGGGGAATAGGCAGATGCAGATGCAAACAAAAGCAACGGCGGGACGGCTCTATATCTGCCCCATGCATTCGGATGTTCGGCAATCGGCGCCCGGAAAATGCCGCCAATGCGGCATGGAGCTTGTCGCGGAAGGCACGCGTTTCGCTCTGGTCCGGCACATGGTGAGTAGCCCCATGCACTTGGCGGTCATGGGCGGGATCATGCTGGCGCTGATGGGGGCGGCCATGTTGATGATGGGGTACTGAACCGCAATCATCGTCGCCCACGCAAGGGCCGGACCATGACTGGACGTTAGCCTTGCGGCTTTTTCTTCTTCCCGCCGGCTTTCGGCGCAGGCGCGGGAGGCGATGCGGCCCCTTGCTGGGCTGCATCGCGGGCAAGACGCAACGCCTTCAGGCGTTCGGTCTTGGCCAGCACGGCCACACGCTCGGCTTCGTACTCGGACATCGCCTTCTTGCCCTCTTCGGCACGCTGCAGCTTGGCGAATTGCACGTTCGCGCGATTCACTTTCGAATTGCTATCCAAGGCACTCTCTCCTTTGGGCGAATACCTTAGATGGGGATGCGTCGAGACATTTTCAATCGGTGGAACGCGGTTTCAATCGCGCAGGACGCGGTTCACTTCCCCGCCGCCTTGCGCAAGGCGGCGTTGATTCGGTCCTGCCAGCCGGGCCCGTCTTCCTGGAAGAACTCGAGCACATCGCGATCGATGCGCAGCGTCACCGTTTCCTTGATGCCGGGCGGCGCCTGCGGCGCTTTCGGCATCGGCGCCGGCGGCTTCGTGGTGGCGGCCTTGAATGCGGCTTCGGCGGCTTGCCGCGCGTCGGGGGGTCGTCGTGTCATGGGATGGCCCTCATGGTTCAGCCGCCGGACTGTTGTTCGTCGTTTTTTTCTGCACGGTTGTTGGTCGTCTCGATGACGGCAGTTTAGCATGGATACGGAAGAGTTCCATGAGCCGGAATGGGGTCATCAATGAGCCCGGACGAACGTGCGCGAGCAAAGCTGACGCGACCGATCGGCGAGAGATGCAATCTCACGGGATTTACGCTAGCGTCGGCCGCGCGGGGACTTAAAACTGTCAGGTGAAACGATGTCTCACGTTTTATATCAGATCGTACGGCACGAGGACGGCTGGGCCTACAAGGTGGACGGCGTGTTCTCGGAGTCATTCGCTACGCATGCGGAGGCGCTGGAGGCGGCGCGAACAGCGGCTGCCGAACAGCGCGTGCCCGGCCGCTCCGAGGTCATCGAATACGAGGACGCGGCGGGCAAATGGCACACCGAAACCGCCTCCGGCAGCGACCGGCCGGAGACGGATGTCGAGGACGCCGACAGCTGAGCATGGCGATGGACGCGGGCCGCCCGCTGCCGGTCTTGCCCTGGCAATAGTCCGCAACGCGCCCGTTTGAGACGTGGGCGCGGCAGGATAATCTCGGAATTTGGGAGCAGTCGACGTTGCGTGCCGCAGCGCGCGACGACTTAAATCGTTTCGAGGATGCCATGGCAAAAGGCCGAAAACGGCGCGCGTCCGCCCAAGCCGACGAGGGCTATCAACAGAACGAAATGACCGCGATCGCGCGGACCGTTCGCAAGGCCATCAAATACATCGCGGCGGCGCTGGTCGGACTGTTCGCCTATCTGCAGCTGAAGGATTTCCAGGTCGGCCCGGCGATCGAAGCGGTGAGCCCCGATCTCGTGCGCCGGCTGACCATGATCGCATATTACTGGTGCTGGGTGTTCGGAACGACCTACGATACCGACATCCAGGAATTGGCCTATTTCACCGAAAAGGGCCACAACCAGCTGACGGGCAATTCATTCGGCTTGATGGCGCTGTTCGGCGTGGTGATGGGCGCGCTGTTGTGGTCGTCTTATGACGACAGGTATTTCGCCGCAGCGCTCACGATCTTCTTTTTGTTCAATATCGGCGGATTTGTCTACATCCTTTGGTTCGTCGCACCCATCATCAAGTCCTCGGAGACACGATATCGCGAAGGACGCAGCTACTTCAGCATGGCGCAGCTCGAAGTCGTTGCGGAATTCATGAACGGCGAATGGCAGCGCTACAGGTTCGTGCTCGGGCTGGTGCTGGTTGTGCTGATGAATGCGATCTGCTTCAGCGACGCTATCAGGACCTCGATTGCACAGGGCGTCGCCGATCTGCTCAAGATCGAACCGACGACGCTGGCGGTGCGCCTGCCCACCTTCATGTTCGTGATTTTCGTCGCCGCGCTGGAAGGCTGGATCTGGATCGAACGGGCCAGAGTCAGGGTGGCGCTCAGGCTGTTGGATGATTTGAACCGCAAGTATAGATTGGAGCCAAGGCCGCCGGCGGCCGAAAAAACACCTGTTTCGCGCAGCATTTGAATTACGCCCGTACGAGGTCACCATGCCAGCGTCCCGACAGCTCCACCTCGGCGCCTTCATGCGGCCGGCGAGCATCCATACCGGCGCCTGGCGCTATCCCGGCGCGTGGCCGGACATGAATTTCAACTTTCCGCATATCAAGGAATGCATTCAGAAGTTGGAGGCGGCGAAATTCGATGCCTTCTTCATGGCCGACCACATGGCCGTGCTCAACATGCCGATGGACGCGCTCAAGCGCAGCCACACCGCTACTTCGTTCGAGCCGTTCACGCTTCTGTCCGCGCTGTCGCAGGCGACCGAACGGATCGGCCTCGTGGCCACCGGCTCGACCACGTTCGATGCGCCCTATCACATCGCGCGGCGCTTCGCCTCGCTCGACCACATCAGCAACGGCCGCGCCGGCTGGAACATCGTCACCACGTCCAACCCCGATGCGGCGCTCAATTTCGGCCTGGACGAGCATATGGAGCACGGCGAACGCTACGAGCGGGCGCGCGAGTTCTATGACGTGGTCACCGGGCTTTGGGATTCATGGGCGGACGATGCGTTCATCCGCGATGTCGAGAGCGGCGTGTTCTTCGATCCCGACAAGATGCACGTCCTTGGCCACAAGGGCGAGTACCTCAAAGTCCGCGGACCGCTCAACATCGCGCGGCCGGTGCAGGGCTGGCCGGTGATCGTGCAGGCCGGCGCATCGGATGCTGGACGGCGGCTGGCGTCGGAAACCGCCGAGGCGGTGTTCACGGCGCAGTCGAGCATCGACGCGGGGCGGCAGTTCTATGCCGACGTGAAGGGCCGCATGCAGAAGATCGGGCGCAATCGCGAGCACATGAAAATCCTGCCCGCCTGTTTCGTCGTGGTCGGCGACACGGTGGCGGAGGCGCGCGCCAAACGCGCCAAGCTCGACAGCCTGGTCAACTACGCCAATTCGATCGCCTCGCTGTCGATCGCGCTCGGGCACGATGCATCGAAATTCGATGCGGACCGGCCGCTGCCGGACATTCCGGAAAGCAATGCGTCCAAGAGCGGGCGCGAACGCGCGATCGCACTCGCCAAGAAGGAAAATCTCACCGTCCGACAGCTGGCGCAGCGGCTCGGCGGCTATTCAGGGCTCGCCATGGTCGGCACGCCGAAGACCATCGCGGACGAGATGGAGGAATGGCTCGAGACGCAGGCGAGCGACGGCTTCACCGTGATGTTCCCCTATCTGCCCGGCGGGCTCGACGATTTCTGCCAGAAGGTGGTGCCCGAACTGCAGCGGCGCGGGTTGTTCCGCCGCGAATACGAAGGGAAGACCTTGCGCGAACATCTCGGCCTGCCGCGGCCGGAGAACCGCTTCTTCGCCGATGCAAAGCCGGCCACGGCCGCCGAATGATGGAGCGCGGCTGGTCGCCTCAGCCTTAGGCTGAGTTGCGCTCGAGCAGCTCGATGGAAATGCCTTCCGGCCCGCGCAGGAAGCAGATGCGCACGCCTGGCCGCACCGTCGTCGGCTCCTTGGTGAACTTCACGCCTTTGGCTTTGAGTTCCGCCGCAATGGCGTCGATGCCGCTCACGGTCAGGCCGAAATGGTCGAGGCCCTGATAGGGCGTGGACGGCGGCGGGTTGACGCCGTCGCCTGCAGTCACCGGAGCGATGAAGATATTCGCGCCGCCGAGTTTCAAATCGATGCGCGGTTGGCCTTGTTGCATGGTGCGAATGACCTCGGCGCCGAGCATCTTTTCGAACCACTGGGCGGTGGACTCGGGATTGGGGCTGCGCAAATGAATGTGGTCCCACGTGTACTTGGCCATCGGCGTCCGGCTCCCTGTCCTGTCGGTGTTGCGAGTGAACGTTAAATCATGGCCGCCCGTACCGGCAACAGTCTCGTTCCAAGACCGGCCATAGCGTAAACTCCGGTTTGCTCCTCAATGTGAGAGACGCCATGCCATCGGACATCGACCCGAAATCAGGATTTCGTTTGCCGCTGCCCAAGCGCGAGGATCTGGACGAGGCCGGCAAGCGCGCGTTCGATCGCGGCGCTACGCCGGGCGCGAGCATCGCCGGATTGCAAGGTCCGTCCGGCGTGCAGCTCTACAGCAGCAGAACGGCGGAGCATCTCACCGCGATCAACCGATACTTGCGTTATGAAGCCGGCATTTCCCCGCGCATCCGCGAGATCGCGATCCTGATCACCGCACGCGAGATGGACAGCCAGTTCGAATGGGTCGCGCATGAGCCGGAGGCGTTGAAGGAAGGCGTACCGCAAAACGTCATCGACGTGATCAAGCATCGCAGGAGCACTGCGGACCTCGACGACATCGATGCGCTTGTCATCGCGCTGGGACGTCAAATTTGGCGCGACCACAAAGTCAGCTCGGAGACGTTCGCGAAGGCGAAGGCGATATTCGGACCGAACAAACTCGTGGATTTGATTCTGTTGATGGGCAATTACGCCGGCACGGCCGCGTTGCTTACGGCTGTCGACATGCAGCTGCACGCAGGGAAAAAGCCGCTGTTGCCAATTCCGTGACAAGGGCGGCGGCAGCGAGCCGATTGTGGCGCGGCAATTGTGACTGAGGTGCTACAGCGCGCCAGCGGGTAAATCTTGATCATTCTGAACAAACTGACAGTTTTAGCGAAATTTTCAGCGACCGACGCCAGCAAAACCGCAGCATTTTCGCGGTTTTCGGGATTACGAAAAATCCATGTTTTTCGCAGACAAACGCGGCGACAATATCAAATTTTCGACAAATTAGACTGGCCTATTCCACGTCGAACTAAGTGGGACTAGGATAGTTACGTTAGAGATTCCCGTGATCGGCACGAAGCCGGCCGGATAGAGGAGACGAACCATGAAGAAAGCTCTACTCGCTCTCGCCACGACTGCGGTGCTCGCCACCGCCAGCTTGGCACCGACGCCGGCCGACGCGCGCTGCCGCGGCTGCGGTGTTGGACTCGGCATTCTTGGCGGCGTGATCGTCGGCAGTGCGATAGCGAATTCCTATGCCTATCCGCGCACCTATTATCCGGTCGCCGGCTATGACCCCTATCCGGCTTACTATGCGCCGGCACCGGTCGCCTGCCCGGGTGGCTACTGGGCGCGCCGTCCGCTCGTTGACCGCTTCGGCAATGTCGTCGGCTACAGCCGTCCGCGTTTCTTCTGCCCGGCGTATTGATCGGCCAGATTCAGCAACTCTTAAGACCGAGTTACTCCGGCAGCGAATTCGCTGCCGGATTTTTTTCGATCAGTTGCGCCCCGTCTGCATATGGGCAAGCGCATCGGCGGTCGGCCAACAATCAAGTTTGAGCCTATTGGCCTTCTGATAGGCGCCGAGCGCAAGCCGCGTGCGCATGCCGGCCTTGCCGTCGATCTTGTCGGCATAAAGACCGAGCGCCGCGAGACGGCGCTGCATGTCCTCGAGCTGCTTGGTGTTAAGCTGCACCACCGGCTGCCACGGCGCGGCGAACGGCGGATTGCCCGCGATGCGGTCGGCAAGATGTCCGACGAACAGCACATAGAGATCGGAGAAATTGTAGTCCTTGATCACGTAGTAGTTCTTCAGGATCAGGAAGGACGGCCCGTATGTCCCGGCCGGCATCAGCAGCGAGGCCGGCTCGGCTAATTGGGCGTCCGACATGATGCCGCCGTGCGTCGGGATGTATCCGGCCTTGAGCCACTCGCCGATCGGCATCAGTTTGTCCGGATCGGCGATGGTGCAGTCGACGTTCGACGGCACGCGCACTTCCACCGCCCAGGTCTTGCCGCGCTGCCAGCCCTTGCCTGCAAGCTGGTTGGCGGCCGACGCCAGCGCATCGGGAACCGAGGTCCAGATGTCGGTCTTGCCGTCGCCGTCGAAATCGACGGCGTAGTGGTAGAATTCCGAGGGCAAGAATTGCGTGAGCCCCATGGCGCCGCCCCACGACGAGCGCATGCGCGCGCGCGGGATTCCCTCTTGCAGCATTTTCAGCGCGAAGAGGAGTTCGCTGCGGAAGACATCCTTGCGGCGGCCGACATAGGCTTGCGTCGCCAGCGTACGGATGGTGTCGAGCGGAAGCTGATAGCCGCCGAAGGCCGTTTCGCGCCCCCAGATGGCAAGGATGATTTGCGGCGGCACGCCGTATTTCTGCTCGATTGCGGCAAGCGTCGCGCGATGCTGTTCGGCGAGCTTCCTTCCTTGCGCGGTGAGGCGAGCGAAGCTCGTCTCCTTCAGGTAATCGGCGGGGGTGAGAACGAATTCGGCCTGCCCCGGCTCGGCACGTTCGGGCCGGCCGGGGATCACGAGATCGGGCAGCGAATAATCCGGATCGAGGTCGCGGATGGCGGAGTCGAAGATGGTACGGGAGACCCCGAGGTTCTGCGCCTCGGGCCAGAGCGACTGCAGAAAGGCGTTGAATGCCGGATCGGCAGCGTGGGCGCGCAGCGGCACAAGCAAGGCCGCGAGGATGAGAAGGTATCGAACCGCCATCAGCGACATCATGCGCGATCTTTCCCCTGCTTTCACGGCAAAAGGGTGACGGCCTGCGCGTTAGCGTGTCGCAACGATAAAGAGGCGGGGAAATTTCAGCAGCACCTTGCCGTCGAAGCGGGCGGGATAGGCCTTGGCAATTTCTGCGGTATAGGCGGCGACGAATTTTTTGCCGGACTCGGCGTCGAGCGCGTTGAGATAGGGCCTGAGCGCCGAGCCCTTGAACCATTCGACGATCGCCTCGGGGCCGGCCATGGCGTGGTTGTAGTGGGTGTGCCAGACGTCGAGGTACCGGCATACGGGCTTGAGCAGATCGTAGTAGCCGCTTGGTGTCGGCAGATTGTCGCGGCCGGCTTTATCCAGACCGCGAATTCCCGCCCACTGGCCGTCCGCGGCCACCTTGCGCATGAGCGCGAGCGCCGGCTCCTCGGTGTTATCGGGCATCTGCACGGCGAGTACGCCGCCTTCGGGCAGCGCGGAAAGTAGCCGACGCAGCACCGCTGGATGATCGGGCACCCATTGGAAGACAGCGTTGCCGAACAGCAGATCGGTCTCGCCGTCGGGGCTCCAGGTCGCGATATCGGCCTGGACGAATTTTCGACCGGGCAGGCGCTCGCGCGCCTGGCGGATCATGTCAGGCGACGAATCAAGGCCGATCACATCAGCACCGGGAAACCGCGCGATCAGCAGTTCGGTCGAATTACCCGGCCCGCAGCCGAGATCGACGACACGGCGCGCAGATTGCAACGGCACCTGGGCGAGCAGGTCGCGCGGCGGGCGCGTACGCTCGTCCTCGAATTTCAAATACTGGCGGGCGCTCCAGTCGTTCATCAGCGGGAGAATTTCTTGTATTTGATGCGATGGGGGATGGCCGAATCCGTGCCCAGCCGCCGCATCTTGTCGGCCTCGTAGTCCTGGAAGTTGCCCTCGAACCATTCGACGTGGCTGTTGCCCTCGAAGGCCAACATGTGGGTCGCGATGCGGTCGAGGAACCAGCGGTCGTGGCTGATGATCACGGCGCAGCCGGCGAAATCCTCGAGCGCCTCTTCGAGCGCGCGCAGCGTGTCGACATCGAGGTCGTTGGTCGGCTCGTCGAGCAACAGGACGTTGGCGCCGGATTTGAGCATCTTGGCCAGATGCACGCGGTTGCGCTCGCCGCCGGACAGCTGGCCGACTTTCTTCTGCTGGTCGGCGCCACGGAAATTGAAGGCCGAGCAATAGGCGCGCGAGTTGACTTCGCGCTTGCCGAGCTGGAGCTGGTCGAGGCCGCCGGAGATCTCCTCCCACACGGTCTTGCCGCCGTCGAGCGAATCGCGCGACTGGTCGACGTAGCCGAGGTGCACCGACTCGCCGATCTTGATCGTGCCGCTGTCGGGCTTTTCCTGGCCGGTGATCATGCGGAACAGCGTGGTCTTGCCGGCGCCGTTCGGACCGATCACGCCAACGATGCCGCCGGCGGGCATTTTGAAGGTGAGATCGTCGATCAGCAGGTTGTTGCCGTAACCCTTCCGCAGGTGATCGAAGTCGATGACGTTCTGGCCGAGCCGCTCGGCCACCGGAATGACGATCTGGGCGGTCTGCGTCTGCTTGTCGGCAGCCTTGGCGAGCAAATCCTCGTAACGCTGGTAGCGCGCCTTGGATTTGGCCTGACGCGCGCGCGGGCTTGCGGCGATCCATTCCTGCTCGCGTGCGAGCGTGCGCTGGCGCGCTTCCTCCTCGCGGCCTTCCTGCTCGAGGCGCTTCTGTTTCTGCACCAGCCAGGACGAATAGTTGCCCTGGTAGGGAATGCCGTGGCCGCGGTCGAGTTCGAGAATCCAGCCGGTCACGTTGTCGAGGAAATAACGGTCGTGGGTGACGATCAGAATCGCGCCGGGATAATTGCGCAGATGGCCTTCGAGCCAGAGCACGGACTCGGCATCCAAATGGTTGGTCGGCTCGTCGAGCAGCAGCAGCTCGGGCTGCTCCAGCAGCAGCCGGCAGAGCGCGACGCGGCGCCGCTCGCCGCCGGAAAGGTTCCTGACGTCGGCATCGTCGGACGGACAGCGCAGCGCGTCCATGGCCTGATCGATCTTGGAATCGAGATCCCAGAGGCCCTTGGATTCGATCTCGTCCTGCAGCTTGGTCATCTCGTCCGCGGTCTCGTCCGAGTAGTTGGTGGCGATTTCGTTGTAACGCTCTAGCAGCGCCTTCTGCGCGGAAACCGCTTCCATGACGTTCTCGCGCACCGATTTGGTCGGATCGAGCTGCGGCTCCTGCGGCAGATAGCCGACGCGCGCGCCCTCTGCGGCCCAGGCCTCGCCGGAAAACTCCTTGTCGATGCCGGCCATGATGCGCAGCAGCGTCGATTTGCCGGAGCCGTTGACGCCGAGCACGCCGATCTTGGCGTCCGGATAGAACGACAGATTGATGTTCTCGAGCACCTTGCGGTTGCCCGGATAGGTCTTGGTCAGACCCTGCATATGATAAATGAATTGACGGGCCATCGCCGCCCCTGCCCTCTGCGCGTATGCGCTATTTCAAGGAAAGTCGGAGCTTATGTAGCGTCGCGACGCGGGCACCGCAAGCACGGCGTTGGCGTGAGGCTTATTGCCGGTTTTGGCAGAATTGGTACACTCGCAATCCTGTTGTGGGGTTGAGTGGTTCTGTGTCGCCGATAGCCAAATACGCCGTAGCTATGGCCATTGCGCTCTGGCCGTTGACGACGCCGGTAAGGGCGCAGCAAGGGCTGATGCCGCACGCGCAGCCCGCGACCATGTCCAAGACAAATTTGGCCATGCGCTTTCAACAGATCAAAAATGAATATGCCGCGCTCAAGGATGAGACCGCACAATATCTGCCGCTCAAACAGACCGATACCCCGGAACTGAAGCAGGCGCGGCTGCAGCTCGGCTCCGCGATTCGCGCCTACGAGTTTCAAGAAGGGCAAACGCAGCTGCAACGCGACAAGCTGAACCTGCTAACGGAACTGACCGAAACCGATTCATTGCGGATGCAAATGGCGATGGATAGAATGAGAAAATTGCTGGCGATCATCGCAACGCAGATGAAGAAATTGTCGGGCGCCGGCGGCGCGGTCGTGAACAACACGAACTGACAGTCGCGATCCACAGCGAAGCGTTAACCGTATTTCTCCAACCGTCATAACGGCCGGCTAACGTTGATTGCGAAAAGACTTTCTATCAAGGCAAATACGTAACTCATTTAACTGAATACTCCGGCAAAATTCCTCTCCAACCTGGGCATGCATTTTAAACCAGGCAGGCCGCGGCCAACGAGCCGGCGGGAGAGCGAGATGGCGAAAATCAGAAGCAAAATTTTGAACGTCTTCTGGACGTTCGTCGAATATAGGCGCGCATTGGCGAGCCGGATGTTCGATCCCTACCGGCCCGAGCTGCACTACATGCGTGGCCCCGGTCCGCGCTGGCGTGAGAAACAGGACTCTTAGAACTTCGCCAGAATTGCCGTTCGCTTTTCGACCGACGAAATGCGAACGCTCCACCATTGCCGTCTGACTTGCCCCTCGTCGCGGCCGTTCGCCTGAACGCGCCCCCTTTGTTTCTCTCGTAAAAATCCGGCTTGCCTGCGTCTCACCAGCTTCCGGGTATTCGCATGGATGCTCTCTTGTTTCGTCTGCCACGGCTGATACGGTTAAAAATCTCTAACGGCCGGCCCCGTCGGGCCGGCCGGACCGTGAAGGGGTGGGAGGCGCCATGGCCTATCGATGTGCAATCCTCGATGACTACCAGAATGTCGCCCTGAAGGTGGCGGACTGGTCGAAACTCAAGGGTGAGGTTGAAATCAAGGCGTTCAACCAGGCACTCGGCCCGCCCGACAAGGTGATCGCGGCGCTGAAGGGGTTCAATATCGTCTGCCTGATGCGGGAGCGGACGCTGTTCCAGCGCGACGTGATTGATGCGTTGCCCGACCTGAAGCTGATCGTGACCAGCGGGGCGCGCAATGCCGCGATCGACGTGGCGGCGGCCGAGGCACGCAAGATACCGGTGTGCGGCACCGAAACGGTCGGCAATCCGACAGCGGCGTTGACCATCGGGCTGATGATCGAACTCACGCGCAGGATCGGATTCGAAAACGAGCAGCTGAAGAAGGGCGCGCGGTGGCAGAGCACGCTCGGCATCGAGCTGCACGGCAAGACGCTCGGCATCGTCGGGCTCGGCAAGCTTGGCGGCAAGGTCGCCAGCATCGCCAAGGCGCTCGATATGAACGTCATCGCCTGGAGCCAGAACCTCACCGCAGACAAGGCCAATGCGGGCGGCGCCAAGCTGGTCAGCAAGGAGGAGCTGTTCAAGCAGTCGGATTTCATCACCGTGCACCTTCAGCTCAGCCCGCGCACGCGCGGGCTCATCGGCGCCGCCGATCTCGGCCTCATGAAGCCTACGGCCTATTTCATCAATACGTCGCGGGGGCCGATCGTGGACGAGAAGGCACTGCTCGCGGCGCTACAGGGCAAGAAAATCGCAGGCGCCGGCATCGACGTCTACGACGTCGAACCGCTGCCGCTCGACCATCCGTTCCGCAAGCTCGACAATGCGGTGATCACGCCGCACCTCGGTTACGTCACCGAGGAGAACTATCGTCGCTTCTACGGCCAAATGGTCGAGAACATCCGCGGCTGGCTCGACGGCAAGCCGGTGCGCGTCATTGCCGCGAAATGAGGAGGGACGTGCGATGGCAAGCTACAGGCTGGTGACCTATCAATCCGAAAAGGGACCGCGGGCGGGCGTCGCGGTCGACGACAAGCTCTTCGATGCGGCCGCGCTGGCCCGCAAGGCGTCGTACGTGACGATGCTCGACATCCTCAACGATTGGAAGGCGGCGCAGGGTCTGCTGCGCAAGGCCGCGGCCGGCGCCGGCAAAAGCACGCTCAAAAGCAAACCGCTTGCGCGAGCGAAACTGCTCGCGCCGGTGCTGTGGCCGTCGGCGATCTATTGCGCGGGCGCGAACTACACGGACCATGCGCTGGAAATGGCCAAAGCGCATAACCAGCCGCCGCCGGCGGACCCACACGATTTGGGGCTGAAACCGTGGCATTTCATCAAGGCGTCGCGAACGGTCGCGGCGGACAAAACAACGATCAAATTGCCGGCGGCTTCAAACGCAATCGATTGGGAAGCGGAGCTCGGCGCGGTGATCGGGCGCACGGCCAAGAATGTCTCGCTGGAGAAGGCACTCGATTATGTGGCCGGTTACACCATCGCCAACGAATTGTCAGCGCGCGACCTCGGCCGCCGTAACCAGCTGCCCGATTCCACGCCATTCAAGTGGGACTGGGTCGGTCAGAAATGTTTCGACGACGCCTGCCCGCTCGGACCGTGGATCGTGCCCGCGCAGGAGATCAAGGACCCGCAAAATCTCGGCATCAAACTGTGGGTCAACGACGTCATCAAACAGGATTCCAACACCAGCAAGATGATCTTCACGCTGGCCGAGCAGCTCGCGCACCTGTCATCGCGCATCACGCTGCATCCCGGCGACATCATCCTGACCGGGACGCCGTCCGGGGTCGGGGCTGCGTGCAAGGAGTTCCTCAAGCGGGGCGATGTGACAAAAGTCTGGATCGAGGGGATCGGCACGCTCACCAATAAATACGCCTGAGCGGGCGTCAGCGGACTACTTTTTCAGACCCGCGGCGACGGCGACATCGGCCCAGCGTTTGCTTTCGCTTTGCATCTTGGCTTTGAACTCGGCAGGCCCGCCGGAAATGATGTCGAAGCCGCCTTTTTTGAGTGCGGCAAGAACCTCAGGCGATTGCTGCGCTTCGAGCAGCGTCTTGGTCAGCTTGTCCACGATGTCATGCGGTGTTCCGTTCGGCGCCATGAGCCCGAACCAGATCGAGGTATCGAAATCGGGCATGCCGGCCTCGGCCATGGTCGGAATATTTTGCGCCACGTCCGGACGTTTGGCGGCAGCCGAGGCCAGCGCCTTGAGCTTTCCGGCCTCGACCTGGCCGAGCACGGCGGAGGCCGGCGAAAACATCATCGTGGTGCGGCCGGCGAGCAAATCGGTCACGGCCTGCGGGCTACCCTGATAGGGCACGTGCACAAGCTTCACACCGGCGCGCTGAGCGAAAAGCTCGGCGGCCAGATGCGGTGCGGTGCCGACTCCGGTCGAGGCATAGAGCACCTCGCCTGGTTTCGATTTCGCGAGCGCGATCAGTTCGGCCACGCTGTTGATCCCCGATGACGGGTTTACGACCAGAATGACAGGGACCGTGGTCGCCAGGGCGATCGGCGTGAGGTCTCGGCTGATGTCCGTCAGTTTGGGGTCGAGGGCGGTGTTGGTGATATTGGCAGAGGATCCGAGGAAAAGCGTGTAGCCGTCCGGCGTGGCCTTGGCGGAATAGTCAGCCGCAAGGCTCGAGCCCGCTCCGGGTTTGGCCTCGACCACGAATTGCTTGCCGAGGATTTGGCCCATTCGGGTGCCCAGCACCTGCGCGGTGATATGGGCGGCGGAGCCCGGAATAAAGCCGACGATGATGTGGACAGGCTTGTTCGGATAGTCGTCGGCGCGCGAGCCGCTGCCGAGACCGACAGCAGCGACCACCGACGCAGCCAGCATCCCAAGTCGTAGCCATCGCATCCAGCTTCTCCCAGGTTTCATGCGTCGTTTTCGGACCGTTATTGCGCGCCCTTGATCTGCGCCCAGCCATCATAAACGCATTGCCGCCAAACAGTGCAGACAAGGATGTTAATATATTTTTAGGAAATGCAACCGGTCGGCAAGGAGCGGTTAACCCTAAAGAAATCTCCAATTGCGACACTCCGCGACGAAAAATGATGCAGCTGCAGCGCCCGACCTGAAACGATCATGTTTCGCGTTTTCAATTGTCTGACCACACAGCACGACTGGCGCCTTGTCATCATTGCGGGTCTGGTTTGCTTCATTACGAGCCTGTGTGCGATCAGTCTTTTCCATCGCGCGGGGCGGCTGCAAGGACGTGAACGCGCGATTTGGATTGCGATCGCGGGCTTCGCGGCCGGATTCGGCATCTGGGCAACTCACTTCATCGCGATGTTGTCTTACGACCCCGGCATCGGGATTGCGTACGACGCGAGCCTTACGGCGCTATCCTTGCTTGCGGCGATGGCGATCACGTGCTGCGGATTCGGCATTGCCGTCAATCGTTCCGTGCGCTGGAGAGCATCCGTCGGTGGCGCGACAGTCGGCGTCGGCATTGCCGCGATGCATTACCTCGGCATGGCGGCCATAGAGTTGCCGGGCCGCGTGATATGGTCGATGGACCTCGTGGCGATTTCAATCGCGCTCGGCGTCATTTTCACTGTTTCCGCGCTCGCTATCGCCGTGCACCGCCACACCGTGCTTGGCACATGCCTCGCTGCGCTTCTCCTAACACTGGCGATCATTTCGCATCATTTCACGGCGATGGGCGCGGTCGAGATCATTCCCGATCCAACGCGCGTCATCAGCAAATTATCCATCCCGCCAATGGCACTTGCGGTGGGAATCGCCATCATCGCTCTGATGGTGGTGGGAATGAGCGTCATTGCCGCGGCGATGGGTCGCCATCTGCAGGAAAGATATGAGCAGGTGGCCGTTGCTCTCAACAACATGTCGCAAGGCCTGTGCATGTACGATCCGGCGGAGCGGCTTTTGCTCTTCAATCAGCGCTATATCGACATGTACGGGCTCTCGACCGATGTCGTCAAAGCCGGCAGTACGTTCCTGGAAGTCCTCAGCCACCGCGTTGCGCTGGGCAATCTTTCGGGCGACGCCGCCAAGTATCGGACGGATCTGCTCGACATGTTCGCGCGCGGGGAGACCATGAACAGAGTGGTCGATTCCGGCTACGGACGGAAAATCCGCGTGATCAACAAGCCGCTGCCCAGCGGCGGCTGGGTCGGGACGCACGAAGACATCACGGAACGCTGGCAACTGGAGAAGGAGCGCGACGACATCAGCGCCCAACAAACCCGCCGCGCGGTCATCGACAGCGCGATCGCGCACTTTCGCGAGCGGGTCGAGAACGTGCTCAGGGTGGTGAGCGACAGCGCCGGCACAATGAAAACGACCGCCTCAACATTGTTCGAGTCTTCGGAACATGCCTCGCAGCGCGCCGAGAGCGCGGTGCAGGCATCGAATGAAGCGTCCGCAAATGTCAAAACCGCGGCAACGGCGGCCGACGAGATGTCGGATTCGATCGGCGAGATCAGTCAACAGATCGGCCGCACCACCGATGTAGTTCGGGTCGCCGTGAACGAAGCGCAAGCGACCAACGACGAGATCGTCGGGCTTGCCGATGCGGCGCAGAAAATCGGCGACGTGGTGAAGCTGATCCGCAATATCGCCGGGCAGACCAACCTCCTGGCGCTCAACGCGACCATCGAGGCGGCGCGCGCCGGCGAAGCGGGCCGCGGATTTGCAGTCGTCGCCTCCGAGGTCAAGTCGCTCGCGGTGCAGACCGCGAAGGCAACCGAAGACATCGCCAAGCAGATTCTCGCGGTGCAGGCATCAACCGGCGGCGCGGTCGAAGCGATCCGCAACATTTCCGAGCGCATGCGCGAGATCAACTCCTATGCGTCGGCCGTAGCGGTATCGGTCGGCCAGCAGAACGCGGCCACGGGCGAAATCTCGCACAACGTGGCAAGCGCCGCGCGCGGCACCGCCATGGTGGTCACCGTGCTCGACGAGGTCGCAGGGGCGGCAACCGCGACACGCGCCTCCGCCGAGACCGTGCTGGCCGCCTCGCAATCGGTCGAAAGCGCGGTCGGCAACCTGCGCACGGAAGTCGAGAGTTTTCTCGGCAAGGTCGCGGTCTAGCGACGCGCCCCGCATCCACTGAATTCACAAGCTAAATCAACAGATTATTTTCTCGTTCCCGCGCCGGTCAGCGCTGCGCCGCAAGCCCTGGATTTTGCCCGCCAAGGAGGCTTCACTGCGCCCGTTCGCCGCCCGGCGAAACTCTGCGTTCATTGCCATGACGAGGTGCATGTGCCGAAGAAAATTCCGCTGACGCTTGCCTGCGGCGACTACGAAATCGTGCGTGCGCTGAAAGAGGGAGTGGTCGAACCCGACGGCATCGAGCTTACCATCCTCACCGACATGGATTCGACCACGCGGCACTGGCGCTTCATCCGCAATCGCGATTTCGACATGGCGGAGACTTCGGGATCGTCATACATCGTGGCGCGCGATCAAGGCTTTCCGTTCCTGGCGCTGCCGGTTTTCCTGCATCGCCGCTTCCGGCACGGCTTCGTATTCATCAATACGAAAAAAGGCATCAAGCAGCCGCAGGATCTGATCGGCCGCAAGATCGGAATCAAGTCGTATCTCGTTTCGGCCGGTCACTGGATGCGCGGGATACTCGAACATGAATACGGCGTGCCGCACAAATCGATCGAATGGTACGCCGAACTCGACGAAGACATCGAATTCAAGCCCCACCCGGAATTGAAAATCACCCGGCTACCGAACAACAAATCGGTCGAGAGCATGCTGGCGGAAGGCGAGCTCGATGCGGTGATCCATTCCAGCATCATCAAGCCGATCATCGCCAAGGACCCGCGGGTGGCGCGGCTGTGGCCGAATTTCAAGGACGAGGAAATCGCCTATTATAAAAAGACCGGGATTTTCCCGATCATGCACGTGATGGGCATCAAGCAGGAGGTGGTCGAGCGGCATCCTTGGGTGCCGATCAACATGTTCCATGCCTTCAACAAGTCTAAGGCGATCGCCATGCGGAGAATGAACAATCCGCGCATCGTACCGCTCGCCTGGTACCGCGAGGCCTGGGAGGAACAGGAACAGATTCTCGGTCCCGACCCATGGGAATATGGTCTGACCGAGAAGAACCGCCATACGCTTGAAACGCTCGCCGGCTATTCCCATGAGCAGGGCTTGACCCGCAGGAAGATGCCGCTCGACGAACTGTTCGTCAGCGTTTTCCAGGGGCGCAAGCGCGGCGAGGAATTCCGCATTTGACGGCGCGCGGAAAGAGCGCTTAATCGAGCAAAGGTTCGCGAGCGGATCGGGCATGACGACGGGTCTCGGATTTCCGGACAAGAAGGTGATGGCCGAGCTGACGGCCAAGATGCTGCTTGAAGTGGAGGCCGTCCGCTTCATGGAGGACAAGCCTTTCATCTTCACCTCGGGCTGGGCGAGCCCGGTCTACACTGACTGCCGGCGCCTGATCTCGTTCCCGCGCGTACGGCAGACGCTGATCGACTTCGGCGCCGCCACCGTGTCCCGCGATGTTGGCTTTGAGCAGTTCGACACGATCGTCGGGGGCGAAACCGCGGGGATTCCGTTCGCCGCCTGGATGGCCGACCGGCTGATGTTGCCCATGCAATATGTGCGCAAGAAGCCGAAGGGTTTTGGCCGTAATGCGCAGATCGAGGGACATCTCGAACCCGGCCAGCGCGTGCTGCTGGTCGAGGACCTCACCACCGACGGCCGCAGCAAGGTGAATTTCTGCAACGCGCTGCGCGCAGCGGGCGCGACGGTCGAGCATATATTCGTCATCTTCTTCTACGGCATTTATCCGGAAAGCAAAAAAATCCTCGCCGATCTCAACATCACGCTGCATCACCTGTGCACCTGGTGGGACGTGCTTGAATTCGCCAAGACCTGCGGGCAATTCGACCCTATCAAGCTCGATGAGATCGAGAAATTCCTGCACGATCCGGCGGGCTGGTCGAAGGCGCATGGCGGCGTCGCATCGGCTGCCGCCGAGTAGCGGCGGGGCCGGCCATGGAATTCGACAATGCGTTCGAGGTGCCGCTACCGCCGGCGCAGGCCTGGCCGGTGCTGATGGACATCCGGCGGATCGCGCCCTGCCTGCCGGGGGCCGAACTCACCGAGGTCGTCGACGACACGTCCTATAAGGGCAAGGTTTCGGTGCGGCTCGGGCCGGTGACGCTCGCGTTCGCCGGTACGGTGAAATTCGAAGACATCGACAATGTCGGCCGCAAGGCGCGCGTGCGCGCGCAGGGCGCGGACGACAAGGGCCGAGGCGCGGCGCAGGCGGTTGCGGCGTTCCGGCTCGAGCCGGCCGGCGAAGGCAGCAAGGTGCTGGTGCATACCGATCTTTCGCTCTCCGGGGCGGTCGCGCAATACGGCCGCGGCGTCGGGATGATCCAGGCCACGGCTACGGCGCTGATCAAGCAATTCGCCGACAATTTGAAGGCGGAGCTCGCGCAGCGCGGTGCGGCGGGTCCAGCGCAAACGAATACGGAGGCGTTGGCGAGCGGGCCGCCGACGGCAAAGCCGATTTCCGGCCTTGGCCTCATGGCCAAAGTTCTCTGGGAGTCCATTCTGCGATTCTTCGGCAAGCGCGTGCGCGGATGACGATCGCGGCCAACAGCGATTCGGTGATCCTGGTCGACGACAAAGACGTTGCCATCGGCACCGCCGAAAAGCTCGATGCGCACCGGCGCGGGCTCAGACACCGGGCCGTTTCGGTGCTGGTCCGCAACAGCGCGGGTGAAATGCTGCTGCAGCGACGCGCCGCGGGCAAATATCACTCCGGCGGGCTTTGGGCGAATGCCTGCTGCAGTCATCCCGTCCCGGGCGAAAATACGGCCGCGGCCGCGCGCCGCCGCCTGCGCGAAGAAATGGGAATCGATTGCGCGCTCGAACCGCTGTTCGTCACGCACTACCGCGCGGAAGTTTCGCACGGACTGGTCGAAGACGAACTGGTGCACGCTTTCGGCGGCCGCCACGACGGGTCTCCGAAGCCCGATCCTGCCGAAGTCAGCGAATGGACATGGGCCGCGTTCGACGAAATCACAGCCGACCTTCGCGCGCGGCCGGACAGCTACGCCGTGTGGTTTCGATTTTATCTTGCCGAGCACGGCACGCTGATTGCAAAGTGGCTCGCGAATTGACGAAACGGAGCCGCAATGTCGCTCAATGTCCTGATCCTGAACGAGTCCGCGGAGGAATATCAAAATCGGCTCGCGCGAAATTTCCCCGAGGTCAGTTTCCATTCGGCGCACACCGCCGACGATGCGAAAGGACTCGTCGCCCAAGCCGAGGTCATCATCGCGCTCGCCCATCGGTTGCCGCGCGAGCTGATCCAGCAGGCGCGCGCCCTCAAATGGGTGCAGGCGCTCACGACCGGGACCGATGCGCTGATCGGCGTGCTGCCCTCGCATATCCTGCTCACGTCCACGCGCGGCGTGCACGGCCCGCAGATGAGCGAGCTTGCGTTCCTGCACATGCTCGCGCTCAACCGCAATCTCATGCGCATGAACAAGAGCCAGGCGGAGGGCAAATGGGATCGGCATACGCAGCCGCTGCTGGAAGGCAAGACCATCGTGATCGTCGGGGTCGGGGTGTTATCGGAGCATCTGGCGGCGCGTTGCAAGCTGTTCGGCATGAACGTGGTCGGGGTGAGCAGCGGGCGTAAACAGGCGGCCAATTTCGACGAAATTCATCCACGCAATGCATTGCGCGGTGTGGCGGCGCGCGCGGATTTTCTCATGCTGCTCGTGCCTTATTCGAAGGACACGCATCATCTGATCAATGCCGATGTACTGGCGGCCATGAAACCCACGGCGTTTCTGATCAATCTGGCGCGCGGCGGCGTTGTGGACGAAGCGGCGCTGGTCGCGCATTTGAGGGCGGGCAAGATCGCCGGCGCGGGGCTCGACGTTTTTTCCACGCAGTCGCTGCCGCCGGATAGCCCGTTCTGGCACCTTCCAAATACGATCATCACGCCGAATGTCGGCGGCTACAGCGACAAGTTTGTCGAGCAGACGCTGATTGTCGTTGAGCCGAACTTGCGCGCCTACATCGAAGGCCGCCGCAACGACCTCATCAATCTTGTGCCGCATTGATCAGGCCAAGAGCCGACCGTCAAAATAACTGAGCCTTATTCAAAGCGTGCGCTCTTGCGGTGTCACTTTACGCCGAACATCGCCTGGGCGTTGCGGAAGCAGATTTTTTCCTTGTCAGCGGCCGACAGGGGAATGTCATCAAGCACCGCGATGGTGGCGCGGATGTAGCCCGGGCCTTTCTCCTTGTCGAACGGACAGTCGCTCGCGAACAGCACATGATCGGCGCCGAAGAAATCGATGCCGCAGATCATGGGCGCACGCACGCCTTCGATCGCGGTATCGCCGTAGAAGCCTTTGAAATAGTCGAACGGACGCTTTTTCAGGTTTTTCAGCAGCGCGCCATAGTCCTCGTCCGACGTGCGCACACCGAGCTGGTCGAATGAGTGTCCGATGCGGCCTTCGAGATACGGGATGACACCGCCGAGATGGTGCGCGATCACTTTCAGCTTCGGATAGGCATCCATGATGCCGGAAAAGATCAGGCGCGAGAGCGCGACGCCGGTCTCGAACGGCCAGCCGAGCACGGAGCAGATTTCGTATTTCGATTTTGCTTCGCCGACGAAATCCGCCATTTCACGCGTGCGCGCGGGATGCAGCAGGATCGGCTTGCCGGATTTTTCGATGATTTCGAAAATCGGCCAGAATTTCCTGTCGTCGATCGGACCGCCGCCCGCGTTGGTTCCCAGCTGGATGGCATTGGCGCCGTTCTTCAATGCACGCTCGGCTTCGCGCGCCGCCGCTTCGGGCGCGTTCATCGGAAGCGTGGCGGAATAGCCGGCGAAGCGATCGGGGTGCCTGGCGGCGATTTCGGCGAGGCCGTCATTGGCGATGCGCGCCATTTCCGGTGATTTTTCGGGGCCCCACAGGCGTTCGATCATGGGCAGGCCGAGCGACAGGATCTGGGTGTAGTTTTCGAACTGGTCGACGACCTTCAGCCGCAGGTCGAGGTCGTAGAGTGCGGGGATGCCGCGCACGCGCTTGCCGATGTCCTTCTGGCCCGCGGGCGTCTCGACCAGCGCATCAAAATAGCGGCGCGGAAAAAAATGATCGAAGGCGTCGATGTAGCGCATGCGTTGCTGCTTTCGATTGCTCAGTACGATTTCGGCAGGCCGAGGACTTTTTCGGCGATGAAGTTGAGGATCATCTGCGGACTCACCGGCGCGAGGCGCGGGATCATCACTTCGCGCAAATACCGCTCCACGTGATATTCCTTGGCGTAGCCCATGCCGCCATGGGTCATGATTGCGCGCTCGCAGGCTTTGAAGGCGGCTTCGGCGGCGAGATATTTGCCGGCGTTGGCCTCGGCGGCGCAGGGCGCGCCACGGTCATAGAGTGAGGCCGCCTTGAAGACCATGAGGTTCGCGGCCTCGAGTTCCATCCAGCTCTCGGCGAGCGGATGCTGGATCGCCTGGTTCTGGCCGATGGGACGGTCGAACACGATGCGCTCCTTTGCATAATTCGCGGCGCGCTTGAGCGCGGCGCGGCCCAGTCCAATCGCCTCCGCCGCGATCAGCACGCGCTCGGCATTCATGCCGTGGAGAATGTAGTGGAAGCCCTTGCCCTCGTCGCCGATCCGGTCGGCAGCGGGTACGGGATAATTGTCGATGAACATCTGGTTGGAGTCGATCGCGGCGCGACCCATTTTGTCGATTTCGCGCACCTCGATGCGGCTGCGATCGAGATCGGTATAGAACAGGCTCAGTCCGTCGGTACGCGCCTTCACGTGTTCCAGCGGCGTGGTGCGCGCGAGGATCAGCATCTTGTTGGCGACCTGCGCGGTGGAGATCCATATTTTCTGGCCCGAGAGCAGATAGCGGTCACCTTCGCGTACGGCCCTGGTCTTGAGTTTCAACGTGTCGAGGCCGGCGTCGGGTTCGGTGACCGCGAAGCAGGCTTTATCCTTGCCCGCGAGCAGCGGCGGCAACATGCGCTGCTTCTGCTCGGCATTGCCAAAGGTGATCACCGGATTGAGCCCGAAGATATTCATGTGCAGCGCGGAGGCGCCGGAGAGGCCGGCGCCGGATTGCGCGACCGCCTGCATCATGACGGCGGCTTCGGTCAACCCGAGACCCCCACCGCCGTATTCCGTCGGAATGCAGATGCCGAGCCAGCCGTCGTCGACAAAGGCGCGGTGGAAGTCGTGCGGGAAGCCGCCGTCGCGATCCTTGCGCAGCCAGTAGTCGTCGTCAAAACGTGCGCAGAGTTTTTCGATCGCGGCGCGGATCGCCTCCTGTTCGGGCGTGAACGAGAAATCCATTTGCAACCCGCATGCGGCTCTTTCGGGCATGCCGCCGTTTCATTGTTGCCATGCCGCTCGCGGCAAATAAAGATGAGCGGCCGGCCGGCGGCCATGTAGAATGATGCCGCCTCAAGGGATCGGGAGGGCGTCATGCTGCAGCTCGTTCGTTCGTGCCTCGCCTCAGGCCGCAATAAATAATGGCCAAAGCAATCCAGATTCGCATGGGCGGCTATGGGCCGGCGACCACCGGCTTTTCCCGTGCGCTGAAATTCATGGGCGACCGGCTCGCGTCCGAGTTCGGCGACCGTGTCGATGTGAAGTACGTGTGGAACATCATGGACCTCGGCTATCGCGCCGAGGATATCCTCTGGCTGGTCGAGCACGGATTGCTTACGCTCGGCTATCAGTCGAGCAGCTATCTCACCGACCGCGTGCCGGAGTTGAGCGTCGCCGATCTGCCGTTCCTGTTCGAGAACAACGCGCGCGCGCGCGGCGCGATCGACGGAAAGTTCGGTGCGCTGCTCGCGCGCAAGATCGAGGAGCGCATGGATTACCGCATTCTCGGCTGGTTCGAGAACGGTTTCCGGCAGGTGTCGAACCGCTTGCGACCGGTGCACACGCCGGCCGATCTCAAAGGCATGCGCATTCGCGTGCTGCCGAGCAAAATCCAGGCGCGGACGTTCGAGCTATTGGGCGCGGTGCCGCTGATGTGGGACCTGACCGAGGCGCTGGCCGCGATCAAAGCCGGCGAGATTGACGCGCAAGAAAACCCCTTCGCCAACACCGTCACCTATGGCGCGCACAAGTTTCATCGCTTTCACACGCTGACCAATCATTTCTACATTTCGCGGCCGATTTTCGTGCACCGGCCGACGTTCGATGCCTATCCGCAGGACCTGCAGGCGAGTTTCCGCACAGCCGCAGCGGATGCGGTTGCATTTCAGCGCAAGCTCGCGATCGAGGAAGACGCTCAAGCGCGAAAAGCGATTGTCGATGCAGGCGGCGAAATCGTCACGCTGAGCGCGGCCGAACACGAATCATTTGTCGCCGCCGTGAAACCGATCTACCGCGAATCCGGCCAGCAGCACGGCGCGTTGCTGGAATTAGCGCGAGCGATTTGAACGCCTCAATCGCCGGCATTGCCCGCACTCGTCGCGTGTTGGCTATGCTCCTCGCCAACAACGGCTTTTGCCCACGGACAAAATGCGCAGCGCGTTGCGATATGAACATCGGTTCATGGTCTTTGTGGACACAGGTGGACAAGATTGTGCATCACAACGGCGCCGGTGGGGGCTTTTTCGTTGCATTGACACAATCGACCGCTTTTAATTGCGTGCCGGTCGGATTCCATGAAACGGATTCTGCAACGGCGCCTGTGCTTAACCCAAGGAGGGGACTATGAGAGCAATCGCCTTGGCGCTGCTCGCCACCGTGGTCGTGGGCGGAGCTGCCATCAATCGCGCGGAAGCCGGCATTGCGGCTCCGCTTGCCGCGAATACAACCGCGGATAATCTGATCACAAACGTGGCGTGGGTTTGCAACGCGGACCGTTGCGATTGGCATCCGTGGTTGCCGGCCACGACGCATCCCGTGGCACGGCGGTGGGAAGCACCGCGCAATCCGTGGTGCTATTGGGAAAAACGCCGAGGTCACTGGCGTCAAGTATGTCCGTGATGCGCTGAACCGCGTCGCGACGAATTCCTCGCGTTCTTTAATCAATGCCGGCGTGAAATCCTCACGCCGGCATCATTCTTTCCGGCTTGTTTTTCGACCCCCGCGCCATAAATAAAAAATGCCGCGGAGTGCGGACGCGCGAAAATCCGCGGTCAACCCATCATTCAAGTGAATGCGAGCACTCTTTATCGGTCAGACATATATCGACATCACGTTCATCACCGATCGGATGCCGACCGGCGATGAGAAACACGTGGCGTCACAATATGCCGTGTCGTTCGGCGGCAACGCCGTGACCGCGGCATTCTGCTGCGCGAAGCTCGGTATCGCGCCGGATGTGCTGACGACCGTCGCCGACGACTGGCTCGGCCGCATGTTTCTGGATATGGCGGCAAAATACTCGATCGCGATCCATGCGCGGAAAGTAAAGACTTCGTCGCTGTCGTTCATCATGCCGAAGGACGGCAAGCGCGCGATCGTGCGCTGCCGCGATGACGATTATTTGCAGGCATTTCCCACGCTCGACCTCACAGGCTGCGGCGCGCTGCACCTCGACGGCCACCAGGGAGACGCCGCAATCCATTACGCCAAGCTCTGCCGCAGGGCCGGTATCCTGACGTCGCTCGACGGCGGAAGCTTGAGGTCGAATACGCACGAGCTGCTGGCGTTCATCGACATTGCGATCGTGGCTGAACGGCTATGCGAACAGATGGAGTGCAGTCCTTCGGCGATGCTCGACTACCTCAAGTCGCGCGGCTGCCGGATCGGCGGCGTGACACTCGGAGAGCGCGGCCTGCTTTGGTACGACGACGCAGGCACGGTGCGGACATTGCCTGCTCTGGCGGTGCCGTCGCAGCGCGTGGTCGACACGAGCGGCGCAGGCGATGTATTCCACGGCGCGTACATTTTTTCCTATCTCGGCAACCGCGCAAAAAGCTGGGACGAGCACTTTCGATTCGCGCGCGCGGCCGCTGCCCACAAAATACAGCATCTCGGTAATGAAGCGGGACTGCCGACAGTCGCCGAAGTCGCCGCGGCGGAACGCGAATTCGAAACGACGCTGGCGCATGCCGGCACATAATTAATCCTGCCGGACGGAATTCATTCTTATGGCGATTTTCGCGTGTTGGAACCTTTGCGCCGGGGCGGCGTTGGCCGGTCAGTTGGCAATGATGCCAACGTTTTCATGAAGGAGGAGGAATCATGCTCGGCAAAATCAGCTTGTTTGCTGCGGCTGCCTTACTCGTTGGCGGTATCGGCTATGCGTCAGCACAATCATCGAGCTCGTCCGGCTCGCCAAGCAGCGCACAAACCAAGTGCTTTGATCGCGTCAGCGGCCAGATCAAAGACAAGACCGCCGCGAACAACGGCAGCTCAAACGGCATGAAGAAGGGTTCGTCCGCATCGAACGCGGGCGGCAGCGCGTCGAGCACGACCGGCTCGGCAAGCAGCTCGGCGAGTAAACCGCGTCCGCCGGCAGCGGCAGGATTGCCGGACTGCTGAACTCAAACACCGATACGGCATGAATAGTGCTGAGTGAAATGCGGCACCGGGGCCATTGAGCCCTGGTGCCGACGTTTTAAGTCGAATGGCCGGGCTCAATCCGACTCGATCGCATAATCCATTGGTTCCACTATCAATTTCCTGTGTAGCGGCCTGTTTCGACAGGACCAGAGTGACGCATTCCGCGATTGAACGACGGCCCGAATAGGCCCATATCTATGCGATCCTGGAATCGCTGCCTTCAGCTGTCGCCGCGAGGCGAATCCCCATTCTTCGGAGCCTTCGGTGCTGGACCTGTTTTCAACGCCCAATCGCCAGCCCGTAGGCGCGAGCGCGGACGGGCTGTTTCATCCGGCGGTGCGCGCCTGGTTCGACGGCGCGTTCTCGGCGCCGACGCCGGCGCAGAACGAAGCCTGGCCCGCGATCAAGTCCGGCAAGAATGTGCTGATTGCAGCGCCGACCGGCTCGGGCAAGACGCTCGCGGCGTTTCTCGCGGCGATCGACGATCTCGTACGGCAGGGGCTCGACGGGGCCTTACGCGACGAGACGCAGGTCGTTTATGTCTCGCCGCTCAAGGCGCTGTCGAACGACATTCAGAAAAATCTGAACGCGCCGCTCGCCGGCATCCGCGAAAAGCTGCGCGCGCAAGGCTTGCCGGATGTCGAAATTCGCGCCTGGGTGCGCACCGGCGACACGCCGTCCAGCGAGCGGGACAAAATGCGGCGGCGGCCGCCGCATATCGTGGTCACCACGCCGGAGTCGCTTTACATCCTGCTCGGTTCCGAATCCGGGCGCGCGATGCTGTCAACCACGCGCACGGTCATCGTCGACGAAATTCATGCTCTCGCCCCGAACAAGCGCGGCAGCCATCTTGCGCTTTCGCTCGAACGGCTTTCGGCGCTGTGCGGCGACCGGTTGCTGCGCGTCGGCCTTTCGGCGACGCAGAAACCGATCGATCTCGTGGCGAAATTTCTCGTCGGCTGTGGGCAGGACGGCAATTCGCCGCCCGAATGCACGATCATCGACACCGGCCATCACCGTCAGCGCGACCTCGGACTCGAAATCCCGGATGCGCCGCTCGAAGCTGTGATGTCGGCGGAAGTATGGGAACAAGTTTATCGGCGGCTTGCGGAACTGATCGAACAGCACCGGACGACGCTCATTTTCGTCAACACGCGCCGCATGGCCGAGCGGGTGACGCGAAAGTTGTCCGAGCTGGTGGGCGAGGAACAGCTCACCGCGCATCACGGCAGCCTCGCGAAGGAACACCGGCTCGACGCCGAGCAGCGACTCAAGGGCGGCGCGTTGAAAGCGCTGGTGGCCACCGCCTCGCTCGAACTCGGCATCGACATCGGCGACGTCGATCTCGTGTGCCAACTCGGCTCGCCGCGCGCGATCGCGACGTTTCTCCAGCGCGTCGGCCGTTCCGGCCATGCGGTCGGCGGCACACCGAAGGGCCGGCTGTTCCCGCTATCGCGCGACGAACTGGTCGAATGCACCGCGCTGCTCGACAGCGTACGGCGGGGCGAGCTCGACCGTCTGATCCTTCCCGAACAGCCGCTGGACGTCCTCGCCCAACAAATCGTTGCCGAAGTCGCCGCGCGCGAATGGAACGAGGATGAGCTCTACGCCATCTTCCGCCGCGCCTGGCCGTACCGCGCGTTCACACGCACCCAATATGACACCGTGGTGAAAATGGTGGCCGACGGCTTCTCGACACGGCGCGGGCGGCGCGGGGCGCTGATACACTACGACGCCGTCAACAAGCTGATGCGCGGGCGACGCGGCGCGCAGCTCACGGCGCTCACCTCCGGCGGCACCATTCCGGACGTGGCCGACTACCAGGTGCTGCTCGAACCGGAGAATACGTTCATCGGCACGGTGAATGAGGACTTTGCGGTCGAGAGCATGGCCGGCGATATTTTCCAGCTCGGCAACAAGAGCTACCTGATCCGCCGCGTCGAGGCCGGCACGGTGCGGGTCGAGGATGCCCACGGCCTGCCGCCGAGCATACCGTTCTGGCTCGGCGAAGCGCCCGGCCGCACGGACGAGCTGTCCGACTCGGTGTCGCGGCTGCGCGCGGAGATCGAAGGCCGCGTGAAGAGCGATGCAACCGGGGCGAGCGCATTGCGCTGGCTGATCGATGAGGTCGCCATCGCGGAACCGGCAGCGCAGCAACTGGTCGAATATTTGAGCGCCGCCCATGCGGCGCTCGGCTGCCTGCCGACGAAAGGCACGATCGTGTTCGAGCGGTTCTTCGACGAAGTCGGCGGCACGCAGCTCGTCATCCATTCGGTCTATGGCAGCCGCATCAACCGCGCCTGGGGACTGGCGCTGCGCAAACGCTTCTGCCGCAAGTTCAATTTCGAGCTGCAGGCGGCGGCGACCGAGGACAATATCGTGCTCTCGCTCACCACCGTGCATTCGTTCGCGCTGCCGGAGGTGGCGGGCTATCTGCATTCCAATTCGGTCAGGCCAGTTCTGACGCAGGCATTGCTGGATGCGCCGATGTTCAACACGCGCTGGCGCTGGGTTGCGGCGATCTCGCTGGCGCTGCCGCGCTTCCGCGGCGGCTCGAAGGTTCCGCCGCAGCTCGCGCGCATGGCGGCCGAGGATCTGGTCGCGGTCGTGTTTCCCGACCAGATCGCCTGCGCCGAAAATATCGTCGGCGAGCGGGAAATCCCCGATCATCCGCTGGTGAACCAGACCATCGGCGATTGCCTGACCGAAGCGATGGATATCGAGGGCCTGGAACGCCTGCTGAAGGCGATCGAGTCGGGCGACGTGCGGATCGTGGCGCGCGACCTCACCGAGCCGTCGCCGCTCGCGCTCGAAGTGCTTTCTGCGCGGCCCTACGCATTCCTCGACGATGCGCCGCTGGAGGAGCGGCGCACGCAAGCGGTCATGGCGCGGCGCTGGATGTCGCCGGAGGATGCTTCCGAGCTGGGCCAGCTCGACGCCGAGGCGATTGCGCGCGTGCGCGAGGAGGCCTGGCCCGATGCGGCCAATGCCGACGAGCTGCACGACGCGCTGGTTTGGCTCGGGTTCCTTACCGCCGAGGAAGCGCAGAAAAAGCCTGAGTGGATGCGGTGGCTGGCGGAGCTCGCCCAGCAAAACCGCGTGACGCAAATGCAGGGGACGCGCGGGGGCTTGTGGATCACCGCAGAACGTCTGCCGCAGTTCCGCGCGCTCATGCCCGCGGCCAAGACCGAACCGGGCATTTCGGCGCCGGGCGCATACGGCGAGCAGCAATGGTCGCTCGACGACGCGCTGGTCGAAATTCTGCGCGGACGATTGGAAGGCCTGGGGCCAGTCACACCGGAACAGCTTGCGACGCCGCTCGCGCTGCAAGCCTCGCAGCTCGCGGCAGCACTTACGGCGGTCGAACACGAAGGCTTTGCCATGCGCGGCCGCTTCACGCCGGGTATCGCGGAAGAAGAATGGTGCGAACGGCGGCTGCTCGCGCGCATCCACCATTATACGGTGAAGCGGCTGCGTGCGGAGATCGAGCCGGTCACTGCGGCCGACTTCATGCACTTCCTGCCGGCCTGGCAGAGAGCCGCGGCGGAGGCGCGCATGGACGGTTCCGAAGCCATCGATACCATCGTCGCGCAGCTCGAAGGCTATGAAGCGCCGGCCGGGGCGTGGGAAAGCGAAATCCTGCCTGCACGCATTGCCGGATACGAGACGGCGTGGCTTGACGATCGCTGTGTCGCCGGCCACATCGCCTGGAAACGATTGCGACCGCGCCTCGGGCGTCCGAACGGCGGCGAGTCAAAACCTGCGCCGGTTCGCACCACGCCGATTACCTTGCTGGAGCGGCGTTTTGCCTCGCACTGGACGTCGCTGCCGTCGAAAGTCGCGACCGCTGAGCCCGGTCCGCGGGCGCAGGCGGTGCATGATTTCATCCGCGAAAACGGCGCGTCGTTCTTCGACGAATTGGCCGAAGGCAGCGGGATGCTTTCCTCGCAAGCCGAGGAGGCGCTGGCCGAACTGGTGGCGCTCGGGCTTGTGACATCCGACAGTTTTGCGGGCTTGCGTGCGCTGCTCGTGCCGTCGGCCGAGCGGCGACCGCTGAACGGCGGGCATCGGCGGCGGCGCACGGTGAAATTCGGCATGGAGGACGCCGGCCGCTGGGCCATCGCCCGGCGCGCGCCGCCGCCGCAGGCCTCACCGGCGGGCGACAGTGCGGCAATCGAGCATGTGGCGCGCGTGCTGCTGCGCCGCTATGGCGTGGTGTTCTGGCGGCTGCTCGAACGCGAGGCGGATTGGCTGCCGCCTTGGCGCGACCTGCTCCGCGTGTATCGCAGGCTCGAGGCGCGCGGGGAGATTCGCGGCGGCCGTTTCGTGGCAGGCTTTTCGGGCGAGCAATTCGCACTTCCGGATGCGGTGGTTTCGCTGCGCGAGGCGCGGCGCAACGGCGGCACGGGCGAATGGATCTCGGTCTCCGGCGCCGATCCGCTCAATCTGATCGGCATCGTGACGCCCGGGCCGAAACTCTCGGCGCTCACCGGTAACCGCGTGCTGTTCCGCGACGGCGTTCCGGTCGCCACGCTCGCGGGCGGCGAAGTTCAGTTCCACGCGACTCTCGATGCCGAAACCGAATGGCAGGCGCGCAAGGCGTTGCTGCGTTCGGCGGTGGCGCCGTCGAGCTACCAGGACCGCCGCGCGGCCGGTGATGGCGAGCATGCGCACCAGTCGATGGATCCCGGCCGTTAGGCTTTCCCCCCAAATGAGCCGCATCAAAGGTCGTAGCCGATAGCGCTCAACGCCGTCGCCGTTGTGTCGGCGTTCTCGGCCGATGGCGAGAACACCTTGCCGAGCATGACGAGAACGGGACCGGCCGGAGCCAGCCGCTCCAACATGATCGGCAGGCGGGCGATCGGCCCGGCGATGATCTGCTGATTTGGTTGCGTCGCCCGCGCGACCGCCACGGACGGCGTCGCCGGGTCGAGACCGAGCTCGATCGCTCTTGCGACCAGCGCCGCGAGCGTGCGCGTCGGCATATAGATCGCGGTCGTGGTGGACGGATCGGCAAGGCTTCGCCAATCGAAATCGGCCGGGAGCGCGCCGCTGCTGCCGTGGCCGGCGACGTATTGCAGTCGCCGCGCCTGAGCGCGGTCGGTGAGAGGCATGCCGAGCGCGCTCGCCGCGCCTTGCGCGGCGGTTATTCCGGGCACGATTTCCACGGCAATGCCGGCGGTTTTGCAGGCCGCAAGCTCCTCGCCGGCGCGGCCGAAGATCAGCGGATCGCCGCCCTTCAGACGCACCACGCGCTTGCCCGATTTGGCGAGGTTCACCATCAGCGCATTGATGTCGTCTTGCCGGCAGGACGGGCCGTAGCCGGTCTTGCCGACGAGCATTTTCTTGGCCTCGCGGCGGGCGAAATCGAGCACTTCGCGCGACACCAGGTCGTCGAACAGAATGACATCAGCGGACTGCAGTGCACGCACGGCGCGCAGCGTCAGCAGTTCGGGATCGCCGGGTCCAGCGCCAACCAGCGTGACCGAGCCGTTTTCGACGGCGGCGCCCAGGCCGCGGACCTCGGCGAGGAAACATTCGAGATCGGCCGCGCGGGGCGTGTCGTCGGGATGCTTGACCGCATGGTCGGTGAACAGTTGCCAGACCTTGCGGCGCCCGGAGAATGGCAGACCGGAGGTCTTGATGCTTTCGCGCCAGCGCGCGGCCGCGGCCGCCCAATTGGCAAAGCCTCGCGGCAGGAAGGCTTCGAGCTTGGCCCGGACGGCCTGGGCGAAGATCGGTGCCGCGCCGTCGGTGGACACGCCGATCACGAGCGGCGAGCGATTGACGATCGAGCCGAAAGCAAAATCGCAATGCGCCGGCTTGTCGACGACATTGACCAGCGCGCCGGCCGCGCGCGCGGCCGCGGTGAAGTCGGCCGCGGAGGCGTCATCCTCGAACGCGCCGATCGCTATAGCGGCCTGTTTGAGGTCGGCATCCGTCCATATGCGGCGATGAACCACAATCGGGCCGCGCGGCGAATTTTGCGCGAGCGCAAGCAATTCGCGGCATGGGTCACCGGCGTAGACATCGACCGAAGCGCCAGCGGCCGACAGCAATTCGGCTTTCCAGCTTGCCGCCGCGCTGCCGCCGGCCACGACCGCACGCTTGCCATCGAGCGAAAAGAACAGCGGAAGCCGGGCGAGCGGCCCCATGCTCGGCGAGGCTTCTTCACGCGGTTTGCGGGATTCGTCCATGCGCAATGATCCTTTTGAGCTCCGGCAGACACGAGCCGCAATTCGTGCCGGCACGCAGCGAAGCGCCGATGTCGTCGACACTGACGGCCCCGTCGTTCGCGATCGCGTCGCGGATAACGTTGAGACCGACACCGAAACAGGCGCAGATCAGCGGACCGGGGTCGGGCAGACCATCAAGCGATTTGCCGGAGAGCAGCGCGCGGCGATGCACGTCATCGAGCGTTTCGGCTTCGAACAGCGCCTTCACCGCGTCCCACTGCGGGGTTGCGCCGGCAAGGCCGACGAACAAGCAACGGCTGAGCCGGCCATCGACAAACGCCGCCATCCGATAGCAGCCGCGCGGCTCGTCGCAATATTCCGCCATTTCGGCGCCGGCGCCGAAATGCGCCTGCGCAAAGTCCCGCCAGGCGGCCGGCGCGAGATTGCTCGCCATCAGATAGCCGTGGCCGTTGGCGACGGCCAATCGCGACCACCAGGTGTCGATCGGAAAGGTGAGCTGCTCGCGGGTCAGCGCAAATCCGCGGAAGGCGAAGTCGACCGGCGCGATTGCGGCGGGTGTCGCCTTGGCCTCGGGCTGGCCGGAAAACGGATCGGTCGCCGGTGTCACCAGATCGCCGACGCGCGCGCAGGATGCCGTCTCGTCGCTCCAATGAATCGGCGCAAACAATGAGCCCCGCCGCTGATTGGCGGTGACCACGACTTTGAGCACGCATGAGCCATAGGGCGAACTCACGCGCGCGAAGCCATCGTGCGCGAGATGGGCCGCTTCCGCATCGTCCGGGTGAACTTCGACGAACGGCGTCGGCACGTGCGCCGCGAGCCGAGGACTCAAGCCCGAACGCGTCATCGTGTGCCATTGGTCGCGCACGCGGCCGGTATTGAGACGGAACGGAAACTCGCGCGTGAGCGGCTCGCGTGGGGCAGGCAGATCCGGAGCGATCAGTCGCGCCTTGCGGTCAGTGGTGAAAAATCCGCCTTTGTTGAAAAAGCGCTGCTCGTTGCGCGCGCCGCCCGCGCGGGCGGGCCATTGCACCGGCGCAAGCGCGTCGAACTCCGCGTCGGTGAGCTTCGCGAGCGCGCCAATGTCGAAATCGCGGCTGCCGTCGTTCTCGTAGGCTGAAAGCGCCGCATGCTCGCGAAACACGTCGGCCGCAGATCGATAGGTGAAAGCGTCGCCATATCCCATCCGCTGCGCGACTTCGGCAACGATCCACCAGTCCGGCCTCGCCTCGCCCGGCAGCGGAAGAAACGGCCGCTGGCGCGATATCCGCCGCTCGGAATTGGTGACCGTGCCGTTTTTCTCGCCCCAGGCCCCAGCCGGCAGCAGAATGTGCGGGCCGGCCTCGAGCGTGTCGTTCGACAGCACGTTCTCCGAAACGACCAACAGGTCAAGCTTGCGAAGCGCGTCGCGCATCGCGCGGGCGCGGGGAAGCGACACGGCCGGATTGGTCGCCATCACCCACAGCGCCTTGATCTCGCCGCGCTCGATCGCCTCGAACATCTGCACGGCTTTGAGGCCTTCGCGCTGGACCATGTTCGGGGCGCGCCAAAAGCGCCCGACGCGATCGACATCGGCGGGCGTGAAGTTCATGTGCGCCGCCAGCTGATTGGCAAGCCCGCCGACCTCGCGGCCGCCCATGGCGTTGGGTTGGCCGGTGAGCGAGAACGGCCCCATGCCGGGGCGTCCAATGCGGCCGGTGATCAGATGGCAGTTGATGATGGCAGCGACCTTGTCGGTGCCCTGCGCGGATTGGTTCACGCCTTGCGAGAAGCAAGTCAGGACCTTCGGGGTCGAGCGGAACAGATCGAAGAAGCGGGCAACATCGGCTGCATCGAGCCCGACCGCGCGCGCGGTCGCCTCGAGCGTCGGGGCGATTTCACGCGCGCGCGCCAGTGCATCGGCGAAACCCAAGGTGTGAGCAGTGATATAGGCGCGATCGAGCGCGTGATTGTCCGCGAGGTAAGCAAACAGGCCGCTGAACAGCACGGTATCCATGCCGGGCGCGATCGGCAGGAACAGATCGCAATCTTCCGCGCTCTCGGTCCGGCGCGGGTCGACGACCACGATCTTGGCGCCGCGTTCGCGCTTGTTGGCGACCATGCGCTGGTACAGGACGGGATGGCACCAGGCCGCGTTGGAACCGACCAGGATGATGAGATCGGCAAGATCGATATCGTCGTAGTTGCAGGGAACGGTATCGGCGCCGAAGACGCGGCGGTGACCGGCCACCGACGAAGCCATGCACAGGCGCGAGTTGGTGTCCACGTTGGCGCTGCCGATGAAGCCCTTCATCAGCTTGTTGGCGACATAATAATCCTCGGTCAGCAGCTGGCCGGAGAGATAGAACGCCACCGCGTCGGGCCCGTGCAGCGTCGCGGTCCTGATCAGGCCGCCGGCGACGTGATCGAGTGCGGCATCCCAGGACACGCGGACGAGCTCTCCACCGGCCTGCCGTGCCAGCGGATGAAGCAATCGGGTGCCGAGGCCGAGCGTTTCGGCGAGCGCCGAGCCTTTCGAGCAAAGTTTGCCGAAATTCGCCGGATGGTCCGGATCGCCACTGATGATTGCGCCGCCGCGCCCGTCCGGTTTTGCCAGCAATCCGCAACCGACACCGCAATACGGGCAAGTCGTACGCACAGCCGGTTGATGGAAGGATGGTGCGTTCATGGTCAGTAGACATCCTGCTGGTAGCGGCCTTTTTTCTTGAGTTCGCCGACGAAGGCGACGGCCTCTTCCGGACTGCGCGCGCCGTGCTGGGCAACGATGTCGACGAGGGCGATCTCCACGTCCTTGGCCATGTGTTTGGCGTCGCCGCAGACGTAGATATGCGCGTTGTCGGTGAGCCAGGCCCAGATGTCGCGGCCGACCTCGCGCATGCGGTCTTGCACGTAAATTTTCTGCTCGCTGTCGCGCGACCAGGCGAGCGAAAGGCGCGTGAGCGCGCCCGAGGCTCTCATCTGCTTGAATTCGTCGGCGTAGAAGAAGTCGCAATCGGACCGTTGGTGTCCGAAGAACAGCCAGTTGCGGCCAGGCGCGTTGATCGCGATGCGCTCCTGCAGGAAGGCGCGGAACGGCGCGACGCCGGTGCCGGGTCCGATCATGATGATGGGTACCGCGGGGTCGCCCGGCAGCGCGAAGGCGTGCGGCTTCTGCACGTAGACCTTGATCGCGTCGCCGGGCGCGATCCGGTCCGCAAGGAACGTGGAGGCCACGCCGAGCCGGCGGCGCTTGCCGATGTCGTAGCGCACCGCATCGACGGTCAACGCGACGCGGCCAGGATTCGCCTTCAACGAGGACGCGATCGAGAACAGCCGCGGCTGCAGCGGGTCGAGCGCTTCGATGAAGGCTTCCGGATCGGGTCGGATGCCGGCGAATTTCTCGATCGCCGCCAGCACGTCGAGCGTTTCGGCATCGCCGTCGGGATCTTCGCCGGCGGCGAGCGCGCGTGCCTTTTTCCGACGCTCGCCGCCGGTGATGTAGGAGAAAAGCTGAAACAGCATGTCGGGCGCCGGCGAAAGCGAAACACCGTCGAGCAGCACAGCACGCAGCTGGCGTCCGCCGATGGGGAAATCCGGCGGAGCTGCCAGCGCCTTGATGATCGCATCGACCAGCGCCGGATCGTTAAACGGAAACAGGCCAAACGAATCGCCGACTTCGTAGTCGAGACCGGAGGAAGCGAGATCGAACTCGATGTGCCAGGTTTCCTTCTGAGAGCCCATCTTGTTGAGCCGCGTGCGTGAGACGAACGTTGCGAGCGCGGGGTTGTCACGCGAACGGCCGGGCGCGTTCGGCGGTGCGGGCGAAAGCTCGGCGGACGGTTGCGGCGTACCGGCCGGCACCGTGGCGGGCGCCGCGGGCGCGCTCCGAAATTCCTCATAGAGCGTCTTGAGCATGCGGGCGGTTTCCTTGCCGCCCGGCACGCACAGGTTCAGCCGCTGCTCCTTACCCTCAAATAACGCGCCGGAATAATTGCGGCAGTCGTAGCCACATTGGCCGCAATCCTGCTGCGCCATCGCGGCCATCATTTTCCAGCGCAGCGGTCGGCCATCGGCGAGTTTCATGCGCTCGGTGAGCGGCAGGGTCTGGTCGTGCCAGGGAGCGCCGCCGTCGTCGTCTGCCGCCTTTGCGTTCGGGTTGGCGTTTGAAATCAGCGCCGCCGCCTGTTCGCTAGACAGCGGCGTGATGCCGGAGCCGTCAAGCGAGATGAATCCCGCAAAAAAGCCGTTGAGCCAGGCGCGCTGTTCTTCGGAGAATGGCGCGGTGTCCGGCACCAGCGACGGGATCGGGGGCGGGAGACTTTGCGTCATTCGGTCGACTCCGCGTCGAAAATCATTTTGAGAGCTTCGACCTCGTGACGCCGCGCGAAGGCAAGGAATGTTTCGTCGCGGGAAAAGCGCTGCGCGAGATAGCCCTTGAGCATGCGCTCGACCGTGCGCGGCACCTCCTCCGCTTTCACGTCGCGATAGATTTCGCGGCCGAGCGCGGCATCGGGACCGAAACCGCCGCCGAGATAAATGTGATAACCCTCGACTTGATCGCCGTCGTCGGAAACCTGCACCTTGCAGGCGAGCAGTCCGATCTCGCTGATGTAATGCTGAGCGCAGGAGTGATGGCATCCGGTAAGATGAATATTGACCGGCGCGTCGAGGTTGACGCGTGCCTCGCACCATTGCGCGATATCCTCGGCGTGACGCTTGGTGTCGGAGGCGGAAAAGCGGCAGCCGACATTTCCGGTGCAGGCGATGAGGCCGGCGCGGATCGAGGTCGCCTTGGTGGTTAGGCCGATTTTCTCGATCGCCGCTTCGGCTACGGCAAGTTTGTCGTCCGGCACGCCGGAGATCAGCAGGTTCTGCCAGACCGTGAGGCGGATATCGCCATCGCCGCAATCGCGCGCGACGCAAGCAAGGCCGCGCATCTGCGCGGCAGTGAGCCGCGCGACCGGCAGCACCACGCCGATCCAATTCAATCCCGCCTGCTTTTGCCTGTGTACGCCGATATGCGCGCTGCGGTCATAGGACGGCCGCGGCGCGATCGCGTCATTAGGCACTTTCACGAGCTTACGGCCGAGTCTTTCCTCGACATGAGCGATGAATTTCTCCATGCCCCAGGCATCGAGCACGTATTTGAGCCGCGCCTTGGTGCGGTCGGTGCGATCGCCATGCTCGATGTAGACGCGCACGATGGCGTCGGCGACGAGCGTCGCCTCGGTGGGCTTGACGATCACGCCGGCGTCGCGCGCGAAATCCTTATGCCCGGTGATGCCGCCGAGCGCGAGACGGAACCAAATGCCCGGCTCAGCGCCGAAACCGTCTTTCACGTCGACGGCCTGGAAGCCGATGTCATTGGTGTCTTCCAGCACCGGAATTTTGCCGGCGCCGTCGAAGCCGACATTGAACTTGCGCGGCAGGCCGTAGAGCGCGCGCTCGTTCAGAATGTGGAAGTGCCATTCGCGCGCGTAAGGCCGCGTGTCGATCAGCTCCTGCGGATCGATGCCGGCGGTCGGCGTACCGGTGACGTTGCGGATATTGTCGGCGCCGGAGCCGCGCGAGCAAAGCCCCAGATCCTGGATCGCCTCGACCATGGCGACGGCGTTCTTAGGCTCGACCTCGCGCATCTGCAGATTGGCGCGCGTGGTCACATGGGCATAGCCGCCGCCGTAGCGCTCGGCGAGATCGGCGAGGCCGGCAAACTGCGTGGATTTGAGGATGCCGTTCGGTATGCGCAGCCGGCACATATAGGAGTTCTGGTT
>DATJVR010000073.1:0-22631 GCA_035501735.1 Xanthobacteraceae bacterium | reverse complement strand
CATCGGCAAAGGCGCGCACGGCCTTTTTATAGGCCTGGCCAAGATCGGCGAAGAAATTGTCGGTGTTCGGGTAGATGTTGCGGTCGATCGGCGTCGGCATCGGCCGGCCGTAGGCGGCGGATGGCGACGGGATCGTGATCTTCGGCGTGCGCTTGGTGTGCGCAGCGACGAACTTGAAGTGCTCGATCATCGGGTGGCCGGAGAAGCCCACCTTGCCGGTGACTCTGAGCCCCTCATTGCGCGTGTTCATGCCGGCGAAAGGGATGCCGGAGTCCATGACGTGCTTGTCGATGCCGTCGAGGCCCCAGAGAAAATCGAGGTGCCACCACGAGCGGCGGAATTCGCCGTCGGTGATCGATTGCAGCCCGACGTCTTCCTGCTTCTTGATGACCCGCAGGATCTCGCGATCTTCGATCGCCTTGAGCTGCGCTGCGCTCAGCTCGCCCTTCGCGCTCCGCGCGCGCGCCTCCTTCAACGCCGCCGGCCGCAGCAGGCTCCCCACATGATCGGCGCGAAACGGCGGCTTGGTTCGCTTCATGGCCCCTCCTCGATCAGGTCCGCCCCCAGACCTCCTCGGCGATCTCGACGATCATCCTGAGCTTCCCCCATTGTTCGTCCTCGGCCAAGGTGTTTCCTTCCTCGCTCGACGCAAAGCCGCATTGCGGCGAGAGGCAGAGCTGATCGAGGGATACGATTTTCGCCGCCTGCTCGATGCGGCGCTTGATCGCGTCCTTGCTCTCGAGCGTGCCGCTCTTCGAAGTCACGAGCCCGAGCACCACCGTCTTGCCCTTCGGCACGAAACGCAGCGGCTCGAACCCGCCGGCGCGCTCGCTGTCGTACTCCATGAAATAGCCGTGCACGTTGATCTTATTGAACAGCAGCTCAGCCACCGGCTCGTAGCCGCCGGTTGCCACAAAGGTCGAGCGGAAATTGCCGCGGCACAGATGCATCGTCACCGTCATGTCGGACGGAATGTCAGAGGTCGCCGCATTGAGCATCGACGCATAGGCCGCGGGCAGCTTGTCCGGATCGTCGCCGCGATTGCGGATCTGCTCGCGCAGTTTCGGATCGCATAAATACGCGAGATTGACCTCGTCGAGCTGCAGATAGCGGCAACCGGCATCCGCGAACGCCCGCACCGCCTTGCGATAGGTCTGCCCGAGATCGCGGTAGAAATCGTCCATGTTCGGATAAAGGCTGTCCGGCACGCCTTCGCGGCCGTAGCGAAAATGCACCGACGACGGCGACGGTATCGTCATTTTCGCCGTCACCTTGGTATGCGCCTTGACGAACTTCATGTGCTCGATCATCGGATGGCCGTTGAACGCGCCGAGCTTGCCGATGACGCGCAGCAGGATCGGTTTGGGCTGCGGTCCCTGGAATTTGATCTTGCGCTCGCCGACGTAGGCTTCGACGCCGGGCAGGACTTTGAGAAAATCCGTCTGCCACGAGGCGCGCCGGAATTCGCCGTCGGTGACCGCGCGCAGGCCGATCTCCTCCTGCTTCTTGATAACACGTTCGATTTCGCGATCCTCGACCGCTTTCAGCGCCGCATCATCGATCTCGCCCTTTTCGTGTTTGGCGCGCGCCTCTTTCAGCGCAGGCGGTCGCAGCAGGCTGCCGACATGGTCGGCCCGAAATGGCGGCTTCGTGCGTTGCATGGAACAACTCTACGGGAGCGCGCGGCGAGGCGGCTAGCCCCACACCTCGTCGGCGATCTCGATCACCTCGCGCATCTTCGCCCACTGTTGCTCTTCGGTAAGCACATTGCCCTCCTCAGTGGAGGCAAACCCGCATTGCGGCGACAGGCAAAGTTGCTCGAGCGGCGCGAATTTGGCGGCCTCGTCGAGACGGCGCTTGACGTCGTCCTTCTTTTCAAGCGCTCCGCTCTTCGAAGTGATCAGCCCGACCACCACGATCTTCTTGCCTTTCGGCAGGAAACGCAGCGGCTCGAACCCGCCGGCCCGTTCGGTGTCGTATTCGAGGAAATAGCCGTCGTAGTTTACGGCGCCCAACAGCCGTTCCGCCACCGGCTCGTAACCGCCTTCGGAGATCCACGTCGAGCGGAAATTGCCGCGGCAGATATGCGTGGCGATGACCATATCCGCGGGTTTTCCTTCCAGCGACTGGTTCGTCACGCGCTGGTATGTGTCCGCGAGCCGGTCAGTGTCGATTCCGCGTTCCCGCGCCTTCTTCATCTCCGTTTGGGAGCAAAGATAGGCCCAGGCGATATCGTCGATCTGGAGATAGCGGCAGCCGGCATCGTAGAAGGCCCGCACGGCTTTTTGGTATGCCCGCGCGAGATCGTCGAGGATCGCGTCCCGGCCGCCCGGATAGACTTTCTTGTCGACCGAATTCGCTTCCATGCGGAAATGCATCACCATGGGTGACGGGATTGTGAACTTTGGCGTCACCTTGGTGTGCGCTTTGACGAATTTGAAGTGGTCCAGGAACGGATGATAGGAGAATCCGATTTTGCCCGTCACCCGCACGCTGCGCGGCCTCGTCTGCACGCCCTGGAACTGAATGCCGTGGCCAAGCTCGTAGATTTCCACCCCGTCGAGGCCACCGAAGAAATCGAAATGCCACCAGGAGCGTCTGAACTCGCCGTCGGTCGCAAGCTGTAATCCGATCTCTTCCTGCTTTTTGATCAGCTTCTCGATCTCGCGGTCCTCGACCGCTTTCAGCTCGGCATCGCTGATCGCTTTTTTCTCATGCTTGGCGCGCGCGTCCTTGATCGGTGCCGAACGCAGGAAGCTGCCGACATGATCGGCGCGATAGGGGGGCTTGGTTCTTTTCATTGGGGTTCCTCCTTGAACACTTGGTACGTACCGGCGTCACCCGGGGCGCGACGTCGTGCTGGTATAATGCATACTAGCTGAGGCGTGCTGTGCAAGATCGCACGCTGTGCAAGGATGCATCGTCTCGTCAAGAACAATTGTCTCGCAGGGAGATAGCGGCGCGTGGGAGTGTTCCCATTTTCACGAGAAATTGCCTATCATGCCCACGCTTGCAATTGACATTTCCCACCACCCCGAGCATGTAAAAAAGCCGCATGGCATCAGGCGGTTCAAGCCTTGCGCCGTTTCTCTATTTCGCCCTACTATTCGTCCAAACTAGCTGACCACAGGCTAGACCAAATCAACCAAACTCATCCTGGAGGAGAAATCCTATGATCAAGCGCGTCCTTGCAGCCTCCGCTGCAGTGGTTCTGTCTGTCTGTGCCGCCTCGGCACAGGAGGTCAAAGTCGGCCTCGTGGCCCCGTTCACCGGCATCGGTGCCGAACTCGGCCAGCAGATCGACCGCGGCGTGGGGCTTTATCTCAAGCTCAATGCCGACAAAATAAAACCCTACACGGTCAAGTTGATCAAACGCGACGACAAGAATCCGTCAGGCGCGGACTCCAAGGTCGCCGTGCAAGAATTGCTGACGCAGGAGAACGTCGATGCCCTCATCGGCTGGGTCTATTCGCCGAATGCATTCGCCTCCGCGTCCGTCGTGACCGCCGGCAAGAAGCTCGCCGTCATCGCGAACGCCGGCACCGCGCATATCACGTTGACCTCGCCCTATTGGGTGCGGACGTCGTTCAGCATGTGGCAGTCCGGATATCCGTTGGGCGAAGCGGCCGCGAAGGTGCTGCACGCCAAGACGGCGGTCGTCGGCTACAGCGACTTCCCGCCCGGCAAGGACGAACTCGCCGCCTTCAAGCGCTCGTTCGAAGCCAACGGCGGCAAGGTGATCGATGAAATCCCGATGGGCGGCCCGGCCCAGGTGCCGGACTTCACGCCGTTCTTCCAGCGCGCCAAGGACAAGAAACCTGATGTTTTCTTCGTCTTCATTCCGGCCGGTGACCATGCCACGGCGGTGGTCAAGACCTATGCCGCGCTTGGGATGAAAGAAGCTGGCATCAAACTGATCGGTCCCGGCGACATCACCCAGGACACCAAGCTGCAGGCCATGGGCGATGCGGCCGTCGGTCTGTACACGATGCATCACTACAACGTCGACCTCCCGAATGCCGAGAACAAGAAATTCGTAGCGGCTTGGCACAAGGAGTACGGCGCCGACGCGACGCCGGATTTCATGGCGGTCGACGCCTATGACGGCATGGCCGCTATTGCGCATGCCATCCAGGCCACCAAGGGCAAGCTCGACGGCGATGCGGCGATTGCTGCGCTCAAGGGCTGGAAGACCGAAAGCCCGCGCGGCCCGATCATGATCGATCCCAACACGCGCGACATCGTGATGAACGAATACTTGTCCGAAGTCGTGAAGGGCCCCGACGGCAAGCTGCATCAAAAGGTGATCCAGACGATCCCGAACGTGAAGGACCCGTGCAAGGAACAGAAAATCGGCCCCTGCGCGGGACCCACAAACTGATCGCGCGGCGCTAGTCGGCGACTGCGAAAGCCGCCGCTCCGTTCTCGGAGCGGCGGTTTGCTATTGGGGCTCTGCGTCATCCGTTGTTCTTGCAGTTTGCGGCTCAAAGCCTAGTATGCGCCGCCGTTGCCATCGGGCGCAGGGGAAGTGCAACGCCGCAATCGCGCGCTCGCGCTCATTGCGGATTTTTTCTACGGGCTCAATTTGTGATCTTCGGCATCGACTTCGCCAGCATGATCCTGGGCGGCTTGGCCGCCGGCATGGTGCTGTTCATCGTCTCGGTCGGCCTGTCCGTGACGATGGGACTGATGGGCTTCGTCAATCTCGCTCACGGTGCCTTCGCGATGCTCGGCGGTTACGTCATCGTGTTGACGATGAAGTATTGGGGCATCGGCTTCGCGCCCGCGCTCGCGATCGGATTTGTCACCGTTGCCGCGGTCAGCGTGGTCTTCGAGCGGCTGCTTTATTCGCGGCTCTACAAGGCGGCTGAACTGGACCAGGTTCTCTTCACAATCGGCCTCGTGTTCATTTTCATTTCGTTGGCGGCGACCATCGTCGGTCCGGAAAACCAGCCGCTCTTTATTCCCGATGCCCTGCGCGGCCAAATCAATCTCGGGATTTTGTACTATCGCACCTACAGCATATTCTTGATCGTGGTTGGGATCGCGATCGTGGTCGCGCTTTGGCTCGGCTTCGAACGCACGCGCTTCGGCGCGCAGATTCGCGCCGCCGTCGACAACCGCCGCATGGCCGAATCGCTCGGCATCAACATCGACCGGCTGTTTTCCATCACCTTCGCTTTCGGCAGCGGCATGGCCGCACTCGGCGGCGGATTGGGCGCCGAATTTCTCGGGCTCGATCCGCAATATCCGCTGAAATATCTGGTGTTCTTCCTCATCGTCGTGGCGGTTGGCGGGCCCGGCCGCGTGGTCGGCGCCTTCTATGCCGCGGCCCTGATCGGCGTGCTCGATTTCGCGCTCAAGAAATATCTGCCGCAGGGCGGCACGCTGTTCATCTACGCGCTGACCATCCTGCTGCTGCTGTGGCGGCCGCAGGGCCTGTTCGGAAAATCCGCATGAGCGCGCCGGCGCCCGCATATGATCGCTCGGCCGCGCGCGCACTTGCCAATCGCCACCGCGTACGTCTTTGGGAGACGATCCCTTGGCTGCTGGCGATCGCCTATTACTTTGCGTTTCCGCGCTATCTCGGGTTTGGCACGGAGCTTCTCGTTACCGTCCTGTTCGCCATCTCGCTCGATCTCGCGCTCGGCTATGCCGGCATCGTCACGCTCGGCCATGCCGCCTTCTTCGGTGCTGGCGCCTACACGGTCGGCATGCTGGCGTTTCACGGCATCTGGAACGAGCCCATCACCGGCCTCGTGGCCGCGGGCATCGTGGCGGGCGCCGTCGGCTTGGCTTCCGGCATCGTTCTCCTGCGCACGACCGGGCTGACGCTCCTGATGCTCACGCTTTGTACCATGGCACTGCTCGAGGAAGGCGCCAACCTCGGCGCCGAATTCACCGGTGGATTCGACGGCCTGCCCGGCATGGTGATTCGTCCGCTGTTCGGAATGTTCGAATTCAATCCGCTGATCCCGCGCGCTCAATATCTCTATGCCCTCGGTGTATTGTTCGTTGGTTTCGTCTTCGTGCGCGCGTTGGTCTATTCGCCGTTCGGCCAGAGTCTCACCGGCATCCGTGAAAACACGCTGCGCATGCATGCGGTCGGCGCGCCGGTGCGTCATCGACTCGTGGTCTGCTACATGATTTCGGCCGCGCTTGCCGGCGTTGCCGGCGGCCTGTGGGCCCAGACCAACGCCTACGTGAATTTGAGCACGCTCGGCCTCGATCGCGCCGCGACCGTGCTGATCATCCTGGTGCTGGGCGGCTACGGCCGCCTCTATGGTGCCTTCGTCGGCGCGGTTGCCTACATGGTGCTCGAGCATTGGCTGTCGCAAATCTATCCGAGCGCCTGGCAGCTCGGCCTGGGACTGCTTCTGGTCATCATCGCCCTGTTCGCACGGAATGGCATCCTCGGCCTGTTCGATACGATCATGCGTCGCGTAAAACCCAAGCCTGCCTCGCAATGACCGCCTCCCTGATCGAAACCCGCCGCGTGAGCAAGAACTTCGGCGCTTTGCGCGCCACGCGCGATGTGAATTTTGCGCTCGCGTCCGGCGCCCGCCACGCGCTGATCGGCCCCAACGGCGCCGGCAAGACGACCTTCATCAATTTGCTGACCGGCGTGCTCGCGCCCTCGACCGGCGAAGTGCTGTTCAAGGGCCGCGACATCACCCATATGGCGCAGGCCGAGCGCGTCAAACTCGGCATCGCCCGCACCTTCCAGATCAACCGTCTGTTCCGCGGCCTCTCGGTTCTCGAAAATATTTATATCGCGATCTCCGAGCGCGTTGGAGCTGCGCCCAACATGTTCAAGCCGGCCGGCAAGCGTCGCGATATCATCGATGAATCGATGCAACTCCTCGAAATGCTGAAACTGGCCGACGACGCCCGTCATCGCATCTCCGAATTGCCTTATGGCCGCCAGCGCCTGGTCGAGCTTGCCATCGCGTTGGGCTTGAAGCCCGAAGTCCTGCTGCTCGACGAGCCCGCCGCCGGCGTGCCGAGCGCCGAAAGCCACATCATTCTCGACGCTATCGATGCGCTGCCGAAGACCATCGGCGTGCTCATCATCGACCACGACATGGATCTGGTGTTTCGCTTCGCCCAGCGCATAACCGTGCTGGTTCGCGGCGCCATATTCGCGGAAGGCTCACCGAAGGAGATCGGCACCAACGAAGACGTGCGCGCCGTCTATCTCGGGCAGGCGAGCCATGGCTAGCGCGCTCGAACTCAAGGACGTCTCGGCCGGCTACGGCGAGACCGTCGTGCTCGAAAACATCGACCTTGCGGTAGCTCCCGGCGAGAGCATCAGCGTGATCGGCCGCAACGGCGTCGGAAAATCGACGCTGCTCTCCACCATCATGGGCCACACCACCCTGCACAAGGGCGAGGTTGCGCTCAGCGGGCAAATCCTCAATCACGTGCCGGTTTATCGCCGCGCCACATGCGGCATCGGCTTCGTGCCGCAGGAGCGCGAGATATTCCCCTCGCTCAGCGTGCGCGAAAATCTCGAGGTCGCCGCGCGCGCCGGCCACTGGACCGAGGAGCGCGTGTGCGAGTTGTTCCCCAATTTAAAAGAGCGGCTCGGCAACATGGGCAACCAGCTTTCCGGCGGCGAGCAGCAGATGCTGTCCATTGCCCGCGCGTTGATGACCAATCCGACCGTGCTGCTTATGGATGAGCCGACCGAGGGCTTGGCTCCGGTGGTGGTCGAAGCCCTCACCGCCGTATTGGTGAAGCTGCGCGGCGAGAGCGGGCTCTCCATCATCCTGGTCGAGCAGAACAGCCGCGTCGCGTTCGAATTTTCCGCCCGCACCGTGGTGATGGACAAGGGCCGCATCGTCTACGACGGCCAATCCGCCGCCCTGCGCGACGACCCGGAGCGGCTACACCATTTGATCGGCGTTTCGGAATAACCCGCAATAATTATCGGCCTCATGATGAGGAGCTGCGCAAAGCAGCGCGTCTCGAACCAATGAGCCCGCCCGCAAGCGCAGGGGCCCTCATCCTTCGAGACGCCCGCCTTCGGCGGGCTCCTCAGGATGAGGCGGACAATGACTACGCGTGCGCCTTGCGCTGCGGGTCGATGATTTTCTCGAGCTTCCCGAGCACGTGCATGCAGGGCAGGAGCTGCTGCAAGCTGCCGTTCGGCTCGCGCTTTGCCTTGATCGCCGCGATGAATTCGCGGTCCTCGAGCTCGATGCCGTCCATCGATACGTCGACCTTCGACACGTCGATCTTGTTGTCCTTGCCGTCGGTGAGGTCGTCGTAGAACGCCTTGTAGGTGCCGTTGTCGCAGATATAGCGGAAGAACGAGCCGAGCGGCCCGTCGTTGTTGAACGACAGCGACAGCGTCAGCACCGCGCCCGACGGCGTGCGCGCCACGATGCCCATATCCATCGCGATATTGAGCTGCGGATGGATCGGCCCCTGCACCGCGTAGCAGTCGGAAATATTCTCCCCGGCCTGATACTGGAACAGGTCGATCGTGTGCGCGGCGTGGTGCCAGAGCAGATGGTCGGTCCAGCTCCGTGGATTTCCCGCCGCATTGATGTTCTTGCGGCGGAAAAAATATGTCTGCACGTCCATCTGCTGAATTTTCAGCTCGCCCTTGACGATGCGCTTGTGCACCCATTGATGGCTGGGATTGAACCGCCGCACGTGCCCGCCCATGGCGGTGACGCCGGTCTGCTTGGCGATCTTCGCCAGGTTCTCGGCATCTTCCACGCTGTCGGTGACCGGGATCTCGACCAGCACGTGCTTGCCGGCCTTCATCACCTGCTCGCCCTGCCGGAAATGCATCTTCGTGGGCGTGGTCAGGATCACCGCGTCGGCGCGCTTGATGCCTTCCGAAAGCTCGCCGGTGTAATGCGGAATGCCGTATTTCTTGGCGACCTGCGCGGTGGAGTCCTGGTTACCGCCCACCAGCGAGGTGATTTCGACATCCGGAATACGCTTGAGCGCATCCAGGTGCTTTTGGCCGAAAGCACCTTGGCCGGCGACGCAAATTTTCATCGTCTAACTCCTGCGGACAGCTTCCTTCGCGCGCGCGGCGGTGCGTTTGGTCTTGCTCGCGGCCTTGCGCTTGTTCTCCAGAATGATGTGGCCGACCGCGGTGTTCGACGCCGGTACCGTGTAGAAGCGATAGACTTCTTCCACCTTCTCGTCGAGCGCGCCGCGCATGACGAGCCACATCACCATTTCGATGCCTTCGGCGCCGGCCTCGCGCATGTATTCAAGATGCGGCATGCGCACGAGTTTCTGCGGGTTCTTGCTGAGGTTGTCGAGGAACGCCTTGTCGAACTTGGAATTGATCAGCCCCGCCCGCGGACCGGAAATCTGATGCGACATGCCGCCGGTGCCGAAAATCACCACGCGCAAATCCTCCGGATAGGACTCGACCGCCTTGCGGATCGCCTTGCCGAGCATGTAGCAGCGATGCCCGGTGGGCGGCGGGTATTGCACCACGTTGACCGCGAGCGGGATGACCGGACACGGCCATTCCTTTGGCGAACCGAACAGCAAATTAAGCGGCACCGTCAGTCCGTGATCGACCTCCATCTTGTTGACGATGGTGAGATCGAACTCATCGAGGATGACGGATTGCGCGATGTGCGAGGCGAGTTCCGGATGACCCTTGACCACCGGCACCGGCCGCGGTCCCCAGCCTTCGTCGGCCGGCGGGAATTCGGCGGCGCAGCCGAGCGCAAAGGTCGGGATCAACTCGACCGAAAACGCCGACGCGTGATCGTTGTAGACCGCGATCACCACGTCCGGCTTGGTCTCGGCCATCCACTTCTTCGACCACTCAAATCCCGAGAACACCCGTTTCCAATACGGCTCCTCGGTCCTGTGATTGTCGATTGCCGCGCCGATCGCCGGCACGTGCGACGACGAAACTCCTGCGATGATCTTAGCCACGTTTCGATCCTGACTTTTTGCCCGTTTTCGATTTTGCTTTCGCTTTGGGTGCGCCCTTGCCCGTCCTGCTGCGGTTGCCTTCAACCGAGCGGCCGCCTTCCAGCATCATCTTGGCATAGGCTTCTTGCGTGGAGCCGGTCATCAGCGCCGCCAGATGCTGGAACGAATGTCCGTCGGTGGCGCCCAGTTTGGCGGTGAAATAGATATTGCCGCCGAGTTCGAGCATCCGATTGTATTGGCGGTTGAGGATGGCGTCGCGCTGTTCGGGCGTGAGCGGGAATTTCTTCAGATATTCCGCTTCGTTCGCCTTGAAGGCCTTGCGGTTCGCGTCCTTCATCAGCGACATGCAGAACATGTTGATGCCGTAGCCCTGCCGCGAGCGCTCCGCGTCGAACACGAAAGTGCCGGGAATGTCGTCGTAGTCATGCTGCTCGCGGCGCATCGGGCTTGCCTCCATGTCCGCCGGGGTTCTTTTTCTTGATATATAGCAACAACGCCCGCGCTGTATAGCGTTGGCGCCCAGGGCCGTGCTGCCGCACCCCGACTTTTTTACATTATTTCAATTCCAATAGAGCCCCATCGGGTTATCCACCAGCAGGGCCTTTTGCAGGGCGGCCGTCGGTGCGATTTTTGGGATCATGTCCGTGATGACGCCGTCGTCCGGCGCCTCCTTCGGCATGTTCGGATGCGGCCAGTCCGTGCCCCAGAGCACGCGGTCGGGGAATCGCTCCACGATCGTGCGGGCAAACGGAACGACATCGTCGTAAGGCGGCCCCGCAACGGTAAAGCGCTCCGGGCAGGTGACCTTGCAATAAAAATTCCTGTTCGCCCCCAGCAGCCGCAGAAAGCGCTGGAAGTTCGGATTGTCGACGCCCCGCTTCACCTCCGGGCAGGCCATGTGATCGACCACCACCGTGGTCGGCAACGACACGAAGAAGGATTCCATGTCCGCCAAATCGGCCTGCTCGAAATAGACCACGATATGCCAGCCGAGCTTCGCCACCCGCGCCGCGATGCGCTCGAGCACGTCGCGCGGCGTGAAATCGACCAGCCGCTTGATGAAGTTGAACCGCACGCCCTTCACCCCCGCGCGATCCATCCATTTCAGCTCGGTATCGGTGACCTCCTCGCCGACGAACGCCACGCCCTTGGCCTTGTTGTGCGAGGCATCGAGCGCGTCGACCATGGCGCGGTTGTCCTTTGAGTGACAGCTCGCCTGCACGATCACGTTCTTGTCGAAGCCGAGAAAATCGCGCAGCGAAAACAATTTTTCCTTCGGCGCGTCGCACGGCGTGTATTTGCGTTCCGGCGCGTACGGAAAGACCGCTTCCGGTCCGAACACATGGCAATGCGCATCGACCGCGCCCGCCGGCGGCTTGTACTTCGGCTTCGACGGATTGGGATGAAACGGAATGTAACCTGCACTCATCGGCACGGAATATTTCTCCTCATTTATTGCAAGTTTTCAGATGCGTTCGATCGCCAGCGACACGCCTTGACCGACGCCCACGCACATGGTGGCAAGCGCGCGCCTTCCGCCGCTCTTGAGCATGTGGTGCGTGGCGGTCAGCGCAAGCCGCGCGCCCGACATGCCGAGCGGATGGCCGAGCGCGATCGCCCCGCCATTCGGATTGACGTGCTCGGCGTCGTCGGAAAGCCCGAGCTGCCGCAAGCATGCCAGCGCTTGCGAGGCGAACGCCTCATTCAGTTCGATCGCATCGAAATCGCCTATTTTGAGTTTCAGCCGTTCCATCAGCTTGCGGGTCGACGGCACCGGGCCGATCCCCATGATGCGCGGCGGCACGCCCGCCGCCGCCATGCCGACGATGCGCGCCTGCATGGTCAGTCCGTGCTTTTTCGCGGCCGCTTCCGACGCAATCAGCATGGCCGCGGCGCCGTCATTCACGCCCGAGGCATTGCCGGCGGTGACCGTGCCCGGATTGCGCGCGAAGGGCTTGAGTTTCGCGAGGCCGTCCATCGTGGTGTCGGCCCTGATGTGTTCATCCCTGTCCACCGTCACAGCGCCGGCCTTGCCGGAGATCACCACCGGCTCGATTTCCTCGGCGAAATAGCCAGCGGCTTGCGCCTTGGCGGCGCGCTGCTGCGAGCGAAACGCGAAGGCATCCTGGTCCTTGCGCGCCACCTGGAATTCCTCGGCGACGTTCTCGGCCGTCTCCGGCATCTGATCGACCCCGTATTGCTGCTTCATCAGCGGATTGATGAAGCGCCAGCCGATCGTGGTATCGTGGATTTCGTTCGCGCGCTGGAAGGCTTCCTGCGCCTTGCCCATGACCAGCGGCGCCCGCGTCATGGACTCCACCCCGCCCGCGATCGCGAAGTCGATTTCGCCCGCACGAATGGCCTGCGCCGCCGCCCCCACCGCATTGAGCCCCGACGCGCACAGCCGATTGACGGTGACGCCGGGGATCGACTCCGGCAGCCCGGCCAGCAGCAGGGCCATGCGCGCGACATTGCGGTTGTCCTCGCCCGCCTGGTTGGCGCAGCCGAAGAACACATCATCGAGCCCCGCCCAATCGACCTTGGGATGCCGCCTCATCAGTGCCTTGATCGGCACCGCGGCGAGGTCGTCGGTGCGCACCTTGGCGAGCGCGCCGCCATAGCGGCCGATCGGCGTGCGGATTCCGTCGCAAATGAAGGCCTCGGGCATCGTCGAATTCCTTTACGCCGCCGCGCCGTGCGCGCGGGCCGTACGCGCATGCAGCGCGCGCAAGACTTCCAGCTCGCGCGCGCTCGGCGCCGGCGTCTCCGTCACGGTGTCGGCGTAACGCACCTCCCAGCCGGTGCTGTCCGCGATCTGCGCCCGCGTCACGCCCGGATGAATCGAGATGATCGTCATTTCCTTGGTTCTGGGATCCGGCTCGAACACCGCCAGATCCGTCAGCAATTTCGTCGGTCCCTTGGTCTTGACCCCGAGCCGGATGCGATGATCGCCGCCTTCGCCGTGACCGAGCGATGTCACAAAATCGAGCTTCGGAACGAAACTGCGCTTGCTTTGCGACATGATGATGAAGATTTCGCCGCAGGAGATCGCAATCTCCGGCGCGCCCCCGCCGCCCGGCAGCCGCACTTTCGGCTTTGCATAAGGTCCCACCACCGTGGTGTTGAGATTGGCGAAACGATCGATCTGCGCGCCGCCCAGAAATCCGACCGTGATCCGCCCACCCATCAGCCAATAGCGGAACATCTCCGGCACCGACACGGTCGTGAGCGCCGTCTCGCACAGCTCTCCGTCGCCGATCGAAAGCGGCAATATCGAGGGTTTGGTGCCGAGCGTGCCCGACTCGTAGATCAGCGTGATGTCCGGCGCATGCGTGAGCCGCGCCAGATTGGCCGCCGCCGACGGCATGCCGATGCCGACGAAGCACACATCGTTCGATTTGAGCGCGCGCGCCGCCGCGATCGTCATCATTTCGGTAGGCGTATGATCGGTCATCGTCACTCCGCCGCGATCGAGTTCTTGCGCGCGTACTTGGCAAAGGATTCCGGCCTTTGCTCAAGCACATTGGTCTTCATCCACGCAAGAAAGCTCTCGCGCTCGCGTGATATCGCATCCCAGGCTTTGTAGTAGGCGTTGTCGCGCTTGTAGTAACCAAATGCATAAGACGGATAGGCACCACCCGGCACTTGTGCAATGGCGCCAACGGTCCACGCCGGCAGGATGACCGCATTGGGACTGCGCGATCCGAAATCCTCCACGATCTCCTCCACCGTGACGATCGAGCGCTTGGCGGCGAGCACCGCCTCCTTCTGTACGCCGACGATGCCTTCGAGCATAACGTTGCCGGCCCGATCCGCCCTCTGGGCATGGATCACCGCCACGTCCGGCCGGATCGCCGGCACCGCGGCAAGCATCTCGCCGGTGAACGGACAGGCGACCCGCTTGATGTTCGGATTCACCTTCGGCAGATCGACGCCGACATAGCCGCGGAAGATCGCGCAAGGCAGCCCGGCCGCACCCGCCTCGTAGGCGTTGGCCATGGCCGAATGGGAATGCTCCTCGTAGGCGAGCGGATGCGGCCAGCCGTTTTCGATCGCGTCGCGCACCCGATGCAGCGAGCCGACGCCCGGATTGCCGGTCCAGGAGAAAATCATTTTCTCGGCGCAGCCCATGCCGACGAGCTGATCGTAGATCAGGTCCGGCGTCATGCGGATGATGGTCAGCTGCTTTCTGCGCTGGCGGATGATCTCGTGCCCCGCCGCATGCGGGATCAAATGGGTGAACCCCTCCAGCGCCAGCGCATCGCCGTCATGGATGGCAAATTCCACAGCCTCGCTGAGGGTCAAAAATCGCGACATGCAAGGCTTTTTACGGGCCAATACCGGCAGGGTCAAATGCCGTCGGCGCGCAGCAGAACCCGCGGACCCGTATGACATTCAGTCGATTGTTGACCCGCCCGGACAGACATGTCACCGACGACCGCGCGACAAGCTTTCGGAGCTGGCGAGACGTGGCCAACCTCACGGTCAAGCGAAACGAACGGATCCACTGGGGCGACTGCGACCCGGCCGGCATCATCTACTATCCGAACTATTTTGAAATGTTCGATCGCTGCACCACCAGCCTGCTCGAACAGGCGATCGGCATGAACAAGCGGGACTATCTGATCGCCTACGATTTCAGCGGCCACCCCTGTGTGCAGACGCGCGGTCGCTTTCTGCTGCCGACGCGGTTTGGCGACGACGTCATCGTCGAGTCGACCATCGCAAACATCGGGCGCTCAAGCTTCGAGGTGCATCATCGTCTGACCAAGGACGGCAAGCTCGCGGTCGAAGGCTCCGAAACGCGCGTCTGGGTCCGCCGCCAGTCCGCTGACTCAAAAAGCATCACGGCCCATCCAATCCCCGACGAAGTCGTCGCGCGATTGGGCGGGAGGTGACGATGCTGCGGCCCGTGACTTTGATCACCGGTGCATCCGCTGGCATCGGCACGGCGCTTGCCAAAGTATTTGCCGAAAAGGGCCACGAGGTCGTGCTGGTTGCGCGCCGCGCCCTGCAGCTGACCGCGATCGCCGACTCGTTCGAGGCCGCCGGTCACAAGCGCCCGCACATCCTCGCGGTCGATTTGACGCGCGCCAACGTATCGACCTGGATCGAAAACGAACTGCGCGAGCGCGGCGTCGAGCCGCAATACGTCGTCAACAATGCCGGCTTCGGCCTGCTGGGCCTTGCCGCCGAGCTCGACCGCAATCAACAGCTCACCATCATCGACCTCAACGTGCGCGTGCTCACCGATCTTTCGCTGCGCTTCGTCGACACGCTTGCCCGGCTGCGCGGCGGCATTCTCAATGTCGCTTCGGTCGCGGGTTTCTTCCCCGGCCCCGGCATGGCCGTCTATCACGCCACCAAGGCCTATGTGATCTCCTTCAGCGAGGCGCTCCATCACGAACTTGCCCCGCGCGGCGTGCGCGTCACCGTGCTCTGTCCCGGGCCGGTTGCAACAGAGTTCAATCTCCGCGCAGGAATTCCCGAAAGCTATTTCCCGAAGCTTCTGGCGCGTTCTGCTGAGCGAGTTGCGCGCGAGGGCTACAATGGTCTGATGCGCGGGCGCCGCCTCGTCGTGCCAGGGACAGAAAACAAGATAACCGTTTTCCTCCCCCGCCTGCTCCCCCGCGCGTTGGCTCTCCGGCTCGTCCGCGGCGGCAGGTCAGAGCCTTCGAAACCGGTTCGATAACCGGGCGTGAATCGATCTAGCCCTGCGCCGGCGCCGCGGCGCGCGCCTGATAGCTCCCGTCCGGCGCGAAATCCGCAAGCAGATCCACGTGTCGCCTTACCCATTCCTCCGGCGTAGCCGGTCCGCACGTCAGCATGAAATAGTCGTACGGCGCGCGGATGTCGTTTGCCATGATGAACTGGTAATGCAGCCGGAAGAAGTTGAGCCGCAGGCTTTCGTAGAATTTCTCCGACAGCATGTCGCGGAACCGCACCTGCCAGACCAAAGGGTTGCAGCGGCGCGGGCCGGCATCGATGCCGATGCCGGCGACCGGATCGAAATTCTCGAAGTTCAAGACGTCCTTGCTTGACTGCGCATCGACCCAGAGCACCGATGGCTCGACCGCGACCCTTTCGATGATCGCGCGCAACCGCTTGTGCCTGGGATGAACGCCCGCGCCAGGCATGATCGATCCGAGCGTCATCAGCACCACGCGCGGCCCGTGCCGGCCGACATCGGGATCGAGCTCGAGCGCGCGCGCGACCACCGCCGGCGCGGTCACTCCGCCCCCGCTGTGACCGATGACGAGAATCTCGTCCACCGCATCGGCCCGCGCCACCGCGATCAGCCGTTCGGCGCCCGCGTTGACCGGCGGGTCGAAACAGGACGGCTCGCCGCGCGAAAATTCGCATAAATACGGCCAATGGCTGTTGATCTGCACCACGAACCAGCGGTCGGCCAGCGGCCGCAACAACTTGAAGCACGCAAACGCTGCCACGATGCCGATCGGCGCGCTGACATAGACCGGCCAGCCGAAAAATTCGGCACACAGATAACCAGCGAGCACGCCGCCGCCCGCCGACAACACGAGCCACCACAACATCAACATCTGAAAATGGATGAGCGCGAGCGCGTACTGCCACGACGCCCGGAACACGCGGAATATCGCTCCGCTGAAGAGATAGTCGAAGGTCCACCATAACGCCCGGCGCACCTGCCGCGGCATCGGTTCCGCCATATTGGCGCGGATGAATTGCTCTTGGCGCAGAAACTCGTATCGCGTCTGCACCTGCCAATTCGGCGCCGACGTTTCGATGTCCCAATGCGCGAAAAATTCCGAATCGATCGTGAGCGCGCCGAGCTTCGTCTTGAGCGGCCAGATTTTCAGGAATCGATCCCACGACCGCCGAAAGATATCGTAATAGCCCTCCGCGCCCTGCGGGTCATAGCCTTCGACATAGATCACGTGTCGCCGTCGGATGGGAGCCATGCCTTCCCTCAGATTGCCAGCATGAGGTGGCATTAACCGCGGTCGCCGCGCAAGCGTTCGCGCAACTTATGACGCTGCACCTTGCCGGTGGCGGTGCGCGGAAGATCGGCGATGATCTCGAACCGCCGCGGCAGTTTGTAGTGCGGCAGGATGTGCGCAAGCCGATCGCGCGCCGCCGCCACCGCCGCCTTGTCGTCAGCCCCGGGCGCCAGCACGATGAACAGCGCGATTTCGGCAAGTCCGATCGAATTCTCGCCCAGCACCGCCGCCGTCTCGGTCACGCCGGGCATGCCGGCGAGCGGATCCTCGATCTCCGATGGCGAAACCCAGATACCGGAGACCCGCAGCATGTCGCCGCTGCGGCCGCGGTGATGGTAGTAACCATTTTCATCCCGGATGTATTCGTCGCCGGTCGCAAACCATGCACCGGATTTGAACCGCTCCGCCGGCCGTTGCGGCGGCGCGCTGAGCTGGGAGTCGGCCGCGCGATAGCCGGCGCACACCGACGGCATGCGCACTTCGAGCCGACCGGTCCGCCCGGCCTCGGCGATGATGGCGCCGCTCTCATCGACGATGCGCAGCTCGACGCTCGGCATCGCTATGCCCGAGGAGCCCGGCTCGCGCTGCGAGGGCGTGTTGCCGATGATCATGTAGACGCATTCCGAGCAGCCCAGCCCGTCGAGAATGGGCAGCCCGCTCGCCGCCTCCCAGTCGGTCCAGATTTTCGGCGGCAGCCGCTCCCCGGCCGACACGTAGTGCGTCAGCGCCCGGAACGCCGGCGTGGACGCCAGTCCGGCATCCAACAGCTTGTGGTAGAGCGCCGGCACGCTCAAGAACACCGTCGGCTTGAACCGCTCGACCGTTTCGGCGATGCCGCCAATCGTGGCCCAATGCTCGTGCAAAATGTTGGTCGCGCCGATGCGCAGAGCCGCGAACATGTTCCCGATCGCGTAGGCGAAATGAAAGCGCGAGGTCGCGAACAGCCGGTCCGCCGAAGTCGTGCCGAGGATGTGTTGGTAGTACTCGCCGCAGATGCGCACATTGTCGTGCCGGTGCTCGACCGCCTTCGGCGTCCCGGTGGTTCCCGAGGTCATCACCCAGAATGCCGGGTCGGTCGGTTGGCGCGGCGTGACCACAAGCTCGGTCTCGGGCCGCCCCTTCCAGACGCGCAGATCGTATTGCCGGGACAGCACCTGGGTGGTCGGCGATGCTGCGGCCACTGCGGTTTTCACCGTCTCCGAGAATTCTTCCTCGGCCACCAGCGTATGCGGCCGCACGATCGCGAGGATTTGCTTGAGCTCCTCGACACTCGCGCGATTGGATAGCGCAGCCGCGATGGCGCCAGTCGCAATCGCCGCGTGGTGCAGCGCCACGATGTCGGGCGTATCAAGCATCACCATGGCGACGCGGTCGCCGGGACGCACGCCGCGCTCGCGCAATGCCGCCGCGTATTTGGCGACGCGCGCGGTGAGCGCGCCATAGCTCAGCGACTCCTCCGCGCTCACCAGCGCCGGATGCGCCGGCCCCGCGACCTTCATCCCCTCCAGCAGACAATATTCGGCGGCATTCATCGTCGGTTGCCTGCTTTGCGGCACGCTGGATTGTGCGGCGTTTCCGCCGGCCTCCGGGAAGACGCGCATGGCTTTTCAGCCACGGCGCGGGTCGGCGGCAACCGCTTCGATCACTTCGATCGCCGGATGCGCGGTCGGCAAGGTCCGCTCAAGCCGCAAGCCCGCGCGTGCAAACAGCGCCGAATATTCGTCGAGCGTGCGCTCCGCGCCGCCGGTCAGCAGCATCACATGCAGATCGAGCCAGCGGCCGGGACCGGGTGTGTCGTCGGGCGGAACGAGCTTTTCCAACACCAGCACGCGGGCATCCGGCCGCATGGCCTTGCGCACGTTGCTCAAGATCGCCGTCGCCTGCGCGTCGTCATAATCGTGGATCAGATGACGGAGCAGATAGAGGTCGCCGTCCGCCGGCACCGAAACGAACACATCGCCGGCCACGAGCGACACGCCGGGCAACGGTCCGCCTTCTCCGCGCTTGGCCGCCGCGATCCCCTCCGGCAAATCGAACAGCGTCGCACTGCGGCCGGGATAGGCCGCAAGAATCGCCGAAAGCAACGAGCCGTTGCCGCCGCCCACGTCGATGATGTGCCGATAGCGGGAGAATTCATAGGCACCGACGATCGCCGGCGTTTCCGGACCGTGCACCTCCTGCATCATGCGCTGGAAGCGCGCGCCTTCCTTCGGATTGTCGGCCAGCCAGTCGAACAGCGGCTGCCCCTTCAGCGCCTCGAACGCCGTGCCGCCGGCCAGCGCCTCGTCGAGCTTGCCCCAGATGTCGGCGTGATATTCCGTGAGCAGGATTGCCGCCGTGCGCATCGAATGCGGCGACTGCGATCCCAGCAGCCGCCCGAGCGGCGTCAGCGTGAAACGGCCCTGCGCATTCTCCGCTACGATGCCGACCGTCGAAAGCGCACGCAGCAGTCGGTAGACCCGCGCGGCATCAAGACCGTGTTTCGCCGCGATGGCGGCGGGCTCTTCGACGCCGCTGTCCATCACGTCGGCAAAACCGAGCCGCGCAAATGTTCCGATCGCCCTCGTCACCCAAAGGCTGCTGAGCAGCATCATCATTTTCTTGTGCAATGACGCCGGATCGGCCGCGGCTTTGGGCGGTCTGACGCTTTCGACTTTCACCATCTCCCCCGACGAAGTTTCGATCGCGGCGCGGGCCTCTCTAACCAATCTACCATCTTGATCCAAAAAAGCATCCCTCCCCGCCGTTTCACGGAACGGTTGGGAAGCCGCTAATTTCGCGGGTTTTTGACGACGCCCGCGCCTGAAACGGCGCACCATGGCCCACCTTCGAATCCCGCCGCGATCGCGCCCCGACTGACCCACCGCCGAATGCATGCCGCCCTGCACGCGGGTCGCAGTCGTTTTCGTGGACACCCGCCTCATGACCGGCTAACAACGCTGCCACTTGCTTCCTGTCGCGATGCCGTGATTGCAATTCAACGCAGAAACAAATGCGTAAAGTCGGAGGAACTTGATGCGTATCGACGCCTACACCCACTTCATCCCGAGGAAATTCTTCGTCGAGGTCATCGAGCGCGGTGGTCACGCCGATATCGGCAAGCGGGTACGCGAAATTCCCTCCATCCATGATGTCAACGTACGACTTAAAGTTGTCGACAAGTTCAAGGACTACGCGCAGATCCTGTCCTATCCGATGCCGCCGCTCGAGATCATGACGCAAAATCCCGCGCAGGTGGAGGAATACGCCAAGATCGTCAACGACGGCTTTGCCGAGATGTGCGCCCGGCATCCCGACCACTTCCCCGGCTGGGTCGCGCAGGCCCCGTTGGCCGCGCCCGATGCCGGCGCGCGCGAATGCGTCCGCGCGATCAAGAACGGCGCTTGCGGCGTGCAGATCTACACCAACATCGCCGGCAAGCCGCTCGACGACCCGCATTTCACGCCGTTCTTCGAGACCATGAACAAGCTCGGCAAGCCGGTCTGGATGCATCCGGCGCGCGGCGCCAACTTCCCGGATTATCTTTCCGAGAAGAAATCCAAATACGAAATCTGGTGGACCTTCGGTTGGTCCTACGAGACCGCCGCCGCCATGGCGCGCTTGGTGTTCTCGCGCGTCATCGACAAGCATCCCAAGCTGAAGATCATCACTCACCACTTCGCCGGCATCGTGCCGATGCTGGAAGGCCGCATCGGCCCCGGCTGGGATCAGCTCGGCGCGCGCACGTCCGACGAAGACTTGCGCGTCGTGCTCAAGAGCCTCAAGAAGCGCCCGCTGAAATATTTCAAGGAGAATTTCTACGCCGACACCGCCGTTTTCGGCGGCGTGCCCGCGACCCATTGCGGCCTCGCCTTCTTCCCCAACGACCGGATCGTGTTTGCCTCCGACTGTCCGTTCGATCCCGAGAAGGGCACCATGTACATCCGCGAGACGCTGAAGATTTTGGACGGCATCAAGATGCCGAAGGATCAGCGCAAGGCGATCATGTCAGGCAATTTGGAAAAGATCACCGGGAAGAAACTAACCTAACGACTTGAATCCGCGCTTGCGTCCTCATGGTTCGAGACGGCCGCTGCGCGGCCTCCTCTAATCCCCATCCAGAGGAGCGCTAGCGAAGCGAGCGAGTCTCGAAGGACGAGACCAGGCAAGTCCACAGTCCGCTGCAAACTCGCGGTGAATCCCCCCGCGCGATCTGCTAGCGTCCAGCGCCATGGACGCCGCGCGCAAACTCTCGAACGACCTGAATCGGGAGTAATAAAACACGCATCAAAGCAGACACTTAACTGAATCGTGTTATGACAGACTCCTCAGACCGAACCGAAAGGCTTATGCGAAGGACCCGCGAACTTAAAGATTCGGGACTCGACCATTCGCACGCATTCGGAGTCGCGACATTTGAGCAGAGGCTGGAGCAATGGCCAATAGAATGGGGGAACGCCATCCAAGTTCTACTATATGGCGACTTCGAGCCACCAACATCGATAACCGAATTTCCCAGCCTTGGTATCACTGTCTATCCAGAGAACTTAAAGAACACAATTATTGAAGGCTCGTTCACAGTTCTCAAGGCAACAGTTAGTGTAAGTCAACGAGACGCTGCAGCCCTCGCAGATGCCACGAAAAGAATAAATCTCTTACTTGGCGTCTATTTGCTCGACAAATGGGGACGGATTGGCTGCGGATGGTGGTGCCATCTTACACATGGCAGCATCATCTCTGGAAGCTGGGAAAAATTCACAAACGATGGATTAGATGCCGCGGCTACAGCAATCAGAAATTTTCCACCGGATGTTCGGCGTCATGTCGAGGCTGCGCTGTTTTGGATTCGTGAGCCGCGCTATTTGTTGCGCCAATCTTACAAATCGGACGTGCTGAGAGTTTATTCAGCTTACTGGAACGCATTTGAATGTTTGGTCGAGGCGGTGAATATATTCCGACCACCTCAATCACCCTCCCCTGATGAGAAAAAGAAGCGAATCGAAGTTTTTTTCGAACAACGCGCGAATGCTCTTACAGCCGAAAACATTTATGACTGCTATCGGAACCTAATCGACACAGGATTCCCCGGAAAAGCCGCACACGCGCTAAACGTATGCTTTGGCAATGGAAGTGAGCATTACATCCGAGAATGCTTTCGGTTACCGGACCGGACCCAGCGGCTTTATTACATCAGGAATGCCATCAACCATGGCAATATCGATAGTGAGAATCCAAATGAGCTTTCGAGGGTTGAAGGTCGACTAGGGCGTCTCTGGATGATTGTTTGGGGCATGTTCGGCCGATTGATCCCCTTCCGGAGTCCGGTTGACCACGAATTAGAGAAGCCATCGTCGTGATAGTGAAGGCCCGCTGTAGGGTTGTGAGTGCAGCGTGCCCGAGCCGGTTAATTACGTCGATCGGTAGTGATACGCGCCCGCAATCCTGTTTTCATGTGAACACCTCAGCACTTGTGCACGAGCACGTTCATCGACGTGAAATGGCACGCGCCATCTGCTAGCATCCACCGCCATGGACGCCGCCCAGAAACTCCCCATCAGTGATGACGCTGCATCGCTCGCCGAGGCGAATGACCGCGTCACGCCGATGATGGAGCAATATATCGAGATCAAGGCCGCCAATCCGGATTGCCTCTTGTTCTACCGGATGGGCGATTTCTACGAACTGTTCTTCGACGACGCCGAGGTCGCCTCGCGCGCACTCGGCATCGTGCTCACCAAGCGCGGCAAG
>DATJVR010000072.1:0-30324 GCA_035501735.1 Xanthobacteraceae bacterium | reverse complement strand
GGTGGGCGTGTGGAATTGGTGGCCCGCCGCCGCCATCAGCGGCCGCACTTTTTTCCAGGCCCACGCCGACGACCAGGCGCCATGAGCTAAAACGATCACCGCCACGGACGCTCTCCCTCACCTGTCCAGCCACGACATCCTGACAAGACTGCTGGCTCGATCCGCCCTGAAATTAGTGCTGCCCAAACCTCGGCGCGTCACGTTCCCACCTTGAACTCCGACACAAGCCCGCGCAGCGCCGCGATCACGCTCAAGGGCACGATGCGGCCGGTGCGCGGGTTTTCCGAGGGGATGCCTTCGATGCTCATCGAGAAGCGCGCGGTGTCGGCATCGACCTCGATGCGGTGGGTGTTGCGGTCGAGCGCCGGGTCGGCCCAGATTTCCAGCATCGTGCGGTCGGGGCCGATGCCGGCGAGCGACAGCGCGGCGGCAACGTTCACGTTGGCGGGAAATCCGGCTGCTGCCTCGCGCGCCGTTCCGGTGAACACCAGCTTGGCATCGTTGAGTCCTTCGACCGAAATTTTATTTTTCACGAGATAGGGTGCGCCCACAAGTCCGCTCGGCGGCTTGCGCGTGGTCATCCGCACCGAATGGATCGTGCCTTCGGCCGCGGCGGCGACCGCATCGAGCCCCAGCAATGCGCCGGTCGGCACCAGGATGCGCCCGCCCTTGGCCTTGGCGAGTTCCACGAGATCCGGCCGCGGCAATAGCGCGCCGCAGGAGAGCACCATGACCTGCTTGCCGGCTTCCAGCATCGGACGGCAGATGCGCTCCAGCATCGACGCCGGCGCGCATTCGATCGCCAGATCGGCCAGCATCGGAAACTGTTCCAACCCAACCAGTTGGCAATCGATCCGTTGTAGTTTGAGCCATTCGCGCGCCTTGGTTTCATCGCGCGCGGCGGCGCATGCCAGCGTAAGTCCTTCAATCCCATCCGCGAGACGCCGTGCCAGCACGCGTCCGATCGCGCCCAGGCCCGCGATGGCAACGCGCGTGACAGCCATGATAAAATCTCCACGCTCCACGTCATTTACCGCGCCGGGTATGTCTTGCGGCGGCTTGACCCAGGGTTGCTTGTAGCGCAAGTGTCCGCCGACACAACAGGAGATGTTCGATGTTCAAGGCAGTGACGGGTGCAGTTCTGGCTGGCGTATTTGCTCTAACGGGCGCCGCCTATGCGCAGGACTATCCGAACCGCAATATCACCATGGTGATCCCGTTTGCGGCCGGCGGCCCGACCGATGTGCTCGGCCGCGTTATGGGGGCGCGCATGAGCGAACTGCTGGGCCAACAGGTGATCATCGAGAATGCAACCGGCGCTGGCGGCATGACCGGCGCGCGGCGCGTCGCCGATGCCACGCCTGACGGCTACACCATGCTGCTCGGTACGGTCGGCACTCAGGCGCAGGGCCAGACGCTCTACAAGAAGCCCCTCTACAACGCGGTGACCGATTTCGTGCCGGTCGCGCTGATCGCCGAGGTGCCGCTCGTGATCATCGTGCGCAAGGATCTGCCGGTCGGCAACTTCAAGGAATTCGTGGCCTACGCCAAGGCCAACAGCGGAAAATTGAAATATGGCTCGGCCGGCGCCGGTTCAGCCACGCATCTCGGCTGCGTGCTGCTCGATTACGTGATCAAGGCAAATATGACGCACGTACCGTATCGCGGCACCGGCCCGGCGATGAACGATTTGATCAGTGGTCAAATCGATCTGCTTTGCGACGTCATCACCACGGCCAAGCCGCAGATCGAGGGCGGCAAGGTGAAGGGCATCGCAGTCATGGACAAGAGCCGCTCGCCGGCGCTGCCCGACTTGATGACCACGACCGAGCAGGGCACGCCCGGCCTTGAGGCCTATACCTGGAATGCGCTGTTCCTGCCGAAGGGCGCGCCCGCAGCGGTGGTGGCGAAACTCAACGCCGCAACGGTCGGCGCGATGAAAACGCCGGCGGTGCGCGACCGCCTGCAAGGACTGGGCGCACAGATCGTCTCCGACGACCGCGCAACGCCGCAATATCTTGCCGGCTTCCTCAAGAGCGAGATCGAGAAATGGGCGGCCCCGATCAAGGCGAGCGGCGTCTCGATCGACTGAGCCTTGCCGTTTCCGAAAAATGCATGGGGCCGTTCGCAGCGGTCCCTTTTTTCAGCTTAGCGATTCCAGCGGCTAGGCCTTGCCGAACACGCGTTTGAAGATCGTGTCGACCTGCTTGAAGTGGTAGCCGAGGTCGAAATTCGCCTCGAGTTCCTTCGGCTTGAGCAGTTTTCCGACCTTCCGATCGCCCCTGAGCAGCGAAAGGAAATCGGCCTCGCCGCGCCAGACTTTCATCGCGTGTTTCTGCACCAACCGATAGGCCTCCTCGCGCGGCATGCCCTTTTGCGTCAACGCGATCATCACGCGCTGCGAATGCACGAGCCCGCCGAGCCGGTCGAGGTTCTTCCGCATGGTTTTCGGATAGATCACGAGCTTGTCGATCACGCCCGCCAGCCGATTGAGCGCGAAGTCGAGCGTCACCGTCGCGTCGGGTCCGATCATACGCTCGACCGAGGAATGGGAAATATCGCGCTCGTGCCATAGCGCCACGTTCTCCATCGCAGGCGTCACATAGGCGCGCACCATGCGCGCGAGGCCGGTGAGATTCTCGGACAGCACCGGGTTTCGTTTGTGCGGCATGGCGGAGGAGCCCTTTTGCCCCTCGGAGAAATATTCTTCGGCCTCCAGCACTTCGGTACGCTGCAGGTGCCGGATTTCGGTGGCGAGCCGCTCGATCGACGAAGCCACGACGCCGAGCGTTGCGAAATACATGGCGTGGCGGTCGCGCGGAATGATTTGCGTCGAAATCGGTTCGACCGCGAGCCCCATGGCCTTCGCGACATGCGCTTCGACCCGCGGATCGACCTGCGCGAACGTGCCCACGGCGCCCGAAATCGCGCAAGTCGCGACCTCCTTGCGTGCGGCCAACAACCGCTCGCGCGCCCGTGAAAACTCCGCGTAAGCGACAGCGAGTTTCAGCCCGAACGTGGTCGGCTCGGCATGGATGCCGTGCGAACGGCCGATCGTGGGCGTCATCTTGTGCTCGTAGGCGCGGCGCTTGAGCGCCTTGAGCAGCTTGTCGGTATCGGCGATCAACAAATCCGCCGCGCGCACGAGCTGGACGTTGAAGCAGGTGTCGAGCACATCGGACGAGGTCATGCCGGAGTGCACGAAGCGCGCCTCCGGCCCGACGATCTCGGCCAGATGCGTCAGGAATGCGATGACGTCGTGCTTGACCTCGCGCTCGATCGCATCGATGCGCGCGATATCGAACCTGGCCTTGCGACCCTTGTCCCAGACCTTCTTCGCCGCCGCTTTTGGAATGATGCCGAGCGCGGCCATGGCATCGGCCGCATGCGCCTCGATCTCGAACCAGATGCGGAAGCGATTGTCCGGCGACCAGATCGCAACCATTTCAGGGCGGCTGTAGCGCGGAATGGTCACGCCGCTTCCCCGCGCGCCATGGCCGCCGCGTTGCGGATCGCGTCGATATTCGCGCGATAATTGGCCGGGCCGCCCTTGAACACAGCCGAACCTGCAACCAGCGCATTCGCCCCGGCGCGGGTCACGAGCGCGGTATTCTCCGGCGTGATCCCGCCGTCGATTTCGATGTCGATCGGGCGGCTGCCCACCAGCGCCGCGACGCGGCGGATTTTGTCTTCGGCGGCCGGAATGAACTTCTGCCCGCCGTAGCCGGGATTGACCGACATGATCAGCACGAGGTCCACGATGTCGATCACATGCTCTATGGTCTCGACCGGCGTTGCTGGATTGAGCGTGACACCTGCCTTCTTGCCGAGCGCGCGGATCGCCTGCAGCGAGCGGTGCACGTGCGGCCCCGATTCGACATGCACCGTGATGATGTCGGCGCCGGCCTTGGCGAAGGCTTCCAGATGCGGATCGCACGGCGCGATCATCAGGTGGACGTCGAGCGGTTTTTTGGTGATCGGGCGGATCGCCTTCACCACCTCGGGGCCGAACGAGATGACCGGCACGAAATGCCCGTCCATCACATCGAGGTGGATCCAGTCCGCGCCCGCCGCCTCGACCGCGCGCACTTCCTCGCCGAGCTTGGCGAAGTCGGACGCCAGGATCGATGGCGCGATGCGAAGCGGGCGGGGCATGGCAAGCCTCCGATTTAAGCGCTTTTCGCGTAACACGGGGCGCCGGTGGGAGCAATGTGGGCTTATCGGCACCACATCGATATCCACGCCAGGCCGATGGTGCTCGCCCTTTTCAGACCACATATAGTGACCCGTGATGATTCTCATTTCGCTCCCGGCTTCGGCCAGAAGCGCATGAGGATTGCGAGAGAATTCGATGGCCAAGACCGATGCGATCGTCCTCGGCGCCGGCATTGTCGGCACGTCGATCGCGCTTCATCTGCAAAAACGCGGACTTGCCGTGGCGCTGGTTGACCGGCGCGGACCCGGCGAGGGCACGTCCTACGGCAATGCCGGCGTGATCGAAGGCAACACGCTCTTTCCCCACGCCTTTCCCTCCGGTCTCATGCCGCTGCTGCGGGTCGCGCTCAAGCAGGCATCGGAAGCGAATTACCACCTCTCGTTTCTGCCTTGGGTCGCGCCGTGGCTCTGGGAATACCGCCAGAACACCCAGCTCGCCGGCCGCATGCAATTTGCCAAGCTGATGCGCCCGCTGTTCGAACGCGCTCTCGCCGAGCACGAGGAATTGATGGCCGAGAGCAAAGCCGAGCGCTACCTGCGCAAGACCGGCTGGCTCAAGCTCTACCGCACCGAGGCGGCCTTCGCCGACACCGCGCCGGAGCGCAAGCTCGCCACGCAATTGCAGCTTCCTCATCAGGTGCTCGACAGCGCAGGCGCACGCGCGCTCGAACCCGCGCTCGCGCCGGTATTTCATTGCGCCATTCATTGGTCGGGGGCCGCCAGCATCGGCAATCCGCTGGCGGTCACGCAAGCCTACGCCATGCGCTTTGTCGATCTGGGTGGCGCATTGTGCGACGGCAACGCGCGCACGCTGCGGCGCGCCGGAGAAAACTGGCGCGTCAACACCGACCGCGGCGAGATCGATGCACGTATGGCGATTGTTGCGCTCGGACCGTGGTCGCCGGACGTACTCGAGCCGCTCGGCATCAAGCTGCCGCTCGCGGTCAAGCGCGGCTATCACTGGCATTTTGAGCCGCGCGGCAATACTGGCCTGAACCGTCCGGTCGTCGACGTGGAGTTCGGCTATTGCGTTGCGCCCATGGAGCATGGCCTGCGCATTACCACCGGCGCGGAATTCGCGCGCCGCGATGCACCGCCGACGCCCGTGCAGTTCAACCGTTTGCTGCCGAAGGCGAATGAATTGTTCCCGCTCGGCGAGCCGCTCGAGCTGTCGCCCTGGCTCGGCGCGCGCCCGTGTTTTTCCGATTCACGCCCCGTCATCGGCCGCGCCCCGGCGCAGCGCGATCTCTGGCTCGCCTATGGCCACGCGCATTGGGGCCTGACCCTCGGGCCCGTGACCGGTCATTTGCTGGCGGACATGATCACCGGCGTGACGCCGTTCTGCGATCCGAAGCCGTTCGCCGCCGAGCGCTTTCACTAACTTCCGAATTTGTCTTTCCAGGCGGGCAGGGCGCCCGCGTACGGCAGCGCGCGTGCCTCATAGACGCCGCGCGCAATCGCGCGCGCCACCACGTCGGCGGCAAGCGCGCCAAGCTCGGCCAACGCCTGGATCGGATCGGCAATCGGCTTTGTCCCGGTGGCCGCCGCGAACACGATGTCGCCGTCGAGCGGGGTGTGCACCGGTCGGATGGCGCGCGCCAAACCGTCCTGCGCCATGATCGCCAGCCGCCGCACTTGCGGTTTGGTAAGGATGGCATCGGTCGCCACCACCACCAGCGCGGTGTTCTCTCCGGGTGCACCCTTGGTGCGGAACGTGAGCGCATCATTCGGCAGAGGCGACGGCAGGCCGCGGCCGCCGAATTCGCGCCCGCGCTCGTAGGGCGCTGCCCAGAAATGCGGGCCGCCCCCGATCACGACGCTGCCTGCCGCATTGACCGCAGCGATCGCGCCGACCGTCACGCCGGCGGCTGTCGCGGCCGACGCCGAACCCATGCCGCCCTTCAATCCAGCCGTGGTCGCGCCAAGCCCGGCGCCCACGCTGCCGAGCGCAAACTCGACTCCGGCCTTTGCCGCCGCGTCATAGCCAAGCTCGCGATAGGGCGGATAGCGGCCCCACTTCTTGTCGCCGCCATTGAGCAGGTCGAAGAGGATCGCACCGGGAACGATCGGCACGCGCGCCGTGCGCACTTGAAATCCGCGCCCCTGTTCGGCCAGCCAGGCCTGCGCCCCCGATGCCGCGTCGAGCCCGAAGGCCGAGCCGCCGGCCAACGCAATCGCATCGATGCGCTCGACCGTCATCGCCGGCTCCAGCAGGGCGCTTTCGCGCGTGCCGGGTCCGCCACCGCCGAGATCCGCAGCCGCGATGGCCGGTTGCTCGAACACCACCACGGTCACACCCGAGCCGAGCTTGGTGTCGTCGGCATGACCGACACGCACACCCGCCACATCCGAGATCAGATTTCTGCTGCTCACGATTGTCTTCCAAGCTCAAGCCCGCGCGCCGTCATCACCCGCCGCACATGGGCGGCAACCTCATCGAGCGATGCGGCATGCACGAAAAACGCGCGGTGCGCCGGCGAAAATGCCTCGATCGGACCGACCAGTATGGTGCGACGCTGCTCGCGTGGGCGCACGGCCTCGCCGAAATATTCGGCCGCCATGTCGAGTTCGTTATGTGTCCCTTCCTTGCCGGGCAATGCGACAATGGCGTCGGCGGTCAGCACATTGACGTGATTGCGCCCCGCTTCGCGGCGCCAATCGGGCACGAGCGCGGGTAAAGGTGTCATGATGGCGATTTCGACAAACGGGTTGGGATAGGGCTGGCCGGTCGGCTCGCGATTGGGCAGATCGAACGGTCCGTCCGGCTGACGCGGTACAATGCCGATCGACAGGCCCGCGCGGCCGGATACCGCAACGAACCCTGCCGCCGCCGCCTCCATGACGCCATAGCCGCCGCCCGTCAAAAGATGCGCGCCAAGTTCCGCCACCAGCGCACCAAGCTGTTGGGCAAGCCGGATTCGGTCGGCATCGATCGGCGTGCCCTGTCCGAATATGCCGACGATCGGCAGCTTGCTCAGCATTGCAAACATAAGTGAACCAACATAGCACCGCCGATCACTTCCCGGCGATGGCCGACTGCAGCGGCTTGCCTTACCCCGCGCCGCTATCGCATTTAGGCGGCCATGACGCCGGATGTCACCATCTTTGCAGCTCTGCTCGCGGGACTTGTGAGCTTTCTTTCGCCTTGCGTTCTGCCGCTGGTGCCGCCCTATTTGGTCTATCTCGCCGGCGCCTCGTTCGAGCGTCTGGCCGATGCCGAGCCGGAACCGGCGGTCCGGCGCGAGACGGTCATCGCCGCGCTGCTGTTTGTCGCCGGCTTCTCGACCGTATTCGTGTGTCTCGGTGTCGGCGCAAGCCTCGTCGGCAATATATTGTCCAAATATTCTCGCGAGCTCTCGATCCTGGCCGGTATCGTCATCATGGTCATGGGTCTGCATTTCCTCGGCCTCACGCCGATCGCGTTGCTCAAGCGCGAGAAGCGCTTCGCGGTCGAAAAGCCGATCGGGCTGTGGGGCGCTTACGTGATGGGACTGGCATTTGCATTCGGCTGGACGCCGTGCATCGGGCCGGTGCTGGGAACGATATTATTTCTGGCAGGCAGCGAGGCCACGGTATGGAAAGGGGCCGGATTGCTGACGCTCTATTCGGCGGGGCTCGGTGTCCCGTTCATTCTCGCCGCGATTGCGATCGAACCCTTTGCGGCGTTCCTCGTGCGCTTTCGCAAGTACATAGGAACGATTGAAAAATTCATGGGCGTGCTGCTGGTCTTGACCGGGATCGCCTTCCTGACCGGCTGGCTCAAGGACTTGGGAGCCTGGCTGCTGGACACCTTCCCGATTCTCAACGATCTCGTCTGGTGACAAAAAAGCCCGCACCGCGTGATTCGGTGCGGGCTTGGTCGGAGAACGAGTTCGTTACGACTTCGATTCGGCGGTCAATTCGTTGTAGTCGCCTTTATCGTTCCATTGGAAGATCGCCCAGTCGATCGCGGTGATGTCGCCCTTCTTGTTATAGGAAATGGTGCCGAGCACCGTATCCCATTTGCCGGAGCGGATCGTTTCGGCGACCTTCTTGGGGTCGATCGTTCCGGCTTTTTTCACGGCCTGCGACCAGACCTGGAAAGCGGCATAGGTGTAGAGCGTGTAGCCTTCCGGATCGATCCCCTTGGCCTTGAACTTTTTCACGATCGCCGCGGCGGTCGGCTTTTTGCGCGGATCCGGTCCGAAGGTGAACAGTGTGCCGGCCCCGGCCGCGCCGGTGATCGAGGCATATTCCTTGTCGGCGAGCGAGTCGCCCGCGATCAGCACCGTTTTCAGACCCTGATTGCGCATCGCGCGCAGGATCTGCCCGGCTTCCTTGTGGTACCCGCCGACGAAAATAATATCGATTTTGTGGAGTTTGAGTTTCGAGGCGAGCGCTGTGAAGTCGCTGTCGCCCTTGTTGTAGGAGTCGTTGAGCTTCTCTTTGACGCCGCCTTTGTTGATCGTCTTCTTGACTTCATCGGCGAGACCCGCGCCATAGGTGCTCTTGTCGTTGACGATCGCGATGTTCTTGTTCTTGTAATGCTTGATCAGATACGTGCCGATGAACGAACCCTGCTGGTCGTCACGGCCGCAGACGCGGAACGTGTTCCACATCCCGCGCTCGGTGAATTGCGGGTTGGTCGAGGCCGGCGTGATCTGCAGCACGTTGCCTTCGTTGTAGGCTTCGGAGGCCGGGATCGACGATGACGAGCAGTAATGCCCCGCGACGAACGGCACTTTCATGCTGGCGAATTTTTCGGCGACCGATTTCGCCTGCTTGGCGTCGCACACGTCGTCGCCGACTTCGAGCTTGAGCTGCTTGCCCAGTACGCCGCCCGCGGCATTGATGTCTGCGACCGCCTGCTCGGCGCCGTTTTTCAATTGCCGGCCGAAACTCGCCTCGTTGCCGGTCATCGGACCGGCCACGCCGACCGTAATCTCCTCCGCTGACGCCGCGCCGAAGAGCGTCACGCTCGTCACCAGCGCGAGTCCGATTTTCCACAGCCTGTTCATGCCGTTCTCCCTCGTAGCCAATCGTTCCCTATAGTCGCAGCAGGCGGGCAAACCGTCCAGGCGAGATTTTTATCAATTGTTCCAAGGAGTCAGGTTGGTTTCGCCTCGCTACCGCCACCATCGCGGACGCCCGGCACGCGCTCCCGCCAGGCCAACCAGCCGCTCCGCTCGTAGAGCCAGTAATATTGGATAACCATTTGATTTACACGGGTTATTCGCCACGATAGCGAGCCGGCCGCGAGCAGAAACAGTGTGTCGGACAGATACGAGGGCAATGACAGCAGCGTCGCCTCGAACAGCGCGAAATGCGCAAATCGCACCGCCGCGCCGAGCAGCGCCACATAAATGATCACCTGCCTGTACGGCCGCCATGTGCGCGCGATGGCGCGACCGGCGAGCCAAGCCGCGCCGCCGCCGAGCACGCCGGTGATCATGAGGATCTGCAGCAGCGATTCGTCGGTATAGAGCCCGTCCATCCTGCGCCCCTAATGTCTTCCGGCTTCGAGATACGCGGCGCGGACTTCCGGCCGTTCCAGCAGTTCGCGCCCGCTCCCGGTGAGCGTGATCAGACCATTGACGATCACATAGCCGCGGTGCGCGAGCTTGAGCGCCCGATACGCGTTCTGCTCGACCAGGAAGACCGTGAGCCGATCGCGCTCATTGAGTTCGCGGATGGCCGAAAAAATCTGTTTTGCCAGAAGCGGTGCCAGGCCGAGTGACGGCTCGTCCAGCAGCAGCAACCTGGGTCGGCTCATCAGCGCGCGGCTGATCGCCAGCATCTGCTGCTCGCCGCCCGACAGCGTGCCGCCACGCTGCGTCATGCGCTTCTCAAGGCGCGGAAACAGCGCGCAGACCCGCGCGAGATCATCCTTGAAATGAGCGGGATCTGCCACGGCTGCGCCCATCTGCAGATTCTCCAGCACCGTCATGCGGCTGAAAATGCGGCGGCCTTCCGGCGACTGCGCGATCCTGAGCTTGGCAATCTCGTAGGTCGACATTTTTGTGATGTCGCGTCCATCGAAGATGATCGATCCTTCGCGCGCGCGCGGATTGCCGAACGTCGTCATCATCAACGTCGATTTTCCCGCCCCGTTGGCGCCGATCAGCGTGACGATTTCGCCTTCGTTGATATGAAGGTCGACGCCCTTGAGCGCCATGATGTTGCCGTAGAACGATTTGACGCCGCGGATCGCAAGCAGGGGCTCGGTCATGATCCAACCTCGACGCCGGCCTGCTGGACTTCGTCCTCTTCGACCCCGAGATAGGCGCCGATCACCTTTGCATCGCTGCGGATGTCCGCCGGTGTGCCGTCGGCGATCTTCACGCCATAGTCCAGCACCACGATATGGTCGGATATTTCCATCACCACCGACATGTCGTGCTCGATCAGCAGGATCGACGTCGCATGTTCCGCGCGAATGAATAGCAGGAGTTCGTTGAGTTCCGCGCTTTCGCGATGGTTCAATCCGGCCGCCGGCTCGTCCAGGCACAACAACACCGGGTCCGTGCACATGGCGCGCGCGATTTCGAGCCGGCGCTGCTCGCCGTACGCAAGTTGCCCCGCGCTGTGGTCGGCGCGCGCAAGCAAATTGATGCGATCGAGCCAGTAACGCGCCTTGTCGACCGCCGTGCGCTCAGCCGTGCCATAAGCGCCGACCCCGATAAGACCCGCGAACGTATAGCCGGACGCGGCCATCAGGACGTTGTGCTGCGCCACCATCAGATTTTCCAGCACCGTCATGCCGGGAAACAGCCGGATATTCTGAAAGGTCCGCGCCACGCGGGCGAGACTGGAAATACGAAAATCGAGCAGCCGTTCCAGCAGGAATTCGCTGCCGTCGGGATGCACGAGCCGTATCATGCCAACGGTCGGTTTGTAGAAACCGGTGATGCAGTTGAACACCGTGGTCTTGCCGGCGCCATTCGGCCCGATCAGCGCGGTGACCTGGCCGCGCTGTGCGACAAAGCTCAGATTGTCGACCGCGACCAGACCGCCGAAGCGCATGGTCAGATGTTCCACCGTGAGGATCGGTTCAGGCGTTGCGTTCATTGCCGATCCTGTTGGTCGGAACGGGCCCGGCCTTCGACGGCGCGAGCGCGAGCGTGGGAGCACGCGTCGAAACAAGTCCGCGCGGTCGCCAGATCATGATGCCGACCATGGCGATGCCGAACACCAGCATGCGGTATTGCTCAAATCCGCGGAACAACTCGAAACCGCCGATCATCGCGAACGCCGCGATCGCGACGCCGAGTTGCGATCCCATGCCGCCGAGCACGACGATCGCGAGCACCAGGGCCGATTCGCCGAAGTTGAAGGATTCGGGGCTGATCGATCCCTGCTTGGTGGCAAAGAACGCGCCGGCAAATCCGCCGAACATCGCCCCCATGGCAAAGGCGGTGAGCTTGGTATTGGTGGTGTTGATGCCGAGCGAGCGGCAGGCGATCTCGTCCTCGCGCAGCGCTTCCCACGCCCGGCCGATCGGCAGCCGGCGCAGTCGCAGCGTTACCCAGTTGGTGAGCAACGCCATCGTCAGGATCACGTAGAACAGAAATACCACGCGGTGCGTGGGCGAAAACTCCAGTCCAAAGGTGGCCGCAAAGCCGCGGTCGCTGTCGACGAACGGGATGCCGAAGAATGACGGCCTCGGAATGCTCAAAATGCCGTTCGGTCCGCCGGTGACGCTGCGCCAGTTGATCAGGATCAGGCGGATGATCTCTCCGAAAGCGAGCGTCACGATCGCAAGATAGTCGCCGCGCAAACGCAGCACCGGAAATCCGAGCAGCATGCCCCAAAAGGACGCCAGGATGCCGGCGAGCGGCAGGCCGATCCAGAACGAAATGCCGAAGTTTTGCGCGAGCAAGGCGTAGGAATAGGCGCCGACCGCGTAGAAAGCGACATAGCCGAGGTCGAGCAGGCCGGCGAGCCCGACAACGATGTTGAGGCCCCATCCGAGCATCACATAGGTCAACATCAGGATGCCGAGATCGAGGATGTAGCGATTGTCGTAAAAGATCACCGGTACCGCAAAGGTGAATGCCAGCAATGCAGTGCCGACAACCAGGCCGATCCATTGCCTGATGAATTGAACAATCCGCTTGATCCACACCGCAACTGCACTCTGCTGCCATCCGGCGAGGCGAGGCGGCACAAGCGACGCGAATTGCCGCGAACAGAACGGCACGATCGAAGCTTCGCCAAAGAACAGCGAACGCAGAAAGGCGCCGCCGAAGACCGCGATCACCAATGCGGCAAGCGAATCGAAGCGAGTGTAGATGATGAGCCCGCCGGTCGGTCCTTGGTCGGTGCGAATCCCGATCAGCAGACTGAACAGACCGAGAGCCACCAGCGCCGCGAGCGCGGCATCCTTCAGCGCGAGGCCCAGGGCGGAAAAAAATGCGCGAGACGAGAGCTGCTTTTGCACGGATGGGTCCCGGCTCACACCTTCTCGACCTCAGGCCGGCCGAGAATCCCGGTCGGCAAAAAGATCAGCACGACGATCAGGATCGAGAACGCGGCAACATCCTTGTATTCGATCGAAAAATACGCCGACCAGAACGTCTCGATCAGACCGATCAACAGCCCCCCGAGCATGGCGCCGGGCAGCGAGCCGATGCCGCCGAGCACGGCCGCGGTGAACGCTTTCACCCCGGCGACGAAGCCGATGTAGAAATCGATCACGCCATAATAGAGCAAATACATGATCCCGGCGACCGACGCGAGCGCGGCGCCGATCACGAAGGTGAGCGAAATCGTCCGGTCGATGTTGACGCCGAGCAGTGAAGCCATTTTGAGATCCTGCTCGCAGGCGCGCATGTCGCGGCCGAGCCGGGTCTTGGCCACGATCCAGGAGAACGTCGCCATCAGCGCGAACGTGGTCAGCACCACGATGATCTGCACATTGGACAGTTCGACCGGAAAGGCTTCGCTGTCGATCAGCACATGGCCGCCCTCGATCAGCGGCGGCAGCGGCTTGACGCGCGCGCCCTGCGCGATCTGCACGTAATTCTGCAGGATGATCGACATGCCGATCGCCGATATGAGCGGCGCAAGCCGGAACGAATGCCGCAGCGGCCGGTAGGCCAGCCGTTCGACCGTCCAGCCATAGAGCGCCGTCAAACCCATCGCGATCAGCAGCACGATGAAAAGCGCCACCGGCACCGCGGTTAGCCCGATGGTGACGAGCGTTAGGAATGCAATCAGAGCGATGAACGCGCCGACCATGAAAATGTCGCCGTGCGCGAAGTTGATCATCCCGATGATGCCGTAAACCATCGTGTAGCCGATGGCGATCAGCCCATAAATCGAGCCGAGCGTGACGCCGTTGATGAGCTGCTGAACGAAATATTCCATGCGCCCGAAAGACCGGTTGGCATTCGCCCGCAATGCCGGTGAATTTTGACTTTAACGATTGCTCGCAACCCGATTTGATTTTTAGCAGGGGCGGTACCCTACGGGCAACGGCGCTTTATCGGCGCGGCCCGCTCGGATTAACCACGCACATGCGGAAACCGAAGCGGGTTCCCTCCCAAGCGCGGAATCCGGTAGACTGCGGCCATGAGTTGGATCGATCAACAGGCCGACGATGACATGGCGAGCGCCTTCGAGGCGGCGCGGCCCGAGCGGATCGTCAGCGTCGAAGCGGCGCAATTTCGCGAGGCCATGAGCCGGCTCGGAGCCGCGGTCCATGTGGTGACCACCGCCGGGCCTGCCGGAAAGACCGGATTCACCGCCACCGCTGTCTGCTCGGTGTCGGATCAGCCGCCGACGCTGCTTGTCTGCCTCAACCGGCGAAGCAACAGTGCGCCGATTCTTCGCAACAACGGCGTGCTTTGCGTCAACACGCTGCGTGCCGGCCAGGAAAACATCGCGGATGTGTTCGCCGGCCGCACCGGCGCGCAAGCCGCCGATCGTTTCGCTTCCGGCGACTGGACGACGCTGCAGACCGGCTCGCCGGTGCTGACCAGCGCCGTCGTGGCGCTCGACTGCCGCGTTGCCGAAGTGAAGACCGTGGCCTCGCACGACGTCTATTTCGCCGTGGTCGAAGCGATTCGTTCAGGCCTGCCGGGGCCCGCGCTGCTTTATCACGATCGCGCCTACAAGAAGGTGTGACCCGCGCGGCGCACGAATCCTCGGCTGCGATGATTACGTAACGGTTGGTTTGCAACAAATCGCATAAAAGAGAATTAAATCCACGATCGAGCGCGTCTGAAATACGATTTTGTACCACTTGCGTGGAACGAAACCGGTGTTATTGCGTTTTTGTAATGGCAGGGAGGCTTCATGCAGGAGAGTCACGCCATGAACCAGCAAAATCCGAATCGCGACCAGCAGCAAAATCAAAATCAGAACCAGAAACCGGGTCAGCAACAGCAGCAGCAGAATCGCCCGGACTGGAATCAGAAGCCCGGTCAGCAGCAGGGCGGCGGCGGTCAGAAGCCGGGTCAGCAGAGCCAGCATCCCGGCCAAGACCGCCCGGGCCAGCACAGCCAGAATCGCTGACGCGATTGCGATCTCAATGTTCGAGAGAAACCTCGCTCCGGCGAGGTTTCTCTTTTCGTGGCTTTTGAGCCGCGCGCATTTTTCCCCTGCGCTGACCAGCCTCTTCTTCGCGGCGTCCCGGGCGATGTAAGATGCGGCAATAGGCACGGGAGAACCACACGGGAGAACCATATGCCGGAAATCGTCGTATATGCCGTCGGAAACCGCACGCAGGATCAAAAGCGCGGCCTTTGCAAGGACATCACCGATGCCATGGTGAAGAACTACAACGTGCCCAAAGAAGCCGTTGTGATTACGCTCGTCGAGACGCCGAGGACCGACAAGTCGAAGGGCGGCGTTCTGTTCAGCGAAATGCCGCCGCGCTTGCCGAATTCAGCTTGGCGATCATTTTTGCGCGCGGGCTCGCACCCCGCACAGCGCCGTTTGCCGCGCCTTCAGCGCGTTGCACGCGGCATTGGTGAAATTTCACCACCCGCCGCGCCGTTTCCACGCTCAGCCGCTCGAATCGCTCAAAGGCGCGCGACAGCTCGTCCGGTGTTAGCTTGCGTTTGGCGGCGTTCATCTGGAGCAGCTTTCGCGCCGTGACCCAGGTGCAGCCGGCGGCCCTGGCCAGCAGCAGCGCCATGTCTTCGCCTTCATCGAGCAGAGCACGTTCCACGAGATCGACCGGGAACCGCCCGAGCTTGGCAAGAGCGAGAACGGTTTTTTCAAATTCCTGTGCCACGGCCGGGGCATAGACGTTTCGTTCGCTGACCGCCTGTCCATTGAAGCGTCGGTTCGCGTTGCGCGATGCGATTGCGTAATGACGCGACGCCGCGCGCGTTTCCTCCTGCAATGCAACGGCGACCCTGCCGACAGCGTCGCGGATCGTCGCGGCCATCTGCGGGTTAGCCTCCACCAGCTTCGCGCGCACGGACGCCGAGGCGTTTTCGAGCAGCTTTAGAAAATACTGCCGCGGGATGTCGCTGCGCTGCGCGATGGTGAGCGTCAGCTTGCGGTCGTAACGGGCGCGCGCCGTCAGCTTGCCGTAACCTGCAAGCGAGAACCGCGCGCCGCGATTGCCGGCGACCGTGTGCACGACCCGGGTGTCGCCGCGCTCGACCAGCACGTCCGTCACCTCTTCGCTCAGCCTCAGACGCTGCGCGATGGCATAGAGGTGATCCTGACTTTTCGTTGCGGCATTTTCCGTCAGATCCGCATCGCTGAGTTGCGGCGAATTGATCAGCACGGGTTCGGCCACCTCGATCGCATCGTCGAACGCAAACGCGCGAATCAGGCCGGGCGGAGCGGTGTCCATGTCGGCAAACCGGCACGCGAGCTTGGCGCGCGCCTTTGCCTCGATCTCGACGGCAAGCTGCTGCAGCACATCGTCGAACAGTGCGATTTGCTCGCGCGAGTAATGGCGCGAGCCGGCAACAAAGAGGTCGGTAATGCGCTGAACCACCCGCAGCCGGTGCTGGGCGGTTCCGTTGGCCACCGCGCCGATCAATTCATCGATCAGCGAGCGGCTTGTCGCGGAGGCGTTATCGGGCGGAGAGGACGCAATCATTGTTGCAAGGCTAAAATCGCGGTCATTGCGACTCGTACGGTGATTTTGACTTCCCGAGCAGGATAATTGAAATAAGCGAAAAATCGCTCCATGGCGTCCATTCAAACAAGCTAAATTTGTACGGGATCGCACAGCGCATCGTTAGGCATGCCGGCCACCTCATTTTTGAAATTCGATGCGTTTGTCGGGTCGCTCGAGGTCGACGTGGAGCGCTTCGCACAGTCGGTTGGAGTAGTTCCACATGCCGCAAAACACCGTCAGCTCGACGATCTGTTTTTCGCTGAAATGCTTCTTCATCGCCGCAAACGCCGCCTCATCGTCGCGCGCGGTCATCTTGGTGACCGCCTCCGCCCAGCGCACGGCCGCCTTTTCCCGCTCGCTGAGGTCCGGCGAATTCATGTAATCGTCGCCTTGCGCCGCCGCGATCTGCGCGTCCGACAGCCCGATTTTCCTACCCAACGGCACGTTATGCGACATGCAATAGGCGCTGGCGTTGAGCGCCGACGTCTTGATGATGACGAGTTGTTGAATCTTGACGTATTCCGGATCGGCCTTGACGTTCTTCAGCCGGATGCTCTCGTTCGGCAGCATCCAGCCGGCCAGCGCGGCCGGCTGATGAGCGAGCACCTGCGAGAAATTGCTCACCCGGCCCCATTGCCTGACGACGCCCTGGTACACTTTTTGGACTTCTTCATCCCTCGTATCGGGTGGAATCATTCGCACGCGCGCCACGTCGGCCTCCGATGTTCAAGTCTCACGACGAGAATAGAGCAGGGTGGCGCAAAGTGAAATCGCCATCGCGGCTATTTTGCTTGTGGCGCTGACCATGAAGGAGCAATATTGTATTTTATAATGCAATCGCGAGGCCTGCCATGAGTAACGCTCAAGTCGCCGTGGAATCGAAAACCCAAGACCCAAAAAACCAATACGTCGAATTCTGGAACAGCGTATTGGTGCCAAAATTCGTGCGCTGGAAGCACATCCTCGTCGATGGCCTCTCGCTGCACAGCGCCAAGATTTTCCCCACGCTTCGCGTAAGCAAGGGCGACAAGGCGGTCGATGCCGGTTGCGGCTTTGGCGATACCGCAATCGAGCTTGCACGTCTGGTAGGACCCGGCGGTTCAGTGCTGGCCATCGATTGCTGCGATGGTTTCCTGCAGTACGGCCGCAAGGACGCCAAGGCCGCCGGTGTCACGAATGTCACGTTCCTCGAAGCCGACGTGCAGACCTATCCCTTCAAACCGGTGCATGACTTCTGTTTCTCGCGCTTCGGCACGCAGTTTTTCGAGAACCCGGTGGCCGGCCTGCGCAACATGCGTGCGAGTCTCAGAGGCGGCGGCACCATGACGATGATCGTCTGGCGCGGGATCAACGACAACCCTTGGCTCGGTCATGCCAAGAAAGTGGTGCTGCAATTCCTGCCGCCGCCCGGCGAGAATGCCCAGACCTGCGGACCGGGACCGTTCTCAATGGCCGACACCGGCGTCGTGACCAAGCAGCTTGAGATCGCGGGCTATAGGGACATCGAATTCGAGCAGGTGGACGCGCAGGTCTTTGTCGGCAAGGATCTCGATGATGCTGTGGCCTTCCAGCTTGCCATCGGTCCGGCCGGTGAGGTTTATCGTGAGGCCGGCAAGCTCGCGGAGCAACGCCACGACGAGATCGCCGAGGCGCTGAAAGCGGAACTTGCCAAATATCAGCGCGCCGGCGGCATCTACATGGATTCCAGTTCCTGGAAGGTGACCGCCAGGAATCCCGGTTAGCGACGGCCGCATAAAAGCGAACGACGGCGCAACCCGGCGCCGTCGTTCGTATCCGGCTGTTAATGTTGATTATGTCAGCGCCAACGTCTCGCGCAGCGCCGCCGCCATTTGTTGCATGGTCCTGAATTCAGCGATCACGTCGTCACTTGCTGCCGGCGCGGTCGTTGTCGTCGCGGGAGTTTGCGGATTTTCCTTGTCCCGTTGCGCCTTCAGAAACTTGATATGATCATTGATCCCTTTTTCCACATCGTGCATCGCCTGCCTGAAATGGTCGGGACTGCCCTGCGTCGGCGTCGGAAATTTCGTGGCGCCGCTCAGCAGATTGTTCATGGCGTTCGCGCCCTTGTCGTTGATCGTGTTCGTGCATTCGGATGCCACGACGTCATCCATTCTGAAACCGCGATCGAACGACGACTCCTGGGTGAACGTACCGTAGTAATTCTTGATGCGACGGCCGGTGCTTTCACATCTGGTTTCACGCCCAATCTGGCTTCCGAGGTAGATCTGCTTGGGAAAGCGTTTGTCGATCATGTCTTTTTCGACTTCGTACCGTTCCGTCCAGCTCAATTGTCCGGTCGTCGGCGTGGTGGTGGGGGTCGTTCCGGTCTGCGCCGGTGCGGCAGCCGTCAGCGAAGCGCTCCGCAGCGCGAAATAGCTTTCGCACTCGCCGATCACCTTCATCGTGTAGGCGCGAGCCAGTATCGAGGAGGAGCCGCCCTGACTGTCCCTGATGCAGTACCGGATGAACTGGAAGGTCGCGTAGCCGCGTGCCATGGCGTAAAATGTATCGGGTCCCCAGGTCGCCAAATCACGGCCGGCCTTCAGCAGGTCTTCGGAGATCGAATGAAGCTGGTAGATCTTGGTCGGCGCCACTTTTCTGTTATCGAAGTCTCCCGGCGGACCGCTCAACAAATCGGTGAGAATCTCCTTCATCGAGTTGTTCTTGATGATGATGGACGACGCGATCTTCGATTTGTCCGGCGATGACAAACGTCGACCGTAAGGGTCCTTCTCGGAGTCGATGATGTCATCGGTCTTTTTGCGCATGTCGATGACGATGTTGACCGCCGTGTGCATCGCGCCCTGCTGCTCGAGCGCGTCTCTTAAGTCCTGTCTTGTATTGAGCTTGGATCGTGAATCGGCCGCAGAGATGCGGAGGTTGGCGATCCGGATATAAGAGTCGATCAGCGCTTTGGCGGCATCCTGGTGCGGTGTCCGACCGGTTTGGTCGATCTTCGCCATAATCTCTCGCGCCGCGTTTGGATTGGCCCTGATGATGGGCACGACCGGTTCTGCCTCAGCGAGCCTGAAGAAACTCGATCCGGCCAGCACGCCGGCCGGAAACATGGCGATCGCCTTGCGACGCGTGATCATTCGGTTACTCCCTCGCAAATATTTACACTTGTTAACAATTTTACCGCATTCATGAACACTGCCAAGAGTAAGTAAGGCTGCATGACAGCGACGGTTTGCCGCCAACCGAAGGAATTACCTCAAAGCTGCCGCAATTCAAAATCTTCGCTGCTGTGCGGCAAAAGCGCCAATCTGAGTGTCCGATCTTGGGACACCTATCGGCAATCTGAGGAGAATTTCTGCTGGCTCAGGTCGTGATATCGAGCACCAATCCGGTACCGGGCGTTTTGCGCGTGCGGAGCCGATCGCCGGAGTTCGACGCGTTCGCAGGATCAGATGGATTGGGTGCCGCGAGCAAGGTTTTCGGATCAGTGGGATCTTTGGGCTTGAGCTTGGCCTGCAAAAGCGCGTCGGGAGACTGGTTTTTCAAGAACTGCAGCAACGGCGAACTTGATCCGCAACAGCTACTCACGCCACACAACTCCCCTCAAAGCACGGGGAGACCATGCACGCGGAATGACAACGAAGCCTTAATGGCCGATGACAAGGCCGTGACGGAAAAGGGCGGGCCGACGATTGCGGCGTGTGCGTCGGGTCTTATTTCTGCTCGATCTTGACGCCGCCCGGCCCGACGTTGATCTGCACGCCGGTAGGTTCCTTCTTGACGTCGTAGAGCATGTATCCGAGCACGGCGACGACGACGACCAGCGCGCCGATAATGACGATGAGCGTATTACGGTTCATGCTGTCGGCCCCCACGATCGATCGCGCGCTTGGCGCAAGGTTCGCTTCATCATAAGAAGGACGTCGCAATATTCAACCGCGCCAGGTGAGTCATACAAGCAATGCCGGCTTTGGCTTACGTCACCGCCTTCACGCACCGCGGCCGCATACGCCCGCAGAACGAGGACACGATCGTCGTCGGCGATTGGGTTTCCGTGGTCGACATGGCTGGACCCGAACAATCGCGGCATGACCTTTCGGCGCCGCTCGTCTGCGCCGTCGCCGACGGCATGGGCGGTCATAACGCCGGAGAGGTGGCGAGCCGCTATGCGGCGCGGCGGCTGGCGGCCGAGCCCGAGCACCTGCTCGACGCGCGCGCCGCAACCGAGACGCTGCAGGCCATTGACACAGAGCTGTACAGCGCCATGGCTGCCGACCAGGACCTGCTCGGCATGGGGACGACCGTGGTGGGCCTCGTGCTGGCGCCGCGTCTCGTGTGGTTCAACGTCGGCGACAGCCGGCTCTACGATTTTGAAAACGGTACGCTCGGCCAATTGAGCATCGACGACACCCCGCCTGGCCCGCGCAGCGGGTTGATCACCCAATCGCTCGGCGGCTCGGTGATGCGCTCCGGCATCCTGCCGCATGTCGGCGAGTTGAAACTCGGCCCTGGCGCGCGCTTTCTCCTGTGCAGCGACGGGCTGACCGACATGCTCGACGAGGAGGCGATCGCGGAGTGCCTGCGACTGCCCGATTTCGACGCCGTGACACAGCTGTTCGACCGCGCCATGCGCGCCGGCGGTGCGGACAATATTTCGATCGTGATCGTCAGCGTGGAGTAGCGGCGGCCTATTTCAACGCTAGCACCACCGGCCCGGAGACCGGATCGGTGACGCCGAGGCCTCCACCGAGGTCCTCCAGCATGTGCCGGAAGGTGTCGAGCGTCTTGATCATGTGCGGCCGCGCGTTGGCGAGCGCATCCATGCTGTCCCATTCGGCGATGATGCAGTAGTTGCGGTCGCCGGTCTTGACCATGTTGACGTGGCGCAGGCCGGGCCAATCGGCTTGGATCTTTTTGTGCGCATCGAGGAATGCCTGGTCCTGTCCGGGCTTCACCCGAAATCGCACGGCGTTGAACGCGGTCATGGCTGCCTCCTTGCAATATCCGAAATTGACGATGCCGACTGGCGTTGCGGTCCGCAAGAGTAAAGCGTATCGCGTCCGATGATCAATTCTCCTTCAGGCTCGCCGCGCGCGATCCGTCGTATTCGTGCTATTCTTCGACCATGTCCGGCACCGTCGTCAAACCCAAAACCAGGATCAAGACCAAGACCGAGCGGCCGAAGCTCTACAAGGTCATCTTGCTCAATGACGATTTCACCCCGCGCGAATTCGTCGTGCAGGTGCTGAAGGCCGTATTCCGTATGAACCAGGAGCACGCCTACCGCGTGATGATGACCGCCCATCAGCGCGGCTCCTGCGTGATCGCGGTCTATACCCGCGATGTGGCCGAGACCAAGGCCAAGGAAGGCACCGAGCTCGGCAAGCAGAAAGGCTATCCGCTGTTCTTCACCACCGAGCCGGAGGAGTAGCCGCCCGCTCCGGCACGCCCGTCTGCTGGTCCGCGTAGGGGGCAAGCGGCGGCTGTGGCGCGCCGCGGGCAGCGCCGCGCGGCAGCGCCACCAGCACAAGGATGAGCAGGAGCACGAATACGACGAGTCCCGTGATCAGGCGCATGACGATCTCCTTCGACGCCATGAATAAAGTCTCATACGCCTGGCCGGCATTGATCCGGATCAAATCGCGCCGGGCGGCATTAACCAACCGCATCGATTGCGCGCGCGGATGATCTGGATCAACGCCCGCCGTCACGATTGGCGCCATGAAGGCGCATGGACGCTCACGCCCGCTTGACCGCCCCGCTTTGCCCGAACTGCGGCAAGCCGATGACCTTCGTCCGCTCCGTGCCGCGGGTGGGAGGCTTGCCGGAGCTGCGCAGCTACGAATGCAAGGCCTGCAGGGTCGCCTACACCGCGGCCGTCGACGAACGGCGGACCGATGGGACGGCCCCGCGCGAGTCGTGAACGGCCCGCGCATTTAGGGTCACAGCGTCTTCTGCTTGTGCCCGCATTCCTTGCACTTGAATTCGACGCGGGTCTGGCCCATGGGCGCCTTGACGCGATTGGGCGCGCCGCACTTGCCGCACACGGCCTCGATGCGCGTGTCGCCTTGCGTGACGGTGAGGCCCTTCTTCTCCACGGCCTCCTTGATCAGCCGCTCGGTTTCCTCGCGCATGGCTTGTTTCGAGATCGGGGGTGGTTTGGCCATGCCGCTTGTTAGCATTTTTCCGTAGCGGGCGGGCAAACGAAAAATGGCACGAATCGCGAGGCCCGCGCGCCCGCCGTGATCGTCGAACATGTCGATCGTTTCCGCCCGCGCGGGCAGCAAGGCGAAAAAAACGAAAAGCAGAAACAGCAGGCCGAGTTTCATGGAAACCTTCGGACAATCGCCGGCCGGGATTGGCGGGCGGGCGCAAAGAGCGGCCGTGCCAAGTTCGTCCGGGCGCGGCGGCGGTTACAAAGGAGCGCGATGAATTTTTGTGATGAGGGGTCGAGGATCTGAACACGTAGAAATCCCGCTCATTCCCGCGCAAGCGGGAATCCAGAAGCGACCTTCGGAAATTGTCGCCCTGGGTCCCCGCTTTCGCGGGGACGAGCGGTCATCGCATGCAGGTTCACCCAATCCGCTCATTCCCGCGTAAGCAGGGGTCCAGATTTGGCTAACGCGGCTGCTATTGTAGCGGGATGCCCGCTTCCGCGGGCATGAGCGGGTATTTTGTGCCACGAGACCAGCCCGATGCATTTCTACGTGTACATCCTTGCCAGCAAACGGAATGGCACGCTCTACGTGGGCATGACCGACAACCTCGCGCGGCGAGTTTGGGAGCACCGAACAAATGCGGTGCCGGGATTTACCCGCAGATACGGTGTGAAAACGCTGGTCTGGCACGAGGCTCATGAAACTCGCGAGTCGGCGTTCACGCGCGAGCGTCAGCTCAAGAAATGGAATCGCGCCTGGAAATTGCAGCTGATCGAGCAAACGAATCCGACTTGGCGCGATTTATTCGAGGATCTGAACACGTAGAAACTCCGCTCATTCCCGCGCAAGCGGGAATCCAGAAGCGACCTTCGGAAATTGTCGCCCTGGGTCCCCGCTTTCGCGGGGACGAGCGGTCATCGCATGCAGGTTCACCCAATCCGCTCATTCCCGCGTAAGCGGGAACTCAGCATGTAAGGGGCTGAGCGAAGCGAAGCACGTAGGGCGCAATAGCGAAGCGTATTGCGCCGTGGAAAAGGCGATTGGCGGAATACGCTGGCGCTATTCCGCCCTACGGTCCTCAACCTATCCTACGGGCTCAATAGCTTTGTGAGTGCGGGCAGGAACGGAGCAATGACCGTCATATGGTTCGCGGCGGATGACATGAAATCTTGATAGGCCTGCAAAAGCGCTGGACGATTTCCTACGCCTCTTTCCATTCTTTCGATCGCTGTCAGCAGCTTGCCGTGCTCCTCAACAGGAACGCTCTTTTCAATTGCAGTTTTGAGGTCTCCGAAAACGCTTCGATTAGCCACGATATTGTGGGAGTTGTCAGTTGAAGAAATATTTACTCGAGCGTTGGGACCACTTATATGGATGGTGAAATTGCCCCCTGTCCCTTTTGGAAATTCTCCTTTCCGCCGAATCTTTACCTGAAAATGTGCGGGTACTCCGTGCATCTTTTGATAAAAGACGGGATCGAGCACCTCGAAAACCTCCTCAGTTCCATTGGGCAATATGCGGCGAATCTCGTCACCTGTGTGAATGACAACATTGGGGTCAGGAATCGTCGCGAGTTTGCTGTCGATTATACCTTTGACTTTGTGACGAATGGTGCCGTCAGCGGCAACTATCGAGAGTTCAGATTGAGGAAAATTCTTGAACATGATGCGATCCTAATTATTAGCACGTAGGGCGCAATAGCGAAGCGTATTGCGCCGTGGAAAAGGCGATTGGCGGAATACGCTGGCGCTATTCCACCCTACGGTCCTTCGGCCTCATGGTGAGGAGCCCGCCGCAGTCCGATGGGCGAAGGCGGGCGTCTCGAACCATGAGGCCATCGCTCGGGTCGCCTCATCCTTCGAGACGCGCTTCGCTCCGCTCGCGCTCCTCAGGATGAGGTGGAGCTTACTTGCCGCCGGCCTGCATAAAGGTTTTGGTGCCGCGCTTGCGCACCACGAGCGCGCGGCCGGCGCGGTCGACGATCAAGCCGGCGGCGATGCGCTGCGCTCAACCATCCTACGCGCTTTTCCTATGTTTTTCGAATACGGCTGCCAAATCGCCCTTGAGTTTGGAGGCCACAATCGTTTCAAGAACGATATATGCAGGGTGATAAATTTCCACGATTGGAGTGCCGACTGCTACTTGCCACCTAATTACGTTCCCATCCTTGTCTTTGCGTCTTCCTTTTTCGAAAAAGTCTCTATACCGGAATGGCGAAATTCCCATGAAAGGGACGAATTTGACCTTCGTCACAACTTCGCTTCCTTCAACTTCAATTGAGTCGGAGTGCAACTCTTTTGCGTAGCTTTTTGGGTATGGCTCCAAGAAAACGACCTGGTCCAACCCTGCGGCAACAATGTGTTTCGCGCATATGTGGCAGGGGAACGTTGTGCAATACAGTGTAGAGCCAAGTGTCGGCAAACCAAGCCTCGCAGCATCCGCAATCGCGGACATTTCAGCATGAATTACACGGCCGAATTCGAGGATATCCATCAACTTTGAATCTCGAACGCCATCTTTTTCGTCTTTGAGTAGGGCGGCCATTATTTTTCGTGGAGCGCCAAGCTTTTCAAGCTCTTGGGCAAACCCTCTTCTTCTAAACAGTATTTCGATTAGTTCGTAGAGAATTTCTTTTTTGATTTTTTCGTTTTGATCGCCGCCAAGAGCAAAGTCGCGTCCGTCTGTTGAGTCGTTGCACCAATACGTTCCTCCAGGATATTTCGGCACCTCGTTGCATCCGAGTGAAATAACTTCTCCAGTGGCGCGGAAAATAGCAGCGCCTACTTGCCTGGACAGATCGCCGGACCTAAGGGCAGCTGATTTTGCCAAGTACATACCGTATTCGTTGTGGTCTGGCGTGATCGAGTTGTCGCCGAAAATCAAATTTACAAACCGTCGGATCATGATTTCGCAATTCTTGCGGTTAACACCGTCTACAAATACATCAGCCAACGGAAACGTCTCTCGGATTTTTTGCCCATATTGATGGCCCGATTCGGAATAGTCGACTGCAATTAGCTCGATCGCTTGGCTTCTGGCAGTACTCTCTTCAATCGCGCCGAAATGCGATTCCTTTATCTTGTTGCGCAAAAGCGCTTCGCGCTCGTCAGGAGAACTATATGCAGAAATCTGGAAGAATAACTTTCCGTAGACTTGGCGCATTAGTTGTATTTCACCGGGACGCTTGAATTGGCGAACGATAAACGCATGCGCAGATAGCGGAGCTTCAGCTTCCTTGTCGACAATTTCACGATTTTCTAATCTTGCCCGTTCTCTGTTTCGGCTATCGCGTTCTGCTCGAATTGCGCTGATTGTAATTGCGGCGAGTGCGTCCTGACGTTTCAACTGTTCGCAAATGTCATCTGCGTATTTTATTCTCGATATGATGCTTTCCACGTATGGCTCAGGAATTATTTCGATTGTTGACGGCACGTCCCTCATAATTGAGGTCACCCGAATCAAGCTTGCTGAATAACTTTGCTGATGCAGTTCGGAAGATAGAACCTCAGAAATCATGTCGAGGTTCACCCCGACGGGGCCAACCAATCCGAAGATGAGTTCTGGATAAGGTATCCGTGATACCGTCATGAACTTCGAGATTGCTTTGATAATACTTGATTAATCTTTTTCTGTTGTTCTTAACTCAACTAACCGCTTTAATAGTCTCAAGATTCGCGAATCAAATTGTAATTAACTCGTCGTGCAATTGGAAGTCGAAGGAGGTAGCCATGGCACAGAATGTTAAATTGGAGTCGGGTTGGCTCAGTCGTCAGGTCGATACTGCGTCCCAAAGAGCGAGAGAACTACCGCAGTGGCTAACGAGATCGAATGAGGATGCAAATCGTTCTGTTACGGCGAATTCCCGGCAGCAAAATTCGGAAAATGCGGAACGTAGCGAAAGTTAGTTTGTCCATTTAGATGTCTGAAAAAAGGGCGGCTTAAGCCGCCCTTTTTTGATGGGTCCCCTAACTGAACTGTACCCAAACCGTGCTCTAGGTGTCGCAAGTTTTGAAGGAACACCTGAGCACGGGACTCAACACGTAACCGAGCTTACGAACACCCCGTGGCGCTGCCGCACGGGTCGCACTTCAGGCACCTGCCGTTGCGTATCCTTTTTCCGCTATGGCCGGCCTTGTGTACCGGCCATCCACGTTTTGCCTTAGGCGCGTCCGTCAAAAAAACGTGGATGCGCGGGTCAAGCTGGCGCATGACACGATAGGCTTACGACACTCCCGCCGTGCTCATGCCGCGCCGGCCCGTACATGCGCACGCGCCGCTGCTTTCGGCTCGGCGGCGATGACTTCGAGATAAGCGCTGGCGGTTCGATCCGGCACGCTGCGCCCCTGTTCCCAATCCCGCAGCGTGCCGAGCGGAATACGATATCGAGCGGCGAACTCCTCCTGGCTGAGGCCAAGCGCGCGTCGAATAATTTTCGCGCGCGGCACTTTCTTCATGCGCGCGAAATCATGCCGCGTCAGCGGTCTTGCATCCGGATCGCCGAGCGCGGCGGCCAAAACTTGCCCGTCAGTCATCGCGCGGCGGCGATCGCCGTGTTTTCTTGTTTTCCCGTTCGTAGATGTCCTGCTCATGTCGCGTCGCTCGCCGGGCTGAAATAATGCGCAGCCGGTCGCCGCGCTCGGTGTACGCTACGAAGAGAAGCGGTCCATCGGCCAGGCCCAAAAGAACAAATCGCTCCTCGCCATAGTCTTCACGGTCGTCGAGTGCGGCGATCGCAAACGGGTCTTTGAAAGCGAGTTTCGCACGCTCGAAGGTGACGCCATGCTTGCGCGCATTGGCGCGGGCCTTGGCGTCATCCCATTCGAACTCTAGCACAGCAGACTACTGGTATCCAGTAGTTTGTTCATGATGCGCCTTTAGCTACACCCCGTCGTACTGCCGCAGGTGTCGCACTTCAGGCAGGTGCCGTTGCGCACCAGCGTGAAGTTGCCGCACTCGCCGCAGGCTTCGCCTTCGTAGCCCTTGGCGCGCGCCTCCGCACGTTTCTCCGCCGCCGCCGTCTTGGCGTGCGCACGCGCGTCGGTCTGCGCCAGCGCTTCGAGCGCCTGCGCGGGCGACAGCTTCAGCTCGGGCTCGGCCTTGAGCGCCGCCGTGCCGGAAACTTCGGCACGAACGGGCGTTGAGCGCAGGGCCGTGACCTTGCCCGACCCCCCTCCCTGACCCTCACCCGCAAGGGGGGAGGGAACAGGAGAAGCAGGGGAGGGTGAAACACCGCCACTCACCACCGACAGCTTGTCGGTCCTGGACCGTGTGAGCCCCTTGGAGACGTATTTCGACGCCGGGCCGCCGCCCACGGGCTTGCCTTCCTCGACCCCGCGCCCGAGCTGGTCGAAGCCGCCTTCGCTCGGCTCCACATGCGCGAGATCGAAGCGCGAGAGGTACGAGATCGCCAGCTCGCGGAACACGTAGTCGAGGATCGAGGTGGCGTATTTGATCGAGTCGTTGCCCTGCACCGGCCCTTGCGGCTCGAAGCGGGTGAACGTGAAGGCATCGACATATTCGTCGAGCGGCACGCCGTACTGCAGGCCGAGCGAGATCGCGATGGCGAAGTTGTTGAGCAGCGACCGCAGCGCGGCGCCCTCCTTGTGCATGTCGATGAAGATTTCGCCAAGCCGGCCGTCCTCGTATTCGCCGGTGCGCAGATAGACCTTGTGCCCGCCGACCACGGCCTTCTGCGTATAGCCCTTGCGCCGCTCGGGCAGCCGCTCGCGCTCGCGCAGCACCGTGATGCGCTCGACGATCTTCTCCACCACCTTCTCGGCCGCGGCCGCCGCGCGCGCCGCCGCCGGCTTCTCGAGGAAGGCCTCGACGGTTTCGTCCTCCTCCTCGTCGGCGATCAGCTGGCTTTGCAGCGGCTGGCTGAGCTTTGAGCCGTCACGGTAGAGCGCGTTGGCCTTGAGGCCGAGCTTCCACGACAGCAGATACGCCGCCTTGCAGTCCTCGACGGTCGCGTCGTTCGGCATGTTGATGGTCTTCGAGATCGCGCCCGAGATGAACGGCTGCGCCGCCGCCATCATGCGGATATGGCTCTCGACCGAGAGATAGCGCTTGCCGGTGCGCCCGCACGGATTGGCGCAGTCGAACACCGGATAGTGCTCGGGCTTCAAATGCGGCGCGCCTTCCACCGTCATGGCGCCGCACACGTGCACGTTCGCCGCCTCGATCTCGCGCTTGGTGAAGCCCAGGTGCGTCAGCAGGTCGAACGAAGGCTGAGCCAGCGCGTCGGCCGCAATGCCGAGCGTCTCGCGCAGGAAATCCTCGCCCAGCGTCCACTTGTTGAACGCGAACTTGATGTCGAACGCGGTCGGCAGCGCCTTCTCGACCTTCTCGATCGCCTCTTCGGTGAAGCCCTTGGTCTTCAGCGTGGTGTGGTTGATGCCCGGCGCCTGCGCCAGCGTGCCGTGACCGACGGCGTAAGCCTCGATCTCGGCGATTTCGCTTTCGCGATAGCCGAGCACGCGCAAGGCTTCCGGCACCGCGCGGTTGATGATCTTGAAATAGCCGCCGCCGGCGAGCTTCTTGAACTTCACCAGCGCGAAATCGGGCTCGATCCCGGTGGTGTCGCAATCCATCACGAGCCCGATCGTGCCGGTCGGCGCGATCACGCTCGCCTGCGCATTGCGGTAGCCGTGCGCCTCGCCGAGCGCGAGCGCGCGGTCCCACGCGCGCTTGGCGTGCTCGATCAGCTTCTTGCCATTGTCGCCCAGGATTTGGCAGGAGGCATGGTCGAGCCGCACCGGCGGCGTCGCCATCTTCTCGTAACCGGTCTTCTCGCCATAGGCCGCGCGGCGATGGTTGCGCATCACCCGCAGCATGTGGTCGCGGTTCTTCTTGTAGCCGGGGAAGGCGCCGAGCTCCTTGGCCATCTCGGCCGAGGTGGCGTAGCTGATGCCGGTCATGATCGCGCTGAGCGCGCCGCAGATCGCGCGCCCCGCCGCGCTGTCGTAGGGCGTCGCGATCGACATCAAGAGCCCGCCGACGTTGGCGTAGCCGAGGCCGAGCGTGCGGTATTCGTACGACAGCTGCGCGATCTGCTTGGACGGGAACTGCGCCATCAGCACCGAGATTTCCAGCACGATGGTCCAGAGGCGCACCGCGTGCTCGTAGCCTTCGATGTCGAACGCGTGCGTCTTCTCGTCGTGGAACGCGAGCAGGTTCATCGACGCCAGATTGCAGGCGGTGTCGTCGAGGAACATGTATTCCGAGCAGGGATTGGAGGCGCGGATCGCGCCCGAGGCCGTGCAGGTGTGCCAGTCGTTGATCGTGGTGTGATACTGCAGGCCGGGATCGGCCGACGCCCACGCGGCCTGGCCGATCTTCTCCCACAGGTCACGCGCCCGCACCGTCTTCGCGATGCCGCGTTTTCCCGTGCGCCAGTTCAAATCCCACTCGGCGTCGGATTCCACCGCCTTGAGGAACTCGTCGGTGACGCGAACCGAGTTGTTGGAGTTCTGGCCGGACACCGTGAGGTAGGCCTCCGAATCCCAGTCGGTGTCGTAGATCGGCAGCTCGATGTCCTTGTAACCTTGCTTGGCGAACTGGATGATCTGCCGGATCGCCTGGTCGGCGACCATCGCACGGCGTGCGAACTTGATCTCACGCCGCAGCGCCGGGTTTTTTTCGGGGTCGAAGCAGTCGTCGCCCGAGCCCTCGCAGTTGACGCAGGCCTTCAGGATCGCCTTCAGGTGCTTCTGGTTCAGCTTCGAGCCAGTGACGAGGGCGGCGACTTTCCGCTCCTCCGTCACCTTCCAGTCGATATAGGTCTCGATGTCCGGATGGTCGGCGTCGACGATCACCATCTTCGCAGCCCGGCGCGTGGTGCCGCCGCTCTTGATCGCGCCGGCCGCGCGGTCGCCGATCTTCAGGAAGCTCATCAGCCCGGACGAC
>DATJVR010000071.1:0-56040 GCA_035501735.1 Xanthobacteraceae bacterium | reverse complement strand
GGCCGCGCAGGCGCTGCACAACTCGCTCGACCTGGCGCGGCTGGCCGATCGTCTCGGCTACACACGCTACTGGGTGGCCGAGCATCACAACCTGCCCAATATCGCCAGCTCGGCGCCGGAGATCATGATCGGGCAGATCGCCGCGGTGACGGAGCGCATCCGCGTCGGCTCCGGCGGCGTGATGCTGCCCAACCACGCGCCGCTGATGGTGGCGGAACGTTTCAAGGTGCTGGAGGCGCTGTATCCCGGCCGCATTGATCTCGGCCTCGGGCGAGCGCCCGGCACCGACCCGGCGACCTCTTACATGTTGCGGCGGCGGCAAGGCATCAGCGAGGAGGACGACTTCCTCGAACGCTTCCAGGAGCTGATGCTGCTGGAGACGCGCGGCTTTCCGGCAGGCCATCCGTTTCACAATGTGTGCGCGATGCCGTCGGAGGTGAAGCTGCCGCCGATCTATCTCCTGGGCTCCTCGGATTATTCGGCGCAATTGGCCGGACAGATCGGCGCGGCCTTTGCCTTCGCGCATCACTTCGCGACCTTCGACGCGGTGGAGGCGATGAAGCTTTACCGCGACAATTTCCGCCCCTCGGCCGCGCACGCCGAGCCTTACGCGATCCTGGCGACGCACGTGGTGTGCGCCGATACGGACGCGGAGGCCGAACGGCTCGCCACCACGGTGGAGCTCAATTTCGTGCGGCGCGCCAAGGGCGAGTACCTGCCGCTCGCCTCGCCGGAGGATGCCGCCAAGTACGATTATTCGCCCATCGACAAAGCGCGTATTGCGCAGAACCGCAGCCGGCTGACGGTCGGCTCACCGGCGACGGTGAAGGCACGGCTGCACCCGCTTATCACGGCGACGCAGGCCGATGAGCTGATGGTCACCACCATGGTGTTCGACCATGCCGCGCGCCGGCGCTCGTATAAGCTGCTGGCGCAGGCGTTCGCCTAAGCCCTCCCTCTCCCCGTACGCAAACAGAGATGCTAGAAACCGCACGGACGCGACAGGCCTTTTGCGTCATCGATTGACAGAAACTGGGAGGTTCCTTTGGGCAAGCAGTTCACCCTCACCACCACCGACAAGCATTCGCTCGGCGCCTACCGCGCCGACCCGCAGGGCAAGGCGAAGGGCGGCATGGTCGTGGTGCAGGAGATTTTCGGCGTCAACCATCACATCCGCGCGGTCTGCGACCGCTTCGCCGGCGACGGCTATGTTGCCGTCGCTCCGGCTTTGTTCGATCGCATGACGCGCAATTTCGAGAGCGGCTATTCGCCGGCCGAGATCGAGAAGGCACGCAGCTACATCGCCAAGCCCGACTGGGATGCCATGCTGCGCGACACCGATGCCGCGCTCAAGGAGATCCAGTCCGTAGGCCCGATCGCCATCGTCGGCTTCTGCATGGGCGGTACGATCGCGTTTCTCTCCGCGGCGCGGCTCTCGGGATGGAAATGCGCCATCGCCTATTACGGCGGCCGCATCGTCGCCTTTGCGGACGAGCGTCCGAAATGCCCGGTGCAGATGCATTTCGGCGAGAATGATCAAAGCATCCCGATGACCGACGTGGAAATCATCAAGCAGAAACGTCCCGAATGCGAGATCTACGTCTACAAGGGTGCCGGCCACGGCTTCCATTGCGACGAACGCGGAAGCTTCCATCAGCCGAGCGCGACCCTCGCCTGGGAGCGCGCGCAGGCCTTCCTCAAGAAACACATGGCTTGAAGGTTATTGCTCTTCCGTCACCGTGACGGTGTCGCCGGGATGGACCGCACTGTCGGGCGGTGATGCGCTCGGCGCCGCATCCGGATCGCCGTTGCTGATCGTCACGCTTTTCTTGTCGGCGTGCGATTTCAACCCGCCGGCGATCGCGATCGCCGTTTCCGTCGTCATGTTATTGACGTAGGGATATTGCCCGGGATTGGCGACGTCGCCGCGAATTGAGAACGGACGATAGGTTTCAACCTGCACCGCCACTTGCGGATCGCGCACGTTTGCCTGTTTCAGGCGCCGGGCGATCGCGCTCGAAAGCTGCACGGTGTTGAGCCCGCGTGCCGGCACCGCGCCAACCGTGGGGATCGCGATCGAGCCGGTGGTGTCGACATCGTAGGCGTTGCTCAGACTGTCCTGCCCGGACACGATGACGCGGACCCGGTCGCCCGCATCGAGTCGATAGGAATGTTCCTGCGTCGTCGCCACGCGCGGCGCGCTCACCGTAGGCGGGCGCGTCGAATGCACCGGTTGTTTTGGAGTGGTCGCTGGCGTTTCAGCCTCCGCGACCCAGGGCGGCTGCGTCGAGCACGCACCGACCATGAATCCGACTGACGCCAAAATAAGCAAACGGCTTGACCGCATCTGAAGCTTCCCACCAACCAACAGAAAGTTCAGCGCGATTAAGCCCTTTTATGGTTAAAAAACATTTCAAGCTTGGTTAAGGAAGGCTTTACGACCGGCGCGGCCGAAACACCGCGCCGGCTTTCCGTTCCTTGCGCGATGAATCGGGTTATTGCGCCGGCACCGCTATGCCGATCGGACATGACACGCCGGTTCCGCCCAGGCCGCAATAGCCGCCTGGATTTTTGGCGAGATATTGCTGGTGGTAATCCTCGGCGAAGTAGAACTCCGGCGCATCGAGAATTTCCGTGGTGATGGCGCCGTAGCGTTTGGCCGCCAGCGCCTTCGCGAACGTCGTCTTCGACGCCTCCGCGGCTTTGCGCTGCTCCGGCGAGTAGACATAGATGCCGGAACGATATTGCGTGCCGACATCGTTGCCCTGCCGCATGCCCTGCGTCGGGTCGTGGTTCTCCCAGAATGTCTTGAGCAGCTTCTCGTAAGGGATCTTCTTCGGATCGAACACCACCAGCACCACTTCGTTATGGCCGGTGCGGCCGGTGCAGACTTCTTGATAGGTCGGATTGGGGGTGATCCCGGCCGCGTAACCGACGGCGGTGACATAGACGCCGTCGCCGAGCTCCCAGAATTTGCGCTCGGCGCCCCAGAAGCAGCCCATTCCGAACATGGCTTTTTCCAGCCCTTGCGGATACGGCCCCTGCAGGGGATGGCGATTGATGAAATGCTCTTTCGCCGTGGGTATGGCGTTGGACCGGCCGGGCAATGCATTGGCCGACGTCGGCATGTCGGATGATTTTTTGAACAGGAACATGTGGGAATCTCCTGCGCTTGACGCGCATTATATAGGGCGCGAGCCGACTTTTACACGCCGTCCGGCGGTCAAATTCCAGCGATGATGCACGATGATTGGCTTCACGGCCGAACGCGTGCGCCCTATGCTGGCGCCATCTGGCTGAAAAGATGCGGGGGCCTCATGAGCAGACGTAAGGCTATCGTGAGCGCGATTGCGCTCTTCGTTTCCATGACGAGTGTGCCGCTGACGCTGAACCCTGCGAGCGCGCAGGCCCCTCCGCAAGCACCCGCGCCGGCACCGACCCAGATCGCCCCTCCGCCCTATGGCATGCCGATCACGCTCGATGCCGCCAAGCAGATCATGGCCGCCGCCGAGGCCGAAGCCGAGAAGAATAAATGGCCGGTCGTCATCGTCATTCTCGACAGCGGCGGCAACGTCGTGATGCTGCATCGCCGCGACGATGCCCAGCTCGGCGCGATCTCCACCGCCGAGGGCAAGGCCCGCACCGCGTTGCAATTCAAACGCCCGACCAAGCTGCTCGACGAGGTGATTTCCGCCGGAGGAGGCGGCTTGCGCTACCTCGCCCTCAAGGATGTGGTTCCGCTCGAAGGCGGCATGCCCATCACGATCGATGGCAAGATCGTCGGTGCAATCGGAGTCTCGGGAGTTCTTTCGACCCAGGACACCCAGGTGGCGCGCGCCGGTATCGACGCGGTCGCGAAATAGTCGAGCATGATCCTGAAAAGTGGCGCCGCTTTTCGGATCAGGTCATGTTCAAGACCATCAATCGCGCACGTAACCGATCAACGGCTTCTTTTTGCGGCCCGCCAGGATCAGCAGCACGCTGAGCACTCCGAAAACGACAGCGATCGGCTGATCCAGCAGCGGCACGATCACCCATTGCCAGATGGCCGAGGCCGTATATTGCTCGACGATCTCCTGGAACATCTGCAGGCTTCGGCCGTTCACTTCGATCCAGAACTGCTCGATCCTGGTGGCATAGAACATATGATCGGCGATCGACTTCATCCCGTCATAGACGATGAAGATAAAGGCCATCGCAAGCAGTATGATCCCGAGAAAGCGGGACAGGAACCGTATCATTATTTCTCCATTATCTGATGGGCTTGGCGCCGCATCCGACAATCCATCGAATACCTCTTGCCCCCTTTGGTTGCAACCGGCCACGATGTCGCTCTTGCGGCCCTTAAGTTAGCATCCACGCGCCCTTGAGTCGCTGCCACCCCTTCCGCTAACGTCGCCACACCGGTTAATGACCGCATGTTAGGAGTTTAAATGCCCGTCAAATCGAACGGCCGCGGCAACCGTCCGACTTTCACCGATCAGGAAGCGTTGCAGTTCCACAGCCAGGGTCGCCCCGGCAAGCTCGAAGTGGTCGCCACCAAACCGATGGCGACCCAGCGCGATCTCTCGCTCGCCTATTCGCCGGGCGTCGCCGTTCCCGTGTTGGCGATCGCCGGCGACGAGGGGCTTGCCTATGACTACACCACCAAGGGCAATTTCGTCGCGGTCATCACCAACGGCACCGCCATCCTCGGACTCGGCAATCGCGGCGCGCTTGCGGCCAAGCCCGTGATGGAAGGCAAGGCGGTCCTGTTCAAGCGCTTCGCCGACATCGATTCCATCGATCTCGAAGTCTCGACCGAGGACCCCGACGAATTCATCAATTGCGTGAAATTCCTCGGCAAGGGCTGGGGCGGCATCAATCTCGAAGACATCAAGGCGCCGGAATGTTTCATCATCGAGGAGAAGCTGCGCACGCTGCTCGATATCCCGGTGTTCCACGATGACCAGCACGGCACCGCGATCATCGCCGCCGCCGGTCTGCTCAACGCGCTCGATTTGACCGGCCGCGACATCAAGGAGACCAAGCTCGTCTGCAACGGCGCCGGCGCCGCCGGCATTGCCTGCCTCGAGCTGCTGAAATCGATCGGCTTTGCTCCCGGCAATCTCATCCTGTGCGACACCAAGGGTGTGATCTACCAGGGCCGCAAGGAAGGCATGAACCAGTGGAAGTCGGGCTACGCGGCCAAGACCTCGGCGCGCACGCTCGACGACGCGCTTGAAGGCTGCGATGTGTTTTTCGGCCTTTCCGCCAAAGGCGCGGTAAGCAAGGCGATGGTGAAATCGATGGCGGCCAAGCCGATCATCTTCGCCATGGCCAATCCCGATCCGGAAATCACCGTGGAGGAAGTGGCCGAGGTCCGCGACGACGCCATCATGGCAACGGGGCGCTCCGACTATCCGAACCAGATCAACAACGTGCTCGGCTTCCCCTATATTTTTCGCGGCGCGCTCGATGTGCGCGCCACCACCATCAACATGGAGATGAAGATCGCCGCCGCGCATGCGTTGGCCAAGCTCGCCCGCGAGGACGTGCCCGACGAAGTCGCCGCCGCCTATGGCACGCGCCCGAAATACGGCCCCGACTACATCATTCCGGTGCCGTTCGATCCGCGGCTGATCTCCGCGGTGCCGCCGGCGGTCGCCAAAGCCGCCATGGACACCGGGGTCGCGAGGAAACCGATCGCCAACATGGATTCCTACCGCTCGCAGCTCCAGACGCGCCGCGATCCGGTCGCCGGCGTGTTGCAGCGCGTGTTCGAGCGCCTGCGTCGCGCGCCCAAGCGCGTCGTCTTCGCCGAAGGCGAGGAGGAGCAGGTGATCCGCGCCGCTGCGAGCTTCGTGCATCAGGGGCTCGGCACCGCGTTTTTGGTTGGCCGCGAGGCGCCGATCCGGGAGACCGCGCAAAATCTTGGCGTCGACCTCGGCGGCGGCATCGAGATCATCAACGCTGCGCTCTCCAAGCGCAACACGCTCTACGCCAATTACCTTTATGAACGCCTGCAGCGCCAAGGCTTTCTGTTTCGTGACTGCCAGCGGCTGATCAACCAGGACCGCAATCATTTCGCCGCCTGCATGGTCGCGCTTGACGACGCCGATGCAATGATCACCGGCGTCACCCGCAATTTTTCCGTGGCGCTGGAGGACGTGCGCCGCTGCATCGATCCCAAGCCCGGCCACCGCGTCATCGGCGTGTCGATGGTGCTGGCGCGCGGCCGCACCGTTCTGGTCGCCGACACCGCGGTCACCGAAATGCCCAGTTCGGAGGTGCTCGCCGATATCGCGGTCGAGGCCGCCGGCGTCGCACGCCGGCTCGGCTATGAGCCGCGGCTCGCGCTGCTCGCGTTTTCCACCTTCGGCCATCCGCCCGGCGAGCGCTCCGCGCACGTGCAAGGCGCGGTGAGGATTCTCGATCAGCGCCGCGTCGACTTCGAATACGACGGCGAAATGGCGGCTGACGTGGCGCTCAATCCGGAAGCGGCGGCCGCCTATCCGTTCTGCCGGCTGTCAGGCCCGGCCAATGTACTGATCATGCCGGCGTTCCATTCCGCCTCGATCTCCACCAAGCTGCTGCAGGAACTCGGCGGCGCGACCGTGATCGGACCGCTGCTGGTCGGCCTCGACCGTTCCGTGCAGATCGTTTCCTTGACCGCCAAGGACAGCCAGTTGGTCAACATGGCCGCCCTCGCGGCCTTCAACGTGAGCGGATGACAGCCGATAGACGTACGAGGACAACATGGCTGAGAGCAAACTCCGCGGCGTGATCGCCGCCATCGCCACCGCGGTCGACGAGAACGGCGCGCCCGATGTGGCGCGTTCGACCAAGCTCGCGCGCTACCTGCTCGACAACGGCTGCGACGGGCTCAACGTGCTCGGCACCACCGGTGAGGCGACCTCGTTCTCGCTCGACGAGCGCAAGCGCGTGATGAGCGCCTATCGCGACGCCGGTCTCCCCCTCGACCGCATGATGGTCGGCACCGGCGCTGCGGCCGTGGCCGATGCCGTCGCGCTGACCAAACATGCCGCCGATTTGAATTTCGCCGGCGCGCTGGTGCTGCCGCCGTTCTACTACAAGGGCGTGCCCGACGATGGCCTGTTCGCCTATGTCGAGGCGATCATCAAGGCCACGGCGGCAAAGCCGATCCCGGTCTACCTCTATCACTTCCCGCAGCAGTCCGGCCTGCATTGGAACGTGAAACTGGTGAAGCGTCTGCTCGACGCTTTCAGCCAGCGCATCGTCGGCCTGAAGGATTCCTCGGGCGACATGGCATACGCGCGCGAAGCGGCTGCCATATCGCCGGCTTTTGCCGTATTTCCATCAACCGAGGCGGTATTGCTCGAGGCCCGCTCGGGCGCCTTCGCCGGCTGCATCTCCGCCACCGCCAATCTCAACGCCGACCTGTGTGCCCGGACCTGGGGCTCGGGTGACCGCGCGGCCCTCGATTCAGCCGTATCAATTCGTAAGCTGTTCGACGGCAAGCCTCTTGTATCCGGGGTAAAATCGCTGCTCGGTCACATCCATGCCGACCCCGCCTGGGCACGGGTGAAGCCGCCGCTCGCCCCCTTTTCGGCCGCCGATCGAGCGGCGGTGGTCGCGGGTTTCGACCAGATCAGGGCGAAGCGGGTGGCATGATCGGCCAGCGTTGACGCCCTTGAAGGGCCTGACTATAAGCGTCGCAAATTTGGCGGCGAAAACCTTCGCCGCCGTTGAATTTTGAAGAGTTGAGCGTTCATGGCCACGACCACTTCCGCCCGCAAGGCGATCCGTCAGATCGCGCGCCGTACCGAGATCAACAAGGCGCGCCGCTCGCGCGTGCGCAATGTCTTGCGGCAGGTCGAGGACGCGATCAGCGCTGGCGACCGCAACAAGGCGCTCGCCGCCATGAAGCTCGCCGAGCCGGAACTCATGCGTGCCGCAAGAAAAGGTCAGATGCACAAAAATGCGGCGAGCAGGAAAGTGTCTCGTCTTTCCAAGCGAATTGCCAAACTCGCAAAATAAAAATCCAAATTGTGGCGCCGCATCCGTTAAGGCGGCGATAGTCGCAATGTCACCAACAGCTGACGTGACCGATAGGTTCCATAACGCGCGCGATTAAATGCTGTCGCCGGTAAATAAGTATTTTTACTTAGCAGTCTGCAGTTTCGTTCGGCGGTGCCCTGCAATTCCCCGCGCGGGGGTTACCCTGCATTTCTGCACAAAAAAATCATTTCCAATAGAAAGAGTTAGAAGGAAAGCACGCACAAGGACCCGGATTTTTGCACAGGCTATCTATTCGCATGCGAGTGGCGATGCGCTTTCTTTGAGGCGCAATGGTGCAATTCTGGGCGTTCTTGAGGAATTTAAATCCGCGCGCGGATTCAATGTGTTGTCGTCGCGCGCAGAAAATCCTTCCGGCATGCGCGACCGATTCCACGCGTCTTCTGCCTAAAATGTGACACTTGCCTCCGTTGCGAGCGAAACGCCCTGTGTGTATTTTTCCACCGCTTCCGGGGTCTGCGGCACGCTCAGTATAAGATTCGTAATTGGCCAAGCGAAGAAGAGAACAGATACGTCACGTCAAATAGTTCTCGTCGTCGGAAACCCAATTACGAGTATTCGATGCAACGAGGTCTTACTCTGAGCGTTCTGAAATCTATGGTATAGTGATTCGGTCATCGGAAGTGAGTGCGGCTTGATCGATTGTGTGCGGCGTTAGTGTGAGTAGTCAGTGGTAAAAACCAACCATCGTGGCACTGCTGCGATGGAAGAGGGGGTATCTCATGTCAACAGTGTGGCAACTCTCGCGACCCGCGAGCCAATCCGGGTCAGAACTCGGCGATCAATCGCCTGGGAATGTCGAAGATAGCGCGGCCATGACGATCATAGCCTCGACCAACAGATTTGAGTCCCCCGCGAGCGGGTGACGACACAATAAAATCGACGACTTGCTTTTGACCTTCGCCCTGTCGGCGAGGGTGTGTTCTGACCATCAACCTCACATCTTTGTTCTGCGTGGTGTGACGGCCTTCAATAGAAAGCGGATCAATGTCTACTTCCCGTGCCACCGAGTATCACCACCCCATCGCGCTGCCTGACAGCGGCAAGCCCTCCGCCGGCGACCAGGAATGCTGGTCGCGCGTCAAAGGCCGGCTCCGCGCCGATGTGGGCGACGACATCTTTTTGAGCTGGTTTGCCCGCATGGATCTGGAGCGGATTGAGGAAAATACCGCCCATCTGTCGGTCCCGACCCGCTTCCTCAAGAGCTGGATCCAATCGCATTACACCGAGCGCATGCTGGCCTGCTGGCAGGCCGAACAGGTCGAGATTCAGCGCATCGAATTGAGCGTGCGGGGCGCCGTGATCCGCCTCAACCCGCCGAAACCGAAGCCGGTCGAGGCGCTCGATTCCGCCCCCGAACCGCGCGGCTTCCGCCCCGACAGCGACCTGCGCGTCGCCTTCGCGCCGGTTTCGGCCGGACATGAGGCGCTCGGTGGCTCTCCGCTCGATCAGCGCCTGACGTTCGAGACCTTCGTGGTCGGACGGTCCAACACGCTCGCCCACGCCGCCGCCAAGCAGGTGGCTGCCGCCAAGCGCGGCGACGTCGTGATGTTCAACCCGCTCTATGTCCATGCCGGCGTGGGTCTGGGCAAGACCCATCTGCTGCAGGCCATCACCTGGGCGGGCAATTCCGGCAGCGAACGCAAGGTGCTCTATCTGACCGCGGAAAAATTCATGTATGGCTTTGTCTCCGCGCTCCGCACCCAGACCGCGCTCGCCTTCAAGGAAGCGCTGCGCGGCATCGACGTGCTGGTGATCGACGACCTGCAGTTCCTGCAAGGCAAGTCGACGCAGGCCGAGTTCTGCCACACGCTCAACGCGCTGATCGATGCCGGCCGCCAGGTGGTGATCGCCGCCGACCGTCCGCCGACCGATCTGGAGAGCCTCGACGATCGCGTGCGCTCGCGGCTTGCCGGCGGACTCGTGGTCGAGATGGGCACGCTCGGCGAAGAGCTCCGCTTCGAAATCCTCAAAGCCCGCGTTGCCGCGGCCCGCGCGCATCATCCGAGCTTCGATGTGCCCGGACCGGTGCTCGGCTATATCGCCAAGACGGTCACGCATAACGGCCGCGACCTCGAAGGCGCGATCAACCGCCTGCTCGCCCATTCCAAGCTCACCGGGCAGCTGGTGACCATGGAGATGGCCGAGCGCGAAGTGCGCGACCTGATCCGGCCGCAGGAGCCCAAGCGCGTCAAGATCGAGGAGATCCAGCGCATCGTCGCGCGCCAGTACAACGTGAGCCGCGCCGATCTGCTCTCCTCGCGCCGCACCGCCAACGTGGTGCGCCCGCGCCAGGTGGCGATGTATCTGGCCAAGACGCTCACGCTGCGCTCGCTGCCGGAGATCGGCCGCCGTTTCGGAGGCCGCGACCACACCACCGTGCTCCATGCGGTGCGCAAGATCGAGAATCTGGTCGGCAACGACGCCGCTCTCGCCGACGAGATCGAACTGCTCAAGCGCCAATTGCAGGAGTGAGCAGCGCTTCCTAAATTTGGGGGAACCGGCAGAACGTGCCTCAAGCGGCCAGCCGCCAAATCGGCTGGGTAAAACGCCTCGGCACGTTCGAGCCGCACTTGCTTAAATCTCAGGTCCGCGCCACCATTTTGACCCGCCTCGAGCGCCGCGGGTTAACAGGCTGCCATGAAGGTCACCGTCGAACGCGCAGAATTGCTGAAATCGCTCTCCCACATGCATCGTGTGGTCGAGCGCCGCAACACCATTCCGATTCTCGCCAATGTGCTGCTGCGCGCGGAGAAATCGGCGCTGCATTTGAAGGCCACCGACCTCGACCTCGAAGTCGTGGAAAAAATCCCGGCCGAAGTCTCGCCCGGCGGCGCGACCACGGTTCCCGCGCATATGTTCTACGAGATCGTGCGCAAGCTGCCCGAGGGCTCGCAGGTGGTGCTGGAGTCGAGCGGCGATCGCGCCGTACTGTCGATCCGCGCCGGCCGCTCGCGCTTTACGCTACAGACCTTGCCGGAGAGCGACTTCCCCGATCTCGCGCCAGGCGACATGGCGCACAAGTTCAAGCTCGCCGCGGCCGACTTGAAGCGTCTGATCGACAAGACCCAGTTCGCCATCTCCACCGAGGAGACGCGCTACTACCTCAACGGCATTTACCTGCACACGATCGGTTCGGGCAAGAACGCGATGCTGCGCGCGGTGGCAACCGACGGGCATCGACTCGCGCAATTTGAGCTTCCGCTGCCGTCGGGCGCCGCCGGCATGCCCGGCATCATCGTGCCGCGCAAGACCGTCGGCGAAGTTCAGCGTCTGATCGAGGACAGCGAAGGCGAAATCGAAGTGCAGCTGTCGGCCGCCAAGATTCGTTTTTCCATCGGCGACGTGGTGCTGACGTCGAAGCTGATCGACGGCACCTTCCCCGACTACGCGCGCGTGATCCCGTCCTCCAACGACAAACAGCTCAGCATCGACAAGAAGGACTTCGAGGCCGCGGTCGATCGCGTCTCGACCGTCTCGAGCGAGCGCGGACGCGCGGTGAAGCTCTCGCTCACCGACGGCCGCCTCGTGCTCTCCGTCACCAATCCGGACTCCGGCAGCGCCACCGAGGAGCTCGAGGTCGACTACGGCGCCGACCCGATCGATATCGGCTTCAACTCGCGCTACCTGCTCGACATCGCCGCCCAACTCGACGGCGAGGTGGCGATGCTCAAGCTCGCCGATCCGGGCTCGCCCACGCTGATCCAGGACAAGGACACCAAGGGCGCGCTCTATGTGCTGATGCCGATGCGGGTGTGAGGACGGCGCGTCAAACTGGCTGTGCGCTTGTGACGACAGCTTCGCTCTTGTAGAGCGTCGCCATGCCGTCTGCAGCGATCCGCAATCTCGCCCTCAATAACTTCCGCTCCTACCACGCCGCGAGTTTCGCCGTGAGCGGACAGCTCGTGCTGCTCGTCGGCCCGAACGGCGCCGGCAAGACCAATTTGATCGAAGCGATCTCGCTGTTGACTCCCGGCCGCGGCTTGCGCCGCGCCACCTTCGAAGAGATCGCCTATAACGAAGGCGACGGCTCCTGGGCGGTGTCGGCCGAGATCGAAGGCATGCTTGGGCTCGCCACGCTCGGCACCGGCATCGAACCGCCGGCCACCGATGCCACGCCGACACGCCTTTGCCGCATCGACCGCGAGCCGGTCGCTTCCGCCGCGGCCTTCGCCGACCATCTGCGCATTGTGTGGCTGACGCCCGCGATGGACCAGCTTTTCTCCGGCCCCGCTTCCGAACGCCGCCGCTTTCTCGACCGCCTCGTGCTCGCGGTCGACGCCGAGCATTCCGGCCGCGTCAACGCGCTCGAACGCGCGCTGCGCTCACGCAACCGCCTGCTCGAAGACCCGCGCCCCGATCCGCATTGGCTCGATGCCATCGAGCACGAAACCGCCGAGCTGGGCGTCGCGGTCGCCGCGCTGCGGGCCGAGACCGTGCGCCGCCTGCAAGGCGCGCTCGCCGCCCGCAAACACGACGCCTTCCCGTCCGCCGAAATCGCGCTCGATGGCTGGATCGAGCGCCTGCTGCCCGATCATCCGGCCAGCGAGATCGAGGACCGCTATCGCACCGTCCTGCGGGAAAACCGCACCCGCGACGCCGCCGCCGGCCGCACCACCGACGGCCCGCATCTGACCGACCTCGCCGTTGCCTACGCGCCGAAGAACATTCCCGCCGCCGACGCCTCGACCGGCGAGCAGAAAGCGCTGCTCATCGGCCTTGTGCTGGCGCATGCCGGCCTCGTCGCCGAGATGACCGGCTTTTCGCCGCTGCTGCTGCTCGACGAAGTGGTGGCACATCTCGACCCCGCACGCCGCGCCGCGCTCTACGACGCGCTCGAACGGCTCGGCGCGCAGGTCTGGATGACCGGCGCCGACCCGTCGGCTTTCGCCGAAATCGCCACCCGCGCGCAAATCTTCGACATCAGTCCGGGGCGAGTCACGCCACACCCTTGAGGCGCAGCGCGGCGCCAAATTTGCGCAAAAATTTGACCTCAAAAACAAGCCGCCGCGACCCACATTTTCCGGCCGTTTCGCGGTCACTTTTCGTAAGCCCTGTCCCTTTAAAAAGCACCGACAAATCAATATATTAATCCCATGAATTTGGGCTGTACGACACCCCATATTCGTGCCACACAAGTGCCGATTCTTTTGGTTGTTTTTGACCCCCAGTCGAAGGTCTCCCTGATGGCTGAAGCCGCCCGTAAAACCGGTGCCGAGCCGCCGTCCGATTACGGCGCGGAATCGATCAAGGTCCTCAAAGGACTCGACGCCGTTCGCAAGCGGCCGGGCATGTACATCGGCGATACCGATGACGGCTCGGGGCTGCACCACATGGTCTACGAGGTGGTCGACAACGCGATCGACGAGGCGCTCGCGGGCTTCGCCAAGGAAGTGACGGTCACCCTCAACCCGGACGGCTCCTGCACCGTGGTCGACGACGGTCGCGGTATTCCGACCGACATTCACAAGGGTGAAGGTGTTTCCGCGGCCGAAGTCATCATGACCCAGCTCCACGCCGGCGGAAAATTCGACCAGAACGCCTACAAGGTTTCGGGCGGACTACACGGCGTCGGCGTGTCCGTGGTGAATGCGCTTTCGAGCTGGCTGAAGCTCACCATCTGGCGCGACGGCAAGACCCATTACATGGAATTCAAGGACGGCGACGCGGTCGCGCCGCTTGCCGTCATCGGCGATGCCGGCGGAAGACGCGGCACTGAAGTCACGTTCCTGCCCTCGACTAAAACCTTCACCATGACGGAATTCGACTTCGCCACGCTGGAGCACCGGCTCCGCGAGCTTGCCTTCCTCAATTCCGGTGTTCTGATCGCGCTCTCCGACAAGCGCCATGCCGTCGAGAAACGTCAGGAAATGCGTTACGAGGGCGGCGTCGACGAATTCGTAAAATATCTCGACCGCAACAAGACCTCGCTGATTCCCAAACCCATCGTGATCAAGGCCGAGCGCGAAGGCATCGGCATCGAAGCCGCGCTGACCTGGAACGACGGCTACCACGAGACCGTGCTGTGTTTCACCAACAACATCCCGCAGCGCGACGGCGGCACGCATCTTGCCGGCTTTCGCGGCGCGCTGACGCGCCAAGTCACGGGCTACGCCGAAAAAGGCGGTATCGTTCAGAAGGAAAAGGTTTCGCTCACCGGCGACGATTGCCGCGAAGGACTGACCGCGGTCGTGGCCTGCAAGGTGCCCGATCCGAAATTCTCCTCCCAGACGAAGGACAAGCTCGTCTCCTCCGAGGTGCGCCCCGTGGTGGAGGCCATCATCAACGAGGCGCTGCAATACTGGTTCGAGGAGCATCCGGCCGAGGCCAAGACCGTCGTCGGCAAGGTGGTGGAGGCCGCCGCCGCGCGCGAAGCCGCCCGCAAGGCGCGCGAGCTCACGCGCCGCAAGGGCGCGCTCGATATGGCCTCGCTGCCCGGCAAGCTTGCCGATTGCCAGGAGCGCGATCCGGCCAAATCCGAGCTGTTCATCGTCGAGGGCGATTCCGCCGGCGGCTCGGCCAAGCAGGGTCGCAACCGCGAATTTCAGGCGGTGCTGCCGCTGCGCGGAAAAATCCTCAACGTTGAGCGCGCGCGCTTCGACAAGATGCTGTCGAGCCAGGAGATCGGTACACTGATCACCGCGCTCGGCACCGGCATCGGCCGCGAGGAATTCGCGCCCGACAAGCTGCGCTACCACAAGATCATCATCATGACCGACGCCGACGTGGACGGCGCGCACATCCGCACACTTCTGCTCACGTTTTTCTTCCGCCAGATGCCGGAGTTGATCGAACGCGGCCACCTCTACATCGCCCAGCCGCCGCTTTACAAAGTCAGCCGCGGCAAGTCGGAGCAATATCTCAAGGACGAACGCGCGCTCGAGGACAATCTGATCACCGCCGGCCTCGAAGACGCCGTGCTCAAGCTCTCGACCGGCGAGGAGCGCGCGCGCGACGACTTGCGCCAGCTCGTCGAGGAAGCGCGCACGATCAAACATGTGCTGGCCGGCATTCACTCCCGCTACAATCGCCAGGTCGTCGAGCAAGCCGCGATCCTGGGCGTGCTCAATTCCGGAATTTTCGGCGATACCGAGAAGGCCAATGCCGCCGCACCCTACATCGCCCGACGTCTCGACGCGCTCGCTGCCGAAACCGAACGGGGCTGGCAGGGCAAGTTCACCGAAGGGGAAGGCTTCCAGTTCGAGCGCACCGTGCGCGGCGTCAAGGATGTCGCCGTCATCGACCAGGCGCTGCTCGCCTCCGCCGACGCGCGCAAACTCGACGAGTTCGCCGCATCCTTGCAGGAAATCTACCCGCGGCCCGGCATGCTACGCCGCAAGGGCGAGGACATCCCGATCCACGGCCCCGTCAGCCTGTTCGAGGCGGTGACCGGCGCCGGCCGCAAGGGCGCGACGCTGCAGCGCTACAAGGGTCTCGGCGAGATGAATCCGGAACAGCTTTGGGAGACCACGCTCGACACCAACGTGCGCTCGTTACTGCAGGTGAAGGTCAAAGAGGTCGACGAGGCCGACGACATTTTCACCAAGCTGATGGGCGAGCTGGTCGAACCGCGCCGCGATTTCATCCAGCAGAACGCGCTGACCGCGAGCGTCGACGCGTAATCCTTATCCGAGGGGCAAAACGCGGACGGCCTCAAATTACGGATTTGGCGCCAGCGCCTTCAGCCCATCTTTTGCCGCCTGCAGGCCCGGATTGATGGCGAGGGCGCGCTTGTAATCGGCCATCGCCTTGTCGTTTTCGCCCTTGGCGCGATAGGCGTTACCGCGGCTGACATAGGCCGCGCTGAAGCCGGCCTGAATCTTGATCGCAGCGGTGAAATCGGCGATCGCGCCATCGAGATCGCCCTTTTTCTCCGAGATCAAGCCGCGGTTGTAATAGGCGGTGGTGTGCTTGCCGTAGAGCCGGATCGCCTCGGTATAGTCGGCATAGGCGAGATCGTGCTCGCCCTTGTCCTCGTAGACGTTTGCGCGCGTGAAATATATCGAGGCGAATTTCGGATTGAGCCTGATAGCCTCGCTGTAATCGGCGATGGCGCGATCCCTGTCGCCCTTGGCTTCGTAGATCAGGCCGCGGCTGATGTAGACATCGTAATTGTTCGGATTGAGCCTGATCGCTTCGTCATAGTCCGCGATCGCGTGCGCGTAATCGCTCCGCTCGCCGTAGGCGCTGCCGCGGCTGTAATAGGCGGCGGCGCGATTTTTCGGCGTTTCGTTGCGCGCTTCGATAATTCGCGTGCAGCCGGAAATATTGCGGTCGGGATGATCGGCCCGGCAGTCCTGCCAGTCCTCTTTGCTGCCCGCCTGCGCCGGATTTGCAACGGCAACCAGCGCAAGCAGCACCGCTGAAATCGCACCGCGCTTGTTGATACGCATTACCGAACGGCCCCGCGCGCCCCGATACGATCCTACACCAAATGATCAGGCTGAATGCAGCAAAATTGCGACGGGCGCCAAGGCGAAAACGCTCATAAAGACTCAAAACGAATCAAAATATTCCCTTTGCTCCCACTCGGTGACCTCGGCCTGATCCTTCTTGACCGCGGCATCCTTGCGGTAGCGCGCGGCCTCCGCCTGTTTGAGCTGAACGTAGTAATTCACGAATCCGTCACCGAAACCGGCACGGAAGCAGGCGCTCTCGCGCAGCGCCTCGATCGCATGGTCGAGCGTCGGCGGCAGCGGCTCAGCCGACGTTTTGTAGGGCGCATCGGCCGACGGACCCGGATCGAGCTTGCGTGTGATGCCGTCGAGGCCGGCGTAAATCTGCGATGCCATGTAAAGATAAGGATTGGCCAACGGCTCGCCGACGCGATTCTCCACATGCGTCGCCGGATCGCCCGGCTCACACATCACCCGCACCATCACGCCGCGGTTGTCGCGCGCCCACACCGCCTGGATCGGCGCCATCGTATTGATGCCGTGATAGCGCTTGTAGCCATTGAGCGTCGGCGCGGCGAAAACCGTTGCCGCGCGCGCATTCGCCAGCAGCCCGGCAACAAACGCCCGCCCGAGCGGCGAGAGCACTTCATTGGCGTCCTCCGAGACGAAGGCATTCATCTTCGACTTCCGGTCGAGCAGCGACTGATGCAGGTGCCAGCCGCTCGCCAAGGCGTTCAGCAACCGTGGCCGGCACATGAAGCTCACGAGATAGCCGTGGCGGCGCGCCACCTGCTTCATGGCACTGCGCAACAGCACCATCATGTCGGCAGGCGCGATCCCGGCCTCGGGCGCGAAGGTGAATTCATATTGGCTCGGGCCGAGTTCCACCTCGAGCGACCGCAGCGGAAAACCGAGCGCGGCAAGATTCTTACGCAACACGTCCATGATTGGCGCGACCTGATCGTACCGGCCTTCGGTCAGGTACTGGAAACCCGGCGTCGTGTGACTCACCACCGGCGCCTCGGGCGGCCACGCGATCGCCTCGGGCACAAGCCGCGCATCTTCGATCTTGAACAGATGGAATTCGACTTCCAGCCCGGCGAGATAATCGAAACCGGCTTCCGCAAGCTTCGCCAGCGCATCGCGGTAAAGCTGCCGCGTCGCAACCGGCACACGCTTGCCGTTCTGGAAATAGCAGTCGCACATCATCCAGCCGGTGTTTTCCGCCCAGGGCAGCACGCGAAACGTCGCCGGATCGGCGACCATGAGGAAATTGCCGGCACCTTCCATCTCGGGGATACCCATGCCGCCGCCCTTGCCGAAAACCTCGAACACGTTGCGGTGCGAAGTATCCTTGGCGAGCAGCGTCGAGGTCATGGCGACGCCGCCGAGCATGGCGCGCGGCGCTTCCGCCGCCACCAGCGTCTTGCCGCGCAGGATTCCGTGCTGGTCGGGAAACGCAAACCGCACCAGTTCGAGCTTGTGCTCCTCGATCGCGCGCTCCACATCCGCCGCGGTCTTGGCCTGCTCGTCGGTCCAAAGCTCGTGCCGTTCGACGAAGCTGAGAGCGGAAGATCGGCGCGTGTGCGATGACATGATGCGGTTTTGCGTGATCCTTCAGCGCCCGTTCGCCCAGCTCGCCGCCTTGCGCTTGGCGACGTCGGTTTTCTGCCAGTAACCCTGCCAGTCGTCGGCCGGTCCGATGCCGTCGATCGCCGCTGGCCCGGTGATTTTCGCAGCGGCCTGCGCATCGAGCACCATCGGCAGCCGCTCGCCCTTGCCGGCGGCGTCGATCGCCTGCCGCAACAGCCGCCGGTAGGCATTGATCGCCTTGTCGGACGTACCGAGATGCTCGCGCGTGCGGTCCGCGATTTCGCCCATGGATTCGCAGGCCCATTGGTCATGCACGTTGATGTCGGCGCCCATGCCCGTATAGGTCTCCTGCTCCTGTTCGTGCGGATCGAAACCGTAATCGTTGCTCTTGTTCTTGCGCGGGATGTAATCGGGCAACTGATAGAGCTCAAGCCGCTGGCGGCGCATCTCGTCCTTGTCCACCGGCCGACCGAAACTCGTGAAAATCGCGTACCAATAATGCTTGCGGTCGTCGATCGGCACGTGCCACTGCGTGATCGTCATCTCCCGGCTCATCGGAATGACGAACGCATTGGGAAACATCAGATTGGTGACGCGGACATGCGCGTTCTTATCGCTGATCTGCCGCAGCGTGATCAGCCGGAAGCCATAGTCGGTCGGCTCGACCTCGATGCGCGGCCGCGGGAACTCGCGCATGATTTTCGTCATCGGCATATCCGAATCGATCGACGTATCGCGGAACAATTTTCCGTAGCCTTCGCTCGGATCCTCATCCTGGAAGAAGCGGTGCAGGAACGACGTATGCACCGGATCGATGCCGACTTCGAGCGATTGCAGCCAGTTGCAGTCGATCATGCCCTTGAACGCGAACGTGTGCGTGGTGGGGGCGACGAAGCAGTCGAAATGCGGAAATTCCGGCGGCGCTCCCGGCCCCATATAGGCGAACAAGATGCCGCTCCGCTCCACCACCGGATAGGCCTTCTGCTTCACGTTAGCGCATAAGGGACTGTTGTCCGGCTCGGCCGGCGTCTGCAGGCATTGGCCGGTCACATCGAACAGCCAGCCATGAAACGCACAGCGCAAGCCGCCATCCTCGAGCCGGCCGTAGGCGAGATCCGTGCCGCGATGCGGACACGCGCGCTCAAGCAGGCCGTAGCGGCCGTTCTCGTCGCGGAATATGACGAGATCCTCGCCCAACAGCCGCACCGGCTTGATCGGCCGGTTCCCGGAAAGCTCGTCGACGAGCGCCGCCGGCTGCCAATACCGTCGCATGAGCGCGCCGGCCGGCGTGTCCGGCCCGATCCGTGTGATGAGGTTGTTTTGTTCCGCGCTCAGCATGGCGGCGTTCCTTTACTCTGATGCTTCTAACTTTGACCTGCGGTGCGAACTTATCGCTCGCCGTGCCGCGCGTCTATTTCCTCAGCGAACGCGGATCGCGCGGCGGCCAGCGGCCGGCTTCGGCGCGATTGATGAAATCCTGAACCGTCTGGTTGAACAGCGCCGGTTCCTCCTGATTCACCACGTGCCCCGTTTTGGGAAACACCGCAAGGCCGGACGGCGCAATCCACTGCTTGAGCTTGAAACTCGGCTCAAGGCACGGCTCGTCCTCGTCGCCGACCACGATCAGCGTCGGCACCGCGATGCGCCTGATCTCCGCCTCGAAATCGTAAAGCGACGGCCGTCCGGCCTGGAACCCGCGCATCGTGTTGGCCGAGCCCTGCGCGTCATGCGAGGCAAACGCCGCATTGAAATCCGCAAAGCCGCGCGGATCCTTGACCAGAAACGGAATGCGCGCCGGGCTCATACCGTAGGACCGCGCCACTTCCGCGCTGCCCTTCTTTTCAAACTCGTCCGCGAGCGCCCGCGAATTCTTGCGGAATTCCTCCGTATACGCCCGCTCCGAGCCGGAACCCGCGCCTGCAGGTGTCAATGACAGCGCGCGTTGCGGATGATTGATACCGAGTTGCACGACGGTATAGCCGCCCATCGACAGCCCGACAAAATGCGCCTTCTCTATTTTGAGATGATCGAGCACCGCGATGGCATCGCCGATCCAGTGCTTATAGCTGTAGGCATTCGCGTCCTTCGGCACATCCGAAGGCGCGTAGCCGCGCGCCGAGTAGGCGATGCATCGGTGCCGGCGGGAGAAGTAACGCATTTGCAGTTCCCAGTTACGATGATCGCCGGCGAATTCGTGGATGAACAAAATCGGCGTGCCGCTGCCCGCCTCTTCGTAATAGAGACACACCTCGTCGTTCGTGGTCGCATACGGCATCGCTGATGCTCCTGGCTTAGGCGTCCTCGAATGGCAGCCCGACGTAGTTTTCCGCGATCGCCGTCCGCGCCGCCTCAGAGCTGAGGAGATATTCGAGTTCGGTGATTTGCAGTTGCCGCTCGAACGGCGTGTGCGTATCGAACCGGTGCAACAGCGACGTCAGATAGCAAGAGTAGCGCACGGCTTTCCATACGCGTTTCAGGCACGTCTCGGAATAGCGCTCCAATCTTTTCGTCGAGCCGGTGCGGAAATACTCGGCGAGCGCCCGCGCCAGCACCCATACGTCGGCGGTTGCAAGATTGAGACCCTTGGCGCCGGTCGGCGGCACGATATGGGCCGCGTCGCCGGCGAGATACAGCCGGCCATGCTGCATGGGCGCCGCCACATAGGCGCGCACCGGCGTCACGCCCTTCTGCAAAATGCGGCCCTCGCCGAGCTCGTCCCGGCCCGGGTCTTTCAGGCGGATATGCAGCTCGTCCCAGATGCGCGCGTCGGGCCACAGGTCCAGATTTTCGTCTGCGGCACATTGCACGTAGTTACGCGCTATATGCGGGCCGCGTCGGCTCGCCAGGGCAAACCCGCGCTCGTGATTGGCATAGGTCATCTCCGAAAACGGCCGCGCCTCCGCAACGATGCCGAGCCAACCGAACGGAAAGATGCGGTCGTATTGCGTGAGCACGTTTTGCGGAATCGCCGGCCGGCTCACACCGTGGAATCCGTCGCATCCGGCGATGAAATCGCATTCGATCGTGCTCTCACGGCCGTTCTGGCGATAACGGATCGTCGGCCGCTCGCTGTTCAAGCCGTCGAGCGCAACCGCCTCCGCCTCGAATTCGATATTTCCCCCGCGGGCAATCCACGCCGCGATCAAATCCTTGACCACTTCCTGCTGGCCGTAGACCGTGACGATCCGGCCTGGCGTCAGCTTGTTCAGATCGATGACGACTTGGCCGCCCGAAAAACGAATGTCGAGCCGCGGATCGGGCGAGCCCTCGCGCGCAAGACGCTCGCCCGCACCGAGCTCGTGCATGAGGTTGACCGTGGTCTGCTCCAGCACGCCGGCACGCACGCGCTTTTCGATATACTCGCGGCTGCGGGATTCGATGATCACGCAGTCGATGCCGTCGCGCCGCAACAGGTGCGCCAGAAAAAGTCCGGCCGGACCGGCTCCGACAATCCCGACTTGCGTGCGCATCTCGCTTCGCGGCCCGACTTCCCTTAGGATTTTTGATCCAGAAAATTCGCGAGCGCGCCGACCTCTTCTTTCTTGCCGTCGAAATCTTCGGCGATCCGCGCGTAGAACTCGGCAAACGCGAGATACATCGTCTTCGCCGCCGCATCCTCGCCCACGAAGTCGGCGATCTCCTCCATCTCGCCCACGAACCGATAGGCCTTGCCGAACATGTCCGGCACCGCCCGCTTGAAATTCGCGACGAATGCCGGATGGCTGCGTTCGAGTTCGGCACGCAATTCCTTTTCGATGCCGGCGCGCATCGCCGCCAGCAGCATCATCGACCCGACCGCCGTGATCCCCTTGGTGATCCCGGCATAAGACATCTTCAGTGCTGAAGCAGCTCCGACCGGCCCGTCGATCGTACGGATTTTCAAGCCAAACTCGCCAAGCGGGACGAATTGCCCGCACTCCGGCCCCGACGCAATCATGGCCGGTCCATCGGAGCCCGGCCGCGGCGGCAATCCGAGAATAGCGACATCGACGAACGGCGCACCGGCTTTCATCACCGCGCTGCCGATCTTGATCTTGGTGGGCGGGCTCACCGCGTTGCAGTCGACATAGATCGGCTTCTTGTTGTTGGGCGCGATCAACGTCGCCATTTTTTCCGCAAGCGACAGCGCATCGCTCGGCGGCACGATCGAGAGGAAATAATCGGCACGCGCGGCCTCCTGGTCGGACACCGGGATCATGCCGGCGGCGGCCGCGCGTTGCGCGCTTGCCTCGCTTCGCCCGGCCAGCGACGTCACGACCCGCAAGCCGCGTTCGGTCAAGCGCCCGCCGATCCCCGCCCCCATGGCGCCCTGTGCAATGATCGCGACGGTTGGATTCATCTTGCCCTTCCTCACAAAATTTGCGTTGTCATGTCGGCGGCGGGACCGCTTGCGGATGATGACAGCGGTAAATCAACGCCGCAAGGACACGACACGATGAATGTGACCGCCTCTACCGACGTGATCATTATCGGCGCCGGTCCGTGCGGGCTGGTCCTGGCCATCGAGCTCGGCCGCCGCGGGATTTCGGCCATTGTGCTGGAAGAGAAAACCGCGCCGCTTCGCTTTCCGGCCGCCAATGCAACGCAGGCGCGCACCATGGAGCACTACCGCCGGCTTGGATTTGCCGACAAGGTGCGCGCGCAAGGATTACCGCCCGATTATCCCACCGATATTGCGTATTTCACGCGCTACACCAAACACGAGCTTGCGCGTTTCAGCCTGCCTTCGGCGCGCGCTGCGCGCGAGATTGTGAAGACGCTGAGCGGTTCCTGGAGCGCGGCCGAACTGCCGCACCGCGTCTCTCAGATGTTTGTCGAGGACGTGCTGCGGGCCGAAGCCGAAGCGCTCCCGTCGATATCGCTCAGGCCCGGTTGGCGCATGGCAGGCCTGCGCGAGATCGACTCTGGCGTCGAGGTGGACGCTGAGCGAAGCGACGACGGCGCACGCACGACGTTGCGCGCGACCTACGTGCTCGGCGCCGATGGCGGCGGCAGCCCGACCCGCAAATCGCTCGGCTACGGCTTTATCGGCGAAAGCGGGGCGGTGCGCGATTTCATGGGCGGGCGAATGTTTGCCATCCACTTCCACAGCGCGGCCCTCTATGACCTTCTCCCGCACGCACGCGCCTGGATGTACTGGACCGTCAATCGCGACCGTCGCGGCTTCATGGCGGCAATCAATGGACGCGACCAGTTCACCTTTCATACCCAGCTTCGTTCCGACCAGCGGCCTGAGCAAATCACCGACGCACAGGCCAAGGCGATGTTCCAGCAGGCGCTGGCGTCACGCCTTGATATCGAGATCATGGCCCGTTCGTCATGGACGGCCGGCTACACGCTGGTCGCCGAAAAGTTTTCGCGCGGTCGCGTTTTCATCGGCGGCGACGCCGCGCATCTTTTCACGCCGACCGGCGGGCTCGGCTACAACACCGCCGTCGAGGATGCGGTCAATCTCGGCTGGAAGCTCGCCGCCATCATCAAAGGGTGGGGCGGGCCGGCGCTGCTCGGCAGCTACGAGACTGAGCGGCAGGCCATCGCCAAGCGCAACACCAAATACGCCCGCGGCTTTGCCGATTCGCTTGGGCTGTTTGTGCCGTCGGCGGAGCTCGAGGACGACACGCCCGCCGGCGAAGCCGCGCGCAAAGCCACGGGCGACCATTTCAATCATCACGCGCGCTTCGAGTTCAACATTCCCGGCATCACTTTCGGTGGCCGCTACGACCAATCGCCGATCATCATGCCGGACGGCACAGCGCCGCCGCCCGACGCCGCCAATTCTTACGTTCCGACCGCTTGTCCGGGCGGCCGTGCGCCACATCTGTGGCTCGCCGACGGACGTTCGCTCTACGACACGCTCGGCTTCGAATTCACGCTGCTGCGGCTCGGGAAAAATCCGCCCCCCGCCGCGCCCTTCGTCACTTCGGCCGCGTCGTTGGGACTTCCGCTCACCGTCGTCGAGGTTGCGCCCGACGAAGCGCGCGATCTCTACCAAGGCGACCTCGCGCTCATCCGCCCCGACCAGATCGTTGCCTGGCGCGGTAATTCATCCGGCGATGCGGCGCGCGTTTTGCGCCGGTTGAGCGGACACGCTTAGCGTCCCGGCAGCACCAGCACCTTGGGATCCTTCGGCAGCGTGGTCTTGGAAACCAGGATCGACGGCGTCTCGCCCATCTCGACCTGATACTTCTGCCCGACCGCGCCGAGGAAGCGATTGAGCGTGTAGGTGCTGAAGAAATGCATCGGAATCATCAGCGGCGCCTTCAGCGCGCTTAAGACTTCCATCATGCCGTCGAGATCGAGCGTGACGCCGCCGTCGACCGGCACCATCACCACATCGATCTTGCCGATCTCGTTGAGCTGCTGCTGGTTGAGCGTATGGTGCAAATGACCGAGGTGCGCGATGCACATGTTCGCCATCTCGAAGATGAAGATGGAATTGCCGTGCCGCTCGGTGCCGCCGCTCCAGTCGCGTATGTTGGTCGGCACATTGCGCACGCGCACGTCACCGACCGTGATGTCATGCCGCGCCGGCGTCTCCGGATTTGGTCCCCAGCCGCGCAGCACGTATTTGATCGCAGGATCCGGATTGTCGGTGTAATGCGTCGAATGCGCATGATTCATGGTCGCGATCGTGGGCAGTACCGACGGCCGCACATAGTCGTTGTAATCGGTTGCAATGCGCACGAGCTTCGGGCTCTCGATCAGGAACGTCGAATGGCCGACGTAGGTGATGCGAACCTGATCGGAAGCGAGCGCGACCTTGAAATCGGCCGGCACGACCTTCGGTCGATCGGCGGCTACGAGCCCCGGACAATTCTCCATCATCTCGGGCTTGGGCGCGGGCGCCTGCGGCGGCTTCGGCGCTGGCTGCGCGAAAAGCAGCGCAACCGGCAGCGTGACGAACGCCGCCGCAGCCGCAAGCCGAATGAGAAGCGAACCAACGCGCCGCGTCATTCCCTGGCTCCCGCGAATTATTGATCGAACCAATGTGACATAAATTGCGTTCGGCGACCACGCCAGAAAGCGCGCCGCCGATGCGTCGGCTTCGCTCGACCCATCACATATTCGGCATCAGACCGGCAGTCCGTTCTGTTCTGCGAGTTCTTTCAATGAAACCTCGGGCCGCGCGCCGATATGCTGGATGACCTCGGCGGCGGCCAAGGCCCCGAGTTGCGCGGCCTTGCAATGATCGGTGCCGCGCGCAAGCCCGAACAGAAATCCTGCCGCGAACAGATCGCCCGCGCCGGTTGCGTCCACCACCCGCTCGACCGGATTGGCCGGCACCGTCTCGACTCGCTCGCGCGTGACCACCACGCAGCCTTTCTCGCTGCGCGTCACCACCGCGAGCCTCGCGTCCTCGCGCAGCGACTTCAGCGCGGTATCAAAGTCGGCGGTCTGATAGAGGCTGTGCAATTCGCGCTCGTTGGCGAACACGATGTCCACAGTGCCTTTGCGTATAAGATCGAGAAACTCCTCGCGATAGCGGTCGACGCAGAACGCATCCGACAGCGTGAGCGCGACTTGCCGGCCGGCGCCGTGCGCGATCGTCGCCGCCTTGCGGAACGCCTCTTTCGCCTGCGGTGGATCCCACAGATAGCCTTCGAGATAGATGACGCCCGCCGCCGCGACCTGCTCGGCGACGACATCGTCGGGCCGCAAATCCTGCGCCGCTCCAAGATAAGTATTGAGCGTGCGCTCGCCGTCCGGCGTGACGATCACATAGCAGCGTGCGGTCGACGGCCCGCTCGTCGCGTGCTTGGTTTCGAAATCGACGCCGGCCGCGCGAATATCGTGCCGGAAAACCTTGCCGAGCGGATCGTCCTTGACCTTGCCTACGAAAGCCGTCCGCGCCCCGAAACCCGCGACGCCCACGATTGTGTTTGCCGCCGATCCACCGGAAACTTCCACCGCCGAACCCATGGCCGCGTAAATGGCCTGCGCACGCGCCTCGTCGATCAGCGCCATGCGGCCCTTGTGCATATCGTGCCGGATGAGAAAGTCATCCTCCGCGCGCGCGATCACATCCACAATGGCATTGCCGATGCCCAATACGTCGTAACGTGAGTTTGTCATGGAAATCCCGTCAGCGATTGCGGCGCGCACTATAACGGGCAATGCGCGCACGGCAACCCGAGCGCGACGAATACGAGTGTGGCGAGTGGGCGGCGGCCCAGGTAGAATCTCCGCGGAGGCCGCCGATGTCGATTGCCCGCAACATCGCTACTGTTGGTAGCGCGACGCTGCTGTCGCGCCTGCTCGGCTTTCTGCGTGATGTCGGAATTGCGGCGATCCTCGGCGCCGGCGCGCTCTCCGACGCCTACTTTGCCGCCTTGCAGATCCCGAACCTGTTTCGCCGCCTGCTGGCCGAAGGCGCGCTCAATTCCGCCTTTGTTCCCATGTGGCTGCGCATTGAGAATGAATCCGGACCGCGCGGCTCACGCCGGTTCGCCGAGGAAGCGCTCGGCATGATGCTGCTCACGCTTGGGACATTTACGCTGCTCTGCGTCGTATTCGCTCCCGCTGTTGTCAATCTGTTGGCGCCGGGCTTTCGGCACAGCGGCGAGCGATTTCCCTGGGCCGTCGATTTCGTCCGCATATCGGCGCCTTATATCGCGGTTGCCGGTCTCGTCGCGGTTGCGGCTTCCGTGCTCAACGCCAAGGGCCGCGTCGGCGCGGCATCCTTTGGTTTGGTGATCTTCAACGGCGTCTTTCTGATTGCTGTCGGCGTGGTGTTGCTGCTGGGCATGGGACCCACTGCGGCGTCCGGACGAATCCTTTCGATCGCGATTGGGCTCGCGGGCGTCGGCCAATTCATTCTGGTCGGCGGAGCGATGTTGCGACTGCCGGGGCCGCTGTTCCGTCCGCGCTTTGTGCCGTCCTCCGAAACACGCCGTTTTTTCGCCCTGGCTATTCCAGGCGTGATCGCCGGCGGCATTCCGCAGTTGAAATTGATGGCCGGCGCCATGGTCGCGTCGTCCTCGCAAGCGGCGGTGTCGTGGCTCTATTACGCCAATCGCCTTTACGAACTGCCGCTCGGCGTGGTCTCGATCGCAATCGCATCTGTGATGGTTCCGCTGATCGCCGCGAGCGTGCGTGCCGGCGAAGCGCAAGCCGTCGCCGCCGCTCAATCGCGCGCCTTCGAAATCGCGCTCGGCCTTGCGCTGCCGGCAGCCGCCGCTTTCGCAATCTTGGCGGAACCGATTGCCGGCGGACTGTTCCAGCGCGGCGCCTTCGGCCCTCGCGACACTGCCGCCGTCTCGGCTGCGCTTTCGGCAATTTGCGCCGGCCTGCCGGGTCACGTGCTCGAGAAGGTTTTGGGCGCAGTGTCGTTTGCCCACGAGGACACCCGCACGCCGATGTACGCTGCGCTATGCGGCCTCGCCACCGCGACCGCCGTCGCCTTCGCACTTTTTCCGACCTACGGCCATGTCGGCGTGGCAGCGGCCATCGCGATCTCCGGCTGGGTCGGCGCGCTCATTCTCACGACCATTCTCGTGCGACGCCGCTGGCTGCGCATCGATCGCGACGCGCGTTGGCGGCTGCCACTGATCATCTTGGCGACCATCGTGATGGGTCTTGTGATCCACTTCGCTCAAGGGCTGCTTGCATCTCTGTGGGACGTTACCGGAACGGCGACGGCGCGCATCCTGACGCTGGCCTTCCTGGTCGCGCTCGGCCTCGCGACCTATGGCGTCATCCTGCATCTCACCAAGGCTGTCTTGCTGCGCGAGCTGATCCAGAGCTTTGCCCGGCTGTAACGGCCGCTCTTGCGTGCCCTAGATGCCCATGGCAAGACGCGCCTCGTAGGAGCCCGCGATGCCCGTCACGTTCAAGCCGAAGGTCTTTTCCGGGGTGCAGCCGACCGGCAATCTGCACCTCGGCAATTATCTTGGCGCCATCAAGAAATTCGTCGAGCTGCAGAAGAGTCACGACTGCATCTATTGTGTCGTCGATCTGCACGCCATCACGGTCTGGCAGGATCCGTCCGAGCTCACCCAGAACATTCGCGAGGTCACGGCGGCGTTTCTTGCGTGCGGCATCGATCCGGAGAAACACATCATTTTCAACCAGAGCCAGGTGGCCGAGCATGCCGAACTTGCCTGGGTGTTCAACTGCGTTGCCCGCCTCGGCTGGCTCAACCGCATGACCCAGTTCAAGGAGAAGGCCGGCAAGGACCGCGAGAACGCCTCCGTCGGCCTCTACGCCTATCCCAACCTGATGGCGGCCGACATTCTGGTTTATCGCGCCACCCATGTGCCGGTCGGCGAGGACCAGAAGCAGCATCTGGAACTTTCCCGCGACATCGCGCAAAAGTTCAACAATGATTTCTCTGCCTCGATCCAGTCGCATGGTTTCGGCGAGGCGTTCTTCCCGCTCCCCGAGCCGCTGATTCAAGGCCCCGCGACACGTGTGATGTCGCTCCGCGACGGCTCGAGGAAAATGTCGAAATCGGAGGAGTCCGATCAATCGCGCATCAATCTCACCGATGATGCTGACGCCATCGCCCACAAAATTCGTCGCGCCAAGACCGATCCCGATCCGCTGCCGCACGATGAGAAGGCGCTCGCGCAGCGTGCCGAAGCCGACAACCTCGTCGGCATTTACGCCGCACTCAAAGATGCAACCAAGGCGGACGTGTTGAAGGAATTTGGCGGCGCGCAGTTTTCCAAGTTCAAGCCGGCCCTTGCTGATCTTCTGGTCGCCAAATTAGGCCCGATCAATGCCGAGATGCGGCGCCTGAAGGATGAGCGCGCCTATATCGATTCCGTGCTCGGCGAAGGCTCCGCCCGAGCTCAGGCTTTAGCCGCCGTGACGATGAAGGCGGTGAAGGACATCGTCGGTTTCGTCCGGCGCTGACACTCCACAATTTTGCCTCAGAATCAATAACTTGTAGGTACTTGGCGGGGCCCCAAGGCCATGGCACCATAACTTTCAGGCAACGCAACAGGTTGCGTGCGAGACCGGCAATTAACTGGCACCGATAGGGAGTCCGATGAGCCGCAAGCGGCGCAGCTATGAGGCCGGGCACAAGCCGAAATTCCTCGTGGTCATCGACGAGACGCCCGAATGCGACCGCGCGCTCTATTTCGCCACCCGACGCGCGGCGCGCGTTGGCGCGCATGTCGTCATGCTGCATGTGATCGGCACGCAGGACCGTAACCAGCAATGGCTCGGCGTCGCCGACATCATGAAGGCCGAGGCGAATGAGGCCGCCAAGGCCGCGCTCGACAAGGCGACCGAGCGCGCCCGCAAGATCGCCTCCAAGGTGAAGCCCGAGCGTGTGGTGCGCGAAGGCGAAACCGCCACGGAAATTCTTGGTTTGATCGAGAATGACGAGGACATTGCTTTGCTTGTCCTCGGCGCCGGCGTCAGCAAGGAAGGCCCTGGACCGCTGGTCACGAGCCTAAGCTCCACCGCCGGCGAATTCCCGATCCCGATCGCGGTCGTGCCGGGCCACTTGAGCGACGAGGACATCGACGCGCTGGCGTAACCCATTCCGTCGTCATCCGCGACAGCGGATGATCCGGGAATTCACCGACAGCCGCCTGAGGCAGATCGCGCAGGGTCGAACGCCATGGATTCACTGCGGCGCCTCTTCCCGGCATAAAAGCTCGAATTTCAGCGAGAAAGCGAACGGTTGACGCCTCCGTCACAATCGCCATTTATCTGGTATAATGATTTCAAACCCCGCGGGCCTTGAACCCGCGAGCGGTCAAGGAGACCAACATGTTCATCCAGACCGAAGCCACGCCCAATCCGGCCACCCTGAAATTCCTGCCTGGCCGCCCCGTGCTCGAGCACGGCACGCTCGATATGCGCGACGCCGCGGACGCGGCAAAATCGCCGCTCGCTGAGCGCCTGTTCGCGATCGCCGGCATCAATGGCGTGTTCTTCGGTTCCGATTTCATCACCGTCAGCAAATCCGACGGCGAGTGGCCGCAGCTCAAACCCGCGATCCTCGGCGCCATCATGGAGCATTTCATGTCCAGCGCACCGCTGTTGCGCGGGGACACCGCGACCGCTACCCCAGACGCCGAGGAATTCTTCGAGCCCGCCGACGCCGACACCGTCGCCACCATCAAGGACCTGATCGAGACGCGCGTGCGGCCCGCCGTGGCCAACGACGGCGGCGACATCACCTTCCGCGGTTTCCGCGACGGCGTCGTCTATCTCGACATGAAGGGCGCCTGCTCCGGCTGTCCGTCCTCGACCGCGACGCTGCGCCACGGCATTCAGAATCTGCTGCGCCATTACATCCCCGACGTCGTCGAAGTTCGGCCGATGTGACGGCGTCCCTTCGCCTGCCCGATTGAACGCCGAAGCCTCCGCATGCGTGTGCTTGCCATCGATACCGCGCTCGCGGCTTGCTCGGCCGCCGTACTCGACACCGAGAAAGACGATGTCGTCGCCAGCGAATCGCAGGCGATGGTACGCGGCCACGCCGAGGTGCTCCTTCCGCTCATCGCGCGCGTAATGGAGCAGGCGAAGCTCGAATTCGCCAATCTCGACCGGGTTGCCGTCACCGTCGGTCCCGGCAGTTTCACCGGCCTGCGCGTTGGCATTTCGGCGGCGCGCGGCATTTCGCTCGCGACCGGCAAGCCCGCCTTCGGATTGACGACGCTTTCGGCCTTCGCCGCGCCCTATATCGCGCAGGACGACAGCGTGCCGGTGACCGCCGTCATCGATGCCCGTCATGAGCAAGTCTACATCCAGGTTTTCAGCCGCGGCGGACGCACGCTGGTCGCGCCGCGCATCGCCAGCATTTCGGACGCGGTACGCGCCGCCGCCACTTCGCAGACACGCATCGTCGGCTCCGCTGCGAAAATGCTCGCCGCCGCTTGGCCCGCGAGCGAGCCCGCGCCGAAGCTCGTCGAGGAAAGCGCCGCCCCCGACATCAATTGGGTCGCTCGCCTCGGTGTCACCGCAATCGAGGGCCAAGGCTCGCCCAAGCCGCTCTATCTGCGTACGCCCGATGCGCAACCGCAGGACGCCGCGAGGCTGGCGCGCCGATGATGAACATGGTCAGCCGATTCTTTGCACGCGCCGAGCCGACGCTTTCGGAGGCCGGCCCGCGCGACGCCGCCGCCATTGCGGCGCTTCACTCCGCTTCGTTTCAACGCGGCTGGAGCGAAAGCGAGATCGAGCGGCTCCTGGCCGAGCGCAACGTGGTCGCCCACCGCGCCACGCGCGGACGCACGCTCGATGGCTTTATCCTCTCGCGCTTCGCCGCCGGCGAAGCGGAAATTCTTTCGGTGGCCGTTGCAAGCGCGCGGCGCGGCCGCGGCCTTGCGCGTTCGTTGCTCGATCTGCATCTTCGCCGCCTCGCCGGACTTGGCGCGCGCGCTGTTTTTCTCGAGGTCGGCCAGGACAACGCGCCGGCCCTAAAATTGTACCGTCGCGCCGGCTTTCGCGAAGTCGGTCAGCGCCCATCCTATTATCAGCAGGGCCGCAACAACGCCGTGACGGCACTTGTGCTGCGCCGGGATTTGGCGTGAATCGCGGCGATGGACTGACTTCCTCGCGCGCAATATTATGAGGCAAGAATTCGGGCATGACCGCGAAACGTAGCTGTTCGGATAAGGTCATGCTCCAGCAAAAAGCTCGAAAATCGTGACCGATCCGAAGTCGAACATCGAAGCCTTGTGCGTCACCAAGGGCATGCGCATGACCGAGCAGCGCCGCATCATCGCGCGCGTGCTCGCCGATTCGGCCGATCACCCCGATGTCGAGGAGCTTTATCGCCGCTGCGCCGAAATCGACAAGCACATTTCGATTTCGACCGTCTACCGTACCGTGAAATTGTTCGAGGACGCCGGCATCATCGAGCGCCACGACTTTCGCGAGGGCCGCGCGCGCTACGAGCAGATCCCGGATTCCCACCACGATCACCTGATCAATCTGCGCACCGGCCAAGTGATCGAATTCCAGTCCGAGGAGATCGAGAAGCTGCAGGCCGAAATCGCGCGCCGGCTCGGCTATAAGCTGGTCGATCATCGGCTGGAGCTTTATGCCGTTCCGATCGAAGACAAATCCCGCCGTTGATCCCGCGTCTGCAATGCCGCGTCTGATTTATTTCTTGGTCTATTTCTTCACGGTGACCCCGACGTTCATCGCAACGCTCTGGGTGCTGGAGACGTTGCGTCTGCCCGGTCGCCGCGCCATTTCGGTCCGTTACTACCGCGCGCTTTGCGGATTCCTGCGCGTGCGCATCAACGTCGTCGGCACGCCGATGCGCGATCACCCCACGCTCATTCTGTCCAATCATGTCTCCTGGCTCGACATCCCGGTAATCAGTGCAATCATGCCGATTGCGTTTGTCGCCAAGCGCGAGGTCGCCTCCTGGCCGGTCGTCGGCATTGCGGCCAAGCTGTTGCGCACGGTGTTCGTCGATCGCGCGCGCCGCCTGCAGACCGCCGAGGCCAATGCCGAGATCGCGCGCCGCCTCACCGAAGGCGATCCGGTCGTGCTGTTCGCCGAAGGCACCTCGAGCGACGGCAATCACGTGCTTGAATTCCGCTCCGCGCTGATCGGCGCGGTAACGCATCTCGAAACCAATCAGCAAATCATGCTGCAGCCGGTTTCGATCGCCTACACCCGCACGCAAGGAATTGCGATGGGCCGTCAGCACCGGCCGCTGGTCGCCTGGTACGGCGACATCGAGTTTGCGCCGCATTTCAAGCGTTTCCTCGACCGCTGTGCCGTCGATGTGGTCGTCACCTTCGGTCAGCCGGTGCCATTCGATCACAGCATCGATCGCAAGACGGTGGCGCGCACCTTCGAGAACAAGGTGCGCGAACTCATGGCCGCGACGTTGCGCGACCGCGCGGTCGAGACGGTGATGTGATTTGACCGAGCACACGCTCCCGCAGGAATTCAACTCGGTCGGCCAGCCCTTGCGCCGCAAGGAAGATTTTCGCCTGCTCACCGGCCAGGGCCGTTTCAGCGACGACTTCGCCATGGACGGCCAGGCGCATGCCGTGATGGTGCGTTCGCCGCACCCGCATGCGCGCATTGTCCGCATCGATTCCGAAAAAGCCAAATCGATGCCCGGCGTGCTCGGCATTTTCACCGGCGTCGACGTTCTTGCCGACAAGCTCGGCGCAATCCCGCACACGCCCGTGCCGGCGACCCGCCACGACATGAAGCTCACCGGACCCGGCGGCGGCCAGGTTTTCGCCGGCCCGCATCTGCTGCTGACCGCCGACAAGGTGCGCCACGTCGGCGAGGCGGTCGCCATGGTGGTCGCCGCAACAAAGGCGCAGGCGCTCGATGCCGCCGAAGCGGTCGACGTGCACTATGAAGAGCTGCCCTTCGTCACCGCGACCGAAGATGCGCTGGCGCCCGGCGCACCGAGGATCTGGGGCGAGGTGCCCGACAACGTGCTGGTCGATACGCATTTCGGCGATGCTGCGGCGACCGACGCCGCCTTCGCGGCCGCCGCGCATGTCGTGAAGATGAATTTCCATATCGGCCGCGTCACCGCGGTGCCGATGGAATTGCGCTCGGCGCTCGCCCATTACGATGACGCGACCGGCCGCTACACGCTCTATGCCGGATCGGGCGGCGCCGTGCGCCAGAAGCAGGAGCTTGCCGGCGTGCTCGGCATCGCCACCGCAAAACTGCGCGTGCTGTCCTACGACGTCGGCGGCAATTTCGGCTCGCGCAACCGTCCCTACGTCGAATTCGGCCTCGTGCTCTGGGCCGCCGGCAAACTGAAGCGTCCCGTCAAATACACCGCCACGCGCTCGGAAGCCTTCTTGAGCGACTATCAGGGCCGCGACCTCGTCACCAAGGTCGAACTCGCGCTGTCGGCCAAGGGTAAATTCCTCGCCATGCGCGCCGATAACATCTCCAACGTCGGCGCCCGCTGCGTCTCGCTCTCGCCGCTCAGCAAGGGCGCGGGCCTGATCACCGGCTCCTACAACATCCCTGTCGCCAGCCTGCGCGCGCGCGCGGTGTTCACCAACACCATGCCGACCAATGCGTACCGCTCGTCCGGCCGTCCCGAAGTGACCTACGCAATCGAGCGGCTGATCGATACTGCCGCCGACCGGCTCGGCATCGACCGCGTTTCGTTGCGTCGCCGAAATCTCGTGCGGCCGAACGCCATGCCCTACACCAACGCGGTCGGCATGACCTACGACAGCGGCACCTATGAGGCGAACATGGATCTCGCCCTGCGCCTTGCCGATGTCGACGGCTTCAAGCAGCGCCGACGCGAGGCCAGGAAACGCGGAAAATTACTCGGCCTCGGCCTGTCGAACTATGTGGAATCCTCGATCGGCTCGCCGCGCGAGCGGGCCGAGATCAAAGTGCGTCCCGAGGGCCGCGTGGACGTCGTGATTGGCACGCAGCCGAGCGGTCAGGGCCACGAAACGAGCTTCGCCCAGGTCGCGGCCGATCTGCTTGCGCTGCCGGTCGAGACCGTCACCATCATCCTCGGCGACACCGACATCGTCAGCGTCGGCGGCGGCTCGCATTCCGGCCGCTCCATGCGCCATGCCGGCACGATCATTTCCAAAACCGCGACCAGCCTGATCGCCCGCGGCAAACAAATCGCCGCGCTCGCGCTCAACGCCACGCCTGACAAGGTCGAGTTCAAGGACGGCCGCTTTTCTTCGCCGATCAGCAATCGCTCGTTCGATTTCCTCGAGCTGGCGAAGGAAGCCGCGCGCATGGCGCTTCCGGCCGAACTCAAAGACGGCCTCGTCGTCGCCGCCGACCATGAAATGCACGACCCGGTGTTCCCGAACGGCTGCGCCGTCTGTGAAGTCGAGGTCGATCCCGACACCGGCGCACTCGCGCTCACCCGCTATGCCGCCGTCGACGATGTCGGCCGCTGCATCAATCCGCTGATCGTCCATGGCCAGACGCATGGCGGCATCGCGCAGGGCGTGGGGCAGGCGCTGTGGGAACAATGCTATATCGAGCCTTCGTCCGGCCAGCCGCTGACCGGCTCGCTGATGGATTATGGTATGCCGCGATCCACCACCCTGCCGTCGTTCCAGACCGAGATCGTCGAAGTGCTCTCGCCGACCAACCCGTTCGGCATCAAGGCCGGCGGTGAGGGCGGCACCACGCCCGCGCTCGCCGTCATCGTCAGCGCCATCGTCGATGCGCTGCACGAATTCGGCGTGCGCGACATCGCCATGCCGGCGACACCGTTCACGATCTGGCAGGCCATTCAAGCCGCGAAGGCGAAAACTTCATGAGCCATCGCGGCCGCTGATCGCTCATGGACGCCAGTACACCAGCCACTCCAGCGCGCGCGCTCACGCACAAGGAAACTCAGCTTGTCGTCCTTGGCGTGTTGCTGCCGGTGTTCATGGGCTCGCTCGACAACACCATTCTCGCCAGCGCACTGCCGACCATCGGCCGCAATTTTGGCAACCTGCACAATCTGCCCTGGCTGATCACCGCCTATCTCATCGCCAACACCGCCGTGACGCCGCTCTACGGCAAGCTGAGCGACATCCACGGCCGCCGTTTCACGCTCCTGATCGCCGTGAGCCTCTATATGGCCGGCTCGCTCGTATGCGCGCTCGCACCCACTATGCTCGTGCTGATCCTCGGGCGCATTCTGCACGGCCTCGGCGGGGGCGGCCTCACCGCGATGGGAATGGTGGTGCTCGGCGACGTTGCCGCGCCGCGCGACCGCGGCCGCTACTACGGCTATTTCTCGGTCACCTATACGACCGCCGGCGCCTGCGGCCCTGCACTCGGCGGATTCCTCGCCGAATATCTGCATTGGTCGGTGATCTTCTGGCTCAATATTCCGCTCGGGCTTGCCGCCATTGCGCTGACTTTGACTCTGCTGCGCCGACTCCCCCGGCACGAACGACCTCACCAACTCGATTTCATCGGCGCCGCGCTCATCATGACGGCGGCGGTCTCGTTCATGCTCGGCCTCAACCTCGGCGGCGTGCGCTATCCCTGGACTTCGCCGCCCGTTATGGGTCTGTTCGCCGTCTCGCTCGTGATCGGCATCGGCTTTGTGGTGCGTCTGCTCACCGCGCCGGAACCGCTGATCCCGATCTCGATCCTGTCCGACCCGATCGCGCGCTGTGCCATCATGGCCAACGCTTTCGGCTGGGGTTCGATCGTGGGCTTGAACATTTTCCTGCCCATGTATCTGCAAAGCGTTATCGGCTTTTCCGCCACCACCGCGGGCTTGAGTCTCATGGTGCTGATGGTGACGCTCAATACCAGCGCCGGCATCTCCGGCCAGATCATTTCACGCGCGCAGCATTACAAGGCGGTGCCGATGGCCGGCCTCGTGCTTGCGATCGTGTCGGTGCTGACGCTGGCCTGGCAGGCGCAAAACCTCAATCTCTGGTGGTTCGAGGTGGTGCTGGGGCTGATCGGCATCGGCTTCGGCGCAACGCCGCCGCTGGCCTCGGTGGCGCTGCAGAATACGGTGGCGATCCATCATTTCGGCACCGCGATCGGCACCATGCAATTCACGCGCAATCTGTTCAGCACGATCCTGATCGCCCTGCTCGGCGCCATCGTGCTGACCGGTGCGACGACGCTCGGCCCGGGCACGACGCCCGACCTCTCGGCCAGCACCGTCTACAACACCGAAGGCTTTGTCCGTGTGTTCTTGCTCTCCGCCGCCAGTCTCGCCGTCTCGCTGGTCAGCCTCGCTCTGCTGGAGGAAAAGCCGCTGCAGGCGACCCACGGCTGAATCGCCTGCCATATTTATCTTTCATGCAAAATCGGCTAACAATGACATGTTATAGCCAAACCTTGCTGGACCTTTGAACAGCGTATGATTGATCGATGAATTCGGCCGGATCGACAGCGAACGGCATGAACAGACGGCAAAAGCTTTACGTCAAATCCTACGGCTGCCAGATGAACGTCTACGATTCGCATCGTATGGCGGACACGCTCGCGCCCGCGGGCTTTGATGAAGTCCCGACGCCCGAAGATGCCGATCTGGTCATCCTCAACACCTGTCACATCCGCGAGAAGGCGGCGGAGAAGGTCTATTCCGAGCTCGGCCGCTTGCGCCTGCTGAAAGAAGCCGCCGCGCGCGAAAATCGTCACGTCGTCATCGCCGTCGCCGGTTGCGTCGCCCAGGCCGAAGGCGAGGAGATCATCCGTCGCGCGCCGATGGTCGACATCGTGGTTGGGCCGCAGAGCTATCACCGGCTGCCCGATCTGCTCGCACGCGCCGGACGCGCCAAGGTCGTCGATACCGAATTTCCCGTCGAGGATAAATTCGATCATCTTGCGCCACCGAGCGCGGCCATGACACGCGCACGCGGCATTTCCGCCTTCGTCACCGTGCAGGAGGGCTGCGACAAGTTTTGCACTTTCTGCGTCGTGCCCTATACGCGCGGCGCGGAGGTTTCGCGACCCGTTTCCAAAATCATTGCCGAGGCCGAAAGATTGGCCGATGCCGGCGTGCGCGAGATCACGCTCATCGGACAGAACGTCAACGCCTACCACAGCGAGGGCCCCGACGGTCGCGCCTGGTCACTCGGCCGCCTGCTCCATCGCGTCGCTGAAATTCCCGGTGTCGCACGCCTGCGCTACACCACGAGCCATCCGTGCGACATGGATGAGAACCTGATCGCGGCCCATCGCGATCTTCACGCGCTGATGCCGCATCTTCATTTGCCGGTGCAGTCCGGCTCCGACCGCATTCTCGCCGCCATGAACCGCCGCCACAGCCGCGCCGATTATCTGAAAACCATCGACGCTTTGCGCAAGGCGCGCCCCGATATCGCCTTCTCCACCGATTTCATCGTCGGCTTCCCGGGCGAGAGCGACGACGATTTCAACGCCTCACTGTCGCTGGTCGACGAGATCGGCTTTGCCAGCGCGTTCTCGTTCAAATATTCGCCGCGCCCCGGCACGCCCGCCGCCGAAATGGAGCAGTTGCCCGACGAAGTGAAAACCGATCGGCTCGCTCGCCTGCAATCCGCCATCGATCGTCATCAGGCAGCGTTCAACGCGCGCTGCCGCGGGCTGACCTGCGATGTGTTGTTCGAAAAACACGGTCGCCTGCCCGGCCAGCTCGTCGGCCGCTCGCCTTATTTGCAGCCGGTGCAGGTCATGGCGCCGGAGAGTCTGATCGGCGAGCTTCGCCCCGTGACTGTCACCGACCTCGGAACCTACAGCCTGTTTGGAACGCTGGAGCGCGGTGAAACGCATGCGCCGGCGCTCGCTGAAATAGGAGGCTGATTTTTGCGCAAGCTCGGTCCCGACGATCTCATTCCCGCTGACGATGCCGCAACCCAGATCGTGCTCGCCTTCGACGACAATCGCCTCGCCTCTATGCTGTTCGGCCAATACGGCCAAAACCTCGCCCTCGTCGAGCGGCGGCTCAACGTCGTCGCCGAGCAGCGCGGCAATCACGTCACCATCCAGGGCTCGCGCGACGCCTGCGAAAAGGCGCGCCAGGTGCTCGAAACGCTTTACGAGCAGCTCAAGCGCGGCAACGATCTTGTCGCCGGCGACGTCGAAGGCGCGATCCGCCTCGCCATCACGCAAGGCGCGCCGTTCGATCTCGACCCCGCGACCAAACGCCCGAGCTTCGAGGAGATCAACCTGCGCAAGCGCCCGGTGCGCGCACGCACGGCGACGCAGGACGCCTACATCCGCGCGCTGCGAAAGCATGCCCTGGTGTTCGGGACCGGCCCGGCCGGCACCGGCAAGACCTGGCTCGCGGTGGCGCACGCCGTGGCCTTGTTCGAGCGCAAGGAGGTCGACCGCATCATTCTGTCGCGGCCCGCGGTCGAGGCCGGCGAGCGGCTCGGCTTCCTGCCCGGCGACATGCGCGAGAAGGTCGATCCATATTTGCGCCCGGTCTACGACGCGCTGTTTGATCTGATGGACGCCCGCATCGTCGAGCGCGCCATGCAGACCGGTGAAATCGAAATTGCGCCGCTCGCCTTCATGCGCGGTCGCACGCTGTCGAACGCGGCCGTGATCCTCGACGAGGCGCAGAACACCTCGGCCATGCAGATGAAGATGTTCCTCACACGCCTGGGCGAGAACAGCCGCATGATCGTCACCGGCGATCCGAGCCAGGTTGACCTGCCGCCGGGTCAGACTTCGGGACTGACGGAAGCGACCAGGCTTCTCGCCGGCGTCGAGGGTATCGGCCACGTCGTCTTTACCGCCGAGGACGTCATCCGCCACGAACTGGTCGCGCGGATTGTCGCGGCCTATGACCAGGCGGCCGCGGCGCGCATGAAAAAGCGCGAGGCCAAGGAATGACGACGCCGAAAGGCGGCGGCAAATCGGCGCTGCGAATTGAAGTGATCGTAGAGGCCGCACAATGGCGGCGAAGGCCCAAAGCCGCCGCTCTCATTCGAAAGGCAATACGCACAGCGGCGAACTCGTGCTCTACGCCGCATGCCGAGCTTGCTATCTTGCTGACCGATGATTCTGCGATCCGCGCCCTCAACCGGCAATGGCGAAAGATCGATGCGCCGACCAATGTGCTCTCGTTCCCGGCCAAGGTGGCGCGTGCAGGCCGCAACGCTCCGCCTCGCTTGCGTCATTTGGGCGACATCGTCATTGCCTACGAAACCACGGCCCGGGAGGCGGCCGCCGAGCAAAAACCGTTCGAGCACCATCTGGTCCATCTGGCCGTGCATGGTTATCTCCATCTTCTCGGCTACGATCATGCGACCGACCGTCAGGCAGCGAAAATGGAGCAGCTGGAGGCCAGTATCCTGGCCCGTATCGGCGTGCCCGATCCGTATCTCGCGCGCGACCGCGCGCCTTGAGGCGATTCATGTCTGAAACCGAAGATCGGCGCGCGGACGCGACCGAGGCCGCCATCGAGCAGCGCAATCTTCCGGTGCCGCTGCCGCCTTCCCACGAGCGCAAAGGATTTTTTGCCCGCGTTGCGCGCGCGCTCTTCGGCTGGAAGTCGACGACGACCCGCGCCGACATCGAGGTCGTGCTCGAAGCCGCCGTACCCGGTAAGACCGGCGTCTCGACGGAAGAGCGCACCATGCTCAAGAATATCCTGGCGTTGCGCGAGCGCCGGATCGAAGACGTCATGGTGCCGCGCTCCGACATCGTCGCCGTGCAACAGGACATTCCCCTCGGCGAGCTGCTCAAGACTTTCCAGATTGCCGCTCACTCTCGCCTCGTGGTTTTCAACGACACGCTCGACGACCCGATCGGCATGATTCATATCCGCGATCTCATCGCCTTCATGATGGCGCATGCGGCCGTGAAGCCGGAGACACAAAGCAAGCGCAAACGCGCGTTGCCGGCCGGGCTCGATCTCAAGGCGATCGACCTCGCATTGCCGCTGTCCGCCATTCACATCACGCGCGAACTTCTGTTCGTGCCGCCGTCGATGCCGGCCATCGACCTGCTCGCCAAGATGCAGACCACCCGCATTCATCTGGCGCTCGTGGTCGACGAATATGGCGGCACCGATGGCTTGGCCTCGATCGAGGATCTCGTCGAGCAGATCGTCGGCGAGATTGCCGACGAACACGACGAAGACACCACTCCGACCGTGGTCCGCCAGCCGGACGGCTCGTTCCTGGCCGACGCGCGCGCAAGCCTCGACGACGTGACGGCCGCAGTCGGCCCCGAATTCGACGTGAGCGAGGCCGCGAAGGATGTCGACACCCTGAGCGGTCTGATCATGACGCAGGTCGGCCGTTTGCCGCTCCGCGGCGAACTCGTGCCCGGCCCCGCCGGCTTCGAGCTCGAAGTGCTTGATTCCGATCCGCGCCGGATCAAAAAAATAAAGATTCATCGCAGCAAGGATCGCCCCAAACGCGCGCGCGACGGCGCTCAGCGGCCTGGGGATACCGATCAGCGCGCTGCGACCGGCATGTCTCCGCCACCGGCCGCGTCAACGCCTGAGGATGCGCGCGCCGCCAACACCAACCAGCCCAAGATCCCGCCCCGCCCGTGACGATCACCCAATCCCTGCCGCAGGCGACGACTTTGACGCGGCTTGTGCACGCGGTCGTGCTGGCGTCCGGCTGGCGGCGGGCCGCCATCGCGTTCGCCGCCGGCGCAATCTCGGTCGTCGGCCTTGCGCCATTCAATGTTTGGCCGGTTCTGTTTCTGACGTTTCCGGTCATGGTCTGGCTGATCGACGGCGCAGCCGCCAGCCGCATGAATGCGATCTTGCGTGCGGCGCATGCCGGATGGTGGTTCGGCTTCGGCTATTTTCTGGCCGGCGTCTATTGGGTTGGTTACGCGTTCCTGGTTGACGCCAAGACATTCGGTTGGCTGTTGCCCTTCGCGGTCATCGGGTTGCCGCTTTACCTCGCGTTTTATACCGCGTTCGGGTTTGCGCTTGCGCGCGGACTGTGGACGCGCGGACCTGTTCGCGTGCTCGCACTCGCCTTGTCGCTGACCATCGCCGAATGGCTGCGCGGCCATCTGTTTACCGGTTTTCCGTGGAACGCGTACGGCTACGCACTGACCGGGCCGTTGGTGCTGGCGCAGGCCTCGGCGCTGCTTGGGCTGTGGGGACTGACGTTCCTGGCCGTCGCAATTTTCGCTTCTCCGGCGACACTCGCCGACGAGTCTGCCGACACGCGCCGGCCATGGTTCCCGCTGGCTGTCGGTTTCGTCACGCTTGCCGCGCTCACGGTCTATGGCGCGGTGCGCCTCTCGCTCAATCCGACCGCCTTTGTCGATGGCGTGCGGCTGCGCATCATGCAGCCCAACCTGCCGCAGGACGACAAATTCAACTACGGCGCCAAGCAGCGGGTGATGAGCCGCTACATCAATCTCTCCAACCGCAAGATCGGGCCGCAGTCCCTCGGCGTGGGCGACGCGACCCATTTGATCTGGCCGGAATCGCCGTTTCCGTTCCTGCTCGCACGCGAGCCTGACGCGCTCGCCCAGATCGCGGACCTGCTCCCCGCCGGAACGGTGCTGATTACCGGCGGGGTGCGCGCTCCCGAAATCCCCACCGGCACGATCGGCTTGCGCGCCTACAATTCCGTGTTCGTGATCGATCACCAGGGCACGATTCTGTCGATCTACGACAAGGTGCACCTTGTCCCCTTTGGCGAGTATCTCCCCTTCCAGGATTTTCTCGAGCGTCTGGGCATTATGCAGCTCACCAAGCTGCCCGGCGGGTACCTGGCAGGCGACCGCCGCCGCGTTCTGACCGCGCCGCGCGCGCCGAAATTTCTCCCGCTCATCTGCTACGAGATCATCTTTCCCGGCGCCATCGTGCCGAACGGCGAGCGGCCGGACTGGCTCCTCAATCTCACCAACGACGGCTGGTTTGGTACGAGCAGTGGTCCTTACCAACATTTGCAACAAGCCCGTGTACGCGCCATCGAAGAGGGTCTGCCGCTGGTGCGCGCCGCCAACACCGGAATAAGCGCGGTCGTCGATCCGCTCGGTCGCACGATCAAGTCGCTGCCGCTGGGTGCGGAAGGCGTGTTGGATTCCTCGCTTCCGCGCCGTGTCGATAAGCCGCTTTATGCGCGAATGGGCGACACGCTTCTTGGATTAATTCTTGGTATTGTTGGCGCGGTAGTAATCAATCGCCGTCGCGTTCGGTAACGATGCCATGCATAATATGCAGCTTCGCTATGCTATTCTAAGTCCGCGCGCTCAGAGAGACGCGCTCTGAAACAAGTCGAGCAATTACGGGCATCGCTTGCGAATACAACTCACGTGGTGGATTAACCTCAATCGTAACTTGCATCATTAAGTTTAACTGGATGAATCGCGCATTGCGCGCAATTCGAATATGAGCTTAGAAGAAAGAAATATGAAGACGAGCGCCGGCGTGCGCAGGAGAGAATTGCGATGATGGCTAAGAAGGCGCCAAATCCGACCGACAAGCATGTGGGTGCGCGCGTGCGCATGCGCCGCATGATGCTTGGCATGAGTCAGGAAAAACTTGGCGACGCGCTTGGTCTGACTTTCCAGCAAGTGCAAAAGTACGAGAAGGGGGCCAATCGGATTGGCGCGAGTCGCTTGCAGCAGATTTCGCAGATCCTCCAGGTGCCGGTGTCGTTCTTCTTCGAGGGCGCACCGAACGCACCCGGACATTCGGCCTCCGGCATGGCGGAAGCCCCGTCGCCGGCCTATGTGTCCGACTTCCTGGCGACCTCCGACGGCCTGTCGCTGACCAAGGCTTTCATGCGGATTAAGGATTCGAAGCTGCGGCGCCGCATCGTCGACCTCGTGGAGCAGATCGCCGAAGATTAATGCGAGCCCGACGGCCGCCAGATTAGGGCGGAAACGGGCCTGATCGCTCCCACGTGATCCCCAAGCCCGTCCCAAGTCTGTCCCATCGCTGCCCACATCTTGACCGGGCTTCGGGACATTGTAACAAACAGCCTCTGCCAACGATCTGATAGGCTTTTCGCCTGCTTTAGCGGGCCTTTTTGGGGAGTGCGTCCCGGTGTCTCACGTCAATTATCTTTTCACCAGTGAATCCGTATCCGAAGGTCACCCGGACAAGGTTTGCGACCAGATTTCGGACGCGATCCTCGATGCTTTCCTTGAAAACGATCTCAAGCTCGGCATCGCCGACGATAGCAAGGTCAACACTCGGCTCGGCTGCGAGACGCTCTGCACCACCAACAAGATCGTCGTCGCCGGCGAGGGTCGTGGCCAGGCGCCGTTCTTCAAGAAGCATGGCGATAAGGTGGTGGTGAACCGTGAACTGATCACCGAGATCGCGCGCGGTGTGGTCAAGGACATCGGCTACGACCAGGACGGCTTTTCCTACTACGGCGCCGACATCGAGGTGCTGCTGCACGGCCAGTCGCCCGACATCGCCATGGGCGTCGACGCCAAGAAGAAGAAGGGCGGCGAGGAAGAAGGCGCCGGCGACCAGGGCATGATGTTCGGCTTCGCCTGCACCGAGAGCGAGGTTTACGAGAAGAACTCTTACATGCCGGCACCGATCTATTTCGCGCACAAGATTCTGAAAGTGTTGTCGGAGAAGCGCCGCTCCGGGCAGCTCTACGACCTGCAGCCCGATGCCAAGAGCCAAGTGACGGTCAAATACGTCAACGGCAAGCCGGTCGGCTGCACCAAGGTGGTGGTCTCGACCCAGCACCAAGCGCAGAGCCGCAACGGCAAGAGGTACACGCCCGGGCTGGTCAAGGAAATGATCACCGATGCCGTCGAGTCGGCGCTGCCGAAAGGCTGGATGCCGCAGAAGTCGTCCGACTTCCTCGTCAATCCGACCGGCAACTTCGTTATCGGCGGGCCGGACGGCGATTGCGGCCTCACCGGCCGAAAGATCATAGTCGATACCTATGGCGGCTACGCCCCGCATGGCGGCGGCGCATTTTCCGGCAAGGATCCGACCAAGGTCGATCGCTCCGCCGCCTACGCCGCGCGCTACCTCGCCAAGAACGTAGTCGCCGCAGGGCTCGCCTCCCGCTGCACCATCCAGGTCGCTTATGCGATCGGCGTCGCCGACCCGATGTCGGTTCTGGTCGATACTCACGGCACCGGCGAGGTCGAGGAGAAGAAGCTGGAGAAAGTCCTGCCCGAGCTGTTCCGCCTCACGCCGACCAACATCCGTCGCACGCTCAAGCTCAATCGGCCGATTTATCGCCGTACCGCGGCCTATGGTCATTTCGGCCGCGCCCCCGACAAGGACGGCGGCTTCTCCTGGGAGAAGACCGACCTGGTCGCCCAGCTCAAGAGTGCGGTGCGCTGATTCTCAAGAGTTGAATTTCCGAGCCGCAGCGCAGACCATCCGCGGCATGCCGCTGCTCAAGGATCAGCTAAGTGACAAACCGCGCCCGCGCGCCGGCGCATTCTTTGGCCGACGCAAGGGCAAGACGCTCAAGCCCCGCCAAGCGGCGCTGCTCGATACGCTGCTGCCGCGACTCGCGATCGATCTCGGCGCCAAGGCGCCGGCTGATCTATGCACCCTATTCGCGGGCGTCGACGAGGTGCGTCTCGAAATCGGGTTCGGCGGCGGCGAGCACATGGCCGGCGAGGCGGAACGCAATCCCCGCACCGGTTTCATCGGCTGCGAGCCCTTCGTCAACGGCATGGCCAAGGCGCTTGCTCTCATCGAGGAGCGCGGGCTTTCCAACATCCGCCTGCATCACGGCGATGCGACCGAGCTGATCGATTGGCTCCCGACAGCCTCGATCGCCCGCGTCGACTTGATTTATCCCGATCCTTGGCCGAAGCGGCGCCACTGGAAGCGCCGCTTCGTCCAATCGCGCAGTGTCACCGAGATTGCCCGCATTTTAAAGTCCCGCAGCGAGTTCCGCTTCGTCACCGATATTGCCGATTACGCCGCCTGGACGTTGCGTCATATGGCTCGGGCCCCGCAATTCACCTGGACGGCGGAATGCGCGGACGACTGGCGACAGCCGTGGCCCGGCTTTTCCAGCACGCGCTATGAAATCAAGGCCAAACGCACGGGCCGCATTCCGTGCTACCTGATTTTCCAGCGAGAGTGACCGCGCCTGCCGGCGTCTAGAAGTCGCGCGCAGTTTCGTGCGCCTGCCGTACCTGCCAGAAACGCACGACGCGTTGCGCGGTCGAAGGTGAAAGCCGCTCAAAATTCGAATAGGCGGAATCGAGCGTCTGGCTCGATATGGATTTGTTGTTGGGATGCGCCGCGATGATGGCGCGCACCGTCGGCCAGGTGAATCCGACCGCCTTGCACAGGATCAACACCGGATCGGGCCGCTCGCCGCCCGCCAGCCGGTCCACCGATTCGATCGGCACGCCGCAGAGCGCAGAGAGCGTCGCCACCGTCTCCTCATATTTCTTCGCCTTCGCGAAGTCGACGAGTTCGGCCTCGCCGAGCTTGCCCGATTGATGCAAAGCCAGCACCGTGCGCTGCGCCGACGAGTAGTCGCGCGGCGCACTCTTGCTGTTCAGCTCCTGCGAGATTTGCGCGAGCACGCGCCTGATCTCGTTTTGCGTTTCCGGCTTCGCGGTCGCCAGCAGTCGTCGCTGCACCACGTCCGTGGCCCGTATCAAGAGTTCGCGGAACAGATGCGCCGGAATGTCCGGCCGCTGTCCAACCTTGATGGCCAGCACGCCGTCCTTTTCCGCCCGACTGACCAATGCCGAGAAGGCATCGTTGGAAAACCGCGCGCCCGGGTTTTCGGCGACGCTGCGCGCGACATCGAGATCGCCGCGCCGCACCAGCACATCGGTGATCGATTCGCCAATACTCTGCCGTCCCGATATCGCCTGCAGATGGGCCTGCCCTTTTGTCTCGGCGATATCGACAAGGTCGTCGTCATTCAGACGCGTCGATTCCTTCAGCACCGGGCCGGCAACGGAGATATCGTTGTCGTGCGCGAGTTGACGCACCAGTTCGGTCGGCGCATTTTCAATCGAAGCAAGCCGGCGCGAAAGTTCCGCCCGCGCCTTGGTCTCGATCTCGGCGACGAGCTGGCACAGCACGTCGTCGAACAATCCGATATGATCTTCGTTGAAATTTTTGGCGCCATGGATGAATAACGTCGTGATGCGCTGGAGCATTTCCGTGCATCGCTCCGGCGTGCCGCGCTGGATGACATTTTCCAGCTCGGGGATCATCGAGGAAGTGACGCTCATCGTGGAACCCGGCGCTTCCGCCGGCGCGCCAGCGGTTGAATCGACACGCTAAATCGGGATCGTGAACGAATCGTTAGCCAAATCTTGCTCTTGCATGTCCCTGTTGAATCGCTATATTTGGTTTGTCTTTAGAGACACCTCATAACGGTCGGATGAAATCTGATCGGCTTTTGAGAGTGGGTTCCCCCGGGACCCGCTCTTTTTTGTTACCGCAAGGCCGGCCGAGCTGATCGGCAGCCACCGCCGGTGCGAGGCGAATTTAGAGCAGAATTTGGAAACACGACGCGCCGAAGACCATTTTAACGAGCAGATGAGCGACAGGATCGAAAACCTGGACGCCGAGCGGCGTCTGATCGTCGAGCCGGGCTTGGCCGCCCGCGTGGCTGCGATTGCCGAGCCGGTGCTCGAAAATCTCGGCTTTCGCCTGGTGCGCGTGCGGATTTCCGGCTCCGACGGCTGCACCGTGCAGGTCATGGCCGAGCGGCCCGACGGCAGCATGACGATCGAAGACTGCGAGGCTGCTTCGCGCGCTCTCTCACCCGTGCTCGACGTTACCGATCCGGTCGAACGCGCCTACCGCCTTGAACTGTCCTCGCCCGGCATCGATCGTCCGCTGGTGCGCCGCTCCGACTTCGATCGCTACGCCGGCCAGGTGGTCAAGATCGAGATGGCGGTTCCGCTTGAAGGTCGCCGGCGATTTCGCGGTCTCCTGCTTGGCACGCGCGGCGATGCCGCCTGTATCCACCGCGATGATGCGGCGCCCGGCGAGACGACCGAAATTCTGCTGCCGATCGAAGACATGGCAGAAGCCAAGCTCGTGCTGACCGATGCGCTCGTTGCCCAGGCGCTCAAGCGTGGCAAGGCAGCCGAACGCGAAATACGTGAATCGAACGACAACCGGGCGGGCGCGTCCCGCCATAACCAATTTCAGCGCGCATCCGGCAAAGACCGGACCCAGCGCACAATGAGGGAGAGTGAGTGATGGCAATCAGCGCCAACCGGCTCGAGCTTCTGCAGATCGCCGACGCGGTCGCCCGTGAGAAGGCCATCGACCGCAATATCGTCATTTCCGCGATGGAGGATGCCATCGCCAAGGCGGCGCGCTCGCGCTACGGCAGCGAAACCGAGGTGCACGCCGAGATCAATCCCAAGACCGGCGAGTTGCGGCTCGCCCGCCACCTGCTGGTGGTCGAGAACGTCGAGAATCCGGCCAATCAGATCAACCTCGAAGGCGCCCGCCGCCACAATCCCGCGGCCCAGGTCGGCGACACCATTGCCGACGCGCTGCCGCCGCTCGAATACGGCCGCATCGCTGCCCAGTCGGCGAAGCAAGTGATCGTGCAGAAGGTGCGCGAGGCCGAACGCGACCGTCAGTACCAGGAATACAAGGATCGCATCGGCGACATCGTCAACGGCATCGTCAAGCGCGTGGAATACGGCAACGTGGTCGTCGACCTCGGCCGCGGCGAGGCGATCGTGCGCCGCGACGAAATGCTGCCGCGCGAAGTCTTCCGCAACGGCGATCGCGTGCGCGCCTACATCTACGACGTGCGCCGCGAGCCGCGCGGGCCGCAGATTTTTCTCTCGCGCACGCATCCGCAATTCATGGCCAAGTTGTTCGCGCAGGAGGTGCCGGAAATCTACGACGGCATCGTCGAGGTCAAGGCGGTGGCGCGTGATCCCGGCTCGCGTGCCAAGATCGCCGTGATTTCGCGTGACTCCTCCGTCGACCCGGTTGGCGCCTGCGTCGGCATGCGCGGCTCGCGCGTGCAGGCCGTGGTCAACGAGCTGCAAGGCGAGAAGATCGACATCATTCCGTGGTCGGCGGACATTCCGACCTTCGTCGTCAACGCGCTTGCGCCCGCCGAAGTGGCCAAGGTCGTGCTCGACGAGGATCGTGCCCGTATCGAAGTCGTCGTTCCCGATGCCCAACTCTCTCTTGCCATCGGCCGCCGCGGCCAGAACGTGCGTCTCGCCTCGCAGCTGACCGGCTGGGACATCGACATCCTGACCGAGCAGGAAGAATCGGAGCGCCGCCAGGCCGAGTTCCAGAACCGCACCAAGACCTTCATCGATGCGCTCAACGTCGACGAAGTGGTGGCGCAGTTGCTCGCCTCGGAGAATTTCCGCTCGGTCGAGGAGCTGGCGGCGGTCGAAGAAAAGGAACTCGCCGGCATCGAAGGCTTCGACGAGGATACCGCGCGGGAATTGCAGACGCGGGCGCGCGAATATCTCGCCAAGATCGAGGGCGAGCTTGACGCCAAGCGCAAGGAACTCGGCGTCGAGGATGAGCTCAAGGAAGTTCCCGGCGTGACGACGAGAATGCTGGTCAAATTCGGCGAGAACGGCGTGAAGACCGTCGAGGATCTCGCCGGCTGCGCCACCGACGATCTCATTGGCTGGACCGAACGCAAGGACGGCGAATCCAAACGCGAGCCCGGCATCCTCGACGGCTTCGACCTCTCGCGCGAGGAAGCCGAGGCCATGATCATGCAGGCGCGCCTGAAATCCGGCTGGGTCACCGAGGCCGATCTCGCGCCGCCGCCCGCGGCCGAAGGTGAAGGCGAAGCTGAAGCGCAGGGCGCCGCGGCGCAAACTTAAAACAGGAAGACCGATGTTGTCAGTCACGCACCAGAGCGAACTCGATGGCGGGCCGCGGCGGGCCGCGACCGAGCGCTATTGCGCGTTGACTCGCGAGATCAAGCCGACCACCGAGATGATCCGCTACGTGGTCGGACCGGATGGCGTCGTGCCCGACCTCAAACGCAAGCTGCCCGGCCGCGGCCTTTGGATCACCGCAACGCGCAAATGCATCGAGGACGCGATCGCGTGCCGGACCTTCGCGCGCAACTTCAAGCGCGATGTGCGCGTTCCGCATGATCTCGTGGACATGACCGAGCGGCTGCTGGTCCGCGGCGCGCTCGACGCGCTTGCGATCGCCGGCAAGGCCGGCGCCGTCCTCGCGGGCTTTGCCAAGACTGAAGCCGCGCTCGCCCGGGAAAACGTCGTGGCCCTGCTCACGGCCGTCGACGCGGGCACCGACGGCGCCGCCAAGCTGAAGGCTGCGCTGCGGCGCCGGCCGGATGCCGATCGGATTGCCGAAATTACCGAATTTTCCTCGGCTCAATTGGATTTGGCATTGGGCCGGTCAAATGTGGTACATGCAGCCCTGCTTGCCGGCTCCGCGAGCAACACGTTTCTTGCGCGTTTTACGCGTCTTGAGCGTTTCCGGGCCGGAGAAGTCGCTGCCCCCGGCCGCCGCCGCGCGGCAGCAGAAGCATAAGTGCTAGGACGAAGAATGGCCGAGACCAATACACCTGGCGAAAAAAAGCTGAGCGTCCCCTCAAAGACGCTGTCGCTCAAACCGCGCACCGAGACGGGCACGGTGCGGCAGAGCTTTAGCCATGGCCGCAGCAAGCAGGTGGTGGTCGAGAAGGTGAAGAGCCGCACGTTCACACCGGGCAAGCCCAAGGTTGAAGCCGCCCCCGCTGCTGCCCCGGCGGCGAGCCCGGCGGCTCCCGGCAAGCGTCCAGTCGCGCCCAAGACAGCCCCAGCCCCCACTCCGTCGCCACCGTCCGCTCCGGCAGCGAAGCCGTCCGGTGTCGTGCTCCGCACGCTGACCGAAGAGGAACGCAGCCGCCGCGCCCACGCGCTTGGCGACGCGCGCCTGCGCGAGGCCGAAGAGCGCAAGATCGCCGAGGAAGAAGCCCAACGCCGCGCAATTCGGGAAGAACACGACAAGGCCGAGCGCACTGCGGCCGAGAGCCGCAAGCGCGAGGAAGAGGATCGCCGCAAGCACGACGAAGAAACCAAGCGCAAGGCCGAGCTCGAGGCCAAGAAGCGCTTCGGCGAGGACACAACCCCGGGCGCCCGAGTGCCCGGCGCACGCATGGCGCTCGACGCCGAAGAGGAAGAGACGCCGCGCTTCCGTCGCGGCCCGGGCGGCGTCGCACGTCCGGTACCGGCACCACGACCGACCCGCGCGCGCGCGCCGACCAAAGCCCGCGGCCGACTCACGCTCGTCACCGCGCTCGATGCCGACGAGGAGCGCGAACGTTCGCAAGCCGCTTTCATCCGCCGCACCAAGCGCCGGATGAAGGAGCACACGGTCGACGAGCCGAAGGAAAAGATCGTCCGCGAAGTCACCGTTCCGGAATTCATCACCATCCAGGACCTCGCCAACCGCATGGCCGAACGATCGGTTGACGTGATCAAGCTGCTGATGAAGCAAGGCCAGATGGCGACGATCAACGACGTGATCGACGCCGATACCGCCCAGCTCATTGCCGAGGAGCTCGGCCATACCGTCAAACGCGTCGCCGAAGCCGACGTCGAGGAAGGCGTGTTCGACGTCGCCGACGATCCCGCGAACCTGGTGCCGCGCGCGCCGGTCGTGACCATCATGGGCCACGTCGATCACGGCAAAACCTCGCTGCTCGACGCCATCCGCTCCACCAATGTTGCGGCCGGCGAAGCCGGCGGCATCACCCAGCACATCGGCGCCTATCAGGTCGGTTCGCCTTCGCACGGCAAGATTACCTTCATCGACACGCCCGGCCACGCCGCGTTCACCGCCATGCGCGCCCGCGGCGCCAAGGTCACCGACATCGTGGTGTTGGTGGTCGCCGCCGATGATGGTGTCATGCCGCAGACGGTCGAAGCCATTCATCATGCCAAGGCCGCGAAGGTTCCGATCATCGTCGCGATCAACAAGATCGACAAACCGGACGCCAAGCCCGAGCGCGTGCGTTCCGAGTTGCTCCAGCACGAGATCCAGGTCGAAACGCTCGGCGGCGAAGTCGTCGATGTGGAAATTTCCGCGACCAAGAAAATGAATCTCGATCGCCTGCTGGAGATGATCGGCCTGCAGGCCGAAATTCTCGATCTCAAGGCCAATCCAAATCGCGCCGCCGAAGGCACCGTGATCGAGGCCAAGCTCGACCGCGGCCGCGGACCGGTGGCGACCGTGCTGGTGCAGCGCGGCACGCTCAAGCCGGGCGACATCGTGGTCGCCGGCGCCGAATGGGGCCGCGTGCGCGCGCTGGTGTCCGATACCGGCGCGCCGGTGGAAGCGGCCGGACCCTCGACCCCGGTCGAGGTGCTCGGCTTCTCCGGCACGCCCGACGCCGGCGACCGTCTGGCGGTGGTCGACAGCGAGGCGCGCGCGCGCGAAGTCACCGATTACCGCGCCCGCCAGAAGCGCGAGAAACTGGCCGCCCGCGCGAGCGGCATGCGCGGCTCGCTCGAGCAGATGATGGCGCAGGCGCGCACCTCCGGCCGCAAGGAATTCCCGCTGGTGATCAAGGCCGATGTGCAGGGCTCGGTGGAAGCCATTATTGGCGCGCTCGAGAAGCTGGCGACCGACGAGGTGGCGGCGCGCGTGCTGCACGCCGGCGTCGGCGGCATCACCGAATCCGACGTGACATTAGCCGAGGCATCAGGCGTTCCGATCATCGCCTTCAACGTGCGTGCCCACAAGGAAGCGCGCGAGGCGGCCGAGCGCGCCGGCATCGAAATCCGCTACTACAACATCATCTATGATCTCGTCGACGACGTGAAAAAGGCGATGTCCGGTCTGCTCGCGCCGACGCTGCGCGAGACCATGCTCGGCAACGCGCAGATTCTGGAAATCTTCAAGGTCTCCAAAGTCGGCAATATCGCCGGCTGCCGCGTCACCGACGGCAATGTCGAGCGCGGCGCCAATGTGCGGCTGATCCGCGACAACGTCGTGATCCATGAAGGCAAGCTGTCGCAGCTCAAGCGCTTCAAGGACGACGTGCGCGAGGTCGGCGCCGGCATGGAATGCGGCATGGCCTTCGAGAACTACCAGGACATGCGGCAAGGCGACGTGATCGAATGCTACCGGGTGGAGTCGATCCAGCGCTCGCTGTGAGTTCAAGTCTCACAAGGCGCACTGCCCGTTTCACCCGTCATTGATTTAACCGAAACCGATGGCGCCGTGGCCGGTCCAAGTCCGGCATGGCGCGAAGGCAAAATGGCTCGTCACAAACATCATCGCGACAACGGCCCCGGCGGCTCGCAACGGCAATTGCGCGTCGGCGAGCTGGTGCGCCATGCACTCGCCGACATGCTGGCGCGCGGCGACGTGCACGACCCGGTGATCGAGGGCCACGTCATCACCGTGCCGGAAGTGCGCATGACCGCCGACTTGCGGCTCGCCACCATCTACGTGATGCCGCTCGCCGGGCGCGATGCCGAGGAAGTGACCGCCGCCTTCGAGCGCCACAAGAAATTCATCCGCGCCGACATCGCGCACCGCATCAATCTGAAATTCGCGCCCGACATCCGCTTCCGCGTCGACGAACGCTTTGCCGAAGCCGAACGCATCGACAAGCTGCTGCGCTCGCCGGCGGTCAAGCGCGACCTTGAAGACGAGGGCGACGATGAGTGACGTTGCCGCGCAGGCGGCGCCGAAACAGCGCCGGCGCGAAAAGCACGACGTCCACGGCTGGGTCATCCTCGACAAGCCGGTCGGCATGACTTCGACCCACGCGGTCGGCGCCATCAAGCGCCTGTTCACCGCCAGGCGCGCCGGCCACGCCGGCACGCTCGATCCACTCGCCTCCGGCATGCTGCCGGTCGCGCTCGGCGAAGCGACCAAGACCGTTCCCTTCGTCATGGACGGGCGCAAGCTCTATCGTTTCACCGTGCGCTGGGGCGAGGAACGCGACACCGACGACGCCGAGGGACGTATCACCGAAACAAGCGCGGCGCGGCCTGCGACGGAGGCGATCCGCGCGGCGCTGCCCGCGTTCACCGGGACGATCCAGCAGGTGCCGCCGCGGTTTTCCGCCATCAAGATCGAAGGCGAGCGCGCCTACGATCTTGCCCGCGACGGCGAGACCGTCGAGCTGCAGGCGCGCCCGGTCGAGATTACACGGCTAGAATTGGTGGAGACCCCCGACGCCGACCATGCCGTTTTCGAGGCCGAGTGCGGCAAAGGCACCTATGTGCGCTCGCTCGCCCGCGACCTCGGCCGCCAATTAGGCTCATTTGGCCACGTTTGCGCGCTGCGCCGGGTCGAAGTCGGCCCGTTCGGCGCGGAAACCATGATTTCACTGGAAGAACTGGAGGCTCTGTGCCATAGAGCCGCCGCCGGCGAGGGAAGCCTCGCCGACGCACTCATGCCTGTTGAGACCGCGCTGGACGGCATCCCGGCGCTGGCCGTCGGCGGGCCTGATGCGGCAAGGCTCCACCGGGGCCAAGCCGTTTTGTTGCGCGGACGGGACGCTCCCAATATCCGCGGCACGGTCTATGTCACGGCAGCGGGCCGCTTGCTCGCCCTCGCCGAAGTCGATCGTGGCGAAATCGTCCCCAAGCGCGTGTTCAACCTCGCCGGGCTGACAGGCAGCCGCGGCTACGTAAGAAAGGATGACCGATGTCGGTGACCGCCGGCCGCAAGGCCGAAGTGATTAAGACTTATGCCAAGAAGCCCGGGGACACCGGGTCGCCGGAAGTGCAGGTGGCGATCCTCTCCGAGCGCATCAACAATCTGACCGAGCACTTCAAGACGCACGTCAAGGACAATCATTCCCGGCGGGGCTTGCTCAAGCTCGTCGGCCAGCGCCGCACGCTGCTCGATTACCTGCGCCGCACCAACGAGAAGAGCTACAAGGATTTGATCGAGAAGCTCGGCATTCGCCGCTAGCTTCGTAAACCCGCGCGGCAAAAGTGCCGCGCGTTTCAATGGCGCGAATGCGAGTGACGCAGTCGCGTTTTTCCAGTCCGGCGGCGATGCCGCCGGCGACAAACCGGGACCGGAACGGTCCGGTCCCGCGACAAAGGCTAGGCTCTGAACGCCATGGCAGGATCGCCAGACGCTGTTCGCATCGGATTTCGCGGATGACGCGCAGCTTCTCGCCGTCTTGCTCATGGCTTTCGGGATCTGCCGAGAACCATGAGAGACAGAAAAGATGTTTGATATTCATCGCGTCGAGCTCGACTGGGGCGGGCGTAAGCTCACCCTCGAGACAGGCAGGATAGCGCGCCAGGCCGACGGGGCCGTGCTCGCCACCTACGGCGAGACCACCGTGATCGCCACCGTCGTGGCGGCTAAAGAGCCGAAGGAAGGCGTCGACTTCCTGCCGCTCACCGTGAACTACCAGGAGAAATTCTACGCCGCGGGGCGCATCCCCGGCGGTTACTTCAAACGCGAAGGGCGGCCGACCGAAAAGGAAACGCTGACCTCCCGCCTCATCGACCGCCCGGTGCGGCCGCTGTTCGCCGACGGTTGGCGCTGCGACACGCAGGTGATCGTCACCACGCTGTCGCACGATCTCGAGAACGACCCCGACATCGTCGCCATGGTCGCCGCCTCCGCGGCACTGACGATTTCCGGCGCGCCGTTCATGGGCCCGGTCGGCGCCGCGCGGGTCGGCTTCATCAACAACGAATATGTGCTCAATCCGCAACTCGACGAGATGATCGAAAGTCAGCTCGATCTCGTCGTCGCCGGCACGAACGATGCGGTGCTGATGGTCGAGTCCGAAGCCAACGAGCTGACGGAAGAGATCATGCTCGGCGCGGTGATGTTCGGCCACCGGCATTTCCAGCCGGTGATCGACGCCATCATCAAGCTCGCCGAGAAAGCCGCGAAAGAGCCGCGCGAACTGGCAACGCTCGATAACAAGGCGATCGAGCAGGACATGCTCGGCGTCGTCGAGAAGGACCTACGCGCCGCTTATGCGATCGCGGGCAAGGGCGAGCGTCACAAGGCGGTCGACGCCGCCAAGGACAAGGTGATGGCCCACTTCTTCCCGGAAGGCGCGGAGCCGAAATACGACAAGCTGCGCGTCGCCGGCGTGTTCAAGGAGCTCGAAGCCAAGATCGTGCGCTGGAACATCCTCGACACCGGCAAGCGCATCGACGGCCGCGACGTAAAAACCGTGCGGCAGATCGAGGCGCAGGTCGGCGTGCTGCCGCGCACCCACGGCTCGGCGCTGTTCACCCGCGGCGAGACGCAGGCGCTGGTCGTTGCCACTCTCGGCACCTCCGAAGACGAGCAATTCATCGACGCACTGCAAGGAACCTACAAAGAAACATTCCTGCTTCATTACAACTTCCCGCCCTATTCGGTGGGCGAAACCGGGCGCGTCGGCGCGCCGGGCCGTCGTGAGATCGGCCATGGCAAGCTCGCCTGGCGGGCAATCCATCCGATGCTGCCGACGGCGGCCGAGTTCCCCTACACCATCCGTGTCGTCTCGGAGATCACCGAGTCGAACGGCTCTTCGTCGATGGCTTCGGTGTGCGGCTCATCGCTGGCCCTGATGGATGCGGGCGTGCCGCTCAAGCGGCCAACCGCCGGCATCGCCATGGGGCTCATTCTGGAAGACAAGCGCTACGCCGTGCTTTCCGACATCCTCGGCGACGAGGATCACCTCGGCGATATGGACTTCAAGGTGGCCGGCACCGAGCAGGGTGTCACGTCGCTGCAGATGGACATCAAGATCGCCGGCATCACCGAAGA
>DATJVR010000070.1:0-29320 GCA_035501735.1 Xanthobacteraceae bacterium | reverse complement strand
TGGTGGTCGCGGATTCGACCGGCGACCAGGTCGAAGCCGAGGCGCTTGCCCGCTCCGTGGTCAACGAGTTCGAAGGCTATGTGAAGCTCAATAAGAAGGTGTCGCCCGAGGTCATCGGCGTCGTCCAGCAGATCGAGGACTACGCCAAGCTCGCCGACACCGTGGCTTCGCACCTCGCGGTCAAGATCCCCGACAAGCAGATGATCCTGGAAACGCCGAGCGTCACCGAGCGCCTGGAGAAAGTGCTCGGCTTGATGGAGAGCGAGATCTCGGTGCTGCAGGTGGAGAAGCGCATCCGCACCCGCGTCAAGCGGCAGATGGAGAAGACCCAGCGCGAGTACTACCTCAACGAGCAGATGAAGGCGATCCAGAAGGAGCTCGGCGACGAGGAAGGCAAGGACGAGCTCGCGGAGATCGAAGAGAAGATCAAGAAGACCAAGCTCTCAAAGGAGGCGCGCGAGAAGGCGACGCACGAGCTCAAGAAGCTCAGGCAGATGTCGCCGATGTCCGCCGAGGCGACGGTCGTGCGCAACTATCTCGATTGGCTCTTGTCCATTCCGTGGAACAAGAAATCGAAGATCAAGAAGGACCTCAAGCTCGCGCAGCAGATCCTCGATGCCGATCATTTCGGTCTCGAGAAGGTCAAGGAACGGATCGTCGAGTATCTCGCCGTCCAGCAGCGCGCCAACAAGCTGACCGGGCCGATCCTGTGCCTGGTCGGGCCGCCCGGCGTGGGCAAGACCTCATTGGGCAAGTCGATCGCACGGGCGACCGGGCGCGACTTCGTGCGCGTGTCGCTTGGCGGCGTGCGCGACGAGGCCGAGATCCGCGGGCATCGCCGCACCTACATCGGATCGATGCCCGGCAAGATCATCCAGTCCATGCGCAAGGCGAAATCGTCGAACCCGCTGTTCCTGTTGGACGAGGTCGACAAGATGGGGGCCGACTTCCGCGGCGACCCGTCGTCGGCGCTGCTCGAGGTCTTGGATCCCGAACAGAACCACACGTTCAACGACCACTACCTTGAGGTTGACTACGATCTGTCCAACGTGATGTTCATCACCACGGCGAATACGCTCAATATTCCGCCGGCGCTGATGGACCGCATGGAGATCATCCGGATCGCCGGCTACACCGAGGACGAGAAGGTCGAGATCGCACGCAAGCATTTGATCCCGCATGCGATCGCCAAGCACGGGTTGCGGCCCGATGAGTGGTCGATCGACGACGCTGCGCTGCTGCAGATCATCCGGCGCTATACCCGTGAAGCGGGCGTGCGCAATCTCGAGCGCGAGTTGTCAACGCTGATCCGCAAGGCGGTGAAAGACCTCACGATCAACAAGTCCAAATCGATCGCGGTCGATGAGAAGGGGCTTGGCGACTACCTCGGCGTGCCGAAATACCGCTACGGCGAGATCGAGGCGGAAGACCAGATCGGTGTCGTCACCGGGCTCGCCTGGACCGACGTGGGCGGCGAATTGCTCACGATCGAGGCCGCCATGATGCCGGGCAAGGGCAAGATGACCGTCACCGGCAACCTGCGCGATGTGATGAAGGAATCGATTTCCGCCGCGGCCTCGTATGTCCGCTCGCGGGCGGTTGCCTTCGGCATCGAGCCGCCACTGTTCGACAAGAAGGACATCCACGTGCACGTGCCGGAGGGGGCAACCCCGAAGGACGGCCCGTCGGCAGGCGTCGCCATGGTGACGGCCATTGTCTCGGTGATGACCGGCATTCCGGCCCGCCGCGACGTCGCCATGACCGGCGAAATCACGCTACGCGGCCGTGTGCTGCCGATCGGCGGTCTGAAGGAGAAGCTCCTGGCCGCGCTGCGCGGCGGCATCAAGACTGTGCTGATCCCGGAGGAGAACGCCAAGGATCTGGTGGAAATTTCCGACGCCGTGAAGAGCGGCCTGGAGATCGTTCCGGTCGCCCGCATGGACGAGGTGCTGGCGCGGGCACTCGTGCGCAAGCCGGAACCGATCGAGTGGGATGAGGAAGCCGCCAAGCTCGCGGAACCCGCGGTGGCCACTCCCGAGCCGGTGGTCGAGGACGATTCCTCAAATCTCACCGCGCACTAAGCGACGACGTGAATGCGATTTGCGATGGCGGCGCCGAAAGCGCCGCCATCGTCGTTTTCGGTCTTTGAAAAATAATTCGGCAATGAGTCAGCACTGCAGACTTGAATTCATGCACGATCGGTGCAAACGGAAATTTTGATTCTTCCGAACATCGCTGAACGAAACTCTTGCTTTTACCTTTTTTTCGGCAAACTCTCGGCGCGCAACGGCAGAACTGCCGTTGATTCGCGAGCGAAGGAAAGGATCGGTCCGATGACCAAGAATGAACTCATCAGTGCGGTGGCTGATAAGGCCCAAATGACGAAGACCGCTGCGGCGACCGCCGTCGATGCGACCTTCGACGCCATTACGACGGCCTTGAAGAAGGGCGGCGAGGTCAAGATCATGGGGTTTGGAAATTTCAGAGTCGTCAAGCGTGCCGCGCGCGAAGGTCGCGATCCGCGCACCGGGGCGCCGGTAAAAATCAAGGCGGCGAAGCGTCCGCGCTTCTCTGCCGGCAAAGGGTTGAAAGAGGCCGTGAACCGCTGAGGCCTTCCGAGTTTTAAGGGACTGGGGCGCCCTCGCGAACAGCGGGGGCGTTCGCATTTTATGGATCGGGGGTTAGCCGGGCCGGTTGGGAGTTTTAGCCGGTGAAGTGATATAGATGGGGCAGGGCGGTTAGCTCAGTTGGTAGAGCACCTCGTTTACACCGAGGTTGTCGGCGGTTCGAGCCCGTCACCGCCCACCAGCTTGCGGCGCGCGATCAGTTTAAGATGGCCTTGAGGATTTGGCTTTAAGCCCTATTCTTGACTTGGAAGGATGCGGGCTTTAAGCCCGTTCCACGCCCGCGGGGGCGTAGCTCAGTTGGTTAGAGCGCTGCCCTGTCACGGCAGAGGCCGCGGGTTCGAGTCCCGTCGCTCCCGCCATTTTCTCCCAAATCTGATGATGCTTAGGCGAGCTTGAGCATTTGCCGCGCTTCGGCGGGTGTCGCGACCTGGTCGCCGAGCACCTCAATGATGCGAGCGGCCTTCTCCACCAGCGCGGCGTTGCTGGGCGCGAGCTTGCCCTTCTCCAGATAAATGTTGTCCTCCAGCCCCACGCGCGGGTGGCCGCCGAGCAGCACGGTCTGCGCCACCATTGGAAACTGATAGAGCGAGATGCCGAAGGCGAACCACGTGCAGTCGGCCGGCAAGAGGTTGCGCATGTAGGTCATGGCTTCGGGCGTAGCGGGCTGGCCCCAGGAGATGCCGAGGCAGATCTGGAACAGGCCGGGCGGTTTCACCAAGCCGCTTTCGAGAAATTTCTTCGCGAGCAGCAGGTGGCCGGTCTCGAACACTTCGAGCTCGGGCATGACGCCGGCATCGCGGATCGCGATCGCCATGGCCTGCAGGTGGGCCGGTGTGTTGATGAAGACCCGGTCCCCCATATTGAGGCTGCCCATGTCGAGGCTGCAGATGTCGGGCTTGAGCTCGACCACGTGGCGCACGCGGTCGGCGGGTCCGCGCAGCGTTGAATCGGCGCTCGGCTTCCGCGGGTCTTCGGGGTCGTGCATGAAGCGCGCGCCGGGGCCGGTGGTGAGATTGATCAGAACGTCAGTGCCGCTCGCCTTGATGCGATCGACCACCTCGCGATAGAGCGCGCCATCCATGCTCGGTTTGGTGGTCTTGGGGTCGCGCACGTGAATGTGCACGATGGCGGCCCCGGCCTTGGCGGCATCGATCGCGGAGGCGGCAATCTGCGCAGGCGTGACCGGCACGGCCGGATTGCGGCCCGGCGTGTCGGCCGACCCGGTTACCGCACATGAAATCATGACCTTACGTTGCATCTTCGCCCTCAGCCCTCAAATGAATGCACCGGGCAAGCCTTTGTTCGCCCACATGACTTGGCGTTACTCCCACCCGAAGGCCGCTAGCTTGCCACCTTTTGTGCGCTGCGCTAAGGGTCGCACCGTCTCGCCTGCGTTAGATTCCGCATTGATTTTAGGGGCCCAATCCGTGCGGGCCAGCGTCTGAAAGGGCTGCTGGTGTTCGAGCTGTTCATACTGGGCCGGGCGCGTTTCACTCCGGCCGCTTGAAGAGGATCGCGATGAACGCGCTGCTCATGGACTATCTTCCGCTGGTCGTGTTCATCGCGGTCGCGATGGGGCTTGGGCTGGCGCTGCTGATCGCGCCGTTCATCGTGGCCTACAAGCAACCGGACCCGGAAAAACTCTCCGCCTACGAATGCGGATTCAATGCCTTCGACGACGCGCGCATGAAATTCGACGTGCGGTTCTATCTCGTCGCCATTCTGTTCATCATCTTCGATCTCGAAGTGTCGTTCCTGTTTCCCTGGGCGATAGTGTTCGGAAAACTCGGGGCCGCCGGCTTCTGGTCGATGATGGCGTTCCTTGCGGTGCTGACGATCGGGTTTATCTATGAATGGAAGAAGGGAGCGCTCGAATGGGATTGAGCGGCCCCACGATCGCCAAACCAGCGACTGGTATTCTTGATCCGCGCACCGGCCGGCCGGTGGGCGCGGACGACGCGTTTTTCACCGGCGTCAATTCCGAGCTTGCCGACAAGGGCTTTCTGATTACGGCGGCGGAAGACCTGATCATCTGGGCGCGCACCGGCTCGCTGATGTGGATGACGTTCGGCTTGGCGTGCTGTGCGGTCGAGATGATGCAGATGTCGATGCCGCGCTACGACGCGGAGCGCTTCGGTTTTGCGCCGCGCGCCTCGCCACGGCAATCCGACGTGATGATCGTGGCCGGCACGCTCACCAACAAAATGGCGCCGGCGCTGCGCAAGGTCTACGACCAGATGCCGGAGCCGCGCTACGTCATTTCGATGGGCTCATGCGCCAACGGCGGCGGCTATTACCACTATTCCTATTCGGTCGTGCGCGGCTGCGACCGCATCGTGCCGGTCGATATCTATGTGCCGGGCTGTCCGCCGACCGCCGAGGCGCTGCTTTACGGCGTGCTGCTGCTGCAAAAGAAAATCCGCCGCACCGGAACGATCGAACGCTGACCATCGCCGCAAACGAACGCTTGAGCCATGGACGAGACGCTGGAAAAACTCGGGTCCGATATAGCGGCTGCGCTCGGCGGCGCGGTCACGGGCTACGCTGTCGCGCATGGCGAGCTGACGGTCACGGCGGTCGTCGACGATATCGTCAGGGTGATTGCTTTTCTACGGGATGACGAGCGCTGTCAGTTCATCAGCTTTATCGACGTCACGGCGATCGACTGGCCGAGCCGCGAGAAGCGCTTCGACGTGGTCTATCATTTGCTCTCGCCAAAACTGAATCGCCGCATTCGCGTGAAGGTCGAGGCCGGTGAAGATACGGCGGTGCCATCGATCACCGGCGTGTTCCCCGGCGCTGACTGGTTCGAGCGCGAAACTTACGATCTCTACGGCGTGCTGTTCGTCGGACACCCCGACATGCGACGGCTGCTCACCGACTATGGCTTTGAGGGCCATCCTTTGCGCAAGGATTTCCCGCTCACCGGCTTCGTCGAGGTGCGCTACGACGACGAGGTCAAACGCGTGGTGTACGAGCCGGTGCGGCTCAATCAGGAATTCCGCACGTTCGATTTCCTCTCGCCGTGGGAGGGGCCGAATTATCCGCCGCTGCCCGGCGACGAGAAGGCCAAAGCAAGCAAGCCGGGATCGTGACATGAAGCCGACGCTCAAACCCGGCATGACGCACCGCTTCGCCTACAAGGTGCCGCTGAACAAGACGGTGCCGTTCACCTATCCGGAGGCGCCGGAGATCGCCGCGATGCCGAAGGTTTTTGCCACCGGCTTCATGGTGGTTCTGATCGAGTGGACGTGCATGCAGTTGCTCGCGCCGCATCTCGATGAGGGCGAGGGCAGCCTCGGGGTCAAGGTCGACATCAGCCATCTTGCGGCGACGCCGCCCGGGCTGACGGTGACGGTCGATTGCGAATGCCTCGATGTCAAAGGCATGAAAGTCGCGTTCAAGGTGCGCGCGCATGACGGCGTCGATCTGATCGGCGAGGGGCGGCACGAGCGCTACGTGGTGCCGTGGGATAAGTTCAACGCGCGCGTTGCCGAGAAGGCCGCCAAGGCGGGAGTTGCCTGATGGCCGAGCAGCTCCGCAACTTCACCATCAACTTCGGGCCGCAACATCCGGCGGCACACGGCGTACTGCGCCTCGTGCTGGAACTCGACGGCGAGATCGTGGAGCGGGTCGATCCGCACATCGGACTGCTGCACCGCGGCACTGAAAAGCTGATCGAGCAGAAGACCTATCTGCAGGCGATCCCGTATTTCGACCGGCTCGATTATGTCGCGCCGATGAACCAGGAGCATGCCTTTTGCCTTGCGGCTGAAAAGTTGCTGGGCCTGTCGGTTCCACGGCGCGCGCAGCTCATCCGCATGCTCTACTGCGAAATCGGGCGCATTCTCTCGCATCTGCTCAACGTCACGACACAGGCCATGGACGTGGGCGCGCTGACGCCGCCGCTGTGGGGGTTTGAGGAGCGCGAAAAGCTGATGGTGTTCTATGAGCGCGCTTCGGGCTCGCGCATGCATGCGGCCTATTTCCGGGTCGGCGGCGTGCATCAGGACCTGCCCGAGAAGCTGATCGACGATATTGCGGCGTGGTGCGATCCGTTCCTCAAAGTGTGCGACGATCTTGAGCGGCTGCTGACCGACAACCGCATCTTCAAGCAGCGCAATGTCGACATCGGGGTGGTGAAACTCGCGGATGCCTGGGCGTGGGGCTTTTCCGGCGTGATGGTGAGGGGCTCGGGCGCGGCATGGGATCTGCGCAAGGCGCAGCCTTACGAGTGCTATGCGGAGATGGATTTCGACATACCGGTCGGCAAGAACGGCGACTGCTACGATCGCTACTGCATCCGCATGGAGGAGATGCGGCAGTCGGTGCGGATCATGAAACAATGCATCGCCAAGCTACGCGAGCCGGACGGACGCGGGCCGGTGGTGGTCGAGGACAACAAGATCACGCCGCCGCGCAGGCCGGAGATGAAGCGTTCGATGGAAGCGCTGATCCACCATTTCAAGCTCTACACCGAAGGTTTCCACGTGCCGCAAGGCGAGGTCTATGCGGCGGTGGAGGCGCCCAAGGGCGAGTTCGGCGTCTATCTGGTCGCCGACGGCACCAACAAGCCCTACAAGTGCAAGATCCGGGCACCCGGTTTTGCACACCTGCAGGCGATGGATTTCCTTTGTCATGGCCATATGTTAGCCGATGTTTCTGCAGTGCTAGGTTCAATCGATATCGTGTTCGGGGAGGTCGATCGATGATCCGTTCAATCGGTCTTGCAATTTCCTTGCTGGTCGCTGCCGGATCTTCGGCCTGGGCGCAGGCGCCCACGGTTCAATCGCTGCTGAAATCTGGCTTCACGGTGATTGGGGTTATCCCGTCGAATGCGGGGCCCGGAATATTCCTGGTCAAGGGCGACCAGCTATACGGCTGCTTTGTCGCCGAGACCGTGAAGTCGACCGAAATCACAACGCGCTACTGCAAACCCGTTCGCTAGAGATCGCTTATGTCCGTTCGCCGCCTCGCGCCGCCGGAAGATCAGCCGAAGGAGTTTTCCTTCACGGCTGAGAATTTAGCGTGGGCGAAGCAGCAGATCGCGAAATATCCGGAAGGCCGTCAGCCATCGGCGATCATTCCATTGCTGTGGCGTGCGCAAGAACAGGCGGGCGGATGGCTGCCGCAGAAGGCGATAGAGCATGTCGCGCAGATGCTCGACATGGCGAACATCCGCGCACTCGAGGTGGCCACGTTCTACACCATGTTCCAGCTCGCGCCGGTCGGGCGTAAGGCGCACGTGCAGGTGTGCGGCACCACGCCCTGCATGCTGCGCGGCGCGGAAGACATCATCAAAGTCTGTCATCGCCGCATCAGCGAAGAGCCGTTCCATGTCTCGGCTGACGGCGACTTTTCCTGGGAAGAGGTCGAGTGTCTCGGCGCCTGCGTGAATGCGCCCGTGGTTCAGATTTTCAACGATACCTACGAGGATCTGACGCCGGAGAGCTTCGAGAAGGTGCTCGACGGATTTGCCAGAGGCAAGCCGGTCAAACCCGGGCCGCAGATCGCGCGGCAATTGTCGGCGCCGGTCGGCGGACCGACGACGTTGAAAACGGTCAAGGTCTGACCATGCTCGACGACAAGGACCGCATCTTCAAAAATCTCTACGGCCTCGGCGACTGGGGCCTCGAGGGCGCACGCAAGCGCGGCGCGTGGGACGGCACCAAGGCGATCATCGAGAAGGGCCGCGACGCGATCGTGGCAGAGGTGAAAAATTCCGGCTTGCGCGGACGCGGCGGTGCGGGATTTCCGACGGGACTGAAGTGGTCATTCATGCCGAAGACCGTCGGCGACCGGCCACATTATCTCGTGGTCAATGCCGACGAGTCCGAGCCCGGCACCTGCAAGGACCGCGAGATCATGCGGCACGATCCGCACCTGCTGGTCGAAGGATGTCTGATCGCCGGCGCGGCGATGGCGGCGCGGACCGGCTACATCTATGTACGGGGCGAATTCATCCGCGAGCGGGAGCGACTACAGGCGGCGGTCGATCAGGCCTATGAGGCCAAACTGATCGGCAAGAACAACGTCAACGGCTGGGATTTCGATCTCTATGTTCATCACGGCGCCGGCGCCTATATCTGCGGCGAGGAAATGGCGCTGCTGGAGAGCCTCGAGGGGAAGAAGGGCCAGCCGCGATTGAAACCGCCGTTCCCGGCCAACGTCGGGCTCTATGGCTGCCCGACCACGGTGAACAACGTGGAGAGTATCGCGGTGGTGCCCGACATCATGCGGCGCGGGGCGGCGTGGTTCTCGGCGATCGGCCGGCCGAACAACACCGGCACGAAACTGTTCTGCATCTCAGGACACGTGGAGCGGCCGTGCACGGTGGAAGAGGCGATGGGCGTGCCGCTGCGCGAGTTGATCGAGACGCATGCGGGCGGCGTGCGCGGCGGCTGGGACAATCTGCTCGCGGTGATCCCGGGCGGCTCGTCGATGCCGATCATCCCGGCCGGGCCGACCGGCTGCGACGACCTGCAGATGGATTTCGACGGCTGCGCGAAGCACAAGTCCGCGCTCGGCACCGCGGCCGTGATCGTGATGGACAAGTCCACCGACATCATCAAGGCGATGGCGCGCATCTCGTATTTCTACAAGCACGAGAGCTGCGGCCAGTGCACGCCGTGCCGCGAGGGCATGGGCTGGATGTGGCGGGTGCTCACGCGCATGGCGGAAGGCCGCGCGCAGAAGAAAGAGATCGACATGCTGTTCGAGGTGACCAAGCAGATCGAAGGTCACACGATCTGCGCGTTCGGCGACGGCGCGGCCTGGCCGGTGCAGGGCCTGCTGCGGCACTTCCGGCCGGAGATCGAGCGGCGGATCGACGAATATACGCGCAAGTCCGGCGGACATCTGCCGGTGTCCGAGGCGGCGGAGTAGGGATGATGCAACAGCCGGCCGATCACCATCTGGCGCAGCTGAACATCGGTCGTATTCGTTACGAGATCGATGATCCGCGCATGGCGGATTTCACCAACAATCTCGCGCTGATCAACGGGTTGGCCGAGCGCACGCCGGGCTTCGTCTGGCGCTATATCGACGAGAGCGGCAACTCGACCAGCACGCGGCCCTACGCCGATCCGCGCATCGCCATCAACTTGACGGTTTGGGACAGCGTCGCCGCGCTCGAGCGCTTCGTCTATCAGACCGTCCATAAGCGCTTTTACGGCCGGCGCGCCGAATGGTTCGAGCATTTCGAGGGGGTTTACTTCGTGATGTGGTGGATACCGATTGGGCATCGGCCGAGCGTCGAGGAAGCCGTTGCGCGCCTCGAATACCTCAAACAACACGGCGCAAGCGATCACGCATTTGATTGGCAAGCGGCCTCGGCGCAGCTCTGGAAAACGGCGCGTTGCGCGCCGAACGAGTCAGCGGCATGACCAAGATCATCGTCGACGGCAGTGAGGTCGATGTCCCGCCGGAGTTCACGCTCTTGCAGGCGTGCGAGGCGGCGGGCGCTGAGATTCCGCGCTTCTGTTTCCACGAGCGGCTGTCGATCGCGGGTAACTGCCGCATGTGCCTGATCGAGGTCCAGGGCATGCCAAAGCCGCAGGCCTCCTGCGCCATGGGCGTAAGAGACCTTCCGCCCAATAAGGACGGCACGCCGAAAGTTTTGAGCACGCGTAGCCCGATGATCCGCAAGGCGCGCGAAGGCGTGATGGAATTCCTGCTGATCAATCATCCGCTCGACTGTCCGATCTGCGACCAGGGCGGGGAGTGCGACCTGCAGGACCAGGCGATGGCCTATGGCGTCGACTCCAGCCGCTATGTCGAGAACAAGCGCGCGGTCGAGGAGAAATATATCGGGCCGCTGGTCAAGACCATCATGACGCGTTGCATCCATTGCACGCGCTGCGTTCGGTTCTCGGCGGAGGTGGCGGGTGTGCCGGAGCTCGGCGCGATCGGCCGCGGCGAGGACATGGAGATCACGACCTATCTCGAGCAGGCGATGAGTTCCGAGCTGCAGGGCAACGTGGTCGATCTCTGCCCGGTCGGCGCGCTCACCTCGAAACCCTATGCGTTCGCCGCGCGGCCGTGGGAGCTCAACAAGACGGAATCGATCGACGTGATGGATGCGCTCGGCTCCGCCATCCGGGTCGATACGCGCGGGCGCGAGGTGATGCGAATCCTGCCGCGCGTCAACGACGACGTGAACGAGGAATGGATCTCCGACAAGACGCGGCATGTGGTCGACGGCCTGCGCACGCAGCGGCTCGATCAGCCCTATGTGCGCGAGAATGGCCGCCTGAAGCCCGCGACGTGGAGCGCGGCCTTTGCGGCGGTGGCCGCAAAGATCAAGGCAACCAAGTCGGAACGCATCGGCGCGATCGCCGGCGATCTTGCGACGGTCGAGGAAATGTTCGCGCTGAAGGACCTGATGGGACGGCTTGGCTCAAAGAACATCGACGCGCGGCAGGATGGCTCGGCGCTCGATCCGGCGTGGGGCCGCGCAAGCTATCTCTTCAATGCCACGATCGCGGGCATCGAGAAGGCCGACGCACTGCTGATCGTCGGCGCCAATCCGCGCCGGGAAGCGGCGGTGCTCAACGCGCGCATCCGCAAGCGCTGGCGTGCGGGGAAATTCCCGATCGGCGTGATCGGCGAGAAGGTCGATCTGACCTACACCTATGATTACCTTGGCGCGGGTCCGGAAACGCTCAGCCAGTTGATCGACGGAAGGCACGAGCAGTCGAAAATTTTCCGCAGCGCCGAGCGGCCATTGATTATCGTCGGCGCCGCCGCGTTCACACGCCAGGACGGCGCTGCGGTCGCGTCGCTTGCCGCCAAGGCCGCCGTCGAGCTTGGCGCGATCAAGGACGGCTGGAACGGTTACAGCGTGCTGCACACAGCGGCATCGCGCGTGGGCGCCCTCGACATCGGCTTCGTGCCGGGGCAGGGCGGGTTTGGCGCTACCAGAATGGCGGAGCCCGGCGCGCTCGATGTGCTGTTTCTCCTGGGCGCCGACGAGATCGAGGTGTCCCCGGGCGCGTTCGTCGTCTACATCGGCACGCATGGTGACGCCGGCGCGCACCGCGCGGACGTGATCCTGCCGGGCGCGGCCTATACGGAGAAATCCGGGATTTCGGTGAACACCGAAGGGCGGGTGCAAATGGCCTCGCGTGCCGGCTTTCCGCCGGGTGACGCGCGCGAAGACTGGGCGATCCTGCGCGCGCTCTCGGAGGCGCTCAGCCACAAGCTGCCCTACGATTCACTGGCCGCCTTACGGCGTGCGTTGTTTGCGGCGCATCCGCATCTGCAACGCATGGACCAAATCGCGGCCGGCGATCCGAATGATGTGCGGAAGCTCGCAGCGCGCGGCGGCACATTGGTCAAGTCGCCGTTCCGCTCCGCGATCGAGGATTTCTACCTCAGCAATCCAATCGCGCGGGCGTCCGCTACGATGGCCGAATGTTCGGCGCTGGCCGAAGGCCGCTCGGCCTTGAGCGCGGCGGAGTAGGCCATGGTCGAATTCTTCTGGGACTACGTCTGGCCGCTGATCATCATGATAGCGGAATCGCTGTTGTTGCTGGTCATTCTGCTGGTCGCCATTGCCTACGTGCTGCTCGCCGACCGCAAGATCTGGGCGGCGGTTCAGATCAGGCGCGGCCCCAATGTCGTCGGTCCATGGGGCCTGCTGCAGTCCTTCGCCGATCTGCTCAAATTCGTATTGAAGGAGCCAACCATTCCGGCGGGCGCCAACAAGGGCGTGTTCCTGCTCGCGCCGCTCGTGACGTGCACGCTCGCGCTCGCCGCCTGGGCCGTGATCCCGGTCAGTGCCGGCTGGGTGATTGCCGACATCAATGTCGGCATTCTCTACGTGTTCGCGATCTCCTCGCTCATGGTCTACGGCGTCATCATGGCGGGCTGGGCGTCGAACTCGAAATACCCGTTCCTTGCCGCGCTGCGCTCGGCGGCGCAGATGGTTTCCTATGAAGTCTCCATCGGTTTCGTCTTTATCACGGTGCTGCTGTGCGCGGGTTCGCTGAAGCTGTCAGCGATCGTCGCTGCGCAGGACGGCCCGTATGGCTTGCTCAACTGGTATTGGCTGTCGCTGCTCCCGATGTTCGTTGTGTTCTTCGTGTCGGCGCTGGCGGAAACCAATCGCCCGCCGTTCGATCTGGTCGAAGCGGAATCGGAGCTGGTCGCGGGCTTCATGGTCGAATACGGCTCAACGCCCTACATGCTGTTCATGCTCGGCGAGTACGTGGCGATCGGCACCATGTGTGCCATGGGAACGATCCTGTTCCTCGGCGGATGGCTGCCGCCGTTCCCGGTGGCGCCGTTCACGTGGGTGCCGGGCGTAATCTGGTTCACGCTCAAGGCCTTGTTCTTGTTCTTCCTGTTCGCCATGGCCAAGGCGATCGTGCCGCGCTACCGCTACGACCAACTGATGCGGCTCGGCTGGAAGGTATTTCTGCCGCTGTCGCTCGCCATGGTGGTGATCGTGGCGGGAGTGCTGCAGTTCGGCGGCGCGGTGGTGAAGTGAGGATGCCATGACCTTGTCGATGCAGGGATTGGCCGGAGCCGCATTGGGAGCGCTCTGCGGGGTTATTGGATACGTGGTGATGTCCGTTACGTTCAGGCAGAAGCTGCAAATCGCGCATGATCCTCAAACGCGGGCCCAGCTCGAAAGGGCTTCATTGCTCGTGCTGAGGATATTTCTGGCCAATATCGTGATCCTTATGGCGGTGGGCTATTACATCGGGCAGATGCTGCTTGCTTGACCGAGGCCGCATGGATGAGCGAGCGAGGAGAATGACTGGATGAGGCTCGATCAAGCCGCGCGGGCGGTGTTCTTGAAGGAGTTCGTGTCGGGGTTCTTCCTTGCCATGCGCTATTTCTTCAAGCCCAAGCCCACGCTCAACTATCCGTTCGAGAAGGGGCCGCTGTCGCCGCGCTTTCGCGGCGAACACGCGCTGCGACGCTATCCGAACGGGGAGGAGCGCTGCATCGCCTGCAAACTGTGCGAGGCGATCTGCCCGGCGCAGGCCATCACCATCGAGGCCGGTCCGCGCCGGAACGACGGAACGCGGCGCGCAACGCGCTACGACATCGACATGGTCAAATGCATCTATTGCGGGCTGTGCCAGGAGGCGTGCCCGGTGGATGCCATCGTCGAGGGGCCGAATTTCGAATTCGCCACCGAGACGCGCGAAGAGCTCTACTACGACAAGGAGCGCCTGCTCGCGAACGGCGACCGCTGGGAACGCGAGATCGCCAAGAACCTCACCCTCGACGCGCCTTATCGGTGATTTGAGATGCCCTTGATTACCGCGGCCGCAACCACTCTTTCACCTCCCCCCTTGCGGGGGCGGTCGCTCGTCGTAGCCCGAAGGGCGCAGACGAGGTGGGAGAGGAGCATCTTTCCGACTCGGTGTGCTTTGTTTCACTCCCCCTCCCTAACCCTCCCCCTCAAGGGGGGAGGGAATGCGCATGAGCAAGCGGGGCTGCAGCGATGATCCTCCCCGCGCTGTTCTTCTATCTCTTTGCCAGCGTGTGCGTGGCGTCCGCCCTCATGGTGATCGCCGCGAAGAACCCCGTGCATTCGGTGCTGTTCCTCATTCTCGCCTTCGTCAATGCGGCCGGGTTGTTCGTGCTGTTGGGCGCGGAATTTCTGGCGATGATTTTGGTCGTGGTCTATGTCGGCGCAGTCGCGGTGCTGTTCCTGTTCGTGGTGATGATGCTCGACGTGGATTTCGCCGAGCTGCGGCAGGGTTTTCTGCAGTACCTGCCGATCGGCGGCTTGGTCGGCGTCGTCTTTCTGGCGGAGCTGCTGCTGGTGGTCGGCGCCTGGGCCATCGGACCGGGAGTGCCGAGTACGATCGCGGCAAAAATCCCGACTGACATCCCCAATACGCAGGCGCTCGGGCTCGTGCTCTACACGCGCTATATCTTTTACTTCCAGGCTGCAGGCGTTGTGCTGCTGGTCGCCATGATCGGCGCCATCGTGCTCACGCTGCGGCACAAACCGAGCGTCAAGCGGCAGGATATTTCCGCGCAGGTGGCCCGCAATAAAGAGAGCGCAATCGAAATCCGCAAAGTGCAGCCGGGGCAGGGGATATGACGATCGGGCTTGGGCATTATCTTTCGGTCGCCGCCGTGCTGTTCACGCTCGGCATTTTCGGCATTTTCCTCAATCGCAAGAACGTCATCGTGATCCTGATGTCTGTCGAGTTGATCCTGCTCGCGGTCAACATCAATTTCGTCGCCTTCTCGAGCTATCTCGGCGACATCGTCGGGCAGGTGTTCGCGCTGCTCGTGCTGACGGTGGCCGCGGCGGAAGCGGCGATCGGGCTTGCCATTCTCGTAGTGTTCTACCGCAACCGCGGCTCGATCGCGGTCGATGACATTAACCTGATGAAGGGCTGAAACGCATGATTCCGAAAAGTGGGAACTGGCCTTCGGATCAGATCATGCGTCAGCAAAAGGACTGATATGTACCAGGCGATCGTCCTTCTGCCGTTGCTCGGCGCCATCATCGCAGGCGCGATCGCGTTGTATGGCGCGCGGCGACGCTTCCCGGGCGGTGCGGCCAGCACGCATGGTGCGGAAGATCATGCGGCGCCGGTGCGCGAGGGTCACGCGCAGCCTGTGGGCGATGAGGCCGCGGTCATCCACGAGACGCATCGCGAACCGGAAGAGCATGAGCCGGCAGCCGAGGGCTCGCGCGCGGCGGAAGCGATCACCACGTCGTTTCTGTTCATTGCGATGGTGCTTTCGTGGGTGGCCTTCGTGCGTGTCGGCTTTGGCCACAACGAGGAACACGTTGCGCTGTTCAACTGGATGGCCGCAGGCGACTTCAAGGTCGATTGGGCGCTGCGCATCGATACGCTCACCGTGGTCATGCTGGTGGTGGTCACCACGGTTTCGGCGTTCGTGCATCTCTATTCGATCGGGTACATGCACGAGGATCCGTACCGGCCGCGCTTCTTCTCGTATCTGTCGTTCTTCACCTTCGCCATGCTGGCGCTGGTGACTGCGGACAACCTCGCGCAGCTGTTCTTCGGCTGGGAAGGCGTGGGGCTCGCGAGCTATCTCTTGATTGGCTTCTGGTATCACAAGCCGGAAGCGAACGCGGCTGCGATCAAGGCCTTTGTCGTCAATCGCGTCGGCGATTTCGGCTTTGCGCTCGGTATTTTCGCGACCTTCATGATGGTGGGGTCGATCGACCTCGATACCGTGTTCGCCCAGGCGCCCGCGCTCACCGGCAAGACGATCCCGTTCTTCGGCTGGCATGCGGATGCGCTGACGCTCATTTGCCTGCTGCTGTTCATGGGCGCGATGGGCAAGTCGGCGCAGTTCCTGCTGCACACCTGGCTGCCCGATGCGATGGAAGGTCCGACGCCGGTGTCGGCGCTGATCCACGCCGCCACCATGGTGACGGCCGGCGTGTTCATGGTGGCGCGGCTGTCGCCGCTGTTCGAGCTGGCGCCCAACGCGGCGGCCGTTGTGACGCTCGTGGGCGCGACCACGGCCTTTTTCGCGGCGACGGTCGGGCTCGTGCAGAACGACATCAAGCGCATCGTGGCCTATTCGACCTGTTCGCAGCTCGGCTACATGTTCGTCGCCATGGGCGTGGGCGCCTATTCGGTCGGCATGTTTCATCTGTTCACGCATGCCTTCTTCAAGGCGCTTTTGTTCCTCGGCTCGGGCTCGGTGATCATGGCGATGCATCACGAGCAGGACATTCGCCTGATGGGGGGCTTGCGCACGAAAATCCCGTTCACCTACTGGACCATGGTGATCGGGACGCTGGCGCTCACCGGCTTTCCGCTGACGGCGGGCTATTTCTCCAAGGACGCGATCATTGAAGCGGCCTATTCGGGGAAGAACATTTTCGCTGGCTACGCCTTCCTGCTCACCGTCGTGGCGGCCTGCCTCACCTCGTTCTATTCGTGGCGGCTGATTTTCAAGACCTTCCACGGCACGCCGCATGACCAGGAGCACTTCGAGGCCGCGCGGGAAAGCCCGCCGGTGATCCTCATTCCGCTTGCGGTGCTGGCTGCCGGCTCGATCTTGGCCGGCGTGCCGAAGGAATTGTTTGCCGGGCACGGCGTCGAGGGTTTCTTCCGCGAGTCGCTGAAGCAAAGCGGCGCGTTGATCGAATCCATGCACGAAATTCCGCTCGCCGTTTCGCTCCTGCCGACGCTGATGATGGCGATCGGATTTGCAATCGCCTGGTATTTCTATATTCGCCATCCCGAAATTCCCGAAAATCTCGCGCGGCAGAACGAGGTGCTTTATCGCTTCCTGCTCAACAAGTGGTATTTCGACGAAATCTATGACGTCGTGCTGGTGCGGCCGACCAAATGGCTCGGGCGGCTTCTGTGGAAGGGCGGCGACGGCTGGCTGATCGACGGCTTCGGTCCGGACGGCGTGTCCGCGCGCGTGCTCGACATCACGCGCAACGCGATCCGGCTGCAGACCGGCTATCTCTATCACTACGCGTTTGCCATGCTGATCGGAGCGGCGCTGCTGATCACCTGGTTCATGTTCGCCGGAGGGACGCACTGATGGCGAGCTGGCCGATCCTGTCCGTCACCACGTTTCTGCCGCTCGTCGGCGCGCTGTTCATTCTCGTGCTGCGCGGCGACGATGAGACCGCCAAGCGCAACGCCCGCTGGGTCGCGTTTTGGACCACACTTGTCACGTTCGCGGTTTCGCTCGTCCTGGCTTGGCATTTCGACGTGGCGCTGCCGGAATTCCAATTCGTCGAAAAGCACGACTGGCTTGGCGGTTACGGCACCTATCACATGGGGGTGGACGGCATTTCACTGCCGTTCGTCATTCTCACCACGGCCTTGATGCCGCTCTGCATCGTGGCGAGCTGGCTCACCATCGAGAGGAACGTCAAGGAATATATGGTGGCGTTCCTCGTGCTCGAAACGTTGATGATCGGCACGTTCTCGGCGCTCGATCTCGTGCTGTTCTACCTGTTCTTCGAGGGCGGGCTGATCCCGATGTTTCTCATCATCGGCATTTGGGGCGGGCCGCGGCGGGTCTACGCCAGCTTCAAATTCTTCCTCTACACGCTGCTTGGTTCGGTGCTGATGCTGCTCGCGATCATGGCGATGTACTGGCAAGCCAAGACCACGGACATCAGCGTCCTGCTGCACCACAGCTTCCCGCGCGAGATGCAGAGCTGGTTGTGGCTCGCGTTCCTGGCCTCGTTCGCGGTCAAGCTGCCGATGTGGCCGGTGCATACGTGGCTGCCCGACGCGCATGTGGAGGCGCCGACCGCGGGGTCGGTCATTCTGGCAGCGATCCTGCTGAAAATGGGCGGTTACGGATTCCTGCGCTTCTCGCTGCCGATGTTCCCGTTCGCATCGCACGACTTTGCGCCGCTGATGTTCGCGTTATCGGTGGTGGCCATCGTTTACACCTCGCTGGTCGCGTTGATGCAGGAGGACATGAAGAAGCTCATTGCCTATTCGTCGGTCGCGCATATGGGCTTCGTCACCATGGGCATATTCGCCGCCACCGCTCAGGGCGTAGCCGGCGGCATATTCCAGATGGTGTCGCACGGGATCGTCTCGGGCGCGCTGTTCCTCTGCGTCGGCGTCGTCTACGACCGTATGCACACGCGCGAAATCGCGGCCTATGGCGGCCTCGTCAACCGCATGCCGGCCTATGCCGCGGTCTTCATGGTGTTCACGCTCGCGAATGTCGGGTTGCCGGGAACGTCCGGCTTCATCGGAGAGTTTCTCACGCTGCTCGGAACGTTCCGGATCAACACCGCGGTCGCGACGATCGCGACGCTGGGCGTCATTTTGTCGGCCTGCTATGCGCTCTGGCTCTACCGCAAGGTCATTTTCGGCGTGCTTGAGAAGCCGAGTCTGGCGGCGATTACCGATCTCGATTATCGCGAGGTCGCGATCTTCGTGCCGCTCGTGGCGCTAACGATTCTGTTCGGCATCTATCCGAAACCCGTGCTCGACGTTTCCGCGGCATCCGTGACCGCGCTGATCGAGAACTATCAGCAATCGCTCGGCGCGGCCAAATCCGCCGCGCTGATGAAGTGAGGATGCGACGATGAGTCAGTTCGGCGCATTTCAGACCTTCCTTCCGGAGATCGTGCTCGCCGTCGGCGCCATGGTGCTCCTGATGTACGGGTCCTATGGCGGCGAGCGGGTGCTGGCGCAGATTCAGGGCGTGGCGATCGGGTTACTGCTGGTGGCGGCGATTTTCATCGCCGTCATTCCGAATGGTTCGTTCCGCGGCAGCTTTGTGGTCGACGACTTCGCGCGGTTTCTGAAAATCCTGGCGTTTGTCGGTTCCGCCGTCGCGATCGTGATGTCGCTCGATTATCTGGTGAAGGAGCGGCAGCAGAAGTTCGAATATCCGATCCTGATTTTGCTCTCATCGGTCGGCATGGGGATGATGATCTCGGCGACCGATCTGATTGCACTCTACCTTGGCCTCGAGTTGATGAGCCTTTCGCTTTACGTCGTGGCCGCGTCGAACCGCGATTCCGTCCGCTCGACCGAGGCGGGCTTGAAATATTTCGTGCTCGGCGCGCTGTCGTCCGGCATGCTGCTCTACGGCTGCTCGCTGATCTATGGATTCACCGGCACGGTGTCGTTTGCCGGCATTGCGGCAGCCTCGAAGCAAGGCGGCATCGGCTTGATCTTCGGCTTGGTGTTCCTGTTCGCCGGGCTTTGCTTCAAGGTATCCGCCGTGCCGTTCCATATGTGGACGCCGGATGTGTACGAGGGGGCGCCGACGCCGATCACCGCGTTCTTCGCGGCCGCACCGAAAATTGCGGCGATCGCCTTGTTCATGCGGGTAGCGGTGGGCGCGTTTCACGAGATCGTGCTGCAATGGCAGCAGATCATCGTGTTCGTCGCGATCGCTTCCATGGCGCTCGGAGCATTTGCGGCGATCGGACAGCGCAACATCAAACGGCTGATGGCCTATTCCTCCATCGGGCATATGGGCTTCGCGCTGGTGGGTCTGGCGCCCGGTACGGCGACCGGGGTGCAGGGCGTGCTGATCTACATTGCGATCTATCTCGCCATGACGCTCGGCACGTTCGCGGTGATCCTGGCGATGCGGCGGAACGGCGAGATGGTTGAGGAGATCCAGGACCTCGCAGGCCTGGCGCGCTCAAACCCGCCGCTGGCACTGTTCCTGGCGGTACTGTTGTTTTCATTGGCCGGCATTCCACCGCTCGCGGGTTTTTTCGCCAAGTTCTATGTGTTCCTGGCAGCCATCGAAGGGGGCCTTTACACACTGGCGGTGATCGGAGTTTTGGCAAGTGTTGTAGGGGCTTATTACTATCTGCTCATCGTCAAGGTCATGTATTTCGACGAGCCGGTGCAGGGATTCCAGCCCATGCCGGTGGAACTGAAGGCGGTGCTTGGCATCACCGGCTTGTTCAATCTGTTGTTCTTCATCTATCCCGCGCCGCTGCTTGAAGCCGCGAGCGCCGCGGCAAAATCGCTGTTCTGATGCGGCTCGATCCGGCGGTGGCGTCGTCCGGCGTCGCGCTCATCGCACGCGAGGAAGTCGGCTCGACCAATTCAGAGGCCATGGCGTTGGCGCGCGGAGGGCAGCGCGGTCCGCTGTGGATCACGGCGCGAGGTCAGAGTGCGGGACGCGGCAGGCGCGGTCGGGTTTGGGTCTCCGAGCCGGGAAATCTCTATGCAAGCCTATTGCTGACCGACCCTGCACCGCCCGAGCGGGCGGCGGAATTGTCGTTCGTTGCGGCGCTTGCCGTGTTTGACGCCGTGGCCGCGCTTGCGCCTGATATTACGTCTGGACTGGCACTGAAATGGCCGAACGATCTCTTGTTCGAGGGAAAAAAACTGGCCGGTATTTTGATCGAAGGCGAGGGTGCGGCGGTGGTGGTCGGCATTGGCGTGAACTGCGCGCATCATCCGAAAGAAGCCGCGTTCCCGGCCATCGACCTGGCGGCAGCCGGTGTTTTGGTCACCGTCGAGGGCTTGTTCGAGACTTTGTCGGCCGCGATGGAGCGGCGCCTTGCGCAATGGAATCGCAGCGTGGGCTTTCACTCGATCCGTACCGATTGGCTTGAACGGGCCGCCGGTTTGGGTGGGCCGCTGCGCGTCTCGCTGCCTGAGGGCGAGCATGCAGGTCAATTCGAGACGATCGACGCGCGTGGCCGGTTGGTCTTACGGCGGCCGGATGGAGCCGCTGAGATGATCGCGGCAGGCGAGGTGTTTGCACTTTCCGCCACTTCCCCGCGCCGCGCAGCCGTGGAGCGCTGAGCATGGCGGGCGCAGCCGGCGAGCTCGTGTTCGCGCCGCTCGGCGGTGTCGGCGAAATCGGCATGAACCTCTCGATCTACGGGCTGGGCGACGAGCGTCGTCGCACCTGGCTTGCGGTCGATCTCGGCGTCTCGTTCGCCTCCGAGGATCAGCTTCCGGGTGTCGATCTGATCATGCCGGATATTCGCTATCTCGAAGCCGAACGCCGCAACCTCGCTGGCCTTGTGCTAACGCACGCCCATGAGGACCATTTCGGGGCAGTACTCGACCTGTGGCTGAGGCTGAACGTCCCCATTTACGCAACGCCGTTCACCGCCGCGCTGCTCACAGCCAAACGGTTGAGCGAGCCGGGCGCGCCCGCGATTCCGATCAAGGAGATCGCGCTCGGGTCGCGGTTCAAGATCGGCGCCTTCGATATCGAGCTGGTTTCGGTCGCACACTCGATTCCGGAATCGAATGCGCTGATCATTCGTACACCGCACGGCAATGTGCTGCATACCGGCGACTGGAAGCTCGATCCCACGCCGGTCGTCGGCGCGCCGACCGACGAAGCGAAGCTGCGCGCGCTCGGCAACGAAGGCTGCCTGGCGTTGATCGGCGATTCCACCAACGCGGTACGCGACGGCCGTTCGCCCTCGGAAAAGGACGTGGCGCGAACGCTCGGCGAACTCATCGCTGATGCGCGCCGACGCGTTGCGGTGACCACCTTTGCCTCGAATGTGGCGCGCATCCGGGCGGTTGCGGATGCGGCGCGTGCCACCGGCCGCGAAGTGGTGGTGGTCGGACGTGCCATGGAGCGCGTGGTGCAAGTCGCGCGTGAGACCGGCTATCTCGACGGCGTGCAGGATTTCCGCGAGATGGATGCCTACGGCTATCTGCCGCCCGACAAGGTGGTGGCGCTTTGCACCGGAAGCCAGGGCGAGCCGCGGGCGGCGCTCGCCCGCATCGCGGAGGACGAGCATCCGGAGGTGACGCTCACGAAGGGTGATCGCGTGATCTTCTCCTCGCGGCCCATTCCGGGCAACGAAAAGGCAATCGGACGCGTCATCAATGGGCTGATCAATCAGGGCGTGGAAGTGATCACCGACCGCACGCACCTCGTGCACGTGTCGGGTCACCCGCGCCGCGCTGAGCTGGAAGAGATGCTCGCGTGGGTGAAGCCACAGATCGTTGTCCCCGTACACGGCGAGGCGCTGCATCTATCGGAACACGCGGATCTTGCGCGCCGTTGCGGATCGAAGGCTTTGCGCTGCCGCAACGGCGATCTCGTGCGGCTCGCACCGGGGGCGCCTGAAATCATCGACGAGGTACCCTCCGGCCGGCTCTACAAGGACGGCACACTGCTGGTGGAAGCGGAGGCGACGACGACAGCCGACCGGCGGCGGCTCAGCTTTGCCGGCCTTGTGGCCGTGTCGCTTGCGCTCAACGACAAGGGCCAGCTCATGGCAGACCCGGCGGTCGATCTCATCGGCGTGCCCGAGCGTGATGCGGAAGGAAACTTGCTGGCGGAGATTGCCTACGACGCCGTGATGGCGACCCTCGAGTCGCTGCCGAAGCCGCAACGGCGCGATCCGGAGTCGGTGGCGGAAGCGGTGCGGCGCGGCGTGCGTGCGGCGGTCGGCGAACGCTGGCAAAAGAAGCCGATATGCCGCGTGCAGGTCGTGGAGGTATAAGGGCGCGATGATCGGCCGGCTCAATCACGTGGCCATCGCGGTGCGCGATCTCGACAAAGTCGCGGGCGTTTATCGCGACACGCTCGGTGCATCGGTCTCTGCGCCGGTGCCCTTGCCCGAACACGGCGTCACCACTGTTTTCATCACGCTGCCCAATACCAAGATCGAGTTGATCGCTCCGCTTGGCGCGAATTCGCCGATCGAGAAGTTTCTCGAGCGCAATCCGGACGGCGGAATGCACCATATTTGCTATGAGGTTGATGATATCCGGGTGGCGCGCGACCAACTCAGGGCCGTCGGGGCCCGGGTTCTGGGGGACGGCGAGCCGAAAACGGGAGCCCACGGAAAACCCGTGCTTTTTCTGCATCCAAAGGACTTTTCCGGCACCCTGATCGAGCTCGAACAGGCCTGATGGCGATGGCGATTTCGACCGCAATCGCGATTTATTTCCTAATCTGGTGGGTGGTGCTGTTTGCCGTCTTGCCGTGGGGGGTCACGGCGCAGGGCGAGGGCGGCGCACCGGGCACAGACCCGGGCGCGCCGGTGATCGCGAATTTGAAAATGAAGCTTGCGTGGACGACGGTGGTTGCGAGCATCATTTTTGCCGGATGCTGGTTCGTTTACACGCGGCACCTGATCACGATCGACGATCTCGCGACCATGCTCAGGCTGTCGCGTTGAGCTTTGCGAGAATTCCGGCGCAAAAAAAGAGCAGGGCCATTGCCCTGCTCTAATTTTTCGTCTGATCGATTGCCCCGACACGCGGTACGTTTTCGAGGCGGCATGTGATCGGTATGTGATCGAGTCGTAGAGTGATCGCGTACTGTGGAATGTTCCTACCTAGTCTGTGCCGCACTCCTGGGACCGTCGAGAAAGATAGAATCTCAGGGCGCGCGGACCGTAGCCAATCGTCGGATTGATGTCATTAATGCGACTCAGGTTATCCCCTGCGAGATCACACGCGTTTCCGCCTTGTTTTTTTCATGACAATGATATTTCACTGATATTGGTCTTAATAAACTTGACCTCACGAGAACGTGATGCGGCTCTCAAAATTTTTTCTCCCGATCCTGCGTGAGGTTCCGAAAGAGGCGGACATCGTTTCACACCGGCTGATGCTGCGCGCGGGCATGATGCGGCAGGAGGCGGCGGGGATTTATGCGTTCCTGCCGCTCGGCTTTCGGGTGCTGCAAAAAGTCTGCGCCATCGTGCGCGAGGAACAGGATCGTTCGGGCGCGATAGAGCTCCTGATGCCGACGATTCAATCGGCCGACCTCTGGCGCGAAAGCGGACGCTACGATGCGTACGGAAAAGAAATGCTGCGCATCGAAGACCGCCACGAGCGCGAGATGCTCTACGGTCCGACCAATGAGGAAATGATCACGGAAATTTTCCGCGCCTATGTGCGCTCGTACAAAGACCTGCCGCTCAATCTCTATCACATCCAATGGAAGTTCCGGGACGAGATCAGGCCGCGCTTCGGCCTGATGCGGGGCCGCGAATTCCTCATGAAGGATGCCTATTCCTTCGACCTGGATTTTGCCGGGGCCAAACACGCCTACAACCGCATGTTCGTCGCCTATCTGCGGACCTTCGCCCGGCTGGGACTGAAATCCATCCCGATGGTCGCGGAAAGCGGCCCGATCGGTGGCAATTTAAGCCATGAATTCATCATTTTAGCCTCGACCGGCGAGTCGGAAGTGTTCTGTCATCGCGATTATCTGGACTTTCCGGTGCCGGGGCCGGACGTGAATTTCGACGACGTGGCCGGCCTGCAGACGATCGTCGACAAGTGGACGTCGCTCTATGCGGCGACCTCGGAAAAGCACGAGGCGGACGCGTTCGCCAAGCTGCCGGCAGACAAGCAGGTGTCGGCCCGCGGCATCGAGGTCGGCCACATCTTCTATTTCGGAACGAAATATTCCGAGCCGATGAAAGCCGTGGTGAACGGCCCCGACGGCGCCGAGCATCCGGTGCACATGGGCTCCTATGGCATCGGGCCGAGCCGGCTGGTCGCGGCCATCATCGAAGCGTCACACGACGATGCCGGCATCAAGTGGCCGGAGGCGGTGGCGCCGTTCAAGGTGATGATCCTCAACCTCAAGCAGGGCGACAGCGCGACCGACCAGGCTGCGGACACTCTCTATCGGGCGCTTTCGGCAAAGGGCATCGAGGTTCTGTACAATGACCTCGATGAGCGCCCGGGCTCGAAGTTCGCGACCGCAGACCTGATCGGTGTGCCCTGGCAAGTCCTGATCGGGCCCAAAGGCCTGGCTGCCGGCACGTTTGAGGTCAAGAAGCGCGCCGACGGGAGCCGGGAAAACCTAAGCCCGGCCGCGGCAGTCGATCTGTTAACGCGATGAACCTGTGCGCATTGAGCGCAGTTTTAGGGTCAGGCAGTAGCTTGAAACCGCCAGAATCGGATGCAATCGGGTAAGGCACGAGCGATTGATGAGCGAATCTGTCGGCACCCGGGCGTTCTCCCCCTTCGAATGGATGATCGCGCTGCGCTACCTGCGGTCGCGGCGCAAGGAAGGATTAATTTCGGTCATCGCGGGATTTTCCTTTCTCGGCATCATGCTCGGCGTCGCCACCCTCATCATCGTGATGGCGGTGATGAACGGCTTTCGCAAGGAACTGCTCGACAAGATTCTGGGCATCAACGGACACCTGATCGTGCAGCCGCAGGAGAAGCCGCTCACCGACTACGCCGCCGTTGCCGATCGAATCTCGAAGGTGCCGGGCGTCGTGCTCGCGGTGCCGCTGATCGAGGGGCAGGCGCTGGCGTCGTCGCCGGTCAATGCCACCGGCGTGCTGGTGCGCGGGATTCGCGAGGAGGACCTCGCCAGGCTGCCGGCGGTCGGCAAAAATATCGTGCAGGGGTCGCTGGAAGGGTTTGACCAGGACCAAGGCATCGTGATCGGCCGGCGGCTCGCCGACGTGCTGGCCGTGCACACCGGCGATTCGGTGGTGCTGCTTTCCCCGCGCGGCGTGATGACGCCGTTCGGATCGACGCCGCGCACGAAAAATTACAAGATCGCCGGCGTGTTTGACATCGGCATGTCGGAATACGACAGCACCATCGTGTTCATGCCGCTGACCGAAGCGCAGGCCTATTTCAACCGCGCGGGCGACGTCACCGCGATCGAGATCTACACGGAGAATCCCGACAGGATCGATCAGTACCGCCAGCTGGTCACGACGGCGGCTGAACGGCCGATCTTTATGATCGACTGGCGGCAGCGCAACGCAACGTTCTTCAGCGCGCTGCAGGTCGAGCGCAACGTGATGTTCATGATCCTCCTGTTGATCGTGGTGGTGGCGGCGTTCAACATCGCCTCATCGCTCATCATGTTGGTGAAGGACAAGGGCCGCGACATCGGCATCCTGCGCACCATGGGCGCGACGCGCGGCGCGATCATGCGGATATTCCTGATTACCGGCGCGTCGGTCGGGGTGATCGGCGATATGGTGGGTTTCGTCCTCGGGCTTGTGGTCTGCCTCAACATCGAATCGATCAGGCAGTTCATGTCGTGGCTCGCCGGCATGCCGATCTTCCCACCCGAGATATATTTTCTATCCCGGCTGCCTGCGGTGATGGACTTCGGCGAAACAACGGCCGTGGTCGTCCTGGCGCTTATCCTGACAATACTGGCAACTCTCTATCCCTCGTGGCGTGCGGCGCGTCTCGATCCCGTTGAAGCGCTACGCTACGAGTGATCGATGGCGCAGCGCGAAGCTCCGGTTATTTACCTGCACAAAATCGAGCGCCACTATTGGCAGGGCGGCGCCACGCTCGACATCCTGAAGGGTGCCGAGCTGGCGCTGTGGGCAGGACAGTCGGTGGCGCTGGTGGCGCCGTCGGGCGCGGGCAAGTCCACGCTGCTGCACATCGCGGGCCTGCTCGAGCATCAGAATGCGGGCGAGGTCTATATTCACGGCCAGCCGACTGCCGATCTCGACGACGATACACGGACGCGGATCCGGCGGACGCAGATCGGGTTCGTGTACCAGGCCCATCATCTGCTGCCGGAGTTCTCGGCGCTGGAAAACGTGATCCTGCCGCAGATGATCCGCGGATTGCCGAAGGAGCAGGCGGCGCGGCGCGCGACCGAGTTGTTGAGCTATCTCGGGTTGCAGGAACGGCTCACGCACCGGCCGGCGGAGCTTTCGGGCGGCGAGCAGCAGCGCGTTGCGATCGCGCGGGCGGTCGCCAACGCACCACGGATCCTGCTCGCCGACGAGCCGACCGGGAATCTCGATCCCCACACGTCCGAGCACGTGTTCGACGCGCTTTCACAGCTCATCCGCGCGGCCAAGCTCACGGTGCTGATCGCAACCCATAACATGGATATCGCCCGCCGCATGGATCGGCGGGTGACGATCAGAGACGGAATGGTGATCGAACTCCAGTGATGCCGGCCGGACGGCGGGCAAAAACCTGCTCGACGGACAAACTCCGGCACGCCGCCATGACATGCCAGATGCATGGAGTGGGTGGGGGTGAAGGAATTGTGGCCTAAATCCACCACCCTCTGCTCAGGGGGCCGCCGCACCCTTACCCAACACAGAACAGACCGAAAGGTTCCCCGCGCGAGCCAGTCATTCCTGTGGGGTGAATCCGATCGTCGCGCAGCTCGAATTCGCGGTCGTACCGGGAATCGTTCCCATGTCGACATCCGTGATGCGCAAATCGTAGAAGGGTTCGATGCTGTGGTTGAGCGTCACCGTGGTGCTGTCGAGCAAAGTGCCGTCGATCGTGGCATGGACGCATTTCACCACCACGTCCTTCACCTTGAAACTGTTGTTGTTCCTGATGGTGAAGCTGCCCTTGGCGGTGAGCCCGGCGGTGTCCTTTCGGACTTCATAGCGGGTCAGGCGGACGCTGGTCGGATCGAGTGCGCGCGTGCTGTCGACGGCCGAGCGCGATTCGGAGTTGAGGATATAGACACGCACGATCTGCATGGTGAGCACGAGCCCGGCCATCGACACCACGACGATGAGCCATTTTTGCGCGCGGTAGTGCGGCTCGGGATGCAGCTCCTCGAGCGGCTTGACGTCTCTGTTGGTGGACCAGATCAGCGCGGCGACCCAGCCGATCAGGGTCCAGCCGGCCAGCGCGTTGACCAGGAAAATCGTGCCCGCGCGCTCCCGACGATAAAGCCACGCGATGATGCCGGGTAGAAAATAGAAAACGACCAGCAGCACGATGATCGCGGCCAGGCCGGTTCCGGTTTGAATCAATCGCATGCGGTGTCGTGCGGGTAGGGAGTCGGCAGTTTGCGAGGATTGGATTAACGGAATGCACGGAGACCAACTACCCCGACTTGGGTAATGGGTCTGACCCACTATCCTGACTTGGGTAATGGGTCCGTTCATTCTTTTTCCGGCTAGAAAAATGAACTGACCCACTACCCTGACTTGGGTAGTGGGTGGTTTTCCACATGAACAGTCCTGAGTGCAACCATCTTGCCCCTGGGAATCGGGTGCCTACCTATGGCATGGTGCCCACATGCCTGACCGCTCAAGAAAGCGCCCGAAAGACCCCAATCAACTCGCGAAGGCGATCATTGACGCCGCCAGCGCGCGAACCGATGATAAGCCTCAACCTGAGGACGAAGGCAAGAATCCCGCTGCCGTCGCCTTGGGGAGACTTGGGGGGCTTAAGGGGGGCAAGGCGCGAGCCGAAAAACTCTCTGAAAAGAGGCGCGCTGAAATTGCCCGCCGAGCCGCAAAGGCCCGGTGGAATTCGGATGACAGCTGAAGTTGCAGTTTTGAATAAGCTGGGGGTCGCGCTAGCAGCCGATAGCACCGTGACTATCGCCACTATCAATGGCGACAAAACCTATAATACAGCAAACAAGCTTTTTACTCTGTCTAAGCATCATCCCATCGGGATCATGATTTGGAATGGCACCGAGCTTAACACGGTGCCATTTGAATTGATCATCAAAGAATTCAGAGAGGCGTTGGGAAAGAAAAGCAAACGCTCTGTGAAGGAATACGCGAACGCTTTCGTTCGTTACTTGAGAACAAAGGCGCACGTTACTAAGAACGATCAAGAATATAATTTTAAAAGTATCCTGACTGATTTTTGCCGTTCGATTCGTGAGCAATTTTACGAGAAATGCAGGGAAGAGAAGATAAGCATTCCGCAGCCAAGGCTAACAGGCGATGCTCTGCGCGCATTCTCTCTCGTGCTCGACGAATTTGAAAAGAATATTCAGTCGAGTCCACGGAATCGTAATTTAAAGAACATTTCAGCAAACCGATTGGCATCAATATATCCCGGGGTCGTCACTAAGATTGCTGACGACTTATTTGCGCGGATTAAGCCCTCTAGTGCGCAATTGCGGCGCTTCGTGAAACTCCTTCATGAGGCGGTGTTGCGCGATATTGTCTCTGACGATTTTGCTGGAATTGTCATTGCTGGATACGGGTCACAGGAGTTTTATCCAAGCTTGGTTTCATACCAAACGGATGGAATTTTTGCGAATCGACTCAAGCTGATAACAAAAGATCCTGCGGCAATTACCAGACAGAACCCAGCTATTTTGGCACCATTTGCCCAACGAGAAGCTGCGAATCTGTTTATGGAAGGAGTAGATGGTTCCTACCAGGAAGCGATCGATGAAAGTGTAAGTGACTTGATTATCGGTTTGGCTGATGTGTCGGCTAACTATTTCGGAATACAGAACTCGCAGAAGATCAATAAATTCAGAACGGATTTGAAAGAGATGGCGGAAAAATACGTGAAAGTATTGCGAGAAGCCCGCTACGATGA
>DATJVR010000069.1:0-40145 GCA_035501735.1 Xanthobacteraceae bacterium | reverse complement strand
GTCGAGCCGCCGCCGCCAGTCGTGCCGCGCGTCGACCGAGCGCTGGCCGGCCGCGCGCCAGGCCTCGCGCACGTCGGCGGGAATCTCGAACGCCGGCGACGCCCAGCCGAGCTTCTGCCGCGCGCCGGCGACCTCGTCGGCGCCGAGCGCCGAGCCGTGCACCTTCTCGGTGCCGGCCTTGGTCGGCGCGCCGTAGCCGATGGTGGTGCGGCACGCGATCATGGTCGGCCGGTCGGACGCCTTGGCGTGCTCGACCGCGCGGGCGATCGCGGCGGGGTCGTGGCCGTCGATGCGGCTCGCCGCCCAGCCGGCGGCCTCGAAGCGCTTGACCTGGTCGACCGAGTCGGACAGCGCCAGCGGGCCGTCGATCGAGATGCCGTTGTCGTCGAACAGCACGATCAGCTTGTCGAGCCGCAGGTGCCCGGCGAGCGCGATCGCCTCCTGCGAGATGCCTTCCATCAGGTCGCCGTCGGAGGCGAGCACGTAGGTGTGGTGATCGACGATCTCCTTGCCGAACAGCGCGGCGAGATGCCGCTCCGCGATCGCCATGCCGACCGCGTTGGCGAGCCCCTGGCCAAGCGGCCCGGTCGTGGTTTCCACGCCGGGCGTATGGCCATGTTCCGGATGACCGGCCGTGATCGAGCCGAGTTGGCGGAAGCGCTTGATCTGCTCGATCGTCATCGCTTCGTAGCCGAGCAGATGCAGCGCGGCATAAACCAGCATCGAGCCGTGTCCGGCCGAGAGCACGAAGCGGTCGCGGTCGGGCCATGTCGGATTGGCCGGATCGAATTTCAGAAATCGCGTGAACAGCACTGTCGCGATATCGGCCGCTCCCATGGGCAGGCCGGGGTGGCCGGATTTGGCCGCTTCGACCGCGTCCATGGCGAGCGCGCGGATGGCGTTGGCCATGCGGTCATGTTCGGCGCGTGTCGCTGGCATCAACTCGTCCTGGCGCGGTGAAGACGCGACGGCGGCGGTCGTGGCTTTCGCGATCATCGGAGGCCTGTTCGAACGGGGGTGGGATAGCACGTGAGGCCTTGGAGTCAATGTAACGAAGCCCCGCCGCAAGCGGCCGTCCCTGCTGTGCGTAAAGGTGGGGGAAAGCCGAAGGCCGAGCGTTGACTGCCAGCGGCCCTAGAACGTAAGATTCTGGCTCTAATTACTTGCTCACGAAAGATATTTTCGCGGCGGGGGCGCAATTTCCGCGCCCAGAGGCAAAGGTCGAGCGAAGGGTCGAGCGAATGTCCGATCAGACCGTGATCGATGTGGCCGCGCGGCGTTTGTCGCTGGCGCTCGATGCGCTGGAGGCGGCCCTCGATCGCCGACTCGAAGCCGATCGCAGCGGCAACACGCTTTCGACCCAATACCAGGCGCTCGGCGCCGACCGTTCCCGGCTTGCCTCCGCGCTCGATGTCGAGACCGCACGCTCGCGCCAGCTCGAAGCCGCCAACCGCGAGATCGCACGTCGGCTCGACGCCGCGATGGACAACATCCGCGCGGTGATCGTCGCGCAAGAGACGGCGAGGTAGGGCGCCATGGCGCAAGTGAACGTCTCGATCAACGGTCGCGCCTACCGCATGGCCTGCGAAGACGGGCAGGAGGAGCACCTCACCAAGCTCGCCAAGAATCTCGACGACCGCATTGGCGAGCTGCGCGGCAAGTTCGGGCAGATCGGCGATGCGCGCTTGATCGTGATGGCCGCGCTCACTGTTGCGGACGACCTTGCCGAGATGGGAAAGAAATTGCGCCGATTGGAGGATGAGGTCGCCACGCTGAACGACGCCCGTGTGGTTTCCGCCGATCGCATGCAGGCCACCCAATCGGCCATCGTTGCCGCCTTCAACGCCGCGGCCGAGCGCATCGAGGCAATCGCGCGCAAGCTCAATCAGACCGTCGCCGAAGGCAACGTGGCGGTGGGGTGAAACTTTCGCCTTGCGCTGCTTTGCAGGCGCGCCGATGCCAACTACATTAGGGCTGCGGTGCTGCGGGGCGCGTTAGGAGTCAAAAATCCCCGGGGCCTTATCGATCCTTTAGGGAGCTGTCCCTGACCGGGCTCGTGGGCTCGGACATATGGCGCCCACCTACTTTCGTAGGGAACCCGGGATCGAGCACTCCGACGGCTCTCGCGGCACCGCACTCTTGCTAAGTGGCGTGATGGTGCAACCCCCTCAGACTGTCGACAAAGCCGCGCTCCGCGCCGAAGCGCTCGCGCGGCGCGATGCGCTTGCGCCCGACGTGCGCGCAGCCGCGGCGGAAGCGATCGCCGCGCGAGAATTTCCGCTCGCGATCAAGCCCGGCATGATTGTTTCCGGCTTCTCGCCAATGAAGACCGAGATCAATCCGGTTCCGCTCATGAAAAAACTCAGCGCCGCCGGTGCCAGGCTCGCCTTGCCGGTGGTGGCCGGCCGCGGCAAGCCGTTGATCATGCGCGCCTGGGATTTCGGCGAGCCGCTGGCGCGCGGCGTCTGGGGTATTCGTCAGCCCCTGCAGCGCGCGCCGGAAGTCGCGCCCGACATCGTGCTTACCCCGCTCGCGGTGTTCGACCGGCGCGGCCATCGCATCGGCTATGGCGCCGGCTATTACGATATGACCATCCATGCGCTGCGCGCGAAGAAGCCCATTCTTGCCGTCGGCATCGCCTTCGCGGTGCAGGAGGTCGCCGAAGTCCCCATCACCCCCCGCGACGCGCGCCTCGATCTCGTGCTAACCGAGCGCGAAGTGATCGACTGCCGCGGAACTTGAAATCATGCGCATTCTGTTTGTCGGCGATGTGGTGGGGCGCTCCGGGCGCGCGGTCGTGACCGAGCGATTACCCGCACTGATCGTGGACTGGAAGCTCGACTTCGTCGTCATCAATGGTGAGAACGCCGCCGGCGGCTTCGGCATCACCGAAGCGATCTACCAGGAGCTCGTCGACGCCGGTGCCGATGTCATCACCGGCGGCAACCATTCCTGGGACCAGCGGGAAGCTCTGGTCTTCATCGAGCGTGCGCCGAAACTCATCCGCCCGATCAATTATCCCCCCGGCACGCCCGGCCGCGGCGCGGCCTTCGTCGAGGCCAAGAACGGCGCGCGCATGCTTGTGCTCAATGCCATGGGCCGCATCTTCATGGATCCGCTCGACGATCCGTTCGCCGCGGTCGAGCGCGAACTGGCCGCCTGCGCGTTGAAAGTCGCGGCCGACGCCATCATCGTCGACATCCACGCCGAGGCGACGAGCGAGAAACAGGCCATGGCCTGTTTCTGCGACGGCCGCGCCAGTCTCGTGGTCGGCACTCATACCCATGCGCCGACCGCCGACCATCGCATCCTGCCCGGCGGCACCGCCTTCATGTCCGATGTCGGCATGACCGGCGATTACGATTCCGTGATCGGCATGAACAAGGACGAGCCGCTCGGCCGTTTCCTCCGCCGGGTTCCGCAAGGCAAGTTCGAGCCGGCGCTCGGACCGGCCACGCTCTGCGCCGTCGCGGTCGAAACCGACGATGCAACCGGTCTTGCGCGCCGCGTCGCGCCGGTGCGCCTCGGCGGCAAGCTCGAACAGGCCAAGCCTGCGTTTTGGGGTTGAAGCCCCACGCGCCGTCGTCATATATCAGCGGAAAATTTGCATTGAGAGCGAGCGCGCATGGCCGGCCATTCGCAATTCAAGAACATCATGCACCGCAAGGGGCGGCAGGACAAAATGAAGTCCAAGCTGTTCGGCAAGCTGGCGCGCGAAATTACCGTCTCCGCCAAGATCGGTCTGCCCGACCCCAATATGAATCCCCGCCTGCGTGCCGCCGTTCTTGCCGCGCGCGCGGAAAACATGCCCAAGGACAACATCGAGCGCGCGATCAAGAAGGCCGCCGGCGGCGAGGGCGAAAATTACGAGGAAACGCGCTACGAGGGCTACGGCCCCGGCGGCGTCGCCATCATCGTCGAAGTGCTGACCGACAATCGCAACCGCACGGCCGGCGAAGTGCGCGCGACTTTCACCAAGAACGGCGGCAATCTGGCGGAGACCGGCGCGGTGTCGTTCATGTTCGATCATGTCGGCGTGATCGAATATGACGCCAAGGTCGCCGACGCCGACACAATGCTCGACGCCGCCATCGATGCCGGCGCCGATGACGTGGTCTCCAATGCCGGCGGCCACGAAATCTACGCCGCGCAGGGATCCTTCCACGAGGTCAGCAAGGCGCTCGAGGCGAAATTCGGCGAGCCGCGCAAATCCGCGTTAGTGTGGAAGCCGCAGAACACGGTCGCCGTGAACGACGAGCAGGGCGAAAAGGTCCTCAACCTGATCGAAAGCCTCAACGAGCACGACGACGTGCAGAACGTCTACGCCAATTTCGAGGTTTCCGACGCCCTCGTCACCAAGCTGAGCGCCTAGGCTGATTGCCGCGCCGGCGCTATCAATGGCGCCGCCATGACGCAACTGATTCGCATCCTCGGCATCGATCCGGGCCTCCGCCGTACCGGCTGGGGCGTGATCGACAGCGTCGGCAACCGGCTGTCCTACGTTGCCTGCGGTTCGCTCGCGACCGATGAGCGCGCCGAGCTGGCGGCGCGGCTCTGTGCCATCCATGACGGTCTGGTGCGCGTGATCGAGGAGTTTCGCCCGGCGGAGGCGGCGGTGGAGGCGACCTTCGTCAACAAGGACGCTTCCGCAACGCTCAAACTCGGCCAGGCACGCGGCGTGGCGCTGCTCGTGCCCGCGCGCGCCTCGCTTGCAGTGCACGAATATGCGCCTAATCTCGTGAAGAAGACGATCGTCGGCGCGGGCCACAGCGAGAAGGCGCAGATCCGTATGATGATCGGCGTGCTGCTGCCGAAAGCTGATCCGCAATCCGACGACGCAGCCGACGCGCTGGCCATCGCGGTGACCCACGCGCATCATCGGCAGAGCGCCGTGCTGAAGGTGGCAACGCGATGAGCCGAGACATCATGATGCATCATCGCGATCACGGAGCGTTCGCTCCCCCCTTGAGGGGAAGGGTTAGGGAGGGGGGTGGACACGCGTACACGCCATTCGCCCCATTACCCCCCTCCCGGCCCGCTTCGCTCGCCGACCTCCCCCTCAAGGGGGGAGGTTGCGAATCTGTTTGCGCCGCCGAGGCGTGCCAATGATCGGCAAGCTCAAGGGCATCATCGACTCCTACGGCGAGGATTACATCATCCTCGACACCGGCGGCGTCGGCTATCTCGTGCACTGCTCCGCGCGCACTTTGCAGGAGCTGCCGGCGGCCGGTCAGCCCGCCACGCTGTCGATCGAGACTCACGTGCGCGAGGACCAGATCCGGTTGTTCGGATTTCTCACTGACGCCGAACGCGAATGGTTCCGCCTGCTGCAGACCGTGCAGGGCGTCGGCGCCAAGGTTGCGCTCTCGGTGCTCGGCTCGCTCAAGCCCGCCGAACTCGCCAACGCCATCGCAACTCACGACAAGGGTATGATCAAACGCGCGCCCGGCGTCGGCCCGAAGGTCGCGGAGCGCATCGTCACCGAGCTCAAAGACAAGGCGCCGGCCTTCACCTCGCTCGATCCGGCCGTGATCCGGCTTGCGGGCAGCATCGAGGAGAAACGCGCGCCGCAGCCGATGGCCGACGCCGTCTCGGCGCTGGTCAATCTCGGCTACGGCCAGCCGCAGGCCTCGGCCGCCATCGCCGTTGCCGCGCGCAATGCGGGCGAGGGGGCGGAGACCAAGCAGCTCATCAGACTAGGCCTGAAGGAATTGGCGAAGTGAGTGCGGTGCAGACGCGAGCGACATCAAGCTTTCGTAAAGTGCGCCATGTTGTGATGGTGCTTCTGGTGTTCGCTGCGCTTGGCCCTCCGCTCGGCTGGCTTACGTTTTCAATGACGTCGTTTATCACCGCACTACCTGAATTGCCCGTCTCGTTTGGGCAGGCCGCAACGAATTATAGTGTCGTCTTTCCGGTCGGAATCCTGATGAGCTACCCAGTCGGAATAATCCCTGCGATCATCGCCGGACTGGCTGTCGCCGTTGGACAGTTGATCTTCCGATCATTCGGCATTTTGCATGTGATCGTCATTGGCGTCAGTTTTAGCGTTGTGCTCTTTGCAACCTCAGTGTCCACTCCAGTCCAGAATCGCGTGGATACCCCGGGGGCCATTGCGATTGTTCTCGCGTTTCTGGTGCCAACCGTTGGATGTTGGTTGATTACTCGCCGCTTCACGACTTGAGTAGAACACGATGATCGCCAATCCCCGTATCGTCACGTCGGAACGCCGCGAGGAGGACACGGCGGACGTTTCGCTGCGCCCGCAGCGCCTGAGCGAATTCATCGGCCAGCAGCAGGCGCGCGCCAACCTGGAGGTTTTCATCAAGGCCGCGCGATCGCGCAAAGAGGCGCTCGATCACGTGCTGTTCGTCGGCCCGCCGGGCCTCGGCAAGACCACGCTGGCGCAGATCGTCGCGCGCGAACTGGGCGTCAATTTCCGCGCCACCTCCGGTCCCGTCATTGCCAAGGCCGGCGATCTCGCCGCGCTGCTGACGAACCTCGAAGCGCGCGACGTGCTCTTCATCGACGAAATCCACCGCCTCAATCCGGCGGTCGAGGAAATCCTCTATCCCGCCATGGAGGACTTCCAGCTCGATCTCATCATCGGCGAAGGGCCGGCCGCGCGTTCGGTCAAGATCGATCTGGAAAAATTCACCCTCATCGGCGCCACCACCCGCGCGGGCCTGCTCACCAATCCGCTGCGCGACCGCTTCGGCATTCCGATCCGGCTCAATTTCTATTCCGAGGCCGAGCTCGAGGAGATCGTCAACCGCGGCGCGCGCGTGCTCGGTATCGGCATGACCGCGGACGGCGCGAACGAAATCGCCCGCCGCTCGCGCGGCACCCCGCGCATCGCCGGGCGGCTGTTGCGTCGCGTACGCGATTTCGCTCATGTCGCCGGCTCAGAGAAGATCGATCGCGCGCTCGCCGACAAGGCGCTGATCGAGCTCGAAGTCGACGCCGCCGGTCTCGACGCCATGGACCGACGTTATCTGACGACCATCGCGCTCAACTACGGCGGCGGGCCGGTCGGTGTGGAGACGCTTGCGGCCGCGCTCTCCGAGCCGCGCGACGCCATCGAGGAGATCATCGAGCCGTTCTTGATCCAACGCGGGCTGCTCCAGCGCACCCCGCGCGGCCGGCTGATCACCGGCCATGCCTTCAAGCATCTCGGCCTGCAGGAGCCCGCGCGCGACCCCGCGCAATTCGGCCTGTTCGCGCAAGGCGAAGGCGACGAATAGCGAGCAACCCCATGCAAACCATGCAAGGCGGGTGTCACTGCGGTCGCGTGCGCTTTCGCGTCACGGCGGACCTCGATCGTGTCACCGAATGCAATTGCTCGATATGCAGCAAGAAAGGCTTTCTGCACCTGATCGTGCCGCGCGAGCGCTTTGAATTGCTCGGCGGCAAGGACGATTTGACCACCTATACGTTCAATACCGGCGTCGCCCAGCACACGTTCTGCAAATATTGCGGCATTCATCCATTCTATACGCCGCGCTCCGATCCCGAAAAAATCGACGTCAATGTCCGCTGCCTGGATGACGTCGATCTCTCGACGATTTCAGTGAAGACATTCGACGGTAAGCATTGGGAAGACGCCATGCAGCAGCGCGTCCCCTGGCGATGAGCAATCCCGCGCTCGACGGCGAAATCCGCGACGGCCGGCACCTGCAGCCGGTGCGTGTCTATTACGAGGACACGGATTTCTCCGGCATTGTCTATCACGCGAGCTACCTGCGCTTCATGGAACGCGGCCGCACCAATTACCTGCGGCTGATCGGCGCCGACCACCGCGCGCTGTTCGAGCAGACCGAAAAGGAGGCGCCGGGCTTCGCTTTCGTGGTGCGCTCGATGCACATCGATTTCCTCAAACCCGCACGCATGGACGATGTGCTCCAGATCGTGACCCAGCCGGCGGCAGTCAAAGGCGCCTCCGTCATGCTGAGCCAGCGCGTGATGCGCGGCGAGGATCTGCTGGTCGAAGCGTCCGTGCAGGTCGCCTTCGTGTCCGGCGGCCGCGCGCGGCCGATCCCCAAGCCCCTGCGCATCGCCATGCGCGCGGACTTGGATTCGACCGCGAATTAGGTCGACTTCGCCGTCAAGGCCGTCTGCGAAATCTTCTGCAACTTGCCGAAATCGAATGCCAGATGCAGGCCCACATCGGCAATCGTTTTGAGCACGACCATGATGATCAGCGGCGTGATCGATCCGAATATGAGTGATAGGAACGCACTGAAAATGATCGTCATATGCATGATGATAACCCGCCCATAGAACGCGCTGATGATCGTGTTCACGTCGTCCGCAGGCGGCACGGACGAAACTGGCAGGTTGAGACTTCGCTCGATCCTTTCGATGGATTCCGGCTTGAGCACATGGAACAGGAAGCTCGCCCCGCGCACGATGAAAAGCACGAGCAGCGGCACCCATAGGCCGGTGCCGATCACCAGGATCCGGAAGAAATCAGCCGGCCCGTGGACGATCCGCGACCAGGCGCCGGAAAACAGGCTCCACAGGAACACCATGTGCACGCCCATGAACATGCCGGCGTGCACGACGAAGAACGCCGCCATAAACAGCGAGCCTGCCGCGACCGGACGTCCATTCACCTCGACATTGCCCAGGCTGCCCGGCGGCGCGATGGCGATGCGCACGATCATCCAGAATCCGATGACCGCCGTTTCCATCCAGTACAGTGCGAGCAGGACGAAAACGTCCCAATGCCAGAACAGCACGCCAACGATCGGTAGCGCATTGGCCGCGAGCAGAAGCAGCGTCGATGGATGCCCCAGGCCTCTCAGCATCTGGGCGCTGTCGAACTGGATGACATTCCTGTCGCTTGCCGTCCGAGTATCGCTCATCGTGCGGTTCTCGCTCTTCGCGGTATTCGAATATAATCCGGGCGAATCCCCTAATTTCGCGTGTGATTGTACCGGCAACCGATCGTGGAAATCAGCGTTAGTAACCAATCATTAACGTCAATCAGCGCCACTTAACCGCACATGACCGGTCCTGCGCCCTAGTTTGGCCAGTTTCGCGGGATTTTCTCCCCGCCACTGTTGGTGGACGGCGCGAAGTCTTTGCGAAATCACGAGATTGCGGTTGCGCGCGAGACGCCATCTGCAAATCCTTGGGTCCGACGATGCGTATTGCACCGGTCACGCTTGCTGCCGCCGCGACGTTTCGAAGGACATCAGGTCGACCCAAGGAAGAGCCCATGAATCCCGCCGACGTGGCACCGGCCGTGATGCCGCTCAGTTCCTCCGACCTGTCGATCTTCGCCCTGTTCTGGCAGGCGCATTGGATCGTGAAGTCGGTGATGCTCGGATTGCTCGGATGTTCCATCTGGGTGTGGGCGATCGTGATCGAGAAATTCAAACTTTACCGCAACACGCGGCGCGCCATGGATGCGTTCGAGCAATCGTTCTGGTCCGGTCAATCACTCGAAGAGCTTTATCGCACGCTCTCCTCGCGCCCGACCCATTCGATGGCCGCGCTGTTCGTCGCCGCCATGCGCGAATGGAAGCGCAGCTTTGAAGTCGGAGTCCGTTCCTTTGCCGGCCTGCAGCAGCGCGTCGAGAAGGTGATGGACGTCACGATCGCGCGCGAGATCGAGCGCCTGGAGCGCCGGCTGCTTGTGCTCGCCACGGTCGGCTCTGCCGGCCCCTTTATCGGCCTGTTTGGCACGGTGTGGGGCATCATGACGAGCTTTCAGTCGATCGCGGCCTCGAAGAATACCTCGCTTGCGGTGGTCGCCCCCGGCATCGCCGAGGCCTTGTTCGCCACCGCGATCGGCCTTGTCGCCGCAATTCCGGCGACAATTTTCTATAACAAATTCATCTCCGAGGTGAACAAACAGGCCGTGCGGCTGGAGGGCTTCGCCGACGAGTTCGCGGCCATCCTGTCGCGGCAGATCGACGAGCGCGGAGCATGATGCCATGACGATGAACGGCGGCGCGCATTCGGGAGCATTCGGCAAGCGGCGGCATCGCCGCAGCCCGGTGATGAGTCAGATCAACGTCACGCCCATGGTCGACGTGATGCTCGTGCTGCTGATCATCTTCATGGTCTCCGCCCCCCTGCTCACGGTCGGCGTGCCGATCGACTTGCCGCAGACGCAGGCCGCCAGTCTGGAGCAGTCGCGCGAGCCGCTGGCGATTTCGGTCAACAACAAACACCAGGTTTTTCTGCAGAACACCGAGATCCAGCTCGACGAGCTGGTGCCGAAACTGAAGGCCATCGCGGAAGCGCGCGGCGGCAATGCCGCCGACGAACGGATCTATGTCCGCGGCGACAAGACCGTGGATTACGGCACGATGATGCGCATCATGGGACGGCTGTCGGCAGCCGGCTTCCGCCGCGTCGCGCTGGTCACCGAAGTCGAGCAGGGTTCGTAATGAGAACCGATATTGTCATATCGGCGATAGTGCACGTGGCGCTGCTGCTGTGGTTCGGCTTGTCGTTCTCCGCCCAGCAGCTCAACGCGGCGGCGCCGGAATCGTTGCCGGTCGACATCATTTCCGACACGCAATTCTCGCAGATCACCAAAGGCGTCAGGGACGCGCCCAAGGCCGACACTCCGAAACCGCTGGCCGACAAGATCGATACGCCGAAACCCGCCACCGAGCCGGTTCCCAAGATCGTCGAGAAGCCCGAGATCAAGCCGCTCCCCGCCGACGCGCAGCCCGAGAAGCAGCCACAGCCGAAACAGGCCGAAGCCAAGCCGGAGAAGACGCCCGACAAGGCCAAGCCCGATCCGATCATCGAAGCCATGAAGAAAGAGGAGGCGCGCAAGGCCGCCGAAGCCAAGAAGCAGGCCAAGGCCGTCACCAAGCAGCAGCCGAAATTCAATCCCGACCAGATCGCCGAGATGCTCGACAAGCGCGAGGCGCAGCGCCAGGCCTCGGCGGGCGACGTGATCAATCAAAATCCGACCCTAGGCGCGCCGACCGGCAGCGCGCCCATGCTGTCCCAGAGCGAGGTCGACGCCTTGCGCGCGCGCCTGATGCAACTGTGGAATCCGCCGGCCAACGTGCAGAACCCGCAGGAACTCGTCGTCAAGATCCGTGTCCGGCTCGGCCGCGACGGCAGGCTGGCGGCGCCTCCCCTGGTGCTCACCAGCGGCCGCGGCACGATTTTCGAAGCCGCGCGCGATGGCGCGGTTCGCGCCCTTTTCCAGGGTCAGCCTTACGAAATGCTAAAGCCTGAGCATTACGATTTGTGGAAAGAGCTGGAGATTACCTTCGATCCCCGGGAGATGTTGCCGGGCTGACGATGCGGACGCCTTTTGAGGCAATGACATGGTTGTAGACTATTCACCGCTTGCCCGGCCGTGGCTGACGCGCCGCTCCCTGCTCGTCGGCGCCGGCGCCACCGCCGCCTTTGCCGGTCTGGCGCCGCGTCCCGCGCCCGCCGTCACCAGCATCGATGTCACCCAAGGCAACATCCAGCCGCTGCCGATAGCCTTGCCGAACTTCCTCGGCAGCGAAGGCGACAGCGAAATCGGGCAAAGCATCACGCAGGTCATCGCCAACAACCTTCAGCGCTCCGGCCTGTTCATCCCCATCGATCAGGCCGCCTATATCGAGAAGATCGCCGACATCAACGCGCTCCCGCGCTTTGCCGATTGGCGCGCGATCAACGCCGCGGCGCTCGTCACCGGGCGCGTGCGGCGCGAGCAGGGCGGCTTTGGCGTCGACTTTCGGCTTTGGGATGTGTACGCGAGCGAGCATCTGATTGGCCGGCAATTCAACGCTACGCCTGAAAGCTGGCGTCGCGTTGCGCACATCATCTCTGACATCATCTACGAGCGCCTGACCGGCGAGAAGGGCTATTTCGACAGTTATGTGGTTTTCGTCGACGAATCGGGCCCGCGCGATCGCCGCACCAAGAAGCTCGCGGTCATGGATCAGGACGGCGCCAACGTGAATTATCTCACGCGCGGCGACGATACCGTGGTGACGCCGCGGTTCTCCCCCAGCGGGCGCGACATCGTCTACATGTCCTACGCGCAGCAGACGCCGCGCGTCATGCTCTACAACATCGAGACCCGCCAGCGCGCGGTCGTCGGTCGCTTCAACGGGATGACCTTTGCGCCGCGCTTCTCGCCCGACGGGCAGCGCGTGGTGTTGAGCTGGCAGGAAGGTGCCAACGCCAACATCTTCGCGGTCGACCTGAATCGCTCGTCGGGGATCACGCAACTCACCAATTCGCAGGCCATCGACACCGCGCCGTCGTTTTCGCCCGATGGCAGCCGCATCTGCTTCGAATCCGACCGTGGCGGCACGCAGCAGATTTATGTGATGGCCGCGAGCGGCGGCGAGGCGCAGCGCATCAGCCACGGCGACGGCCGTTACGCCACCCCCGTCTGGTCGCCGCGCGGCGACACTATCGCCTTCACCAGAATCGCCGACGGCAAATTCGCCATCGGCATCATGAAGCCTGACGGCAGCGGCGAGCGCGTGCTCACCGAAGGATTCCACAACGAGGGCCCGACGTTCTGTCCGAACGGCCGCGTGATCATGTTTTTCCGCGATCCCGGCGGCAACGGCGGTCCCCAGCTCTTTACGGTCGACATCACCGGCCGCAACGAACAGCGCGTGCCGACACCCGGCTTTGCCTCCGATCCGGCGTGGTCCCCGCTGCGGTCGTGACCGGCACGAGAAATTCGCCCCGATCTCGCCGCGTTCACGTCTTATTAACTATGGTGCGAACGTTTCTTCCACTGCGGCATTTTTAATCGGTGCCACAACGCTTCATCAAGGTTGATGGAACCTTCGCTTAACGACCCGGCTGTTAGACCATATCGAGTCCGATCACGAAGCGAAAATTGGAGATCGCAATGGTGCGTTCAAAAGCAAACTTCCGCTTTGCGGGTTTCGCCGCCGCGCTCATCGCGGCGCTCGCCGTCTCCGCCTGTGCCAACAGCAACAAGGACGAGCCGATGGCCTCGGCGGCCTCGGTTGCGACGCCCGGAAGCCCGCAGGACTTTGTGGTCAATGTCGGCGACCGCGTATTCTTCGAAACCGATTCGTCCGAGCTCACGCCGACGGCGCGCGCCACCCTCGACAAGCAGGCGCAATGGCTGCAGCAATACGGCCGCTACAATTTTACCATCGAAGGCCATGCCGACGAACGCGGCACGCGCGAGTACAACATCGCGCTGGGTGCCCGCCGTGCTCAGGCGGTGCGCGAATATTTTGCTGCCCGCGGCATCGCCGGCTCGCGCATGCACACCGTCTCCTACGGCAAGGAGCGGCCGGTGGCGGTCTGCAACGACATTTCCTGCTGGTCGCAGAATCGTCGCGCGGTCACCGTGCTGGGCGTGACCTCTTAGAGCCGCTCTGCGGCGCCACGCCAAAATCCTCGCGTCCCCGCGAAGGCCTGCGTTTGTAGGGACTTGTTGCGGCAGGACGGTAGGAGCCATATTTTGGTCCCACTCCGGACCGATATGGCATGCCTTGCATTGACCGGATTGACATTTCCGATTGGCATCCATGACCAGGCCGTTTTTGAGCACGTTCAAAGTACTCGCGACAGCCGCGATGTTGGTCACCGCGCATGCGGCGTCCGCGCAGGATTCCGGCTCGCCGTTCTCGGCCTTCGGCCGCATCTTCGGCGGCAGCGACCGCGCCCAGGCTGCTGAGGAAAATCAACGCGTCGCCCAGGCTTCCCCGGCCGATCTGGTCGTGCGCATCGATCGCCTGGAGGCGCAGATCCGTCAGCTCACCGGCGTCATCGAACAGCTGCAATACCGCAACCAGCAGCTCGAGGCGCAACTGCAGCGTCTGCAAGGCGCCAACGCGCCGCAGACCGCGGTCGTGCCGCCGCTCGCGCGCGCGCCCACCCCGGTCGGCCCCGGCCCATCGCCGACCGCATCCGCGCCCGCAGTCGCGGGACGCCGGAACGACGCCTTCGATCCGGCGCAAAATCCCAACGCGCCCGGCGTACCGCAGACGCTCGGCACGCTGAACACAGGTGCGCCTCCCTACGATCAGAACCCCGCCGTCGCCGATCAGAACGTCGGCGCGCCCGGCGGACGCCTGCCCGGCAGTCCGCTCGATCTCACGACCATGGGCACCCCCGCGTCACCTCCTGCCGGCCCACCGACGGGGAATCCTGTCGTCAACGATCCCAACGCGCCGCCGCAGACGAATGTTTTGCCGCCCCCGCCGGTGCGCAATCCGAGTTCCACCGGTGTGTTGGCTTCCGTTCAGCCGCCCTCGGCGACGCCGCGCGATCAGTTCGATCTCGGCTATGGTTCGATTCAACGCAAGGATTATGCGCTCGCAGAGGATGCTTTCCAGACCTTCCTGACCAAATATCCGACCGACAAGCTTGCACCCGATGCGCTGTTCTGGCTTGGCGAGGCGCGCTTCCAGCTTCAGCGTTTTGATGCAGCCGCGGAATCCTTCCTTGCGGTCTCGACCAAGTACACCGCGAGCGCCAAGGCGCCGGAGGCCATGCTGCGTCTGGGTCAGTCGCTCGCGGCGCTCGGCCAGCGCGACATGGCTTGCGCGACCTTGGCGGAAGTGACTCACAAGTATCCGCGCGCCTCAGCCACCGTGCGGCAAGGCGTCCAGCGGGAACAGAAGCGTGCCCGCTGCGGATAATCGTCCGGTCTCGGCTGCCGAGGCGAACGTCCTGTTTGCCGATCTCGCTGAACTTCCGGTCCTCGTTTTGGCTATTTCCGGCGGGCCCGACTCGACCGCATTGCTCGTGCTGGCGGCGCGTTGGCGTGCGCGCCTGAAGAACGGACCGAAGCTTGTCGCTGTCACGATCGACCATGGCCTGCGTCCGGAGTCGGCGCGCGAGGCCGCGGCCGTCGGCAGACTCGCGCGCAAACTTGGCGTAGCGCACCGCATTCTGCGCTGGACCGGCCGCAAGCCGAAAAGCGGCCTGCAGGCCGCGGCGCGCGGGGTGCGCTATCGCCTGCTCGCCGACGCTGCCCGCCAGGCTGGCGCGAGCCATGTGTTGACCGCGCACACCCGCGACGATCAGGCCGAAACCACCCTCATCCGGCTGACCCGCGGCAGCGGCCTTGCCGGCCTCGGCGCCATGGCAAGAACCTCACCTGTGCCGACCATCGGGGAGAGGGGGATTTTGTTGGTCCGCCCGCTGCTCGATATCCCCAAGGCCCGGCTGCTGGCCACGTTGAATACCGCCCGCATTCCCTTCGCCGACGATCCCTCCAACCAGAACCCGCAATTCACCCGCGTCCGCATCCGCAATCTCCTGTCCGGGCTGGAACAGGAGGGTCTTTCTCCCGCGCGACTGTCGCTACTGGCGCGGCGCCTGGCGCGAGCCAATGACGCCATCGAGTGCGCGGTCGACGTGGCCTATGCAGATCTGTTGCAGGTCAGCGCGCCGGCTCCCTTGCCGCTCCCGCTCGAATTCGATGCCGCGGGCTTTCGTTTGTTGCCGGAAGAGGTGGCCCTGAGGCTGCTCGGTCGCGCCATTGCCGCGCAGGGTGACGAGGGCCCGGTCGAACTCGGCAAGCTCGAAAGCCTGCACGCAGCGCTGACGGCCGCAGGCGAGATGCGATTTCGCCGGACGCTGGCCGGGGCGCTTGTTACGGTCGACGGCGATCGCCTGACGGTTGAGCGCGCGCCGCCGCGCCGTCCGCAAGCCAAGCGTTTACAGCCTTTAACCAAACGCAAAGGTGGCAGGCGCAAAGTTACCGGGCGGCAACAGAATTCGGGTACTCGGGCGCTAAGTCCACGATAGGATATGTAGTTTTCGATCTGTCATAAATGCCGAAATGACGTCGAAGTTACGTGTGAACTTGTCTTGGCAGACGTTGGTCGCAGACCTACATTATCCCTGGGCGCGGGGAGGCGGAGGAACGGGGTTGGTGACGTCACTTGTAGTGCGTACTAAAAGCACGCCGTCGAACCCCGGGCGTGTCATGAAAGTCGTCGAATGAACGCCAATCTTCGTAATTTTGCTCTCTGGGTCATCATCGTATTGCTGTTGCTCGCGCTGTTCACGCTGTTCCAGAGCCCTGGTCAGCGCAACAACGCCCAGGACATTCCCTATTCTCAGCTGCTCAGCGATGTCGACGCCGGTCGGGTGCTCGAAGTGACCATTCAGGGCTCTGACATCCGCGGCACATACAATGAGGGTCGTGGCGCATTCCAGACCTATGCGCCGAACGATCCTTCGCTGGTTCAGCGCCTGCAGGCCAAGAACGTGAGGATCACCGCTCGCCCGTTGCAGGACAACGTGCCCTGGTTCGTCTCGCTGCTGATGTCCTGGCTGCCGTTCATCGTGCTGATCGTCGTGTGGATCGTCCTCTCCAGGCAGATGCAGGGAGCAGGCGGCAAGGCGCTCGGCTTCGGCAAATCCCGCGCCAAGCTTTTGACCGAGGCCCATGGCCGCGTCACCTTCGAAGACGTGGCGGGCGTCGACGAGGCCAAGCAGGACCTGCAGGAGATCGTCGAATTCCTGCGCGACCCCGGCAAGTTCCAGCGGCTCGGCGGGCGCATCCCGCGCGGCGTGCTGCTGGTCGGCCCGCCCGGCACCGGCAAGACCCTGATCGCGCGCGCGGTCGCCGGCGAAGCCAATGTGCCGTTCTTCACCATTTCGGGTTCCGACTTCGTCGAGATGTTCGTCGGCGTCGGCGCTTCGCGCGTGCGCGACATGTTCGAGCAGGCCAAGAAAAACGCCCCCTGCATCATCTTCATCGACGAGATCGACGCCGTCGGCCGCCATCGCGGCGCCGGCCTCGGCGGCGGCAATGACGAGCGCGAGCAGACATTGAATCAGCTGCTCGTCGAGATGGACGGTTTCGAGGCCAACGAAGGCATCATCCTGATCGCCGCCACCAACCGCCCCGACGTGCTCGATCCTGCGCTGCTGCGCCCCGGCCGATTCGACCGCCAGGTCGTGGTGCCCAATCCGGACATCATCGGCCGCGAGAACATCCTCAAGGTTCACGTGCGCAAGGTCCCGCTCGCGCCCGACGTCAATTTGAAGACCGTCGCGCGCGGCACGCCCGGATTCTCCGGCGCCGACCTCGCCAACCTCGTGAACGAAGCGGCGCTCATGGCCGCGCGCCGCAACAAGCGCATGGTCACGCAGGTCGAGTTCGAGGACGCCAAAGACAAGGTGATGATGGGCGCCGAGCGTAAATCGCTCGTCATGACCGAGGAAGAGAAGCTGTTGACCGCCTATCACGAAGGCGGGCACGCCATCCTTGCCCTCAACGTCAAGGCCACCGATCCCGTGCACAAGGCCACGATCATTCCGCGCGGACGTGCGCTCGGCATGGTCATGCAATTGCCCGAGCGCGACAAGCTGTCGATGAGCTATGAGCAGATGACCTCGCGGCTTGCCATCATGATGGGCGGTCGCGTGGCCGAGGAAATGGTCTTCGGCCACGACAAGGTCACCTCCGGCGCCCAGTCCGACATCGAACAGGCGACCAAGCTCGCGCGCATGATGGTGACGCGCTGGGGCTTCTCGCCCGAACTCGGCGCGGTGTCCTACGGCGAGAACCAGGATGAGGTGTTCCTCGGCATGTCGGTTGCCCGCACGCAGAACGTTTCCGAGGCGACCGCGCAGAAGATCGACGCCGAGGTGAAACGGCTGGTCGAACAGGGGCATGACGAGGCGCGCAAGATCCTCGAGGCCAAGCGCGGCGATCTCGAAGTCCTCGCCAAGGGTCTGCTCGAATACGAGACGCTGTCGGGCGACGAGATCAAGGACTTGCTCATCGGCAAGAAGCCGAACCGCGAGTCGGCGATCGAGCCCACCGCCCCGCGCGCCTCCACCGTGCCGCCCGCGGGCAAGAGCCGCCCGCGCCCCGGCCCTGGCACGATCGAGCCCGAGCCGCAGCCGCAGGTGTGATGCGCGGCCGATTTTGAGCCATCGAACGCCCGCCTTCCGGCGGGCGTTTGTGTCGGTACCTTTGCAATGATACGAGGCGCCAAATGGCGCTGCCCTTTCGCGAAAAGCTGTCGATGCTGCTGCCGCCGTCGCTGTTCTATCGTCGGCGCATCGCCGAAGAGACGCGCTTGGGCGAGCCCGAACTCGCTATGTTGCCGGAGCTGTTTGAGCGCGGCGGCACCGCGGTCGATGTCGGCGCCAATCAGGGGTTCTATGCCTTCGCGCTCTCCCGCCTCGCCGACCGCGTGGTCGCGTTCGAGCCCAATCCCGACTACGCCAGGTTTGCGCGCTGGATGCTGCGCGGCCGCGCCGAGGTGCATGAGGTCGCGCTATCCGATACCGCCGGTCGCGCCACCTTCCATGTGCCGCTCAGCGACGACGGCACCGCACTGCATTTTGCCGGCAACCTGAAGCAGAGCCACACCCAGTTTCAGAACGAGCAGACCTATCAGGTCGAAGTCCGCACCCTCGACAGTTTCAAATTGACCGACGTGCGTTTCATCAAAATTGACGTCGAGGGCAGCGAGCGCGAGGTGCTTGACGGCGCGCGCGCGACGATTGCGCGCGACCGGCCGGTGCTGCTGCTGGAGCTGCTGTCCGGCACCCATGCCGATCCCGGCGCAGAGACCGAGAAGATTTGCGAGAGCTTCGGCTACGACCCTTACATCGTGTTGCGCCGCCACCGGCTGGCCGCCATGCCGATCATTGCCTCGCTCGGCAAGAACACGACCTGGGGCACCGAGTACGAAACGCGCAACGTGCTGTTCCTGCCGCGCTGAACGCCGCGCGCTATACTCGCCGCATGCCGCTGCCCAATCGCGTCAACCCGTTCGGCGAACTGTTTGCCACCTCCGCGCGCGGCACGCTATTCGGCAATCGCGGCGGCAGATTCCACCGCGACGACCGCACGCTCGGCCGCCGCCGCCACGTCACGCGCGCCTGGATCTGCTGCCGTCTCAAGTTCAAGCACCGCCACCGCGAAGTGTGGGGCAGGGGCTATACCGAGCTGTTCTTCCAGGACGAAGTGACCGCGCTCGCCGCCGGCCACCGCCCCTGCTTCGAATGCCGCCGGAAGGACGCGCTGGCCTTTGCCGGCGCCTGGGCGCGGGCGCAAAAGCTTCGCACGCGGCCGCGCGCGGACGAAATGGATGCCGTGCTTCACGCCGAGCGTCTCAATGGGCGCGCCAAGCGGCTTCATCGTCGCGAGATCGACGGTCTTCCCGACGGCACTTTCATCGCCTTGGATGATGCCGCCTGGGCCGTGCGCGGCGCCTCGTTGCTGCGCTGGACTCCGTCAGGCTACGCCGCGCGCCAGCGCCGTCCGAAGAATGTCACAGTCGACGTCCTCACCCCGCCCGCCATCCTCGGCGTGCTCGCCGCCGGCTATTGTCCGCAATGGCACCCGAGCGCTCGGCTATGAGCGGTTTGCGGGCTATTTCGGTTGCGGCGCCGTGCGCATGTTCCGCCACGGATCGAAATTCTGGCTTTGGTCGGGGATTCCCTTGAGCGAAGACTGGTATTCCTTCTCGTTCACCGTGTTCTTGGACTGATCGGCTTTCTGCTCCGATCCATGGCGGTGCTTGCCGCCAAACTGGCCTTCGGCGTAGGCCGGTACCGTCAATATCGCGAGAGAAAGGACGGCCACGACAATTCGCATCGGATGACTCCGATTTCAGCTAATGGTCGCCCGTAAACCCATCTTGCCGGCCCTTTGCGGCAAGAAAATGGGGCTTCATGCCGCATCTCGGGCCGCCTGGAGTTACCCCTTCATCGCCGCCTTGATCGCCGCGAGCCCCGCGCCCGATTTCGCCGCATTGATGATCTTGGCCTCCTTGGCCGCAAGTCCTTCGGCCGCCGTTTTCATTGGATCGATCGTCTCGACCGGCACCACGACCGCGCCATGCCGGTCGGCATGGATGAGGTCGCCACTGCGCACCGCCATGCCGTGGATGTTCACGGTGCAGCCGAAATCCACCACATGCACCCACGCGTGCGACGGCGAGATCGAGCCGGCGAGCATCTGAAAGCCGGGCGCCACCGCTGGAATGTCGCGCACCGAGCCGTTGGTGATCGTGCCGAGGCAGCCCAGCGCCTTGTGGATGTTGGTCTGCACCTCGCCCCAGAACGCGCCGAACCCCACGATGTCGTCGAGGTCCTGGATCACGGCGATGCCGGGCTGCGGCGCGGCGGCCACGTAATCGAGGTAGTCGAGCCGCTTCGCCATATAGCCGGCCTCGCCGAGCGGCACCTTGTCCTGCGCGCGCATGGTGACGGTCTTGGCGAAGCCGACCATCGGCGGCAGATCGGGAAAGATGCAATGCAGATGCCGCACCGTATAGCCGAAGCCGCGCCGCTCCGGCGCCACCACTTCGAGCAGGTTGCACACGGTCGGCGTATCGATCGACCTTAAGAATTCGAACTGGCTCTGCGACACGGTCATGCTCATGAACTGGCCCTCCCGATGGTTGCTGGTTTCCCTTCCCACGTGCGCGCCACCACCGCGCCCATGATCGCGATCATCGCGATCACAAACGCAATGGTCGACGGCCAGCCCGCGGCCTCATAGGCGAGCCCCGGCAGATAGGCGCCGAAACTTCCGCCGATATAGAAGAACATCACATAGAGTCCGACCGCCGACGATGTGCCGCCTTGCGCGCTGATCGCCACGTAGCTCGTCGACGAAGCCTGCGCGAGGAATCCGCAGGTCGCGCAGATCACCAGCCCGAAAATGATCACCGGGATCGACGGGATCAACATCACCAGCAGGCCGAAGATCCAAACCGCGAGCACGCAAAGCACGAAGTTGCGCCGCCCGAGTCGCGCGACCGCAAAGCCGGTCCAGGGCGTGAGCAGCGTGCCGCCGAGATAGACCAGAAAGATCGAGCCGAGGAACGCCGCCGAGCGATTGAACGGCGGCCCGGCGAGGTGGAAGCTCACATAGGTGAACACCGCCATGAAATTGAACAGCACGCCGAACCCCACCGCGAAAATCGAGATCAGTCTCGGGTTGCGCAAGTGCCGGAGCATCTGCATGAGCGATGCGGTGAGATTGCTCGCCCGCACGAACTTCTTTTCCCGCGGCAGCATCGTCGCCACCACGCCGAAGCAGACGAAGGTGAGCCCCGCCACCACCAGGAATCCGCCGCGCCAGCCGATCTGATCTGACAGCACGCCCGGCAGGAACCGCCCGAGGAATCCGCCGAATCCCGACGCCGATGCGTAGAGCCCGATCACGCCGGTGGCTTCGCGGGCCGGCCATTCGTCGCCCACATAAGCGATGGTGACCGCAAAGATCGGCGGCAGCAGCAGTCCCTGCACGAAGCGCCAGAAGATCAGCGCATGCAGCGACGGCGCCAGCGCCGCCATCACCGTCGGCACGATCAGCAGCAGGATCGCGCCTGCGATCACCCATTTGCGCCCGAGCACGTCGGCCGCGACGCCGGTGAACGGCGCGGTGAAGGCGACCGCAAGCGAGCCCGCCGTCAGGATCAGGCTGGCGTCGGCCGCGCGCGCGCCGAACTCCTGTGCCATGAACGGCAGGATCGCCTGCGGCGCGTAGAGGTTGACGAAGGCGGCCGCGCCCGCAAAAGCGACGCCGACGCGCCGGAGATCGAAGGACATGGGCCGAACATTGCCTGCCGCGCCGCGATTTGCCAGCCCACTTGTTTCTCCCTTCCCCCTCTTTCTGTAGTATCTGCGCCGCGGCGAATGTCGCCGTGAGGAATAAGGGAGGACTTAACCGTGCTCGTCGATCATCGTATCTACCGCATCAGGCCCGGCATGACCCAGGCGCATTTGGAGATCTACGAGAAGCACGGATTTGCGGCGCAGACGCGCCATCTCGGCCAGCCGATCGCCTACATGTTCGCCGAGAGCGGCGACGTCAACACCATCGTTCACTTGTGGGGCTATGAGGATGCCGCCGATCGCACCAAGCGCCGCGCCGCCATGCTGGCCGATCCGGAATGGCGGAACTATCTTGGGAAGCTCAACGACTCCGGCTATCTGCTGGAGCAGAAGACCTCGCTGATGATCCCGGCCAAGTTCTGCCCGATCAAGCGGTAACCCTCGTATGTCAATGCGCGGGCTTGACCCGCGCGTCCATGCGGCGTTTCTGTTCGTCGAAACCTTTCATGGGTTGCCGGGTCACAAGGGCGGTTACGCCCGGCAACGACAAGCATGGAGCGGTGTGATGCGCGCGAATGACGGCACCCGGACCGGCGGTGAAATTCTGGTCGACCAATTGGTCAAGCACGGCGTGCAGCACATGTTCTGCGTGCCGGGCGAGAGCTACCTCGGCGCGCTCGACGCGTTCTACGACCGTCCGATCAAGGTCACGGTCTGCCGCCAGGAGGCTGGCGCCGCCATCATGGCCGAGGCCATCGGCAAGGCCACCGGCCGTCCCGGCATCGCCTTCGTCACGCGCGGGCCCGGCGCCACCAATGCCGCGCATGGCATTCACATCGCCAAGCAGGATTCCTCGCCGATGATTTTGTTCGTCGGCCAGGTCGCGCGCGAGATGCGCGAGCGCGAGGCGTTTCAGGAACTCGACTTCCGCGCCGTGTTCGGCTCGATGACCAAATGGGCGACCGAGATCGACGATCCCGCGCGCATTCCCGAAATCATTTCGCGCGCGTTCTACACCGCGACCAACGGCCGCCCCGGCCCGGTGGTGATCGCGCTGCCCGAGGACATGCTGATCGAGCGCGTGGCGGTGCCCGATGCGCCGGCCTTCGACCCGGTCGAGACCTATCCGGGCGCGGCCGACATGGCGAAGCTGCAGAAACTGTTGTGGTCGGCGAAGCAGCCGATCGTCATCGCCGGCGGCAGCCGCTGGTCGGACGCGGCCTGCGCGGCGCTCACGCGCTTCGCCGAGCGTTTCGCGCTGCCGGTTGCGACCTCGTTTCGCCGCAGCCACATCTTCAATGCGCTGCACGAGAACTATGCCGGCGACCTCGGCATCGGCCCCAATCCGAAACTGGTTGCGCGCATCAAGGCGGCCGACGTGATCCTGCTGATCGGCGGCCGGCTCGGCGAGATGCCGTCGCAGAGCTACACGCTGATCGATCTGCCGGGCTCGCGACAGACACTCGTTCACGTGCACCCCGGCGCGGAGGAACTCGGCCGCGTCTACCATCCGCATCTCGCGATCAACGCTTCGCCGACGGCCTTCGCCGCCGCGCTCGAGAGCTTGCAGCCGCCGGCCAGTATCCCCTGGCGCGCGGAAACCAAGACCGCCAATGCCGACTATCACGCCTGGACCGACAAGGCGACGCCGCAGCCCGGCGGCGTGAATTTCGGCGAGATCATCGTCTGGCTGCGCGAAAATCTGCCCGACGACGCCATCGTGTGCAGCGGCGCCGGCAATTTCTCCTCCTGGATCCACCGCTTCTACCGCTTCCGCAAATATGCCACCCACATCGGCCCCTGCTCGGGCTCCATGGGTTACGGCGTGCCGTCCGCGGTCGCCATGAAGACGCTGCATCCCAATCGCACCGTCGTCGGCATTTCGGGCGACGGCGACTTCCTGATGAACGGGCAGGAATTCGCCACCTGCGTGCAGTACAAACTTCCCGTCGTCACGCTCATCGTCGACAACGGCATGTACGGCACCATCCGCATGCATCAGGAACGCGAATATCCCGGCCGCGTGGTTGCGACCGAACTGAAGAACCCGGATTTCGCCGCCTATGCCCGCGCATTTGGCGGCTTCGGCGTCACGGTGGATAAGACCGCCGATTTCCCCAGGGCATTCGCCGAGGCGCAGAAATCGGGAGTGCCGGCGCTGGTCCACCTCAAGGTCGACCCCAACGCCTCGACGCCCATGATGACGCTCGAAGGCATCCGCGCCAAGGCCTTGGCCGGGCAGGGGCGTTAACTCCGGGCGAATTGACCGCCTGCGATGGCAGGCCACGCCATTGCCGCGGCAGTTGTGTTAGATTCGGGCGGTCCGGAGGACCGCATGAAGCGCCGCGACGCCCATCACTTCATACCTCTGCCCACGAGCGCCGACAGGGAATCGAGCTCGGCTCGCTTCGCGCGCCGCTTTTTTCTTGCAATGCTTGGCGGTGCGGTGGCGTTCGTCCCGCAAGCCGGACGCGCGCAACAATCGCAGCTGCCACTCATCGGCGTGCTGGATGCCGCATCTGCGGCTTCCAGAGTGAAGGAGTACGAGGCGCTTCGCGCCGGCCTTCGCGAACTCGGCTACATCGAGGGGCGCAACCTCCGGTTCGCATACCGTTATGCCGACGGCTTTCTTGATCGCCTTCCTGCCTTGGCACATGAGCTGGTCCGACTCAATCCGAACGTCATCGTCTCATCGCCGTTGCCCAGCAACATTGCCGTGCACAACGCCACCACCACGATCCCGGTCGTGATGGCGACGGGCGCCGACCCGGTTGCCTTCGGCCTGGCGCAAAGTCTGGCCCGCCCCGGCGGCAATTTCACAGGGCTGACGAACTTTGCCGAGGAACTGGCGTCGAAACAGCTCGACGTAATTCGCGAATTGATCCCGCGCCTGTCGCGCGTCGGTTCGCTCATAAATGTCGAGAACTCGCTGCACGTGCCGCAACTGCGCGAGACCGAGGCCGCTGCCGCCAAGGCAGCGGTCGCGCTGATTCGATTCGATTATCGTGTACCCGACGACTTGGAGCGATCCTTCGCTCGCTTCGTGGAGGAGAAAGTCGAGGCGGTGCTGATCCCACCTGACATAACCTTCGTCACCTATCGGGCACGCATCGTCGCACTCGCAGCCAAAGCGCGACTGCCAGCGATTTTCTCCGGCCGTCAGTTCGCCGAGGCCGGCGGGCTGCTCAGCTACGGCCCCAATCCCGTGGAGAATTACCGACGTGCCGCGGCCTATGTCGACAAGATCCTGAAGGGCGCCCAGCCGCGGGATCTTCCGATCGAGCGGCCGACCAGGATTGAGCTGTTGATCAACCTCAAGACCGCCAAGGCGCTCGGCCTCACCGTGCCGCCCACGCTGCTCGCCCGCGCCGACGAGGTGATCGAATGAGGCGCCGCGAATTCATCACGCTGCTCAGTGGAGCGGGAGCTGCCGCCGCGTATCCGCTTCCGCTGCGCGCCCAGCAGAACGCAACGCCAATCGTCGGATTCCTGAGCAGTGGCGCGCCGGGCGCGTTTGCGGAAATGACCGCCGCGTTCAATAAAGCGCTGAGCGACGCCGGCTATGTCCCCGGTAAAAACGTGACGATCGAATTTCGCTGGGCCGAGGGGCAATACGACCGTCTGCCGGCGCTGGCCGCCGAATTGGTTCGGCGTCGTGTGGCCGTCATCGCGGTTGCCGGCGGCGCGGTGTCCGCCCAGGCGGCGAAGGCTGCGACTTCGTCCATCCCGATTGTTTTCATCATGGGCGACGATCCGGTCAAAGCCGGTCTCGTTGGCAGTCTCAATCGCCCCGGCGGCAATATTACCGGGGTCAGCTTGATCATTGCCCAATTGATGGCGAAACGGCTCGAACTGCTCACCGAGCTGGTGCCGAGCGCCTCAATGATCGCCGTGCTGGTCAATCCCGCGAACCCGAATGCTCAGACCGATCTCAGCGATGCCCAATCCGCGGCGCGTGCCCGCGGGCGACAGGTCTTTTCGGTGAGTGCCAGCAACCCGCCCGAAATCGATGCGGCTTTCGCGAGCGCCAAGCAACGCGGCGCCGGTGCGCTGATCACCGGAACCGATATTTTCTTCACCAGCCGGCGCGAGCAACTGGTGGCCGTTGCGAAACGCCACAGCATGCCAACGATGTACCAGTGGCGCGAATTTGTCGTGGATGGCGGTCTGGTGAGTTACGGAACCAGTCACACCGAACCCTATCGTCAGGCTGCCGCTTATATCGTTCGCGTCTTGAAAGGCGAGAAGCCGGGCAATCTGCCGGTGACGCAGCCCACGACATTCGAACTGGTGATCAATCTCAAGACCGCCAATGCGCTCGGCCTCACTGTGTCGCCGCAGATGCTCGCCCGCGCCGACGAGGTGATCGAATGAGACGGCGGGAATTCATCGCGTTGCTCGCCGGCGTTGCCGCATGCTCGGTTGTCCGGCCGGCGCGCGCAAACCCGCGTTTGCGCAAGATCGGCATCCTGATGGGCGGCGCCGAGCACGATCTCGACTGGCAGCGGCTCGAGGCCGCCTTCGAGCAGGAGTTCAAGACGCTCGGTTGGAGCCTCGGCCGCGACATCCGCATCGACTACCGCTGGCCCGGCGATGATGCCGAACGCATCAATGCCATGGCGATCGAGCTGGTCGAGACCGGTCCTGAGATCATCATTGCGGCTGCGACCTATGGCGTGCAGGCCATCCGCCAGCGCACCGAATCGATTCCGATCGTTTTTGTCGACGCGGCTGATCCGGTCGGCAACGGGCTTGTGGCGAATTTGTACCACCCCGGCGGCAACATCACCGGCTTTGCCGCGGCGGATGTCGCCATCGCCGAGAAATGGCTGCAAATCGTCAAAGAGCTCGCCCCGCACACGAGCCAGATCGGCATCATTTTCAATCCCGACACGGCGCAGCTGGCGAAAAATTTTCTCAAACCCCTGGAAGCCACGGCGCGCGCCCAGAAGGTCAAGCTGACGAGCATCCCATTCAAGACTGATGCCGAGATCGAGAACGCAATCGAGGCCTTCGCCCGCGCACCGAACAGCGCGCTGCTCACGCTTCCCGATTCCAGCACGGCGTTCAGCCGCGTCACGATCACCGAAACCGCCAACCGCAGGAAATTGCCGGCCGTGTATCCTTTCCGCTTTTTCGCGGCCGACGGCGGACTGGCGTCGTACGGGGCCGATATTGCGGCCCAGTGCAGAAAGGCTGCGTCCTATGTCGATCAGGTCCTACGCGGCAAGAAGGTGGGCGATCTGCCGGTGCAGGTGGCGACCAAATTCGAACTGGTCGTCAATGCGAAGACCGCAAAGTCGCTCAACATCGCGGTGCCACCGACACTGCTCGCACGCGCCGACGAGGTGATCGAATAATTTCCGCCTGAAACGACGGCTCGGCCCGAGTTGCGCCGGCCGGTGAATCATGGTTCACAGTTTCGCCCAGCTTTGCATTTCGGCGAAATTGACCGATGCCCTATCGCCGCACCTCCAACGTCATCCGCAGGCTCAACGCCCGCCGCGATGCGATCGTGGCCGCGGCGCTTGCCGTGGCGAGCGAGGGCGGCATGGCGGCAATCCAGATTGCAGCCATCGCGGCGCGCGCCGATATCGCCGCCGGCACGATGTACCGCTATTTCCCCGGCAAGACCGAATTGCTCAGCGCGCTCATCCAAACCATATCGGAGCGCGAAATAGCGGCGGTGCGGCAAGCGGCCGATGCGGCGCCCGGGCCGCTCTCCGCGCTCGCCGCAGCGGTCGCGACTTTTGCCGCCCGCGCCTTGCGCCAGCGCCGGCTTGCCTTCGCGCTGATCGCCGAACCGGTCGATGCGGATGTGAACGTCATTCGGCTCGGCTATCGCAAATCCTTCGCCGACGAGCTCGCGGCGCGCATCCGCGCCGCCATCGCCGACGGCCATTTGCCCGATCAGGATGCCGCCCTTGCGGCACCCGCCACCGTCGGTGCGTTGATGGAAGGTCTCATCGGCCCGCTTGCGCCTGAGATTGCGGACGATCCGAGGAGCGTGCGTGCCGCCGTGCAGACGCTCACGCTCTTTGCGTTGCGCGGGCTCGGCGTCGTCGATGCGCATGCGCGCGGCATCGTGGTGCAGACCGTGCTGCCCGGAGAGGAAGCGAGCGCCGCCTAGCCGTAGGAAAGCTTATTTCGACCCGTCCGCCTTGAACTGCTTCAGATAGGCCCAGAGATTGTCGACGTCCTTGTCGTTCTTGACGCCGACGAACTGCATCTTGGTGCCGGGAATCTTGGCGAGCGGGTTCTTGATGTATTCCTTGAAGGTCGCCTCGTTCCAGGTGATGCCGGAATTCTTGTTGGCGTCGCTGTAGCTGAAATCCTTGACCGTGCCCGCCTTGCGGCCGTCGAGTCCGTTCAGTTCCGGCCCCACGAGGTTGCGCGCATCGGGGCCAATTGTATGACAGGCGCGGCACACCTTGAAGGCGTTCTCGCCCTCGGCCGCATCCTGGGCCATTGCATGACCGATCGAAACCACGAACACCGCCGCAACCAGCGCTGAAACCTTCATTGTCGCTTGCTCCCCTTGGGCTTCCAGCATGTTCCGCACGAATAGCGGGCACTGTATAATCATCTTTATCGAGAAATGGGAAGCATTCATGACACTGCAGATGCCCGAGCTTGATCAAGCCGTGCTGTCCCGCCGCGAGGAGATCGTGGCGGCCTTGCGCGCGATCGTGCCGGGGGAGGGAGTTATCGCCGCCGAAGGGGCGATGAAACCGTTTGAAACCGATGGTCTCACCGCCTACCGCACGCTTCCCATGGTGGTGGTATTGCCGGAAACCACCGAGCAGGTTTCCGATGTGTTGCGCTATTGCCACGCGGAAGGAATCAAAGTGGTGCCGCGCGGCGCCGGCACCTCGCTCTCCGGTGGAGCATTACCGCTCGGCGACGGCGTGCTGCTCGGCCTGTCGAAATTCAACCGCATCCGCGAGATCGATTTCGACAACCGCGTGGTGGTGGCCGAGCCCGGCGTCACCAACCTCGCCATCAGCGATGCGGTCGCCCACGCCGGGTTCTACTACGCCCCCGATCCCTCTTCGCAGATCGCCTGCACCATTGGCGGCAATGTGGCGGAGAATTCCGGCGGCGTGCATTGCCTGAAATACGGCATGACCACCAACAACATCCTCGGCCTTGAAATGGTGCTCATCACCGGCGAGATCATCCGCCTCGGCGGCAAGCATCTCGATTCCGGCGGCTATGATTTGATCGGCATCATCACCGGCTCCGAGGGATTGCTCGGCGTCGTCACCGAGGTCACCGTGCGCATCCTGAAGAAACCGGAATGCGCGCGCGCCATGCTGATCGGATTCTGGCGCACCGAACATGCTGGCGAGTGCGTCTCGCGCATCATCGGCGCCGGCATCATTCCGAGCGGCATGGAATTGATGGACAAGCCGGCAATCCACGCCACGGAAGAATTCGTGCACGCCGGCTATCCGCTCGACGTGGAGGCGCTCTTGATCGTCGAGCTTGATGGACCCTCGGCCGAAGTCGATCACCTGATCGCGCGCGTGGAAAAAATCGCCAAGGAATGCCGCGCCGTGTCCTGCAAGTCATCCACGTCGGAACAGGAGCGGCTCCTGTTCTGGGCGGGCCGCAAGGCCGCGTTTCCGGCTGCCGGACGGATCTCGCCCGACTATTACTGCATGGACGGCACCATCCCGCGCGCGCGCCTGCCCGAAGTGCTCGCGCGCATCCGCGACCTTTCGCGTAAATACGGGCTGAAGGTTGCAAACGTGTTCCATGCCGGCGACGGCAACCTGCATCCGCTCATCCTTTACGACGCCAACAAGCCGGGGGAACTGGAGAAGACCGAACAGTTCGGGGCCGATATCCTGAAGCTTTGCGTCGAGGTCGGAGGCGTGCTGACCGGCGAACACGGCGTCGGCGTCGAGAAGCGCGATCTCATGGGCGCGATGTTCACCGAGACCGACCTCGATCAGCAGCAGCGGCTCAAATGCGCCTTCGATGCCCACGGCCTGCTCAATCCGGGCAAGGTGTTCCCCAAGCTGCACCGCTGCGCCGAACTTGGCCGCTTGCACGTGCAAGGCGGCAAGGTGCCGTTTCCCGACATTCCGCGGTTTTGAAACCACGGAGACCTGCGCGTCATCAAACCTACATTCTTCACGGATACATGTCGGTCACATTTCGGCATGACGATTCCACCCCCATTCGTGATCGACGCCATCGGAGTGCTCGGCGCCTTGCTGACGACGCTCTGTTGGCTGCCGCAGGCGATCAAGAGCATGCGCGAAAAGAACACGCATGCGATTTCACTGTCCAGCACGGCGGCCTTTGCCGCCGGCCTGCTGTGCTGGCTGATCTACGGGATGGCCAAGCTCGATCCGCCTCTCATCGGATCAAGTGCAGTGACCTTGGCTTTGGTCGCAATCCTTCTGGTGCTGAAATTGCGCCATGGCTGAAACGGTGGACGCGCGGCGCCGTTGGCGGCGACCTGTTTTAAGCGTTGTAGCGATCGTCCAGCGCGTAGCCGGAGCCGCGAATGGTCCGAATCGGGTCGGCTTCGTGCCTGCGGTTGAGCGCCTTGCGCAGTCGTCCGACGTGGACATCGATGGTGCGCTCGTCGATGTCGGTATTCTGACCCCATACGTTCGTCAGCAATTGCTCGCGCGAGTAAACACGCCCGGGATTTTCCAGAAAAAATTCCAGCAGGCGGAATTCTGTCGGTCCCAATGAGATGTCGCGCCCGCCGCGCGACACGCGCATCTTGTCGCGGTCGAGCTGAATGTTTCCGATTGATAGCGTGCTGGAGTAGCGCCCCGGCTTGCTGCGCCGAAGCAGCGCCTGGATACGTTCCAACAGCTCCGGCACCGAGAACGGCTTGACGATGTAATCATCGGCGCCCACGGTCAGCCCGCGGATACGGTCGGGTTCCTCGCCGCGGGCGGTCAGCATGATGATGGGCAGTTGCTTCGTTTCGGGCCGCGCGCGCAGGCGGCTGATCAACTCGATGCCGGAAACCTCCGGCAGCATCCAATCGATCACCGCCAGATCGGGTGGGTTGTCCTTGACCTGAGATTCGACCTCGCGGGCTTCCTTTGAGACTGCGACAGCGAAGCCCTCTTTTTCCAGATTGTAGCGCAACATCATAGTCAAAGGCTCTTCATCTTCGACGATGAGGATCCTCGGGGTCATGACAATCTCCGCTCCAGACCAAACGGTATTGTCGTTTCGCTGGTGGTGTCGCCCTTCGGCCGCTCATCGGAAAGCATGCGTCCTTCGATGATGAAATAAACGGTCTCTGCAATGTTGGTGGCATGGTCGCCCATGCGCTCGATGTTCTTGGCGCAGAAGACGAGATGGATGCAGAAACTGATGTTGCTGGGATCCTCCATCATGTAGGTCAGCAGCTCCCGGAACAGGGAGTTGTTGACCGCATCGATCTGCTCGTCGCTGTTCCGCACCGCGAGCGCCGTTTCAACGTCGCGCCTGGCGTAGCCGTCGAGCACGTTCTTGAGCTGGCCGAGAACAAGGTTGTTCATGTTTTCGAGGCCGCGCATCACCTGCTGCGGCCGCAGGTCCTTGCCGACCGCCGGCACCCGCTTGGCGATGTTCTTCGCCAGATCGCCGATGCGTTCGAGGTCGTTTGAGATGCGCAAGGCGCCGATCACCTCGCGCAGATCGATGGCCAATGGCTGCCGCCGCGCGATCGTCTGGATGGCCTGCTGTTCGATTTCGTGTTGCAAGGCGTCGATTTTGGCGTCGCTGGAAATGACGCGCTGCGCCAGGCCCTCGTCCCGCCGGGCGAGCGCGACCATGGCGTCCGCAGTCTGCTTCTCGGCCAGCCCGCCCATGTCGGCAATCATGCGAGACAGGCCATCGAGGTCGGCGTCGAATGCCTTGATCGTGTGATCGCTCATCGTGTTGTCCTTGGTCGGCAGCCGCAGAATCGCCGGGTGAAAATCAGCCGAAACGGCCGGTGATGTAGTCCTGCGTCCGATGGTCCGCCGGATTGGTGAAGACGTTGCTGGTGGCGTTGGTTTCGATCAGCTCGCCGAGATACATGAACGCCGTAAAATCGGAGACCCGCGCCGCCTGCTGCATGTTGTGCGTCACGATGACGATCGTGTAGTCGGCCTTCAATTCATCGATCAGTTCTTCGATTTTTGCGGTGGCGATCGGGTCGAGCGCCGAACAGGGCTCGTCGAACAGGATCACTTCGGGTTTCACCGCGACGGTGCGGGCGATGCACAGGCGCTGCTGTTGGCCGCCGGAAAGGCTGAGGCCGTTCGCATCGAGCTTGTTCTTCACTTCTTCCCACAGCGCCGCGCGCTTGAGCGCGAGCTCGACCCGGTCGTCGATCTCCGATTTGCTCAAGCGTTCGTAGAGCCGAATGCCGAATGCGATGTTCTCGTAGATCGACATCGGAAACGGCGTCGGCTTCTGGAACACCATGCCGATGCGCGCCCGCAGCAGATTGAGATCGGCGTTCGGCGCCAGAATGTCCTCGCCGTCGAGCTTGACCTCGCCTTCGGCCCGCTGGCCCGGGTAAAGGTCGTACATGCGGTTGAGCACCCGCAGCAGCGTGGATTTTCCGCAGCCCGAAGGCCCGATGAAGGCCGTCACTTTGTTCAGGTAGAGCGACAGGCTTATGTCTTTGAGCGCCAAGTGATGGCCGTAGTAGAAATTCAGATTGCGGATGGAGATTCGTTCTCGCAACTCGCCGGTATCTTCGGCTTGATGGGTGACGGTGGGGACTGCAAGCGCAACGGTCATGACTCTTTCCTCGATGCGGTAAGCAGTCGCGCGAATATACTGAGCGCGAGCACTGCAAGGGTGATGAGAAGCGCGCCGGTCCAGGCCAGTTTCTGCCAGTCATGGTAGGGACTGAGTGCGAACTGGAAGATCACCGCCGGAAGACTCGGCATCGGAGCCATCAGATCAGTGCTCCAAAACTGATTGTTCAGCGCGGTGAACAGTAGCGGTGCGGTCTCCCCGCTGATGCGCGCGATCGCGAGCAGCACGCCGGTCATCATGCCGGCGCGCGCGGCGCGATAGGCGATGTTCAGGATCATGGTCACGCGCGGCATGCCCATCGCGGCGGCAGCCTCACGCAGCGGCTGCGGAACGAGCAGGAGCATGTCCTCGGTTGCGCGCACCACCACGGGCAGCACCAGCACGGCGAGCGCGACCGCCCCGGCAAGGCCGGAGAAATGGCCGACCGGGCGCACCAGGATTTCATAGACGAACAACCCGACCACGATCGAAGGCGCACTGAGCAGAATGTCGTTGATGAACCGGATGACGGTCGTGATCTTTTCGTGACGGCCGTACTCGGCCATGTATGTCCCGGCGAGAATGCCGATCGGCGTTCCGATGATGACCGCGAGCGAGGTCATGATCAGGCTTCCGACGATCGGATTGAGCAGGCCGCCATCCGATCCCGGCGGCGGCGTCATCTCGGTGAAGATCTGCAGCGAAAAGCCGTTCAGACCTTTCCACAGCAGGGCCCCGAGCACCAGCACCAGCCAGCCGAGTCCGAGCAACGTCGCTGCCAGCGACAGTCCCATGGCGATGGTGTTCCGGCGGCTGCGAGCGCCGTAGATGGTTCTGTTCATGGCGCTAGCCGATCCGGCGCTCGATGCGCAGCAGCAGGTAGCGCGCAATTGCGAGCACGATGAAAGTGATGACAAAGAGGATGAGGCCGAGCGCGATCAGCGAAGAGGTATAGAGATCGCCGACCGCTTCGGTGAATTCATTGGCGATGGTCGCCGAGATCGTCGTTCCCGGCGCCAGTATCGAGGCCGCAATTCTATGCGCATTGCCGATGACGAAAGTCACCGCCATGGTTTCGCCGAGTGCGCGGCCGAGGCCGAGCATCACGCCGCCGATGATGCCGACGCGGGTATAGGGGATCACCACGGAATAGCAGACTTCCCACGTCGTGCAGCCGAGCCCGTAGGCGGCTTCCTTGAGCATGGGCGGTACCGCTTCAAACACGTCGCGCGAGATCGACGTGATGAACGGCAACACCATGATCGCGAGGATGAGACCGGCCGTGAGCAAGCCGATGCCGTAGGGGGGGCCGGCGAATAGCGAGGACAGCAAAGGGACATTCCCGAACACCGCGATCAAGAATGGTTGCAGCGTGCTTTGTAGAAACGGAGCAAAGAAGAACAGGCCCCAGATCCCGTAAATGATGCTGGGAATGCCGGCGAGCAGCTCGATCGCGATCCCGATCGGACGGCGGAGCGATTGTGGGCACAGTTCGGTCAGAAATATCGCGATCAGAAGGCCGAGCGGGATGGCGATCGCCATCGCGACGAACGACGTGATCAGTGTGCCATAGATGGGTGCGAGTGCGCCGAATTTCTCGGTGACCGGATTCCACCGCTCCGTGATCAGGAAGTCGAATCCGAAGGTGCGCAGCGCCGGCAGCGCGCCGATGAGGAGCGAGATGATGATGCCGCTTAGGAGAACCAGAACCAGAATGGCGCAGGAGCGGGTGAGGTGCTGAAAAAGGATGTCGCCGAGTTTGAGCCGCGACAGAACCTGTGACTGTGCCGCGCTGTAATTACCGCTTCCTTGGTCGTGCCGCAACGCCAGATCGGCCACTGATCGTCTCCCAACCCGCCGCGAGGGCTCTCGTTTTTATCGTCGGGAGAGCTACTCGTTTGGCGACGAATGGCCGCAACGGCGCGGCCAGCGATACTTTCACCTGTTAATGGGAATTGAGGAAAGGCGCCGTGAGGCGCCTTTCCCCGATTTGCGACGCTCTCAGAATACCGGCTTGCCGCTGGCGTCCTTGATGTCGGCTTTCCAGGACGCCTCGATGTCGGCGACCACATTGGCCGGCATCGGCACGTAGTCAAGGCTCTCAGCCATCTTGCCGCCGTTCTTGTAGCTCCAGGCGAAGAATTTCAGCGCTTCGGCGGTGGCGGCCGGGTCGGCCGGCTTCTTGTACACCAGGATCCAGGTTGCTGCCGTCATCGGCCATGACGCATCGCCGGGCTGGTTGGCGAGGATCACGCCGTAGCCGGGCTGCGATTTCCAGTTGGCATTGGCAGCGGCCGCCTGGAACGATGCCGAGGTCGGCGACACGGTCTTGCCGGCCTTGTTGATCATCTTGGTGTAGGTCAGTTTGTTCTGCAGCGCGTAGGCGTATTCAACGTAGCCGATCGAACCCTTGGTCTGGCCGACGTTGTTGGCGACGCCTTCGTTGCCCTTGGCGCCGATGCCGACGGGCCACTCGACCGAGGTATTGAACCCGACTTTCGTCTTCCACTCCGGGCTGACGTCGGAGAGGTAATAGGCGAAATTATACGTGGTGCCGGAACCGTCCGAACGATGCACGACGGCGATCGGCTGGCTCGGCAGTTTGGCGCTCGGGTTGAGTTTCTTGATCGCCGGGTCGTCCCAGCTCTTGATCTCGCCGAGGAAAATCTTGGCGACCGTAGGGCCATCGAGGGTGAGTTCGCCGGGAGCGACGCCTTCGACATTCAACACCGGGACGATGCCGCCCATGACCATCGGGAACTGCGAGAGGCCGACCTCATCGAGCTCCTTGCCGGGCAGCGGCGCATCGCTGGCGCCGAAGGTGACGGTCTTTGACTTGATCTGCTTGATGCCGCCGCCGGAGCCGATGGATTGATAGTTCAATCCGATGCCGGTCTCCTTCTTATAGGCGTCCGCCCATTTGGCGTAGATCGGATAGGGGAAGGTCGCGCCGGCGCCGGAAATGTCTGCGGCGACGGCTGGAAACACGGTTGCGGTGGCGATGAGACCTGCCGCAACAAGGGTCTTCAAGGGTTTCATGAGTTCGCTCCTTCTGATGTTAAAAACGATGCCGCTGCTGATACGCAACTTGCCGCGGCATCCCGAGTTTCCCTGTTTCGATATTTGGCAACGCAGATACTTTGGCTCGGCCGGTCGATTATTTCGCCGTGCCATGCCGATGCCGCCGGGGTGTATACACGCGCCATGTCATGGTTCTATGATTGGTTAATGACAGTTAGACGACAGTGATTGCCGCTATGGACATTCGACTGTTGACAATTTTGTTGATCAGGACTGATTGCATTTGCTCGGATTATCGGCATTTCAATCTGTCATAAAAAATTCATATTGCGCCAATCCGAAATTGCCGATGGCCCTGCCTTTGGAAAATTGTGCTTTGTGATAGCGCGATGACGCCCGCTTTTGCGCGTTCCGATCGCTGGCTCAAGTCCAAAACCAAGCGCGTTTTCAGTGCGCTGACGATTCCACCGGCGCTCAGGCGGACTTTGCGACGCGCGGTGCGAGCGGCAACCGCACCGTAAATGTCGCGCCTTTTCCGAGGTCGCTGTCGATGGTGAGCCGCCCCTGATGCCGGTTGAGGATGTGCTTGACCAAAGCCAAGCCGAGACCGGTGCCGCCTTGTCCGCGGCTTTGCATCGAATTGACCCGGTAGAATCGTTCGGTCAGGCGCGGCAGATGTTCAGGCGCAATTCCTGGACCGAAGTCGCGCACCGAGACCGCCGCATGGTCGTCCGCCGTATGGACGACCTTGATTTCCACCCGCTTGCCGCTGCCGCCGTATTTCAATGCGTTCTGGACCAGATTTTCAAAGACGCGGATGAGTTCGTCCCTGTCGCCTTGGACAAGCACGTGCTCGCATCCGCGGTCGATTTCGATGCTCGCTCCCTGTTTGCGCGCGAGCGGCTGCAGACTGTCCGTGACGTGGCCTAACAGCACGAGCAGATCCGCCGTCTGCGTCGGCTTGACGCTTTCTTTGACTTCGATTTGCGACAGCAGCAGCAGATCGTCGACCAGCCGCGCCATGCGTTTGGCCTGTTCTTTCATGATGTTGAGAAAGCGGTCGCGTGCTTCCGCATCATTGCGCGCCGATCCCTGCAAGGTCTCGATGAAGCCGGACAGCGACGCCAGCGGGGTGCGCAATTCATGGCTCACGTTGGTGACAAAGTCGGCGCGCATTTCCTCCACCCGCCGCAGCGTGGTCAGATCGTGCAGGGTCAGGATGATCAGTTCGCGCCGCGTGCCGCCAAATCCCGGCAACGAAAGCGGCGCGATATGGGCCTCCGACCAGTGGTCGATCGGCACCGGTTCGCAAAACTCGATGCGCTCCGCGCGACCGCTGGTCGCGACCCGGCGCACGGCATCGATCACGTCGGGGTTGCGCAAGGAAAGCGAGAGCGGCTTGTTGCGCGTCAGCGCCGGCGCGATCTTCTCGGCGGCCTCGTTCCACGCGATGACGATTTCGTTCCGGTCGACCGCGATCACCGGGTCGGGAAGCGCAGAAATGAATCCATCGATCGGCCAATCGTATTGCATGCTGATTTTCGTTTGACGCCGCGGCAGGACAGATCGGCCACCTTTATCACAGCGCTGCCGCTTTCGCCAAACGAAGCCGGGGGATACCTGCTTTTGAAAAAAATCGAAGATTTTACAATGTCCGAGTCGCGTCGACCCACGATGTTATCGTGAGGGATGAGCGATCACTGCCGCTCGCAAGCGAGGAGAGCCATGGAAACATCCAAGACAATTGCGGGACTGATCGGCCCTACGCTGATTGCCATCGGTGCCGCTCTTTTAGTCAATGCCGACATCATCCAGTCATTCGCCGAAGAGATCGCACGCGCACGCGCGCTGATTTTCCTGTCGGGCGTCCTGCTGCTGGTGGCCGGCCTTGCCATCGTGCGCGCGCACAACATCTGGAGCGGCGGTTGGCCCGTGCTGGTGACGGTGCTCGGCTGGATTGCGATTCTCGGCGGCCTCACCCGCATGTTTTTCACCAATCAGGTCGCCATGCTTCTGGACATGTTCGCCCATAGTAATGGCCTGATGCTGGCCTCGGTGGTGATCTTGCTTGCGCTCGGCGGCTTCCTGTCGTTCAAGGCCTACGCGCGCCACTGAGCGGCGCCTTTCGCCCCGCGAACTGCGACCTCATGCGCCTCTTGCCAGCCCCGTTTGGGCCTGAAACGATAGAGTAATTGGCCAAGCGGCGCCCAATTAAAAGTGCGGGAGGCAGAAGAACATGGCACAGAACGGCACACGATGGACGGGTCCCCGGTGCATTGCGCTGGTGGGCCCGTTTCAGAGCGGCAAGACCACGCTGCTTGAGGCGATCATGGCGCGCACCGGCGCGGTCCAGCGCCAGGGCACGATCGAGGCCGGCACCACCGTGGGCGACGCCAGCAAGGAGGCGCGCCATCACAAGATGAGCGTCGAGCTCTCCGTCGCCACCACCAGTTTCATGGGGGACGCTTACACCTTTATCGATTGCCCGGGTTCCGTCGAATTCGTCCACGACATGCGCGCGGCGCTACCGGTCGTCGATGCCGCCGTCGTGGTTTGCGAAATGGACGACAAGAAAATTCCGCAATTGCAGCTCATCCTGCGCGAGCTGGAAGACCAGAACATCCCGCGTTTCCTGTTCCTCAACAAGATCGACAAGGCCGACTCGGGCGTGCACGACGCTCTCGCGCTGTTGCAGCCGGCCTCGCGCAAGAAGCTGCTGCTGCGCCAGATTCCGACCTTCAAGGGCGACCTGATCACCGGCTTCGTCGACCTCGCCCTCGAACGCGCCTTTGTCTACAAGGAACACGCGGCATCCGAGATCGTCCCGCTCGAAGGCGACAGCCTCGACAAGGAGAAGACCGCGCGCTTCTCCATGCTGGAAACGCTCGCCGATCACGACGACGAGCTGATGGAGCAATTGCTCGAGGACATCCAGCCCCCGAAGGATAAGGTGTTTGACGATCTCGCCCGCGAATTGCGCGAAGGTCTGGTGTGTCCGGTGCTGCTCGGCTCTGCCGCCCGCACCAATGGCGTCTTGCGGCTGATGAAGGCGCTCCGTCACGAGGCGCCCAATGTGGAAGCCACGATCAAGCGTCTCGGCATCAAGGCCGGCAGCGAGGCGGTCGGCTATGTGCTCAAGACCCTGAACACGGCGCACAGCGGCAAGATGTCGGTCGTGCGCGTGCTCGCCGGCCAGATCGGCGACAGCACCACCTTGTCTTCGCCCGAGCGCGAAGTCGGCCGCGTCGCCGGCACCTTCAAGCTCATGGGCCAGCACACCGAGAAGCGCGGACCCGCCGCCGTTGGCGAGACCGTCGCGCTCGCCAAGCTCGACTACGCCAAGACCGGAGACACGCTGTCTACCGGCAAGCAGGCGCACACCGCCATCGTCGTGGTGCGGCCCTATCCGGCCGTGCTGGCCGTCGCGGTCGCCGCCAAGGAACGCAAGGACGACGTCAAGCTCGGCCAGGCGCTGAACAAGCTGCTCGAAGAGGATCCCTCGATCACGGTGGTGCACAACGCCGAAGCCCACGAGGTCGTCTTGTGGGGCCAGGGCGAAATGCATCTGCGTGTCGCGAGCGAACGGATCGCCGACCGTTATGGCGTGCCGCTCACGAGCCGCCGGCCGACCGTCGGCTACCGCGAGACCATCAAGAAAGGCATCGTCCAGCGCGGCCGCCACAAGAAGCAGTCCGGCGGCCACGGCCAGTTCGGCGATGTCGTGCTCGATATCAAGCCGCTGCCGCGCGGCTCGGGCTTCAAGTTCGAGGACAAGATCAGCGGCGGTGTCGTGCCGCGCAATTACATCCCCTCGGTCGAGGAAGGCATCATCGACGGGCTCAAACAGGGCCCGCTCGGCTTCCAGGTCGTCGATGTGCAGGTCGCGCTGGTCGACGGCTCCTACCACACCGTCGATTCATCGGATCAGGCTTTCCGCACAGCCGGCCGCATCGGCATCGTCGAAGGGCTGCCGCAGTGCGCGCCGGTGCTGCTCGAACCGATCCATTCCGTCGAGATCGTCTGCCCGACCGAAGCGACCGCCAAGATGAACGCGATCCTCTCCGGCCGGCGCGGCCAGATTCTCGGCTTCGACACCCGCGAGGGCTGGACCGGCTGGGATATGGTGCGCGCCAAGATGCCGGAATCGGAGATCGGCGACCTCATCATCGAGGTGCGCTCGGCCACGGCCGGCGTCGGCAGCTTCACCTTCAAGTTCGACCACATGGCCGAGTTGACCGGCAAGCCGGCCGACCAGGTGGTGGCGGCGCGTCGGGCCGCGGCGGCGGAGTAGGCCGCCCGCACGCCAGGGATCGCGCAATCAGCCGTTAAGGAAGCAACCGGTGCGGTGCCCACCTGTGTGCCATATGGCACACGGGGCGCGCCGCGCGTGGGGATCCGCCGCGCGTTTGCGATCTTATTTACCATTTCGCTCCGTTTTGTCGCGGTGCGCTAACCGAAAATACATCGCCCTCGCAATAGAAATAGCGCTGCGGTCGGCCTTTGCCGAAGGGCGCCCGCACGAGCGATCGGGACGAGAAGCGTCATGTTGAAGGCCCTGAAAGGGATGTTCGCGGGGGCGGACAAGCCTGCCGAAGACGATGACGAGCGCGACGCCTCCGGCAAGCCGAAGGTGACGCTTGCCAAGGCGCTCCGGCGCGGCTGGCTCGAGGTGTTCTACCAGCCCAAGGTCAGCCTGCAGACCGGCCACATGGTCGGCGCCGAGGGCTTGATCCGCGCGCGCCATCCCGAGCTGGGCGTGCTCGGGCCGGGCGCCTTCCTGCCCGGCGCCGGCGAGCCCGAGATGCTGCAGATGACCGAGCAGGTCATCGCCACCGCGCTGCGCGACTGGA
>DATJVR010000068.1:0-6836 GCA_035501735.1 Xanthobacteraceae bacterium | reverse complement strand
TAGTTCCTGCTGCGGTCGACGAGCGCCCGCTGCTTGATCCACGGCATCATGGCGCGCAGTTTTGCGCCCACCTCTTCGATCGGATGCGCGGCATTCTTCGCCCGCATCGACTTGAACGAGGTCTGGTTGACCTTGTTCTCCAGCATCCAGTCCTTGACGAACTTGCCCGACTGGATGTCGCCGAGAATTTTTTTCATCTCTGTGCGGGTGGCGTCGGTGATCACGCGCGGCCCCGAGACGTATTGGCCGTATTCGGCGGTGTTCGACACCGAATAATCCATCGTCGCGATACCGCCCTCGTAGATCAGGTCGACGATCAGCTTCACCTCGTGCACGCATTCGAAATACGCCATCTCCGGCGCGTAGCCGGCTTCGACCAGCGTCTCGTAGCCGGCCTTCATCAGCTCGACCAGGCCGCCGCACAGCACCGACTGCTCGCCGAACAAGTCGGTCTCGCATTCCTCGCGGAAGGTCGTCTCGATGATGCCCGCGCGCCCGCCGCCGATCGCCGCGCCGTAGGACAGCGTCAGATCGTGCGCGTTGCCGGACACGTCCTTGTGCACCGCCATCAGCACCGGCACGCCGGCGCCGCGCTGGTATTCCGCGCGCACCGTGTGGCCCGGCCCCTTGGGCGCGATCATCATCACGTCGAGGTCGGCGCGCGGCTCGATCAGGTTGAAATGGATGTTGAGGCCATGCGCGAACATCAGCGCGGTGCCCTTTTTCATGTTGTCCTTGAGGTGATTGTTGTAGATGTCGGCCTGCAGCTCGTCGGGCGTGAGCATCATCATCACGTCGGCCCATTTCGCCGCGGCGGCGACCTCCATCACCTTGAGTTTTTCTTTCTGAGCTTTCGCCACCCCTTGCGAGCCCTTGCGCAACGCGACCACAACGTTCTTCACCCCGCTGTCGCGCAGGTTGAGCGCATGGGCGTGGCCCTGGCTGCCGTAGCCGATGACGGCGACTTTCTTGCCCTTGATCAGGTTCAGGTCGGCGTCGCGATCGTAGTAAACACGCATGTTGCTTTTCCTCACTTTGGGAATGTTATTTGCAGCAGTGCCGCGAGCCTGCCCCGAACTTCTTGCATGATCTCGTCGGGTACATGCCCGATGCGTCTGAATCCGCGTTGTTGCCGATCCAATACGCGAATCTGATCGGTCAGGATTGATCCTTCAGCCCCCAACCCCTCGGGCAAAGGCACCTTTGTGGGCCAGGGTCTCTTGTTGGATGTGATCGGACAAACGATCGCGGTGACGTTTCGCCGATGGAATTCACGATCCGTGAGGACGACGGCCGGTCTGGCCCCGCCTTGTTCGCGCCCTCGTGTCGGATTGAGATCGACCCATACGAGATCCCCGGCCTGGGGCAAGAATGCGTCCGCGGCTGTAGTCGTCATCGATTTCTTCCGCCCCTACGTCAGGCCCCCAATCCACGACTTCGGGCCGATTTTGCGGACCAAGTCGGTCCATCTCGGCGATCAAATCGTCCAATCGGTAGCGCTTGCTCGGGCCAAGGCGTGTGAGCCGCAGACCCCGACCTTGAACCTGAATATCCACCTCTGCGCCGATTGAAAAGCCAGCCGCCTCGACTGCCGACTTCGGCAGCCTGACCCCCAGGCTGTTCCCCCACTTGGCGATTTTCGCCCGCATCGACGCCGTCCTCTCATGGATATACATTGTATATCCGAAACGGGGCGGCCTGTCCAGCCCTACATCGTCTCCGGCCCGCGCGCGATCGCGGCGACCCCGGTGCGCGAGACCTCGACCAGGCCGACCGGCAGCATCAGGGCGATGAAGCTCTCGATCTTGTCGCTCGCGCCGGTGATCTCGAACACGAAGCTTTCGGTGGTGGCATCGACCACGCGCGCGCGGAACGCGTCGGCCAGCCGCAGCGCCTCCATGCGCTCATCGCCCCTGCCGCGCACCTTGACCATGGCGAGCTCCCGTTCGAGATGCGGCCCCGACACCGTCATGTCGACCACACGATGCACCGGCACGAGGCGGTCGAGCTGGTTCTTGATCTGCTCGATCACCATCGGCGTGCCGCGCGTCACGATGGTGATGCGCGAGAGGTGCTTCTGGTGCTCGGTCTCCGACACCGTGAGGCTTTCGATGTTGTAGCCGCGGCCGGAGAACAGCCCGATGACGCGCGCCAGCACGCCCGGCTCGTTGTCGACGATCACCGACAGCGTATGGGATTCCACGGCCTGCGACGCCGGCGCAGCGGGATAGTGGGAAGTGCTTGTATTTGCAGCCACGCAGCTTGCTCCATCTTACCCTCTCCCCTTGCGGGAGAGGGTGGTCCGAGCAGCGTGTCAGCGATGCGAGGACCGGGTGAGGGATCATGGATTGCGAACTCGGCCCCCTCACCCGGCTCGCGCTTCGCGCTCGCCACCCTCTCCCACAAGGGGAGAGGGTAACGACGCTCGTTGCAACGTTACACCAGCACCTTGCCCTCTTCGGTGATGGCCTCGTCGACGCTCTCGCCCGAGTCGCCCAGGATCATCTCGTTGTGCGCCCGGCCCGACGGGATCATCGGGAAACAATTCTCGTTCTGGTCGACCACGCAGTCGAAGATCACCGGCCGATCCACCTCGATCATCTCCATGATCGCCTCGTCGAGATCGCCCGGCTTCTCGCAGCGGATGCCGACCGCATGATAGGCCTCGGCGAGCTTGACGAAATCCGGCAGCGCCTCGGTATAGCTGTGCGAATAGCGTCCGCCGTGCAGCAGTTCCTGCCATTGCCGCACCATGCCCATGTACTGGTTGTTGATGATGAAGATCTTGATCGGCAGGTCGTACTGCACCGCCGTCGACATTTCCTGCATGGTCATCAGCACCGACGCCTCGCCCGCGATGTCGATCACGAGCGAGTTCGGATGCGCAAGCTGCACGCCGACCGACGCCGGCAGGCCGTAGCCCATGGTGCCTAAGCCCCCCGAGGTCATCCAGCGGTTCGGCTCCTGGAACTGGTAGAACTGCGCCGCCCACATCTGGTGCTGACCCACTTCGGTCGTGATGTAGGTGTCGCGGTCCTTGGTCAGCTCGTAGAGCCGCTGAATGGCATATTGCGGCTTGATGATTTTGTCGGAGTTCTTGTACGCGAGCGATTTCCGCCCGCGCCATTTGTCGATCTGCTTCCACCACTCGGCCAGCGCCTTCTTGTCGACCTGCGGTTTGGCCGCCTGCCAGATCTTGATCATGTCCTCGAGCACATGCGCGCAATCGCCGATGATGCCGACGTCGACCTTGACGTTCTTGTTGATCGACGACGGATCGATGTCGACGTGGATTTTCTGCGAGCCCGGCGAGAATGCATCGAGCCTTCCCGTGATGCGGTCGTCGAAGCGCGCCCCGATGCAGATCATCAGGTCGCAATCGTGCATCGACCAGTTCGCCTCCCAGGTTCCATGCATGCCGAGCATGCCGAGCCATTGCGGATCGGAAGCCTGATAGGCGCCAAGCCCCATGAGCGTGGAAGTGATCGGGAATCCGGTGAGTTTGACCAGCTGGCGCAAGCGCTCGCTCGCCGCACGCCCCGAATTGATGATCCCGCCGCCGGTGTAGAACAGCGGCCGCTTCGCCTTGCTCATCATGTCGATGGCGGCTCTGATCTTGTCCGGGTCGCCCTTGATCCGCGGCTTGTAGCCTTGATGCGGAAATGCATTCGGCTTGGAATATTCGCCCTTGGCGAACTGGATGTCCTTCGGAATGTCGACCACCACCGGCCCCGGCCGGCCGCTCGCCGCCACGTAGAAGGCCTCGTGCAGCACGCGCGGCAAGTCCGCGATGTTTTTCACGAGGTAATTGTACTTGGTGCACGGCCGCGTGATGCCGACGGTGTCGCATTCCTGGAAAGCGTCGTTGCCGATCAGATGCGTCGGCACCTGACCGGTGATGCAGACCAGCGGGATCGAATCCATCAGCGCGTCGGTGAGGCCCGTCACCGCGTTGGTCGCGCCCGGCCCCGAAGTGACCAGCACGCAGCCGACCTTGCCGGTCGAGCGCGCGTAGCCCTCCGCCGCATGCACCGCGCCTTGCTCGTGGCGGACCAGGATGTGCTGCACCTTCTTCTGCTGGAACATGGCGTCGTAGATCGGCAGCACCGCGCCGCCCGGATAACCGAAGATGTGCTCCACGCCCTGATCGGCGAGCGCCTCGATCACCATTTCCGCGCCGGTCATCTCTTTCATGGGTTCACTCCAGCTCATCAGTCATGTCTGCTCTCAGAATCAAAAAGGGGCCGAAGCCCCTGCGCACACCGCCATCGCGCGGATGGCCCTAGCCACCCCCGGCGGTGCACCGACCTACGACTACGGTAATTTTATTACTCATTTTAGTCACCATCAGCCATTTCGTTATATTATAGACCATTCCCAAGCCATTTCATTGCGCGTTGATATAAAGGCAAGCGGCCACTAGGTCAAGCTTAAAGTGCGGAAACCATGGCGCAGACCGCCGCATCCGCGGCTTCTGCCGCGATCCACCGCCATCCCGGCATCTGATGGCGGAACCAGGTGAGCTGCCGCTTGGTGTACTGCCGCGTGTCGAGTTTGGCGCCCGCCGCCGCCTCCTCCAGCGTGATCTCCCCGTGCAAGTGCCGCCGCAGCCACGGCACGCCATGCGCCTTCATCGCCGGCAGGAGCGGATCGAGCGCGCGCGCATCGAGTGCGCACACTTCATCGAGCGCACCGGCCGCAAGCATCGCATCGAAGCGCGCATCGATCCGCCGGTGCAATGCGGCGCGCTCAGGATTGAGAAAAATTTTCACCGCACGGTCCGGATCGACAATCGCCCGCATGCCGTCACGTTGCCATTCGGCAAGCGAGCGCCCGGTTGCTTCGAAAACTTCCAACGCGCGCGACACCCGCGTGCGGTCGCCGGGTTTAAGCCGGTCCGCCATCGCCGGATCGCGCTTCTGCAATTCCGCGTGCAATGCTTCCGGACCGTGCGCGGCGAGCCGTGCCCGCACGCCGAGGCGCACGTCCGGCGGCGTCGGCGGCACGGCCGCGAGCCCTTGCGTCAGCGCCTTGAAATAAAGACCGGTGCCGCCGACCACGATCGGAACCCGCCTCTCCCGCTCCGCCTCAGCAAGCGCGGCCTGCACATCGATGCACCACCGCCCGACCGAATAATTCTCCGCCGCGTCCACGTGGCCGTAGAGCCGGTGCGGCACGCGCGCCTCGTCCTCCGGCGTCGGCCGTGCCGTGATGATGCGCAGATCGCGGTAGACCTGCATGGAATCGGCGTTGACGACGACGCCGCCGAGCTTTTCGGCGAGTTTGAGCGCCAGCGCCGACTTGCCGCTTGCCGTCGGTCCTGCGATAAGCACCGCCTTCATTTGTATGGATAGGCCAGCCATGACCGATCATTATCAGAGCGGAGAGGCCTTTTGAGCCTGATAAATCCCTTCCGCGCGCTGCGCCCCGCGCCCGGCCGCGCCGCCGAAATCCTGGCGCCGCCCTATGACGTGCTCTCGAGCGCCGAGGCGCGCGTGCGCGCCAAGGACAATCCGTGGAGCTTTCTCCACATCTCCAAGCCCGAGATCGATCTCGATCCGGCCGTCGATCCTTACGACCAAGCCGTCTACGCCAAGGCGGCCGAAAATCTTAAAGCTATGGTCGCCGCCGGCGTCCTGATCCGCGACGACAAACCCTGCTATTACGTCTATCGCCTCACGTGGCGCGGCCACGCCCAGACCGGCCTCGCCGCCGCCGCGTCGGTCGCCGATTACAACAGCAACCGCATCCGCAAGCACGAACTGACGACGCCGGTCAAGGAGGACGACCGCGTGCGGCAGATCGAGGCCATCAATGCCCAGACCGGTCCGGTGATGATCGCCTATCCGGCCGCGCCGGCGATCGACGGCTTGCTCCGGCAGGCGACGGGAGCGGCGCCTGTGGTTGACGTCACCGTCGAAGACGTTGCCGGCGTTTCCGTCGGCCACCAGCTCTGGGTGGTCAGCGATCGCGCAGCCATCGATGCCTTCACCCGCGCCTTCGATGCCCTGCCCGCGCTCTACATCGCCGACGGCCATCACCGTTCGGCCGCCGCCGCGCGCGTCGCCAAGGCGCGCCGCACCAACAGCGCCTCGCAATTCCTCGCCGTGATCTTTCCGCATCACCAGATGACCATCCTCGACTACAACCGGCTGCTGAAGGATTTGAACGGCCGCAGCGCCGGTTCCCTGCTCGATGAGTTGCGCCGGACATTTGGGGTCGCGATCGCGGCCGGGCCGGTTCGCCCGACGGCCTCTAACGAATTCGGCCTGTTCCTGGCCGGCACCTGGCACAAGCTCACGCTGCCGGCCGACAAAATTCCGAAAGCCGATCCGATCGGCCGCCTGCCCATCACCTTGCTCACCCGCCATGTGATCGAGCCGCTGTTCGGCATCACCGACCCGCGCATCGACAAACGCATCGACTTCGTCGGCGGCGGCCGCGGCCTCGACGAGCTCGCGCGCCGCGTTTCGTCCGGCGAGATGGCGGCGGCCTTCTCACTCTATCCGACGCAGATGGACGATCTGATGGCGGTGGCGGATGCCGGCGGCATCATGCCGCCCAAATCCACCTGGTTCGAGCCCAAGCTCGCCGACGGCATGGTCAGCCACGTGCTGGATTAGCTATGAACCGGGACAATGTCCGCTCTTGCGGCAACCCGGACGAGGTATGCTCAAATTGAGGTTTTCGTCTTTTGACCCTTAGCGACATGTTCCGATTTTGAGCCAGATTGCGTATAATCTTCTCAGGGGCGCGTGGAACTAATGGGACACCAATGCGCGCGTATTTTTTCTCGCGACTTGCCGCGATTCTAGTTTTCTCGACACTCGCAACGT
>DATJVR010000067.1:0-30974 GCA_035501735.1 Xanthobacteraceae bacterium | reverse complement strand
GACGTGGTCTTGACCTCTGACGCGATACTCGGCACGTGCGAATCTCTCTCATCCGGAATGAGCGACTTCCTCCCTGCAACCGTCGGGCCATCGACACGCCGGCGGCAAACTGCGTGAATTCAAAGCGTTATGAGATCAGCGCCGCGAGCTGCGCGCGGCAGCGTTTGCGCCCCGCCGGCAAGTTTTGCCGTGTCGAGACGTTCCGCTCGCGGCGGAACGGCGGCCGCGACCGTGGCGAAGCGCACGCGCCGCGCCTATAGTATGTGCGGTCGTGGTGATCACAGCCGCCGGCGCGGCGGGTCATGTGACGGACCCGGGAGCAGAGACGGCCGTATTGCCATGTTGAGCGATTTCGACATCGAGGGCCGGCCGTCGGACACGCGCGTCGTCGTCGCCATGTCGGGAGGCGTCGACTCCTCCGTCACCGCGGCGTTGCTTGCAGAAGCCGGCTACGACGTCGTCGGGATCACGCTGCAGCTCTACGACCACGGCGCGGCGACCCATCGCAAGGGTGCCTGCTGCGCCGGCCAGGACATCCACGACGCGCGCGCGGTCGCCGACCGCATCGGCATCCCACATTACGTGCTCGACTACGAGCGTCGCTTCAAGGAGGCGGTGATCGACCGCTTTGCCGAGAGCTACGTGCACGGCGAGACGCCAGTGCCATGCGTCGATTGCAACATGGCGATCAAGTTCCATGATCTGCTCGGCACCGCGCGCGAGCTCGGCGCCAAGGTGTTGGCGACCGGCCATTACGTGGCCTCGCGCCGTCAGCCGGATGGCGGCCGCGCGCTCTACCGTGCGCGCGAGGAGGAACGCGATCAGAGCTATTTCCTATTTGGCACCACGCGCGCGCAACTCGATCTCTTGCGCTTTCCGCTCGGGGATAGGGCGAAGAGCGAGACGCGCGAACTGGCGCGCCGCTTCGGGCTTGCAGTCGCCGACAAGCACGACAGCCAGGATATCTGCTTCGTGCCGTCGGGCCGTTACACGGAAGTGATCGAACGGCTGAAGCCGGGGGCTGCGGCCGCGGGCGACATTGTCGATCTCGACGGTCATGTGCTCGGCCGACATGACGGCATCATTCATTTCACCGTCGGCCAGCGGCGCGGCTTGAAGATCGCAACCGGCACGCCGCTCTATGTGGTGCGGCTCGATGCGGCGATGCGGCGCGTGGTGGTCGGTCCGCGCGAGGCGTTGCGCACGCGACGCATCAAGCTGCGCGACGTCAATTGGATCGGCGAGGGCGCGATTGATGACGCGCTGGCGGGCGGGCGGCTCGACGTCTTCGTCAAGGTGCGCTCGACACGGCCGCCACAGCCGGCATGGCTCGAAGCCACGTCAGGCGGATTCGAGCTCGAACTGGTGGCGGGCGAGGACGGCGTTTCGCCCGGCCAGGCCTGTGTTTTCTACGATGCGGCCGAGGGTCAGGCCCGCGTGCTGGGCGGCGGATTTATCGTCAGTGCGGCGGCCACACCCGAGTTCGTGCCTGCGCGCGGCGAGGACATTCTCAAGGCTGCGGCGCGCGGATAGATTGCGCGGCTGTCAAGCCGTGCAACAGATCAGGCGGCCGGTTGAGGGGGCCATGCACGACGGATATCTCGACAAGCTCGACAAGCAAACCGTGGTCAAGGCCTATGCGCGCTGGGCGCCGGTCTATGACCTCGTATTCGGGCCGGTGTTCGAGCGCGGCCGCAGAATTGCGATCGCGGCGGCGGAACGCATCGGCGGGCGCATCCTCGAAGTCGGCGTGGGAACCGGAAGCTCGCTTCCCGATTACGCGCGGCACAATCGCCTGGTCGGCGTCGACATTTCGGAACCGATGCTGCGCAAGGCGCAGGAGCGCGTGGCCGAGCACCGGCTCGACAATGTGGAAGCGCTGGCGGTGATGGATGCGGCGCGGCTCGGTTTCCCCGACGAGTCGTTCGACGTGGTGGTGGCGCAATATGTCATCACCGCGGTGCCGGATCCGGAGGCGACGCTCGACGAATTCGCGCGCGTGCTCAAACCCGGCGGGGAAATCGTGCTGGTCAACCACATCGGCGCCGAGCAGGGGCTGTGGCGCGCCTTCGAGCGATGGTTCTCGCCCATGGCGCGCAGGCTGGGCTGGCGGCCGGAATTTCCCTGGGCGCGGCTCACGCGCTGGGCGGCGCGCGAGGACATGCGCCTGGTCGAACGGCGGCCGATGCCGCTGTTGCGGCAGTTCTCGCTGGTGCGGTTTGCCAAGACGGCGGCGGGCGCCGCCGGGCGCGCGCAGGCTGAGGCCAGTGCGCGAAGGGGCCGAGCGGCCGCGCCTTGACAGATTTTCCCGGCGCTTCCTATATCGGTTTCATTCCTGCACAATCGTAGGCGGAATGCGCAGTTGGTATGGCGGGGTAGCTCAGTTGGTTAGAGCAGCGGAATCATAATCCGGAGGTCGGCGGTTCAAATCCGCCCCCCGCTACCACCGTTCCTAATCTTGTGAAATGAAGCTGACGATCGGTCCGGGCGCTAATGGCCGCGCGCGGGGCCCGAGGTGTTTTCGGCATCGAGCACGCTGTGCGGCGCGGGCCTATCGCGCTCGCCGAAGCCGACCAGCCCGCCGACGCCCACCCGCAGCGGTCGTGCGCGGCTGTTGGTGGGAGTTCCCAGGGTCCCAATTTGTTGAAACGGGGAACGAAAACCGCCGTGGCTCGTTGAGTTCCGGGAAGCGAGGGGACGGTGGCGCGCGCCGTCACACGGGACGCTCAATGACGTCATCGGCTCAATACAGACGCTATGCTGCTGACTGCGTGCGCGTCGCCCAGACGATTCACGACCCCGCCGACAAGGCCATGCTGCTGCAGATGGCGAAAATCTGGATCGACTTGGCGGAGAAGGCCGAGAAGAAGCCCCCCGAGAATAACAGCGACTATACATCCAACGCCTAGGTGGCGCGCGCCTTGTCGCGCACGCCGGCGCCTGTTAGCGGGGGATTGGCAGACACCCACAAGAAATGTATCGGTCTTCGGCGGCTTGGATGAGGGCGCCGATCGGCGGATTCCCATGACACTGCGCTTGATGCTTGTGCTCGCAGCCGGCTTGCTCGGCCTGGCCGGCGTGGCGGCGGCGGAGGAAACTGCCGCGCAATATCCGAGCCGTCCGGTGACGTTCATCGTGCCGTTCGCGCCCGGCGGAGTGACCGGGCTGTTCGCGCGGCTGGCCGGGCAGAAGCTCGAGCAGCGCCTCGGCAAGCCGTTCGTGGTCGAGCATCGGCCGGGCGGCGGGGGCGTGACGGCGGCGACTGCGGTCGCGCACGGCACGCCCGACGGCTACACCATCATGATGGCGTCGTCGACGGTGCTCGCGATCAACGTGAGCGTGCGTAAAAATCTCGCCTATGATCCGATGAAGGATCTGGCGCCGATCGCGCTCTTGGCGCGCGTGCCGTTCGTGCTGCTGGTCAATCCCGATCTGCCGATCAAGTCGGTCGACGATCTCGTCAAATATGCGAAAGCAAATCCCGGCAAGGTTTCGTACGGAACGCCGGGCCCGGGCACGTTCCATCACCTCAACGCCGAGATGTTCAAGAGCATGTTCGGATTGCAGCTCGTGCACGTGCCCTACAAGGGCTCGGCGCCGGCGCTCACCGACCTCGTGGCCGGCCATATCCAGATGATGTTCTGTGACGTGCCGCCGGCGAAGTCGCTGATCGAGTCGGGCAAGGTGCGCGCGCTCGGCGTGACGACGGCGCAACGCGTGGCGGCGGTGCCGAACATTCCGCCGCTCGCGGAAGTCGGAATTCCGAATTACGACGCATCGTCGTGGCACACGATCACGACCACGGCCGGCGTGCCCAAGCCGATCATCGACAAGCTCGCGGGCGAAATCCGCGCGATCATGAGCGAGCCTGACGTGCAGAAACTCTTGAGCGACGACGGCGCGATCCCGCAGGTGTCACCCAGCCCGGATGAATTGAAAAAATTCGTGCAGAGCGAAATCGTGCGTTGGGCCGAGGTCGTGAAGAAAGCCGGCATCGCCGGCTCGGAATAGTTCATTCCTATAGTACGGCAGCCATGGGGCGAAGCCGGGACATGCCCGGCTCTAGGCGCGTCAGTTCTGCGGAATCTGGATCAGTTCGGCAAGCTGCTGCTCGGTCAGCGGCGCGCTGAGGAACTTGAACTGCACGGCGTCGTCCATGCCTTGCTTGATGCCGCTGATCTGGGCGGTCTGCAGGCTCTCCTTCGGGATGAAGTCCTTGAGCATCTGCTCCACGGCGTGAGCGGAGAACTTGGAGAACTCGATATAGCGCGCGATCGCGTCCGGGCTTGAATACATCCAGTCGACCGTCTCGCGATAGGCGCGCAGGTAGCGGGAGATCGCATCCGGTTTGGCGGCCAGCGTTTGGGCGTTGACGATCTGCACGCGGATGGTCTGCGCGCGAATGGCGTCGAGGTCGCTCGCGCGCGCGACCAGGCGCAACTGGCCCTGATTGAGTGCATCGAGCGCGAAGGGCGCCACGGCCCAGCCGACGTTCACCTGGCCGGACAAGACTTGCGTGAAGGTGGCAGACGGATTGCCGGTCGCGACCGGCTTGGCCAGCAAATTGTAGTCCTTGATGAAACGCATGACCGCGATGTGCGTGGAGGCGCCGGTGGTCGAATAGGCGAGCGTGGCGCCGTTGGCCTCGCGCATCGATTTGATCGACGATTTTGCCACGACGTACCAGAACAGCTCGGCCGAGCCGGTCGAGCTCGCCGCCACGATGCGCACCGGCGCGTTCTTGGCGTAGGCGCCGAACACGCTGGAAGTGCCCGCGCTCAAGCCGATATCGACCGAATTGCCGATGACGATCTGCAATGTCTCGCCGCCGCCGGAGGTGTAGACGATGTCGAGATCGAGCCCGTGTTTCTGAAAGATGCCCTGCTGCTTGCCGAGTTCGGGGATCGCGCCTTCCCAACTGCCGCGCTGCGGCGAAGCGATCTTCAGGGTTTCCGCGAACGCCGCTTGAGCGAGACCGAGCGACAGCAGGGCGGACATCGTTGAACTCAAGAATCTTGATGCCATGTGACTCACTTTGGGGTGACGGGCCGAAGGATTTTCGTCGGTCGAGTTTCGGATGAAGGCGCGGCCCGCGCAAGCCGGCTTCCGAGGTTCATGACTTATTTCGCCAGTCCGCGGTTTGCAACCACGATACGAGGCCGGAACGTAAAGACGTTCGGGTCGGCGAGGTCTGCGACGGCGGAGACCCAGTGATGATAGGGCTCGCCGAACGTCTCGACACGCGTCACGTTCTCAATCACCGGATATCCCTCCGGGTGTCTGCGCCACATGTAGGGCCGGTCGACGCGGAAGTAGTGGCTGTCGCCGTGCACAAGGACTACGGGATTCTCGAATGCCTTGGCTTCCTTTTCGAGCGCGTGCCGCATGTCGACATAGCCGGTCGGCGGCGACTTTGCGACGGCTGCGGTTTGTTTTTTTCCTTCGCCGGTGAACGGGGTGAATTCCGGATACATATTGGCTTGCTGGAAAATGACGATGGCACGGCTTCGGACAGCCACTGCGTGGGTAAATCCCTCATGCAGCCAGTCCAAATTTGCCTTGTTGCGCTCGTTGAATTCATCGCCACCGGACTTGTTGGATTCGCGGTTATTATTGCTGCCGACCACATGCAGCGTGACAAAAGTAATGCCGCCGAAATCCCAGCGCGCATTCTCGCGATACTTGGCCAATATCGAACCCTTGTCTTGACCTTGACTCTGTCGCGTCAGCGCGAGGGCGGGGTGGCCAAGGCTTCCTTCGTCTGCAAAAAAGATCTTGCGTAACGCGTCGAGGCGATCGCGCGGGCTGCCTTCGCTCACGACGTCCGGCCCGTGGCAATCCGTCCAGTCGTTGTCACCGGGGGTATAGATGAGCGGAAGTTCCAAAGTTTGGAATTGTCTGTATCGCCTCTGCATGAATTCGTTCGTGCATGATTTATGTTTTGGCGAACCAAGATCGCCGATGTTCACGACAAAGGCCAAAGGCGTGGCGCGATTGATGCGATTGATATCGACCAGCAAATTCTCAAGCTGCGGCTCCTGCTCCGGCTTGTAGGCATGATCGCCGAATACGCCAAAGGCAAAAGATTGGACTGGCTGCTGGGCGTGCAAGTCTGGGCGCGATGCCGTGGCGGTGACCAGGACGAGGGCCGCGGCGAGCGTTTTGATGGCGAGGCGCGACATTGACTACTGCCCCCAGAACTGCCTTTGCCACGCAATCTGCCGCGGAACTATGGAATTTTTTTAACGGGCCTGAGATCGAGCCCGAACAGCCGCGCGGCGTTGCCGCCGAGGATGTTGCGCTTGGCGGTCTCGTCCAGGAACGGCAGGTCGTAGATCACGCTCGGCAGGTCGAAGTCCCAATGCGGGTAATCGGACGACCAGACGAGCTGGGTCTCGGCGTTTATCTGCTTGAAGGTGGCCTGCAGCAGCGAAAGATCGTCGGGCTTCTCCATCGGCTGCGAGGAGAAATACATCTGCCGCATGTAATGGCTCGGTTTCTCCTTGAGCGTCGGCGCATCGGAGGTGCGCATCATGTAGGAATGATCGAGCCGCTGCATGAGCGAATAGGCCCAGGTGAGGCCGCTCTCGATCCACATGGTTTTGAGCTTCGGGAAGCGCTCGGGCAGGCCGTTGATGACCCAGTTGGTCATGTGAATCATGTTGAACCACATGAAGCCGAGCGCGTGCACCGAGATGAAGCGGTTGGTCATCTGCAGCGCGCGATCGTCCCAACTGTAGGCCGCGTGGAACGCGATCGGCTTGCCGATCTCCTCCAGCAGCGCGTAGGTCTTGATGTAGGCATTATCGTGCACCGGTTTGTAGCGCGGTGAAGTCACCATGAAGCCGACGACGCCCTTTTTGTCGGCAAAATCCTTCACGGTGCGGTAGGCGGCGTCGGGATCGTTGAACGGCAGATAAAGCATCGAGACGATGCGCGGCTCGTGCGCCATGATGCGTTCGCAGAGCCAGCGGTTGTAGGCGCGGCACATGGCGGTCTCGACTTCGACCTGCGGGTGCAGCCCCAAGAACAGCATCGGGGTCGGGAACAGGCAGCAATAGTCGACGCCCATCGCATCCATCCACTCGATGGTCTGGGCGATGTCCTTGTGTTTGTAGCCGGACGGGACTTTCTCGCGGCCGCGGAATTTCTGGCGATGGATGCGGCCGCCGGTGTTCTGGTAGCCGACCTGCGAATTGAGCATGCCGGTGCGGCGGGAGGCGCCTTCGATGGCTTCGCGGCGGATCACCGGGCTTTCGATGTATTCGAACACTTCCATGTAGGACTCGTTCTCGTAGTGATGCGAGTCCACGTCGACGATGAGGAAATCCTGGTAGTTGCGGGCGCGCGCCTGTTCGCTGGCGTGTTCCAGATGCTTCGGCTGGGAATAGACATCGAGATCGACGGGTCGAACGTCGCTGCGCGGCATGTCCATGGATGCTCTCCCTGAATATTAGGCGACGACGTAAATGTCTTCGCCGCGCTTGACCACTTCGAATTTTCTGAGCTTCTGCCGGCGATCGCCGATGCACTCGCCAGTCTTCATGTCGTATTCGTAGCCGTGCCAGGGGCAGACGAAATGCATCTCGTCGCCGAACACCTGCCCTTGATAGGTGCGATCCTTGGCGAACACGTCGACCACGTTCGGCGTGATCATGCCTTCGCAGGCAGGGCCGCCCTGATGCAGACAGACGTTGCTGTAGGCGTAATAGGCGCCGTCTCTGTGGAACACGCCAATTTCGCGTTTACCGGCAGTGACAATGCGGCGGTCGCCATCACGCATCTCGGACGCCTTGGCGACGAACCATTCGGCCATGTGGTGCTCCAATAATAAGTCGCGGTTAAAAGTATCGGACGTTGCGGCTCGCTGCAACAACGGACCAGACCGGACGCGCTCGAGCGAAATCACGCAAGCACATTGATTTCACGCATTGTCCCCGCCATGCTGCATGGCAAACGTCATATGCATGGGAGGGTCGCGTGGGACTCATGAAATCGTTCGGCGCCGTTCTGGCGATCCTTGCCGCCCTGCTCACGCCGGTGTCAGCGCAAGGCTATCCCGACAGGCCGGTGAAGATCATCATCGCTTTCCCGCCGGCCGGCGCAATCGATGTGCTCGGACGTCTGTTGGCGCAGAAGCTCTCCGAAATCTGGGGGCAGCAGGTGGTGGTGGAAAATCGCCCCGGCGCAGGTGGCAATATCGGCGCGGCGGCGGCGGCGCAGGCGGCGCCCGATGGCTACACCCTGCACTTCGGCGCGCAGACGCTCGGCGTCAATGTCTCGCTGGCGCCGAGCACGGCGTTCGATCCGGTCAACAGTTTCGACCCGATTATCCTGGTGGCGACTTCGCAAGAGGTGTTCATGGTCGCGAACGCCACGCCGTTCCATTCGGTCAAGGATGTGATCGACTATGCCAAGGCCAATCCGGGAAAGCTGAACTATGCCTCGATCGGCGTCGGTTCGAGCGCGCACCTGGCAACGTCGCTGTTCTGCAACATCGCCGGCATCAAGATGCAGCACGTGCCCTATACGCAGCTGTCGCAGGCGGCGACCGACGTCATCTCGGGGCGCACGGAAATCTGGTTCACCACGCTCGGCGGCTCGCTGCCGCACATCCAGTCCGGCAAGGTGCGCGCGCTCGCGGTGTCGGGGCCGGCACGGGCGAAACTCCTGCCCAACATCCCGACGCTGACGGAAGTCGGCGTCAAGATGGAAGAGGAGTCGAGCTGGTACGCGTTCTTCGCGCCCAAGGGCACGCCGCGGCCGATCATCGACAAGGTCAACCGCGATATCGAGACAATTCTCGCGCAGCCGTACATGAAAGAGCGCGAAGCGCAGCTCGGCTATCGCTTTGTCGGCGGCCCGCCGGAAAAGCTTGGGACGTTTCTCAAGCACGAAATCGCCAAATGGGCGGAGATGACCAAGAGCCCGGCGTTTACGGGACAATGAGCCTGATTTAAGCCGGCCGCATGCCTTTGGATTTGATCACCGCCGCGGCGGCCGGCGTGGTGAGAAATTTCGCCAAGGCCTTGCCGCCTTCGGCGTCCTTGGCGATGGTGGGAATCCCCGCAGAGAACACGGTGATGTTCTGAAATTCTCCGGGCACCGGGCCGACGATGTCGATGCCTTCAACCGCCATCAGTTCGGGCATCTGTTGCAAGCCGATCTCGACCTCGTTGCGCATGAGATAGAGGCCGATCAGACCGGCGGGGCCGCCCGGGCCGAATGTGGTTTTCGGTTTCAGGCGGTCGGCAATGCCGAGCCGCTCGAACACGCTCCACAGATGAATGCCGCTCGCACCGCCGCCATCCGGATTGCTCATGCCGATGGATTTTGCCGCCAAGAGCGCCTGCTTGAACGCCTCGGCCGATGAAACATCGGGCCGCGGCGTACCGGGCCGCACCGCGACGCCAATTTCGGAGCGGGCGATATCAACGCGCGTGCCGGCAACGATGCGACCCTTGCGGATGAGATCGTCGATGCGTTCGTTGGTCGAAATCGCCACATCGGCGAATTCGCCTTCGCCCACCCGCTTGGCGATTTGGGTGGATGGCGCGTAAGAGGCGAGGAGCTTGCATCCTCGTTCTCGTTCGAATTGGGCGGTGAGATCGTCCACGCTGGTCTTGAGCGCGGTCGTGCTGAGCAGCTTGATTTCGGCAGTTTTCATCCGGTTGCATTACACTTTTGTCATGTCGCTGATCAATTTGGGCGTGGCCTTGCCCACAATTCGTGCGCTTGGCGGCGATCACATTCTTGATAACGCCGGGATAACGGTTGCCTACGGGGGCGGGGGGATGGAACAATCCCGCCGCGCCGGCATTTTTCTATCGGCGTGTTCACTCGTTGCTCCACAATCCGGAGATATTGATGTCGAACGTTGCTGTGTCCCTCAAGTCGCGGGACGAGACGCATGCCTTGAGTACGGACAATCTGCGAACGGCGTGGATGCAATCGTTTCGCGCGGTGCGGGCGGAAACCGAACGGCGGGCGGCGCCGCTTTCGGCCGAAGATCAGGTGGTGCAGTCGATGCCGGACGCAAGTCCGACCAAGTGGCATCGCGCGCATACGACGTGGTTCTTCGAACAGTTCCTGCTGGGGCCGAACGCCAGCGACTACCGCGTGTTCGACGAGCGCTTTTCCTATCTGTTCAATTCCTATTACGTCGCGGCGGGACCGCGGCACGCGCGGCCGCGGCGCGGGCTCATCACGCGGCCGGACGCTGAGGAGGTCGCTGCCTATCGCGCGCATGTGGATGCGGCCGTCGCGCGCTTGATCGAAACGGCGGATGCCGCGGCGTTGGAAAAAATCATTCCGATCGTCGAAATCGGACTCCATCACGAGCAGCAGCATCAGGAGCTGATGCTGACCGACATCCTGCATGCGTTCGGACAGAATCCGGTTGCGCCCGCGTATGATGCGCAATGGATGCCGCCGCAAACGCAGCGAGGGAGCCAAGAATTCGCTGAGATCCCGACCGGCGTTCACGCCATCGGTCACGACGGCAAGGGCTTCTGCTTCGACAACGAGCAGCCGAAGCATCGTGTGCTGATCGAGGGCGTGCGCATCGCGCGGCACCTGATCACGAACGCCGCGTGGCTCGCGTTCATGGCGGACGACGGATACACGACGCCATCGCTGTGGCTATCCGACGGCTGGGCGCTGGCGGAAGTCGAAGGATGGCGCGCCCCCGGCTATTGGCAGAAGCGCGAAGGCGCATGGTTCTCGCTTACGCTCGGCGGATTGAAAAAGATCGACCCGGCGGCGCCGGTCTGTCACGTGAGTTATTACGAAGCCGATGCATTCGCGCGCTGGGCCGGAAAACATCTGCCGAGCGAGGCGGAATGGGAGACGGCGGCGCGGCAAGGCCTGCTTGCGGATGCATTCGGCACCGTATGGCAATGGACGCGCAGCGCGTACGCGCCCTATCCCGGCTATCGCGCGGCCGCGGGCGCGCTCGGCGAATACAACGGCAAGTTCATGGTCAATCAAATGGTCTTGCGCGGCTCCTCGGTCGCGACGCCCGAGGGCCATTCGCGTGCAAGCTACCGCAATTTCTTCTACCCGCCGGCGCGCTGGCAGTTTTCCGGCGTGCGACTGGCGGAATATCCGTAGTTCGTAACAGTCGAGGCCAACATCATGAGTCCAACCGCGCTGGCGAAGGTTGCGATCGAGCGCGAACGGCTGGAGCCGGGATCGTTCGCGGCGGAAGTCTTGGCGGGATTGACCGCGATGCCGAAACGCATCCCGCCGAAGTTCTTCTACGACAACGCGGGTTCGGACCTGTTCGAGCAGATCACCGCGCTGCCGGAATATTACCCGACGCGCCGCGAGCTTGGTATCCTGCAGAAAAACGCGTCCGCTATTGCCGCGGTTATTCCTGCGGGCGCGGCGCTGATCGAATTCGGCAGCGGATCAAGCCGCAAGACGCGGATCATTCTCGGCGCAGCGCGCAACCTTGCGGCCTATGTGCCGGTCGATATTTCGGCGGAGTTTCTCGATCAGCAGGTCGATGCGCTGCGGCGTGAATATCCCGACATCGCGATGCTGCCGGTGGCGGCGGATTTCGGCGCGGCGTTCGATCTGCCGACGGAAGCGGCGAGCAGGCCGCGCGCAGGATTTTTCCCCGGATCGACCATCGGCAATCTCGAGCCGGTGGAGGCCTGCACATTTCTCCGCCAGGCGGCGCAGGTGCTGGGCGCTGGCGCCGTGTTCGTGATCGGCGTCGATCTGATCAAGGACGAGAAGATTCTCTATAAGGCCTACAACGATGCGGCCGGCGTCACCGCCAGGTTCAATCGCAACCTGCTGGTACGGATGAATCGCGAGCTCGGGGCCGATTTCGACGTCGCAAGTTTCGAGCATCACGCGTTCTTCAACCGCGAGCACAATCGCATCGAGATGCATCTGGCGAGTTCGAAGCGCCAGCGGGTTTCGGTTTGCGGCGCGACCATCACGTTTCGCGCGGGTGAAACCATTCATACCGAGAACAGTTACAAGTACACGATCGAATCATTCCAGGCGCTGGCGCGCGGCGCGGGCTGGTCACCGCTGGACGTATGGACCGACGCGAAGAAATATTTCTCGGTGCATGTGCTCGCGCTGAAGGACGTCGTGCCGCTTCGCCAGGTCAACGGCCATTGATGCCGATCCGAGAAGCGGACCCTTGGCGGCTGCAATATTTCGAGGGCGTTCCCTGTCCCGCGAACGTGGAAATCCCGACCGAGGACTCCGATGCCTGGACATGGAACCCGCGCCATCGCTGGGTGTACGACAAGATCGCGATCGCGCTCAGCCAGGGGCTGGAAGCCGCACCGCACGGCGTCGCGCCGCCGCGCTTTCCGGTCTTCTCCAAGCCGACAATCAACCTGCGCGGCATGGGAGTCGGCAGCCGCGTGCTGCATGACGAGGCCGAATATCGTCGGCACTGCGCGCCCGGCCACATGTGGATGACGCTGTTGGACGGCAAACACGTCAGTTCCGATGTCGCGGTGGAGCATGGCGAACCCAGATGGTGGCGGCATGCCGTCGGCGTGCCCGCGGGCGAGGGCACGTTCGATCATTGGACGGTGCATGCGGCGGCCTATGCGGACATCGAAAAGCAGTGCGGCGAATGGGTGCGCAAAAATCTCGCCGATTATACCGGCATGCTCAATCTCGAAACCATCGGCGGCGTCATCATCGAGGCGCATTTGCGTTTCGCCGACCAATGGCCGGATCTCTATGGCGTCGGCTGGGTCGAGGCGCTCGTGCGGTTCTACCAGTTACGCAAATGGGAATTCGTCGACCGCGCCCGCCGCGACGGATACAGCGTGGTGCTGTTCGGGCCGAAGAACGGCCGCTATCGGCATCCGCCGCGCGCTCTGATCGAGGACGTTTCGCTGATGGACGACATATCGAGCGTGCAGATCACCTTCCACGAGCAGCGTGCGCCGGAGGCGCATGCCATGCCGCCGGGCGGCTTCCGTCTTGCCATCGTCAACTGCTGGAACCTGGAATCGGGCAAGGCGGCGCGCGAGAAACTGCGAGAATTTTTTCTGCCGCGATGAGCGCCTGCAAAATTGGCGGGGGCCCGGCGGTGTTGCCGCCGAGCCCCCTTAACATATCAGCCGACCTGTAAGCCGGGTTCTGTGTGGCGCCCGGGCCTAAGCCCGAACGCGTGACGGCCATTCCTCTGCGACGCCGATTGCGCGGCGCCTGATGCAACCTACCCGGACGGCGATCCGGACATGGATCTCGAGGATCGCTCCCCGCGCCGTCCCTATTCGGTCTTGCTCCCGGTGGGGTTTGCCGTGCCGCTTCCGTCGCCGGAAACGCGGTGCGCTCTTACCGCACCGTTTCACCCTTGCCGCGCTGATACGCAACGCGCGCGGCGGTCTGTTCTCTGTGGCACTTTCCCTGGGGTCTCTTCCTGCTTGCGCGGGCCGATGCCCCGCCGGACGTTATCCGGCACCGTATGTCCATGGAGCCCGGACTTTCCTCCCCGGCGACCTTTCGGTCCTTGCCGGAGCGGCCGTCCGGCCGACTGACCCCATAGGGATGGGGGAGCCGGCGCCTGAGGTCAAGGGGCGCGCAATAATTTGGTTTCGGTGCGGTTCAACGAGATCGCGCGCGATTTACCACGTAGGCCTTGAGTGGAGCCCGCTCAGCTCAGGACGCCGCACTGCTTCAACCACGCCAGCATCTGCGCCCAGCCGTCTTCGGCGGCTTCCTTGCGGTAGCTCGGCCGATAGTCGGCATGAAAGCCGTGCGGCGCGCCGGGGTAGATCTTGAACTCGGCCGGTTTCTTCGCTGCCGCAAGCGCGGCCTTCATCGCTTCGACCTGATCGACCGGAATGCCCTGATCGGCGGCGCCATAGAGTCCGAGCACCGGTGCCTTCATCTCGGCCGCAAGCTGGGTCGGGCTCTTCGGCCAGACCGAGGCCTGCGTGGGCGGGTCGACGAGCGAGCCGTAGAATGCGACGGCGGCCTTGAGATTGTCGCTGTGTGCCACGTATTCCCACACCGTCCGGCCGCCGCGGCAAAAACCGATGATCGCGAGTTTTCCGGTATTGCCGGCTTGCGATTTTGCCCAGGCCACGGTGGCGTCAAGATCGGCGAACAATTCCGCGTCCGGCTTTGCGTTCACGATCGGCATGAGCTTTGGGAATTCGGTGATCTTCGTGAGATCTTCTTTCGCGCGGAAATAATAATTCGGCGCAATCGCGAATGCGCCGACCTTGCCGAGACGCCGCGTGACGTCCTTGATGTATTCGTGCAGGCCGAAGATTTCCATCGCGACCAGCACGACCGGCGGATTATTCGCGTTTTCGGGCCGCGCGTAATAGACCGGCATGTCACCGCCGGTGACCTTGATGGTGGCGTCGCCGGCCTTCAGGCCATTGGTGTCGGTCGTGATGACATCGGCGCGCACGGGACCGGCCGCAAGCGTGTAGCCCGCAGCCGCGGCGGCCGAGGCGCTCATGAAGAAGTCGCGCCGCGAGACGGGCGCGACTTTTGTAAGTCCGACGATATCGGACGGAATCTTGGCGTGTTCGTTCATCGTTTCCTCCAGTGGAAGTCATCGGCAGTTGTCCGCGCGCCGACCATTTGAGCGGAAGAGGGTGCGGACGATACCAAGCGGCGCCTGTCGCATGAAGTCATGGACGGATTGCGGATTGGCGTCTCGCGCAAAGTTGAGGCGATTACCGCATTACCTTCTGCCGGCGCGTATTACCCCGCTGCAATCGCCGGTATTCAGCCCAGCCGCCTGCGCGCGGCGAGAAGCGCGCGCAAGGTCTCGCGAGTCGAGGTGTCGGGCAGGCCGTCGATGCGCTCGGTACGGAAGTGGCGCTGGAAGGCGGCGATCACCGCTTTGGTGAGTTCGTCATAGAGACCCCCGTTGGGGACGCCGTAGCCGTATTCAGCCAAATCCTTTTGCAGTGCGGCAACCGCATCGCTGCGCTCGCCTTCTTTGAGGGGCTTCGCGTCGTCCGTGATCGGCGCCGGCTTCACCCAGAGGCCGACGCCGGATTGATAAAATTTCGCCCAGGGAAATTTCTCGCCCGGGTCCTGTTTGCGCGTCGGCGCCACGTCCGAATGGGCGAGCACGTAATCGGCCGGAATCGAATTGCGCACGACGATGTCGCGGCAGAGCGCGATCACGGCATCGATTTGCTGCTCGGGATAATCCGGATAGCCGTAATCGTGTCCGGGATTGGCAATCTCGATGCCGATGGAGCGGGAATTGATGTCGGTGTCGCCGGCCCAGAACGACACGCCGGCGTGGTGTGCGCGGCGCGTCTCCGGCACCATCTGCACGATCTCGCCGTCCTCGAAAACCATGTAGTGCGAGGACACCTTGGCGGCCGGATCGCACAAACGTTCCAGCGCGGCCTGACTGCTCTGCATTCCGGTGTAGTGGAGCAGCAGGATGTCGGCGCGCGGGCCGTCGCGGCGATCGGATTGATTGGGTGAGGGTACGACGCGCGAAACGAGACCGGTGTCGGGCGAAAATCCAGGCATGACCCGACGATAAAACATGATGCCACGGAGAGAATAGGGCGAAATGGCACCAGCCCAGACCGGATTTCCGGGCTGGGCTGGTGCGGTACGCTTTGAAAGCAACCGAACGCTAATAAGCGCGAGCGTTACTGGCGGCTGGATGGCGCCGGGCTCATGGGCGAAGGCCGAGGAGATGTGACACCCATGCCGGTGGTGGCGCGCGGCGGGTTATAGGGCTGGAAGTTCACTGCCTGCTTGAGCTGGTCTTGCGTCATCGACAGCTTGAGCTTGTCGGCTTCATTCTTCGATTTGTCCCCGCCAATGACCGCGAATGAACTCGGTGCAAGCGCGACGTCCTTGGCGCCCATGCCGAGGAAGCCGCCGACGCTCACGATGTAGGCCTCGATCTTGCCGTCCTTGTCGAACAGGATGTCGCTGACACTGCCGACCTTTTGGTTGTCGGCGCCCATAACGTCGGTGCCTTTAAATTTCGACGCCAGAAACTGATCGGGTTTCTGTGCCGAAATGAACTGGGCATTGCCGGATTTCATGTCGCCTCGTGGGGCACTTGCAGCCGGCGGATTTGGGGGTGACGTTGAGGGATTGCTGCTCTGGGCGGCAACCACGGTGATCATCAGGCCGCTCAGGGCCGTCGTGATCATGAGTTTCTTCCACATAGCGAGCCTCCATTCATCGATGAATGCAAACTCCCCCTCCTTGCCCAGATAACGCGCGAGGGGGAGCGATGTTCCAAGCCGAGGTTCCCCGGTGCAATCCGGGCTCGGAGAACAGTGAATTGTCATGCCGAATCGCCGGTTGAATCGCATTTGCACCGAAATGAAGCGCGCCAGGTTCGACCGGAGCCAGATGGCGGCGCGCGTTTTGCGCGCCTTCCTCTGGTTTGCAAACGATTCCTTAAGCTGGAACGGCGTTAACTGTTTCTTGCAGGCGCCGCATTAGTTGCGTTCCCGCCTGCAATTCAGCGACGGCCATTTTATCCAAATGATGTCCCGAAACATCCCGATCAGCCGGCGTAAGCGATTGAGATATGAGGACTATCCGTCGGATCATCCCAGCAGCTGTCATGTTGCGCGCCCCCGCAGGGGGCCGGGGATCGGAACCAGCACCGTCCCGCTTGCTGCGCGCGCGCGAGGCAGCACGCTTTCGCGCGCAGTTGGGAATCAAAAAAGATGCAAATCTTTAAAGAGCGGCACATGGCACGCTCGGAGCACGGGAACGATGATGGGCCGCGACAGCGCGCCCGCTGTCGCAGGCGGACCGGCCCGTCATGTTCCCGTGCTCCTCCGCAAAGCAATCGATCAGCTCAATATTCGCGACGGCGGCGTCTACATCGACGGAACGTTCGGCGCCGGCGGCTATACGCAGGCCATCCTTGCGGCTGCGGCTGCGCGTGTGATCGGCATCGATCGCGACCGCGATGCGATCGCGCGTGGAGCCGGTCTCGTGCAGGCCTCGGGCGGGCGACTTACGCTCGTGGAAGCGCGTTTCTCGGAAATGGAAGAGGTGGCGCGAAAGCTCGGTCACGCCGCGGTCGACGGCATCGTGCTCGATCTCGGCGTGTCGTCGATGCAGCTCGACCAAGCCGAGCGCGGCTTCTCGTTCCGCCTCGAGGGGCCGCTCGACATGCGCATGGGCGGCGAGGGACCGAGCGCCGCGGATGTCGTCGCGCGCGCCTCCGAGCGCGACCTTGCGGACATCATCGCAACGCTCGGCGAAGAGCGGCACGCGCGCGCCGTCGCGCATGCGATCGTTGCGGCGCGGCGGCAGGCTGCGCTCGGCACGACGCGGGCGTTGGCCGATGTCGTGATGCGGGTGGTGCACGTGCGGCCGGGCAGCATCCATCCGGCGACGCGGACATTCCAGGCGCTGCGCCTATTCGTCAACGAGGAATTGCCCGAACTCGTAGCCGGGCTGGCGGCAGCGGAGCGGATCCTGAAACCGTCCGGGCGGCTCGTCGTCATCGCCTTCCATTCGCTCGAAGACCGGATCGTTAAAATGTTTCTGGCCGAACGCAGTCGCGTCGGCGGCTTCTCGCGCCATCGTCCCGGCATCGATCAAGTACCGACGTTTCATCTCCTCACCAAGCGGCCGATCGTGCCGGAGATGAAGGAGATCACCGCAAATCCGCGCGCGCGCTCAGCCAAGCTGCGCGCCGCCGAACGCTCGAATGCCGCGCCGCGCGCGGCGGTCGCCGGCCATCTGTTGCCCCGGCTGCCGTCGCTCGCCGATGTCATGAAGGCGGGGTGAGGCATGCGGCTCTTGAATTTCTGCGTTGTGGTGCTGCTCGTGCTCGCAACCGCTTATGTCTACAAGATCAAATTCGACGCGACGTTGCGGGCAACACGGGTGGCCGAGATGCGCAACGAAGTGCAGCGCGAGACCGACGCGATCGCGGCGTTGCGGGCCGAGATAGCGCGGCTGGAAAACCCTTCGCGTCTGGAGGGTTTGGCCAGCCGGCACCTGAAGCTCAGAACGCCGGAACTATGGCAGTTCGATCAGCTCAATAATCTGCCGGACAAGCCGCAGGAAGGCGTGGCGCCGCCCAAGGGCGACGCGATATCCGCCGATGCCGACGACAAGGATCAGGACATTCAAACGGGGAGCATTCCGGCGGCACCGAAAGCCATCCGGAACGAGCTTCCGAAAGCCCAATGAAGCCGATGGAAAACCCCGCGCCTATCGATCCGCAAGCAAAGTCCTGGCGCCATTATCTCGGGCATTCGCTGATGTACGGCAGCGATGTCGATCGCGGCCGCAAGACCAAAGCAAGGATCGTGCTGGCGATTGCGATGTTCGGGTTGATCTATGGCGTGATCTCGATGCGGCTCGTGATGTTCGCGACGATGACCGACAGGCATCCCAGTCCGCGCGGCGTGTCGCAGGAAAGAATGGCCGCGCGGCCGGATATCGTCGACCGCAATGGTCTCGTGCTTGCGACCGACGTCAATGCGTCGTCGCTCTACGCCGAGCCGCGGAGAATCCTCGACGTCGACGAAGCGGTCGAGCTGCTGACCGCGGTATTGCCCGAACTTGACGCCCCTGACGTGAAATTGCGCGACAAGCTGAGTTCCAAGAACCGCGGTTTCGTCTGGCTCAAACGCGAGATCACGGCCAAGCAGGCGCAGGAAATCCGCCGGCTCGGGTTGCCCGGTATCGGATTCATGACCGAGCACCGGCGCGTCTATCCAAACAACGCGGAAGTGTCGCACGTGCTCGGTTACGTCAATGTCGACAACCAGGGACAGGGCGGAATCGAACGCTGGATCGACACAAACGGACTGGCGGCGTTGCATCAGGCCGGATTGGCGACCGACCGGTCGCAGAAGCCGGTCGTACTCTCCATCGATCTCAGCGTCCAGCACGTGCTGCGCGAGGAACTCATCGCCGCGTGCGACAAGTACAGGACCATCGCCGCTGCCGGAATGGTGCTCGACGTTAATACGGGTGAAGTCGTCGCGATGGTGTCGCTGCCCGATTACGATCCGAACGATCTCAAGCAGGTGACCGACCCGACACGATTCAATCGGCTGACGGCGGGCGTATTCGAGCTGGGCTCGACGTATAAGGCGCTGACGGTGGCGATGGCGCTCGACTCCGGACGCGTCTCGCTCGGTTCCTCGTTCGATGCGCGGCAGCCGCTGGTCTACGGCAAATTCACCATCGAAGATTTTCATGCGCAGCGGCGCATTCTCACGGTGCCGGAAATCTTCACCTATTCGTCGAACATCGGCACCGCGAAAATGGCGCTGTCGCTCGGCATCGACTACCACAAGGCATTTTTGAAAAAGTTGGGGCAGCTTGATCGGTTGCGAACGGAGTTGCCGGAAAATCGCGAGCCGATGGTGCCAAAGCCCTGGATGGAGATTAACAGCGCAACCATTGCATTCGGTCACGGGCTGTCGGTCACGCCGTTGCAGGCGATGATGGGGATCGGCGCGCTGATGAACGGCGGCACGCTCATCCCGCCGACCTTCCTCAAGCGCAGCGAAGCGCAGGCCCGCGAGCTCGGGGTGCCGGTCGTCAAGCCTGAGACCAGCGATGCGATGCGTTATCTGATGCGGCTCAATGTGGAGAAGGGCACGGCGACCCGGGCCGAAGTGCGGGGCTATTACGTCGGCGGCAAGACCGGCACCTCGGAAAAGGTGGTCGATGGCCGCTATTCCAAGCACAAGTCGCTCAACACGTTCACGGCGGTGCTTCCGGCAGACAAGCCGCGCTTCCTTCTGCTGGTCATGCTCGACGAGCCGGAGCCGACGCCGGACAGCAACGGCGGCGCAACCGCCGGCCTGAACGCCGCGCCGACTGCGGCCAAGATCATTGCCCGTATCGCGCCAATGCTGGGGCTTGAACCGCGCCATGACTTGCCGACGTCCGAGCGGTTGATTTTGGCCAGAAGCTCGCGCTAACCGGCCCATGACTTCCCATCGCCGGACAGGGTACGATGGGCCACCCATGAAGCTTGCCGAACTGCTGATCGATTCCGCCTCGCTCGATCCACGCACGGCCGCGCTGGATGTCGCAGGCCTCACGGCCGACAGCCGCACGGTCAAGCGCGGCGACGTATTCGTGGCGGTCCATGGCGGCAAGGCGGATGGCTTGAAGTTCGCCGCTGATGCGGCCGCGGCCGGGGCCGTGGCCATTGTGGGTGAGCGGGCACCTGAGCGGTTGCCAGCGGGCACGGCATTCGTCAGCGTCAAGAATGCGCGGCGCGCGCTCGCGCTCGCTGCGGCGCGTCTCTATCCGCGGCAACCCAAGGTCATCGCTGCGGTGACCGGAACGAGCGGCAAGACGTCGGTCGCGGCGTTCACGCGACAGATCTGGGCGGCGCTCGGCCACGAAGCCGCGAGCATCGGCACAATCGGCGTGGTGACGCCCAAGCGCGAACTCTATGGCTCGCTTACGACGCCCGATCCGATCGCGCTGCATCGCACGCTCGATGAATTGGCGGCCGAGGGTGTGACCCATCTGGCGATGGAGGCTTCATCGCATGGCCTCGACCAGCATCGGCTCGATGGCGTGCGGGTTGCGGCCGGGGGTTTCACCAATCTCTCGCGCGATCACATGGACTATCATCCGACCATCGAAGCTTACCTCGCCGCAAAGCTGCGGCTGTTCGAGGCGCTGGTGGTGGGCGGGGGCACGGCCGTCATCGCAGTCGACCACGCGCCGGCCGATGCCGTCGTGGCAGCAGTCAAAAAGCGCGGGCTCAAGCTGATGACCGTCGGTCGCCAGGGCGACGGCATTCGTCTTGTCTCGACGATGATCGATGGCTTTGCGCAGAAGCTGCAGGTTGAGCATGGCGGTCGGTCGTACGCGGTGGCGCTGCCATTGGTCGGTGCGTTCCAGGTCGAGAATGCCTTGGTCGCAGCCGGACTTGCGATTGCCACCGGCAGCGCGGCCGCGCCGGTGTTTGCGGCGCTCGCGCATCTGACAGGCGCCAAGGGCCGGCTCGATCTCGTGGGAAGCAAAGACGGCGCGCCGATTTTCGTGGACTATGCGCATAAGCCCGACGCGCTCGCCAAGGCGCTGGAGGCGCTGCGGCCATACGTGAAGCGACGGTTGATCGTCGTGTTCGGCGCCGGCGGCGATCGCGATCAGGGCAAGCGGCCGCTGATGGGCGAGATCGCGATCAACAACGCCGACAGCGTCATCGTCACCGACGACAATCCACGCAGCGAAAATCCGGCCGCGATCCGCGCCGCCATCCTCAAAGCCGCGCCGGGGGCAACCGAAATCGGGGATCGTGCCGAGGCGATCCGTAGCGCGGTGGCCGGATTGCGCAATGGTGACGTGCTGCTGATCGCCGGCAAGGGTCATGAAACCGGCCAAATTGTCGGCAACCGTACGTTACCGTTCAGCGATCATGAGGCCGTTGCAGCGGCGCTTGAGGAGAAGGTCGCGTGAACGTGCCGCTTTGGACAACTGCGGCGATGAGCGCCGCCATGCGCGCGCTAAGCGAAGGCGCGTTGCCAGCATCGGTGCCGGGAATTTCCATCGACAGCCGTACGCTCGTGCCGGGCGAAGCGTTCTTTGCGATCACCGGCGAGGCGCGCGATGGTCACGAATTCGTCGCGGCGGCGCTTAAAGGCGGCGCCGGTTTGGCGGTGGTGGCGGCGGACAAACGTGCGCAAATGCCAAAATCGGCGCCGCTCCTGGTCGTACCCGATGTGCTCGAAGGTTTGCGCGATCTGGCGCGGGCCGCGCGCGCGCGGACCGGAGCGAAGGTGATCGGCGTCACCGGTTCGGTCGGCAAGACCAGCACCAAGGAGGCGTTACGGCTGGCACTTTCCGCGATCGGCGAGACCCATGCCTCGGCGGCGTCCTACAACAATCAGTGGGGGGTGCCGCTGTCGCTCGCGCGCTGCCCACAAAGCGCGAAATTCGCCGTGTTCGAAATGGGCATGAACCACGCGGGCGAAATCTCGCCGCTGACAAGGATCGTGCGCCCGCATGTGGCGATCGTCACCACGGTCGAGCCGGTGCACCTGGAATTCTTCCCCTCGATCGAGGCGATTGCCGACGCCAAGGCGGAGATTTTCCTCGGCATCGAGCCGGGCGGCGCGGCGGTGATCAATCGCGATAATCCGCAATTCGCGCGGCTCGAGCGCGCCGCCAAGGCCGCCAATGTGGGGCGCGTGGTTTCGTTCGGCGAGCATGAAAAAGCCGACGCGCGGCTGCTGAAATTCGCGCTGCAGCCCGACAGCTCGACCGTGCAGGCGCGCATCCTCGGCGCCGATGTCACCTACAAGGTCGGCGCGCCGGGCCGGCATCTGGTGCAAAATTCGCTCGCGGTGCTCGCCGCCGCCGTGCTCGCCGGCGCCGATCTTGCGCGTGCCGCGATCGCGCTGGCAGAACTTGCGCCCGCGACCGGTCGCGGCACGCGCATTACGCTTGATCTGCCGGGCGGCCCGGCGCTGTTGATCGACGAGAGCTACAATGCCAATCCGGCGTCGATGCGGGCGGCGCTCGCGCTGCTCGGCCAGGCGCCAATCGGCGCGCGGGGACGGCGCATTGCCGTGCTGGGCGACATGCTGGAACTCGGTGAACAGGGCAAGACGTTGCATCGCGGGCTTGCCGAGCCGATCAGCGCCAATGCCATCGACCTCGTGTTCTGTTCCGGGCCGCTGATGCAGTCCCTGTGGCAAGCCCTTCCATCCGAACGCCGGGGCGGCTATGCGGAGACATCGGCAGCCCTCGAAGGGGAAGTGCTGGCCGCCATCCGCGCCGGTGACGCCGTGATGGTGAAGGGTTCGCTCGGCTCGAAAATGGGGCCTATCGTGAAGGCGCTCGTACGCCAATACTCCCGCGCCCAGGCAACGGCGCCCGCGCAAGGTTGAACTGATGCTCTACTGGCTGGCTGAACTGTCCGGACAAATCGGCTTCCTCAACGTGTTCCGCTATCTCACCGTCCGCACCGGCGGCGCAATGATGACGGCGCTTGTCTTCGTGTTCCTGTTCGGACCGAAGATGATCGATCTGTTGCGTCTGCGGCAGGGCAAGGGCCAGCCGATCCGCACGGACGGCCCGCAATCGCATCTGGTCACGAAAAAGGGCACGCCCACCATGGGCGGGCTGATGATCCTGTCGGGGATCGTGGTCTCGACCCTGCTCTGGGCCAATCCGCTCAATCCCTACGTCTGGATCGTGCTCGCGGTCACGCTCGGTTTCGGCATGGTCGGATTCTATGACGACTACCTGAAGGTGACGCGGCAAACCCATGGCGGCTTCTCCGGACGCAGCCGGCTCGCCGCCGAGACGCTGATTGCCGCGCTCGCCTGCGTGGCGATCGTGTACACGGCGCGCTCGTCGTCGCTGGCGATGACGCTCGCTTTTCCCATATTCAAGGAGCTGACCTTCGACCTGTGGTGGTTTTTCATCGTGTTCGGGGCTTTCATCATCGTCGGCGCCGGGAATGCGGTGAATCTCACGGACGGGCTCGACGGGCTCGCAATCGGTCCGGTGATGGTGGCGGCGGCTAGCTTCGTCGCCATCGCCTACCTCGTCGGCAACGTGGTGTTCGCCGACTATCTGCAAATTCACTACGTCGCCGGCACCGGCGAACTCGCGGTGTTGTGCGCGGCGGTGATCGGGGCGGGGCTCGGCTTCCTCTGGTTCAACGCGCCGCCGGCTTCGATCTTCATGGGCGATACGGGATCGCTTGCGCTCGGCGGTCTGCTGGGCACGGTCGCGGTTGCCACCAAGCACGAGATTGCGCTCGCGATCATCGGCGGACTGTTCGTGCTGGAAGCCGTGTCGGTGATCGTGCAGGTGGCGTCGTTCAAGCTCACGGGTAAGCGCGTGTTCAAGATGGCGCCGATCCATCATCACTTCGAGCAGCTCGGTTGGACCGAGCCGCAGATCGTGATCCGCTTCTGGATCATCGCCATCGTGCTGGCGCTCATCGGACTTTCGACTCTGAAACTGCGATGATTCCGATCACGACCTTTGCCGGCAGAAGGGTCGCGGTGTTCGGATTGGGCGGCTCGGGGCTGGCGAGCGCGCGCGCGCTGATCGCCGGCGGCGCCGACGTGGTCGCGGGCGACGACAGCGCGGACACGCTGTCCAAGGCTGCGGCTGCCGGCATTGCCACCGCGGATTTCCACCACATTGATTGGTCGAAAGTGGCCGCACTCGTGCTCGCGCCGGGCGTGCCGCTCACGCACCCGGCGCCGCATTGGGTCGTGGGACTGGCGCGCAGTGCGGCGGTCGAGGTGATCGGCGACATCGAATTGTTCTGCCGCGAGCGGCGGCGGCTGGCACCTGATTCGCCGTTCATCGCGATCACCGGCACCAACGGAAAATCGACGACAACCGCGCTGATCGCGCACCTGTTGAACTGCGTTGGTCATCCCGCCGAGTTCGGCGGCAATATCGGCACCGCGATCCTGACGCTGTCGCGGCCGCGGCCGGGACATGCACACGTGATCGAGTGCTCGTCCTATCAGATCGATCTCGCGCCATCGCTCGATCCGCGCATCGGGGTGCTGCTCAACGTCAGCGAGGATCATCTCGATCGGCACGGCACGTTCGCGAATTACGCGGCGGTCAAGGAAAGACTGGTGGCCGGCGTGCAAGCCGACGGAATGGCCATCGTCGGCGTCGATGACAATTGGTGCGCGGCTGTGGCCGACCGCATCGAGCATCGTGGCAAGCCGATCACTCGGGTTTCGGTCCGTCGTCCGTTGCCGTACGGCATTTATGTCGAGGCCGGTGAAATCATGCATGCCGTCGGCGGCACCGCGCGGTCCATCGCCAAGCTCGGCGGCATCGGCTCGTTGCGCGGTTTGCATAATGCGCAGAACGCAGCCTGCGCGGCAGGCGCGGCCCTGGCTCTGGGGTTGTCCGAGGACGCCATCCAACAGGGCCTACGGTCGTTCCCCGGGCTGGCGCATCGCATGGAGCAGGTCGGCCGCAAGGGCGCTGTCTTATTCGTTAACGATTCCAAGGCGACCAACGTCGACTCCGCCGCGCAAGCGCTGGCCTGTTTCAGCGACATATTCTGGATCGCTGGCGGCAGGCCGAAGACCGGTGGAATTACCGCACTGGCGCGCTTCTTTCCCCGCCTGCGCAAGGCCTACCTGATCGGGGAGGCGGCCAAGGATTTTGCCGCCACACTTGAGGGCAAGGTGCCCTACGAAATCGCCGGTACCCTCGACTGCGCGGTCGCGTTCGCCGCCCGCGACGCGCAGGAATCAAATGTTAAGGAACCGGTGGTTCTGTTGTCGCCGGCCTGCGCTTCGTTCGACCAGTATCCGAATTTCGAGGTGCGGGGGACGGCCTTTCGCGACCTCGTGCGCAAGCTCGGGGTGGTTCCGGTCCAGGAGGGGTGATGCGCTCGCGTACCGAATATTCGCCGCTCAGCGACTGGTGGTGGACGGTCGACCGGCTGATCCTGGTGGCCATCGCGGTGCTGATGATGGCCGGCCTCGTGCTTTCGCTCGCGGCAAGCCCGCCGGTCGCGGTGCGCATGGAGCGCGATCCGTTTTACTTCGTCAACCGGCAGGTCCTTTTCCTGATCCCATCGGTTGTCGTGCTGATCGTGACGTCGATGCTGTCGCTCCGGCAAATCCGCAAGCTGTCGATGCTGGTGTTCGTCGTGAGCCTCGTGCTGGTCGCGGCCACGCTGCTCTATGGCGCGGAGGTGAAGGGCGCGCGGCGCTGGATCGCGCTGTTCGGCTTCAGCCTGCAGCCATCGGAATTTCTCAAACCGGCTTTTGTCATCGTGATCGCGTGGCTGTTCGGCGAATCCACGCGGCGGCCGGAGATGCCGGCGAACTCCGCCGCACTCGCGCTGCTGCTCGTGGTCGTGGCGCTGCTCGTGCTGCAGCCGGATTTCGGGCAGACGCTGCTGATCCTGCTGGTGTGGGGCGCGCTGTTCTTCATGGCCGGAATGCGGCTCGTGTGGGTGGGCGGGTTAGCGGCGACCGCGGTTGCCGGGCTCGCGGGCGCCTATTTCACCGTCCCATATGTGACGCGGCGAATCAAAAACTTCATCGATCCGTCGTCGGGCGACAGTTTCAATATCGGCACGGCGCTGGAATCGTTCGCGCGCGGCGGGTGGTTCGGCAGAGGCCCGGGTGAGGGCACGATCAAGCGCATCCTGCCGGAAAGCCACACCGACTTTGTGTTTGCAGTGGGTGCGGAAGAGTTCGGCATCGTGCTCTGTCTAGCGCTGGTGGCGTTGTTCGCCTTCATCGTCATACGCGCGCTGCGCCATGCCTATGACACGGAGGATCCGTTCGCGCGCTTCGCCTCGGCGGGGCTGGCGATCCTGTTCGGCCTGCAGGCCGTGATCAATATGGCGGTCAATCTGCATCTTCTGCCCGCCAAGGGCATGACACTGCCGTTCATCTCCTATGGCGGCTCGTCGATGATCTCGCTCGCCTTCGGCATGGGCATGCTGCTTGCGCTGACGCGCGAGCGGCCGCGCGCGGAACTGCTTGCGAGCCGCCATGAATTCGCCGGGAGCCCGGCGTAATGGCGCAAAGCGGCGCGCCGCTTGTGGTGGTCGCGGCCGGAGGCACGGGCGGACATCTGTTCCCAGCCGAAGCCTTGAGCGTGGCGCTGGCGCGGCGCGGCGCGGTGATCGATCTTGCGACCGACGAGCGGGCGACGCGCTACGGTACGACTTTTCCGGCGCGCGCGACGCATGTGATCCCCAGCGCCACGGTGCGCGGGCGCGATCCGGTTTCGCTCGCACGCACCGCGGCGATGCTGAGTCTGGGCGTGATGAAGGCGTGGTTGCTGCTCGGGCGATTACGGCCTGCGGCGGTGGTCGGCTTCGGCGGATATCCCAGCATTCCGCCAGTGCTGGCGGCAGCGTGGCGCGGCATCCCGACCGTGATCCACGAACAGAACGGGGTGATGGGTCGCGCCAATAAATTCCTGAGTTCGCGCGTGAGCGCGATCGCCACGAGCTTTCCCGGCGTGCTCGACAAGACGCCCGCGCTGGCCGCCAAGGCGACGCATACCGGCAATCCGGTGCGGCCCGTCGTGGTGGCGGCGGCCGCTGTTCCGTACACGCCGCTCGATGCGAGCGGTGCGTTCAATCTGATCGTGTTCGGCGGCAGCCAGGGCGCGAAAGTCATGTCCGATATCGTGCCGGACGGTTTGGCCATGCTCGATGCGCGACTGCGCGCACGGCTCAAGGTCGTGCAGCAGGCGCGCGAGGAGGATTTCGATCGCGTGCGGCAATCCTATGCGCGGGCTCAGATTTCGGCCGAAGTTGCGCGATTCTTTCCCGATCTGCCGGCGCGCATTGCGGCGAGCCATCTCGTCATCTCGCGCTCCGGCGCCTCGACAGTGGCCGAGCTGGCCGCGATCGGCCGCCCCGCCATCCTCGTGCCGCTGCCGCATGCGCTCGACCAGGACCAGCGCGCAAATGCGGGCGTGCTGGAGCGGGCAGGCGGCGCAATCCGGCTCGACCAGACCGATTTCACGCCGGATCGCCTTGCCGCAGAGGTTGGTGCGCTTGCAGCCGATCCGGGCCGTTTGGTTAAAATGGCCGCGGCGGCCAAATCCGCGGGTGCGCTCGATGCCGCCGAGCGGCTCGCCGATCTGGTGCTGAAGGTCGCGAGTGTGATATCGCCACGGCAGTAGCTGTCGGAGTTTGCAAGCATGAAACTGCCGCCCGAAATAGGACCGATCCATTTCGTCGGCATCGGCGGCATCGGCATGAGCGGGATCGCCGAGGTGCTGATCAACCTCGGCTACACGGTGCAGGGTTCCGACACCGCCGACAATGCCAACGTCAAGCGGCTGCGCGAGAAGGGCGCGAAAATCACGATCGGGCATGAGGCGGCGCTGGTCGACGGCGCCGAGGTGCTGGTGGTGTCGTCCGCCATCAAGCGCGACAATCCGGAGCTGATCGCGGCGCGCGCCAAACGCCTGCCGGTGGTGCGGCGCGCGGAAATGCTGGCCGAGCTGATGCGGCTGAAAAGCTGTGTGGCGGTCGCCGGCACCCACGGCAAGACCACGACCACGTCGCTGGTCGCAGCTTTGCTTGACGCCGGCCATTTCGATCCGACGGTGATCAACGGCGGCATCATCAATGCCTATGGCACGAATGCGCGGCTCGGCGCCGGCGACTGGATGGTGGTGGAGGCCGACGAGTCCGACGGCACCTTTTTGAAGCTGCCCGCCGACATCGCCGTCGTGACCAATGTCGATGCGGAGCATCTCGATCATTTCCAGACGTTTGCGGCGGTGCAGGAGGCGTTTCGCGCCTTTGTCGAGAACGTGCCGTTCTACGGGTTTGCGGTGATGTGCACCGACCATCCGATCGTGCAGCGCATCGTCGGCCGCATCGAGGATCGCCGCGTCATCACCTATGGCGAAAATCCGCAGGCCGATGTGCGGTTGATCGATCTCGACCATTCCAACGGCGGTTCGCGATTTTCGGTGGTGGTGCGCGATGCAGCGGGTGCCAACGCGCATGTGATCGACAAGCTCATGCTGCCGATGCCGGGCCGGCACAACGCGCTCAACGCCACGGCGGCCATCGCGGTGGCGCGCGAGCTCGGGGTGAGCGATGAGTTGATCCGCAAGGCGCTGGCGAGCTTCGGCGGCGTGCGGCGGCGGTTTACCCGCGCGGGAGAATGGAACGGCGTGGCGATCATCGACGATTACGGCCATCACCCGGTCGAGATCGCAGCGGTGCTACGAGCGGCCCGCGAGTCGACCAAGGGGCAGGTGATCGCGGTGGTGCAGCCGCATCGCTATACGCGGCTGAAATCGCTGTTCGAGTCGTTCTCGACCTGCTTCAACGATGCCGACGTCGTGATCGTGGCCGACGTTTATCCGGCCGGCGAGGCGCCGATCGCGGGGGCCGACCGCGACTCGCTCGTTGCGGCGATTCACGCGCGCGGCCATCGGCAGGTGATTCCGCTGCCGGGTCCGAAGAATCTTGCCGGCCTCGTGAAGGGGCTCGCAAGGCCGGGCGACTATGTGGTCTGTCTCGGCGCCGGCAACATCACTCAATTGGCCTATGCGCTGGCGGGCGAGTTGAAGGCGCTCGGTTGATGTTCCCCGACATTGTGCCGGAGTTGAAGGCGGCGGTACCGAAGCTGCGCGGGCGGTTGCTGCCCAACCAATCGCTGGCGGAGCTGACCTGGTTTCGTGTCGGTGGGCCGGCGCAGGTGCTCTATATGCCGGAGGACGAGGAAGACCTCGCGTATTTCCTGGGCGCGTTGCCGGCAAGCATTCCGGTCACGGTGATCGGTCTCGGGTCCAATCTCATCGTGCGCGACGGCGGCGTGCCGGGCGTCGTGGTGCGGCTCGGCCGCGGGTTCAACGAGATCAGGATCGACGGCAGTCGGGTCATCGCGGGGACTGCTGTTCCCGACGTGAAGGTCGCGCGCGCAGCGCAGGAGGCCGGCATCGCCGGACTCTCGTTTTTGCGCGGCATTCCGGGCGCGATCGGCGGGGCGCTGCGCATGAACGGCGGGGCCTACGGGCGCGAAACGAAGGACGCGCTCATGGCCGCCCGTGCGGTCGATCGGCAGGGCCATATCCGCGAGTTGTCGAATGCCGACATGGGTTTTCACTATCGCCATACGGACGCGCCGGAGGATTTGATTTTTACGCAGGCGACATTCGCCGGCACCCCGGGCGACCGCACGGCGATTGCGGCCGAGATGGACAAGATCACCGAGGCGCGCGAGGCGACGCAGCCGATCAAAAGCCGCACCGGCGGATCGACGTTCAAGAATCCGCCGGGTCAGAAGGCTTGGCAATTGATCGACGCGGCCGGCTGCCGCGGCCTGCAAATCGGCCAGGCGCAGGTTTCGGAGATGCACTGCAACTTCCTGATCAACCTCGGCGGCGCCAGCGCGGCCGATATCGAGACGCTGGGCGAGACGGTGCGGCGGAGAGTTCAGGAAAAATCCGGCATCGCGCTCGAGTGGGAAATCAAGCGGATCGGGATTGCCGCCGCCTAGATGTGAACTTTCAGGAGGTTGTCCATTCGGTCCGGACCGGGAACGCTGAAGTCGCCAAACACCAGCGATTCGCGGAGGACCGAATGGACACCCATAAGAATGCTCGTCTTACCCCAAGAGGTCGAGAGGAAATGGTGCGTGCGGTCATTGATGGTGGATTGCCCAGAGCTGCTGTCGCGCGGCAGTACCGCACGACACCGAAGACTGTAGCCAAATGGGTTGACCGCTTCCGCGCGGAAGGCGTGGATGGCTTGCGCGATCGCTCCTCACGCCCTCTGTCATCGCCAAGCCAAACAGCATTTGCCGCATGCTCGGCGGTCGAGAGATTGCGCCGGCAGCGCTACACCGGCAAGCAGATCGCCGCCGAGCTTTCGCTGTCGCCGGCCACGGTTAGCCGCGTCCTCCGGCGACTGGGCCTCAACCGGCTCGGCGCTCTGGAACCCGCCGCGCCGGTGCGCCGCTACGAGCGCGAACGGCCTGGCGAACTGATCCACATCGACATCAAAAAGCTCGGCCGGTTCAATCAGATCGGCCACCGCATCACCGGGGATCGTAGAGGACAAAGCAATGGTCGCGGCGTGGGTTGGGAATATGTCCACGTCGCCATCGACGACCATTCCCGCATCGCCTTCGCCAAGGTCATGCCGAGCGAGAAGAGGCGCAGCGCCATCGTCTTCCTCAAGGCCGCGCTCGCTTACTACGAAAGCCTCGGCGTCAAGGTTGAGCGCGTCATGACCGACAACGGCTCCTGCTACAAGTCCTTCGCGTTCCGCAGGACCTGCAGACGGCTCGGACTGCGCCACATCCGCACCAAGCCCTACACTCCCAAGACCAACGGCAAGGCTGAACGCTTCATCCAGACCAGCCTGCGCGAGTGGGCTTACGCTCAGGCCTTCCAAAACTCACATCAACGAAAAGCGGAATTGTCGCCATGGCTGCATCGATACAATTGGCATAGGCCACACGCCGGCATCGATGATAAAACACCCATCAGCAGACTTGGCTTGACCGAGAACAACCTCTTGAGGCTCCACA
>DATJVR010000066.1:0-36101 GCA_035501735.1 Xanthobacteraceae bacterium | reverse complement strand
CTGGTGGATGCTCAAGCTGAAGCGCCGCATCGAACGTGACCCGCGACGGCACGCTTTCATGGATCAGGCGCTCATGCCGGTGCAGGACGACGATGAGGACACTCTCGACCTGCTGACGAAGACCACCGGTGCGAGAGCATCCATTGCTCATCAGCGAAAGATCGACCAGTTGACGCACATGCCGGCTGGTTGACGTCCGCCGCGGTCGCTTTGCCAAGCAACAATTCCAAACAGCTTACGTCGACTTAGGGTCAGGAGCGTCGTTTTCGGCCCTAATCCGCAATGTCGGCCATTACCCCGTTAGCGACGGCAGAGCAGACATTGGGTGAAGTCTCAAACGTGCCAACAACGGAATTTATACACAGTCAACATGGTGCTGGGCGCGCCAATAATGCGCTAGCCCGAAATCCGCAGAAGTCTGCCCCAGAGGCTTGAGCCGTTGCGCACGCTTGCCACGTGATGACGCAACCACGCGTCACAGCCGAGAGACCTGCCGGCCGCGTAAATCACAAACAGGAAAATCAGCGTTGCAAGAAAGATATAGGTCCACGGCCATTCGGCGGGATCGCCTGGCCGATAAATTCCAAGCCAAAGCTGCAAGACGAACAGGATGCAAAGGATGCCGATGGTGCGCACGGCAAGACCGAGGATAAGAGAAGCCGCGAATGTTAATTCAGCCAGGAAGACCAGCGGCCCGAACCAAGCCAGATGCGGGAGTACGAAGTCTTTGATGAAGGCGCCATGGGCCTCGAACGCCGCGCGAGTAGTTTCCTGCTCAGTCCAATATTGCAGTCCGCCCGGCGCAGGCAGCGGCAGCTTCCACAGCATCCCCTCGAACCACATGCAGCCGATGAGGATACGCGCCAAGCACGTTCCGAAGTGACGGCCGGTGCGCTGCTGTGGGTCTTCCTTCCAGTTGCGGAAGGCAACGGTGATGCTGACGATAACCAGCGCCCAAAAAAATGCAAAAATTAGATACCGCCAGCTTCCCAAAGCGAGATAGTCGTCGGTAGTTCCGGTGAGAAATTGCCAAACGTCGGTGAAGGGATTTTTCGGCATAGCTGGCTCCAGGGCGGATTGATCTTCTGAAGGCGATTAAGGCTGATCAGAAAGAAACAGGCCGGGCAAGACCGGATGCTTGTTTTGTGTCCGGAGCATCTCGATCGCTTTCGATTTTGTCTGCGGATCAATTTCGACCGATCGCGCATGGCAAAACCATTCGGCTATACCCCTCTTAGCGTCGCCATGCGGACATCGCCTGAAATCCACTTTGTGCAGGAGCGTCCGTTATGCCGATCCTGATTGATCCGTGTCAATTTGCAGAATCCGGCTTGATGCATAGTATTTACTATGAAGGCTTTATTCATCATCAACGACCCGCCCTATGGCACTGAGCGCACATACAACGCGCTCCGTCTTGCACATGCGCTTCTCAAGCAGCAGCCGATGGAGGTCACGATCTTCTTGCTGGCGGATGCCGTGCTGTCTGCGAAATCTCAACAGAAGACGCCGGACGGCTACTACAACATTGAACGCATGATGAAGCGGATCATAGCCGGCAAAGGCATCATCCTGCTTTGCGGTACCTGCATGGACGCACGCGGCATCGGTGACGGCGAACTGATTGAAGGTGCGCGCCGCAGCTCAATGGATGAGTTGGCGACGGCAACCCTCGAAGCCGATAAAGTTTTGGTTTTTTGACGACACACTAGTCGCCAACGGGCTGGGGAAGCACTTCGGTAAGCGCTTCAAGGATCATCAAGGCATCGGCCGTGCCATCCGCTTCGCCCTTCTCGAAGTCCCGGTCGGCGAGTCCCATCGTATTGGTGACATGCGCGAGGCAAAGCACGGCCTTGTTCCGCTTGCGTGCGAATGTGTAGAGCGCGGCGGCCTCCATTTCGACCGCTAGCAAGCCCTTTGCGCGTGACGCGGCGATTGCGGCTGCGGTCTCACGGAACGGTGCGTCCGTTGTCCAGCTTGCTCCGGCGAAGACGCGCAGGCCCTTGTCCGTCAGGGCATCCATCGCCGTCTTGACGATATCAAGGTCGGCTTCTGCAAAGGCCTCCGGTGCCGCGTAATGATAACTGGTGCCTTCATCGCGCAGCGCGCGGTCGATCACGACAAAATAGGGTGGATTGCCCACGGCGTTGATCTGCCCCGCCGAAGTCAAGCTGATCAGCATTCGGCAGCCGCAGGCAAAGAGTTCTTCGGCAACCAGAACGGCGAATGGCGCTCCAACGGCACAGCCGATGATACCAACTGTTCTACACGCAAGCGTAAATTCGTAAAGTTCGGTGTGATAGCAAGGCCAATTATTAGAGAGCTTCGCCTGTCCGGAACTCTTCAGGCGACGCGTAATATCGCCGTCCGGATCGAGAATGCAGAGGGCGGGAACCTCTGCGAGCGATAACCCCTTTTGCCGTCGGGCTTCGCGCAGGAGGGCGGCCGGTTCGAACACCGAGGACGCCTCCGGGTCCTTATTGTCGAGAATGGGGGCAGATAACATATAAGCTCCTGACGAATGCGCTCGAACGGCAATGGAAAATAGACGTGAGCACGTTTGAAAGACAGGCCCACTGGCAAAACGTTTACCAAGCCAAGGGCGAACGCGACGTCAGCTGGTTTCAGGAAAGCCCAGAGATTTCGCTTGACCTCATCCGAGCCACCGGCGTGGGCGTGGACGCATCGATCATCGATATCGGAGGCGGGGCATCTCGCTTGGTCGATGCCCTTGTCGCCGAAGGGTATCGATCGGTCACCGTGCTCGACCTCTCGGAAAAGGCGCTGGCAACGTCGCGGAATAGGCTTGGTGCACGCGCTGACAGGGTCGCTTGGATCGTCGCTGACGTTACGACGTGGCAGCCGGCCAAGACCTACGCCGTGTGGCATGACCGTGCCGCGTTTCACTTCCTGACCGAACCGCATGACCGCAAGGCCTACGTCGATTGCGTCCGCAAGGCCGTGCGCCCGGGCGGCCACGTCATCATCGGAACGTTTGCGCTGGACGGGCCGGAGCGATGCAGCGGCCTGCCGGTCGTTCGATACGACGCGAGCGCGCTCGGTCAAATACTCGGTCGAGGGTTCAAGCTGGTTGAGACCCGCCGGCACGACCATCAGACGCCCACTGGCATCGTTCAACGATTTCAATTCAGCTGGTTTCAACACGTCGGTCCGTGAAGGGTATGAACGACGTCGTTACGGGTCATTTGCGCCCAAAATTCAGCGACGGACGATGTCCGCTTCTCTTCTGATCGCGATCACAACAACGGACAATGGAAATGCCGGCGGTCGCAAAATTTTCGCCGCCCTAACATCGCCATAATGTAGGAATTTATTCCGCGTGGTCCTGTCCGCCGAGGGCGCCTTCCGGAGACGTTCTGAAGCGCGGGACAGGATACGGCGCCCGCGCGTGCGGCTCGTAATCGCACGTCCGGGACGCCTCGGGTCGCCGTCCGCTCCAACTACGTGGGGCTGCCTTCAATGGCTGGACGCGGACCGGATGAACGCGGGCGAAAGCCGGCGGGATCAGGGCGGGCTGATGCCCCCTGTCCGGGCCCGGAAGCACGGTCCCGAGGTGAAAAGTCGCCGCCAGCGGTGCGCTGCGAGGCGTCGCGTCCTGCGTGATTGGACGCGCGCCGGAAGGCGAACTGAATCGGTAGCGCCTCGCGGCGCGCCGCTCCCTCGGTTTGTCAGGCCGAGGGCTTTTTCAAAGCTCGGGCGCAGCTTCGCGTCGCGAGGACTTGCAGCGCGTGCCGGCGGCTTTGCCTTGCCTCCGCCATATCAATGTTTTATCAGCCTTTGCATGATCTTAATTCGTTATTGCCGATAACGGCCGGAGAATTTCGGTGTCCGATATCTTTCGCGAAGTCGACGAGGAAGTCCGCCGCGAACAAATGAAAAAATTGTGGGAGCGCTATGGCGGCTACGTCATTGCGCTCGCGGTCCTCGTCATTCTCGGCGTGGGCGGCCGGCAAGGCTATCAATATTGGCAATCGAAGATCGCGGCGGAGGCGGGCGCGCAGTTCATCCGAGCCGTATCCCTCAGCGAGCAGGGCAAGCACGACGAGGCAGAGGCGGCGTTCGCCAAGATCGCCAAGGAGGGAACCGCGAGCTACCGCGCGCTCGCCGGTATCCGGGAAGCCGCGGAGATGGCGCAGCGCGATCCCAAGGCCGCGGTCGAGAGCTTGGACAAGCTTTCGGCCGATCGCGCGCTTGGTCCGGCGCTGCAGGACCTGGCGGCGTTGCGCGCGGGTTACATCCTGGCGGACAACGCGAGTTACGATGAATTGAACCGCCGCATCGGACCGCTGACCGGGCCGGATCGCGCCTTTCGTCACAGCGCCCGCGCGCTGCTTGCGCTCGCGGCCTGGCGCGCAAACGATCCGACCGCGGCGCGGCGCTGGATCGACATGATAACGGCTGATCCCGAAACACCGAGCAGTATCCGCAGCCAGAGCGACGTTTTGCTGGCGATGATCCGGGCGGGCGGCAAGAGTTGAGGATGGCTATGCGCAGGTTTCATCGGGCGGTGAGCCTCTTATGCGCGCTGGCGCTCGGCCTTTCGCTGGCGTCATGCGATGCGCTCGACAATCTGGAGAATGTCTTCAATCCGAAAAAGCCGCTGCCAGGAGAGCGCAAGCCGTTGTTCCCGGAAGGCGTGCCTGGCGTGCCGCAGGGCGTGCCGCCGGATCTGGTGAAGGGCTATCAGCCCCCCGCTCAACCGCCGACGGCGACCGAAACGCCGCCGGAAGATAAACCGGTCGAGACAGAGGCCGAAAAGCCAAAGCCCAAGCCGCGGCCGAAATCCGCAGCGGCGCCCGCGCGACGGCCGGCAACCACCATCACGGTCCAGCCGAATGCGGCTCCGGCCACCGCTTGGCCGACGGCCCCGGCGCCGGCCCAGACCGCGCCGACTGCAACTTCGGCGCCGGCGCCGGTCAAGCAGCCGGCGCAATCGGCGGCGCCATGGCCGCCGCCGCAACAGCCCGCGCAGCTTCCGGGTTCCTGGCCCGCGGCCCCGCCGCCGGGCACATTCTCGCGTTGAATTGTTGAGACGGGTCATGAGCCGCCCCTCGCGCGGACCGCAGCATGAGTTTCACTATTGCCATCATTGGCCGGCCCAACGTCGGCAAGTCGACGCTGTTCAATCGGCTGGTCGGACGGCGTTCGGCGCTGGTCGATGACGCGCCCGGCGTCACGCGCGACCGCCGCGAAGGCACCGGTCGGCTCGGCGATCTGTCATTCAAGGTGATCGATACGGCTGGGCTTGAGGATGCCGCGGCGGAAAGCCTTGCCGGCCGCATGCTGGCGCAGACCAAAGCCGCGATCAAATCCGCCGATGCGGTGTTCTTTGTGATCGATGCACGCGCCGGTCCGGTGCCGGTCGATCGCGACTTCGCCAATCTTGTGCGCCGTTCCGGCAAGCCCACGGTTCTGGTCGCCAACAAATGCGAAGGCAAAGCGGGCGAAAGCGGGCGGCTCGAAGCCTACGCGCTCAATCTCGGCGAGCCGATCGGCATATCGGCCGAGCACAATGAGGGAATGGGCGATCTTTACGACGCCCTGCGTGCGGCATTGCCGGAGCAGACCGCGCAGCCGGCGGATGAGGCTACGCATGAGGAGCAAGGCGAGCCCGGCCGGCCCATTCGCGTCGCGGTGGTCGGGCGGCCGAACGTCGGGAAGTCCACGTTGATCAATCGGCTGATCGGTGAGGAACGGCTCCTGACCGGGCCGGAAGCCGGGATCACTCGCGATGCGATCGCGGTGGATTTTTCCTGGCAGGGGCACGGATTCCAGCTGCACGACACCGCGGGTCTGAGGCGCCGGCCAAAGGTGCAGGAAAAGGTCGAAAAACTCTCAGTGGCCGATGCACTCAATGCCATTCGCTTTGCGGACGTGGTGGTGGTGCTGATGGAGGCGCAGCAAGCGTTCGAGGATCAGGATCTGCGCATCGCCGATCTGGTGGAACGCGAAGGCCGCGCGCTCGTGCTCGGCATGAGCAAATGGGATCTCGCTCTACGCAAGCCGGGCGCGCTTAAAAAACTGCGCGACGAAGCCGACCGGCGGCTCGCGCAGATCAAGGGCGTGCCGTTGGTCGGCGTATCGGGGTTGACCGGCGAGGGGCTCGACCGGCTGATGCAGGCGGTGCTCGACGCGCATGCGGTGTGGAACAAGCGCGTGCCGACGCCCGCGCTCAACCGCTTCCTGGAGCAGGCGATCAGCGAAAATCCGCCGCCGGCGGTGGCGGGGCGGCGGCTGAAGCTCAACTACATGACGCAGCCGAAGACGCGGCCGCCGAGTTTCGTGCTGTTCTGCACGCGCGCGGATGCGGTGCCCGAATCTTACCTACGGTATCTGGTCAACGGATTGCGCGAGCTGTTCGCGCTTGCCGGCACGCCGATCCGCCTCACGCTGCGTGAGAAGAAAAACCCTTACGCTGGACGCCAGCGCAGGTGAAACGAGACTTTGGCGCGGCGCGCCGGACTCGGCGATCAATTGCGCTTGATTTGAATATTGCTCGGCGGCGGGCGCCGGCAAAAGGCGATGGTGCTTCGCATGTTGTTGCCTTCGTTGGTTTCGGCCACCTGGTAGAACGCGTCGGCCCAGACGTCGTACACGGCGCATTCATCCTTCGTCAGTATCGTCGGCGTCTTGATGCAGGCCCTGATGTCCACGACATGGGATTGACCGGGCCTGAGACGGGGCACCGGTAAGTTGAGCTGCGTTGGATTCAAGGGATGCAATCCCGGCCCACAAGAAACGAGAACTGGGATGATCCAGCAGCCGTTGTCGCTCCCGTAACGCTGGCACGTCACGGTGGTGACCGACGGCTCGGCCGTCCGGTTGCCCTGGTTCTTGGTGATCACCTGCATCGCCGAAAGATCGAGATAAGCCACAAGGTCCGGACCGGCGGCGAACGCCTGACTCGGCAGCGCGGCGAGCAGGCTCAATACGGAAAGCGTCGCAAGATTGCGGATTTTCATGGAGCCCCCTTAATCAAATCGATGGTCGAAAGAAATTTCGAGAATTTGCAAGCGCTCGCGACACTAGCAAATCGGGCGATGACGTACCAGAAGACCTCGTGAAATGCTATGCGGGCTGCTGAAATGACAGGAGCTTGCCGGCGCGAAAGTCGTAGACCTTCCCGCTGTCAACGAAACCCGGCAGGCAGAGCGGCACAATCTTTTCTGCGACGGTCTCCGGCGTCGGCAGCGTCAGCGGATCTTCGCCCGGCCGCGCGGTGGCGCGCAGGCGGGTGCGCGTGGGGCCGGGGTTGAACAGGTTGACGCGTATGTTGGTCGAGGCGGTTTCGGCGGCGTAAGAGCGCGCCATCGCCTCAAGCGCGGCCTTCGACATCGCATAGGCGCCGCGATAGGCGCGCGGGCTCGCGGCCGCGCTTGATGTGACGAACACCGCGCGGGCGGCGTCCGAGCGCAGCAGCAAGGCGTGCAAGTGGCGGATCAGCTGCCAGTTGGCTGTGACGTTGACGGCGAGCACCTCGTCCCAGTCCTTCGGCTGGACGTGATCGAGCGGCGAGGAGGGGCCGACCACGGCGGCATTGCCGATCAGGATATCGAGGCGGCGGTAGCGCTCGTCGAGCGCGCGGGCGAGCCGGGCGATGCCTTCGATGTCGCGCAGGTCGAGCGGCACGAGCGTCGCCGTGCCGCCGACGACCTTGATGGCGTCATCGAGCTCCTCCAGGCCGCCGACCGTGCGCGCGGTCGCCACCACGTGCGCGCCCTCGCGCGCAAGCGCGAGCGCGGTGGCATGACCGATGCCGCGCGAGGCGCCGGTCACGAGCGCGATGCGGGAGGCGAGGGGTTTAGTCATGGTGTCACGCCCGGCCGTGTGCCGGGCATCCTGGCCGTTCAGGTTTGATGACTTTTAAAGACGTGGACGGCCGGGACAAGCCCGGCCATGACAAGATCGAGGGTTCCGGCTCAAACTTCGTCGGTGCTTGGACCAGAAAGTCGGCGGGCCTGGCGCCCTTAACTAACCGCCGCTTACTTTCTCGGAGAGACCGAGACCGTGCCTTGTACCTTAGTCTCCATTGGCGAGGCGAAAATTGTTTTGGAGATTATCAATGCCGCACCAGCCCCAATTAGCTGAGCGATGACGAAGCCCGGAACGTCATTCATCGCTATTCCCGAGAACGTTGTCGTGAAGCCACGTCCCAACGTAACGGCCGGATTTGCAAATGAGGTTGACGCCGTAAACCAATATGTCGCCGTGATCGTGAGCCCGACGAGCCACGGTACCGCTTGCGGGGCATATTTGACGCCGCCCAAAATTGCCATCAGGAGCGTGAATGTCGCCACGGCCTCCGCAAGCCATTGTGATGCTCCACTGCGCGCCGTAGTTCCAATCATAAGTGGCGCAAGATCAAACATGAGATGAGCGACCATCGTTCCGAGAATGGCCCCAACGCATTGCACAGCGATATAAGGAATTACTTCATTCAAGGGTGTTGTGCCGCGGGCAGCGAATACGAGCGTGACAGCCGGATTGAAATGCGCGCCCGAAACCGGCCCCAAAATCGTAATTAGCACAACGAGGATTGCGCCCGTTGGAATGGTATTACACAGCAGCGCAATGGCGCCATTTCCCCCGGCAAGGCGCTCGGCCATGATGCCCGAGCCGACTACAGCGGCGACAAGAATGCCGGTCCCTAAGCCCTCTGCTATCATGCGGCGATGGAGGTTCACGCGGCGGAGTCCTTGGGTTTGCCGATGTTGTCCAATTGTTTTTGCAGTGTAAGCTTGTCGAGCGAGCGCAGCGGCAGATTGATGAAAATGGAAATTCGATTGTTGAGCATACGAAACGTATTTGCGAAGGCGAACCGGACCTCCGCTTCATTGCCCGTCGCTGCTGCTGGATCGGGCATGCCCCAATGTGCAGTCATCGGCTGACCGGGCCAGAACGGGCACTGTTCGCCCGCCGCGTCGTCGCAGACCGTGAATACAAAATCGAGCGGCATTGCATCGGGCCCGCTAAATTCGAGCCAACTCTTTGAGCGGAACCCGCTGACGTCGTAATTGAGTTTGCGCAATAGATCCAAGGCATATGGATGAACCTGCCCTTTCGGGTGACTGCCGGCAGAGAATGCGCGGAAGTTTCGACGGCCTTCGCGATTTAAAATCGCTTCCGCCATGATTGAACGCGCGGAATTTCCGGTACACAGAAACAGCACGTTAAAGGGTTTCTTCTCTTCCCTCTCAGCCATGATTACCTCCGTCTCTTAATATCTTTAGGAGCGGGACCGCAGCCGCAGACCGCATCGGCCGCGCCTGTGAGCCCGCATAGTTCGGGGCGACCGTCACAACAATCCGTGACAAGAAACGCGATCAGCGCGCTAATGCCAGCAGCATTGGCCCTATAGATGATTGATCGCCCATTGCGGCTGCCCCGCACCAGCCCCGCACGCGCAAGTATCGCAATGTGGGATGAAAGAGTGTTGTGTGGACAACCCACCGCGTCTGCAATCGAACCGGCCGGAAGCCCCTTCGGCTCTTTTTGCACAAGCAACCGAAAGATGGCCAACCGAGTAGATTGGCCGAGGGCTGCAAGAGCAGCCAAAGCGTGCGGGGCCGAAATTGATTTGCCGCTGAAAGCGGGGGCAACATGCCCGACGACGGCCAATGATTGGCTCATTGATACCTCTCAATCTGTCAACAAGGCTCCTTCATAGCCAGGAAATGTCACAAACATGTAACATAATTCTGGAATTCTCGAAATGTCGTATTCTGGAATTCTCGGTATTTCGAACAGAAAAAGCACCCAACAGGAGACCAACATGCGTCCACACGCCGTTAAAACGGGAATGGCTGCCCTCGTCGCACTGGGAATGTCCGCGTATGCCCACGCGGCCGACATTTCAGGCGCGGGCGCAACTTTTCCTTACCCGCTCTACGCAAAATGGGGTGATGCCTACAAAAAGGAGACCGGGACAGGCATCAACTATCAGTCCATCGGCTCCGGTGGCGGTATCAAGCAAATCCAGAGCAAGACAGTGACGTTCGGTGCCTCGGATATGCCGTTGAAGCCTGCCGACCTTGAGAAATCCGGGTTGATCCAGTTCCCGACCGTAATCGGTGGTGACATCCCGGTGGTGAACCTTGAGGGCATCAAATCTGGGGAACTCGTATTTGATGGCCCAACGCTCGCGAATATCTTTTTGGGCAAAATCAAAAGCTGGGACGACCCGGCCATTAAAAAGCTGAACCCGAACGCGAAATTGCCTGCTCAAGCTATTGCAGTCGTGCACCGCTCAGACGGATCGGGCACGACGTTCATTTGGGCTGATTACCTCTCGAAGGTCAGCGATGAATGGAAGGACAAGGTTGGTGCGAACACGTCAGTGGAGTGGCCAGTTGGCATCGGAGCCAAGGGTAATGAGGGTGTGGCTCAAAATGTCGGCAACACCAAGGGAGCAATTGGCTACGTCGAATATGCGTATGCGAAACAAAACAACCTGACGGTCGTCAACATGATCAACAAAGACGGCAAGACCGTCTCACCCAATGCTGCGGCATTTCAAGCTGCCGGAGCCAATGCGGACTGGGAAAAGTCGGATCACTACTATGTGATCCTGACTAACCAGCCTGGTGCAACGACTTGGCCGATTGCCGGCGCAACTTTCATTCTCATGTATAAACAACCGCAAGATCCCGCAGCGGCGGCCGATGCCCTTAAGTACTTCGCATGGGCCTATGCGAAGGGCGACAAGATGGCCGAGGACCTCGACTACGTTCCGATGCCAGCCAACGTCAAGAGCTCGATCAAAAAGCTGTGGTCCGAACAGATCAAGGACGCGAGCGGCAAGCCTCTGTCGAACTAGGGCTTTTCAATTTCACTGGATGTGCCGCTCTAGCGGCACGTTCGCTCCTGACTGAACCGGTCGCTGATGCGTGGCCGGTTCTCTTTTTTTGCCGTATGGCCATTTTAGTTTGGCGTTCGATCCGAGGTGCTCGATTCAAAGACTAGCTGCACGCTTCATGTTCAGCGTCGGCAATTTCTGATGTTTTCTGTACAGCTGTCACATTGGCGAGAGTGGTCGGTGGCGACCTAGCACTCGTCCTTTTGCTTGTTGTCGCCAGGCAGATCATTCAAGACCGCCAATTTCGCCTCTTCTTCGGCAAGCAGACGAACAAGAGTTTGCCGCTTTGTCGCGTCCTGCTCGGCAGCGAGCATCCGGCGATAGTGGTCGATGTTTAGCTGTGCAATAAGGATACGTTGGTCCATGGCGCCTCTGTTATCGCCATTAGGCGCCCACTCTTGCCCCCTGGGTTAACGAAATCAACTTACTAATTTGTGACAGAAAGTTCATTCTTCGAGCCATTCCATTCTAGCTCCGGCTCATTTTCGACCGCGCTGCCAACGCGCAATGTCCGCTTCAGCCTGAAAGCGGCGCGTCATTAGGTCGAAGACATAGCCAAGCGTTGGCCAGGGGGCGCGTCAGCCCGCTTCTGCGAGCAGCGACAATTGCCGCGGCTGGGCTTGCAAGCCCGTCTGGTCGGTCAGGCCTGTGGGATATTCGCCGGTGAAGCAGTGGTCGGTGAACTGCGGACGCACCGGATCGCGCGCTTCGTAGCCCATCGCCTTGTAGATGCCATTCACCGACAGGAAGGCGAGCGAGTCGGCGCCGATGAACTTGCGCATGCCTTCGAGATCGTGAGTGGCGGCGAGCAGCTTGTCGCGCTCGGGCGTATCGATGCCGTAGTAGTCGGGGTGCGTGATCGGCGGGGAGGCGATGCGGAAATGCACTTCCTGGGCGCCGGCGTCGCGCATCATCTGCACGATCTTGGTCGAGGTCGTGCCGCGCACGATCGAATCGTCCACCAGCACGATGCGCTTGCCGGCGACCACGGCGCGGTTGGCGCTGTGCTTTAAGCGGACGCCGAGCTGGCGGATGTGCTGGGTCGGCTCGATGAAGGTGCGGCCGACATAATGGTTGCGGATGATGCCGAGCTCGTAGGGAATTCCGGCCGCTTGCGAGAAGCCGATCGCGGCCGGCACGCCGGAGTCCGGCACCGGCACGATGACATCGGCCTTGGCCGGCGCTTCGCGGGCGAGTTCGGCGCCCATGCCTTTGCGCACGTCATAGACCGGCCGGCCGCCGACGACGGAATCAGGCCGCGCGAAATAAATGTATTCGAAGATGCACGGTCGCGGCGCGATCGGCGGGAACGGCTTGTGGGTGTGGGCGCCTTCTTCGTCGAAGATCAGCACCTCGCCGTTCTCGACATCGCGGATATATTTCGCGCCGATGATGTCGAGCGCGCAGGTTTCGGAAGCCAGGATCGGGAAGCCGTCGAGCTTGCCGTAGACCAGCGGCCGGATGCCGAGCGGGTCGCGTGCGCCGATTAGCTTCTTATTGGTGAGGCCGACGAAGGCATAGGCGCCTTCGAGCTGGCGCAAACCCTCGATGAAGCGATCGACGAAACGGTTGCGTCGGGCGCGCGAGACCAGATGCAGGATCACCTCGGTGTCGGTGGTCGACTGCATCATGGCGCCTTCATGCACCAGCATGCGGCGCAATGTGATGCCGTTGGTGAGGTTGCCGTTGTGGCCGATGGCGAAACCGCCGCCTTCGAGTTCGGCGAACAGCGGCTGCACGTTGCGCAGGATGGTTTCGCCGGTGGTGGAATAGCGCACGTGCCCGATGGCCGAGGTGCCGGGCAGGCGGTCGATCACTTCACGGCGGGAGAACGTGTCGCCGACGAGACCGAGTCGGCGTTCGGAATGGAAACGCTTGCCGTCGAAGGAAACGATGCCAGCCGCTTCCTGGCCGCGGTGCTGCAGCGCGTGCAAGCCGAGCGCGGTGATCGCCGCGGCATCGGGATGGCCGAAGATGCCGAATACGCCGCACTCCTCACGCAGGCGATCGGCGTCTAAATCGAACGACTCGCCCTGGTCCAAGGTGTGGTCCATCGACCCTCGTGTACTATCGAGTCCTACCTTCAATCAACTGGCGCATGTCGGCTCGGTCGCTGCGGTCGTAGCCGATCTGTTCGTTCCGCGGATCCGCGGGATTCAAGCTTCCGCTACGATCTGGGCGCCGATTTGGCGTGGAATCAGGCGCATCTGGATCGGGGCCTTTCTGCTGGCGCTTGAATACCGTCGAGAACAGGCTTGATAGATAATTATCCATATCCTGCGGCAACAGGGACTGCACCCACTGGCCGGTGCTCAATAGCAACTGATTGGATTTTGCGTCTCGGACACCTTCCGGGCGTTTGTTCTCGGGCACGAACCAGATGAACAGGTGGAAAGCCACAACCACGATCAGCAGCCCGCGCGCGAGCCCGTAGATGAAGCCGAGCGAACGATCGAGCGCGCCGATGCGGCTGTCGAGCACAAGGTCGGAAACACGGGCGGTAATCAGCGAACCGATGATCAGCGTCAGCAGGAATACGCCGAGAATCACCGCCACCTTGGCCACGGTTCCGCTGCCGAGGTTGGATTCGGCAACGGGGAGCAGCTTGTCGTAGAGGACTATTGTGGCAATCGCCGCCGCCGCCCAGGCCGCGACCGAGAGCACTTCGCGCATAAAGCCGCGGATCATGGCAAGGATGCCCGACACCAGCATGATGCCGAGTAGGAGGAGATCAAGCCAGGTGACCGGCATGGGTGGTGCTTGGCTCCGCTTAAGTCAGCTGCACGAGAGTGATGCGCGAATCGGAGGCCGCCGAAGCCTTACCTTGTTTCCGCGGGCTACGAACCGCAAGAGCCCGCATATTTGATGGAATAGATTAACCAACTCATAGCAATACCGCCCGTGTATAGCCCCCTGAAAAGATCACGTCATCCGCGTTATCCCCTTGTCCCAATCTTGTTCATCGCCGGTTCAAGTCCCGGCCACGTTTCTGCCTTCGCCGAACCTTGGAACGGCCGGCATGGCAGGGTGGATTAGGGTGGGGACGGACGGAGACCTCGATGAGTGCGCGCAACATTCTCATGCCCGGACTGGCGTGCCTGCTGTCCGCCACGCTCGGCCTGCCCGCTGCGGCCCAGGAAAAGGATTTGGCTGCAGCCTACAACGCCTCCGGTCAGTCGCTGTTCCGGCAATTCGTGGCGGGAACCGGCAATATCGTGTTCTCGCCCTATTCGATCGGGACCGCGATGGCGATGGCGCTCGCGGGGACGCGCGGCAACACCGAGACCGAAATGGCGAGTGTGCTCAAGCACAAGATGCCGCGCCCCGAAATCGATGCGGCGAACGCCAAGTTGCTGGCGATCCTTAACGGCTACGACAAGAGCGCGGTGCCGCCGCGCTGTCCCCCCAACATGAGATTGGACAACGAGCGCTGCGTTCGGGTCCAGGAGGGCAACGAATGCAAGCGCCCGACGCGGTTGGACGGCATGGAATGCGTGGCGATGCCGACCCGGGTGCCATGGGTCAAGGTCTTGGCGGCCAATGCGATCGTGATGCCCAAGCCGACCGATGAGATTTCCTTTCCTTACGTCGATATGTTGCGCAGCAATTATGCAGCAGAGGTGTTCCGCGGCGTCGGTCTCGATGCGATCAACGGCTGGGTCAAGAAGAAGACCGAGGGCAAGATCGACAAAATCCTCGATCGGCTCGACCCGAATTCCCCCGCGGTTCTGCTCAACGCGGTCTATTTCAAGGCAGCCTGGGAGCGAAGCTTCGACAAACGGGCGACGATCGACGCCACGTTCAATCTCTCGCCCGGCCAGACTGCGAAGGTGCCGACCATGCGCCGGCTCGGCGGTTACGCGCTGGTGGAGCGTTACAATTACCGGGCCCTACGAATACCTTACGGGCTCAAGTCGATCGGTATGATCATCGTGCTGCCGAACACGATCGGGGGACTACCCGAGGTCGGCAGACGGATGGATTTGGCCGAACTCACGGATTTGTTCGCGGCCTTGCGTAAGGCCAAGCCAAAAATGGTCGATCTGGCATTGCCGCGCTTCAAAGCCATGTTCAAAACGGATTTGAAAGGGGCCTTCCAGCAGGAGGGGATATCGCTCGCCTTTTCGCGCGAAGCGGCGGACTTCAGCGGGATGACCGGGGTGCCGGCCGATAAGAAGCGGCTTGCGATTGGACAGATCCAGCACGCCGCGATGATCGATGTGCAAGAGGCGGGAACAGAGGCCGCCGCGGCCACGGCGATCGAAATGGTGCCAACCAGCGTCCCGGTGCCGCAGGAGATCTTTTTCGTCGACCGGCCGTTCCTGTTCTATCTCGTGGACGACGCCACTGGCGCGATCCTGTTCCAGGGTCGGATCAACGATCCGCAGTAAATTCCTCAGTTTGTCATTCCGGCCGAGCCGCTTTAGCGGCGAGAGCGGGAATCCATATCCCCGGCCGGGATCATGGATTCCGGGATCGCGGGATCACGGCCCGCGCCCCGGAATGACGAGTCGGAGAATATAGATGAGACGGGGTCTTAAGGTTTCGATTCATCCGACAGTTAAAGTATCGATTCAAGACGACACGCCAAGACAGGCGGGCGTTCTTAAAGTATCGATTCAAGAGGCCGTTCATGTTTTGATTCAAGGGCGGTTCGCGCCTTGATTCAAAGCGCAGCCTTAAGTGCCTGTCCGGCGTGCCTTACTGCCGCGCTCGGCGATGTCGGCCACTAAATTCGTCAGCATGGCGACGGGGTTGAGCGCGATCCCGGGCTCGACCGCATCCTCGCGGCCGGCTTCGGGCAAAATCGCACGAGCAAAGCCGAGCTTGTGCGCCTCTTTGAGCCGTGCCGCAGCCTGGGCCACCGGTCGCACCGCGCCGGACAGCGAAATCTCGCCGAAATAGACCGCATCCGCCGGCAAGGGCGCCTGGGCGAGCGAGGAGACGAGCGCGGCGGCGGCGGCGAGATCGGCGGCGGGCTCGTTGATGCGCAGGCCGCCCGCCACATTCAGATAAACGTCATGGCCGGAGAGCCGCACGCCGCAATGGGCTTCCAGCACGGCGATCACCATGGAGAGACGGTTCTGGTCCCAGCCGACGACGGCGCGGCGTGGCGTACCCAATGCCGTGGGTGCGACCAGCGCCTGGATTTCGACCAGTAGCGGCCGGGTGCCCTCAATTCCGGCAAACACGGCGGTGCCGGGCGAGCCGAGATCGCGCTCGGAGAGGAACAATTCGGACGGATTTTGCACTTCGCGCAGACCTAAGCCGGTCATTTCGAACACGCCGATCTCGTCGGTCGGGCCGAAACGGTTCTTCACCGCGCGCAGGATGCGGAACTGGTGCGAGCCTTCGCCCTCGAACGAGAGTACGGCGTCGACCATGTGCTCGACCACGCGGGGACCGGCGATCTGGCCGTCCTTGGTGACATGGCCGACCAGGATCACGGCGGTGCCGGATTTTTTCGCGTAGCGGATCAGCGCCTGGGCGCTGCCGCGCACCTGCGTGACCGTGCCGGGCGCGGCCTCGACCGTGTCGGTCCACATGGTTTGAATGGAGTCGATCACGACCAGCCGCGGCGGCTTGCCCTCGGACAACGTCGCCACAATGTCCTCGACGGAGGTTTCGGCCGCGAGTTCGACCGCAAGCTTCCCGAGGCCGAGCCGTTCGGCGCGCAGGCGTACCTGCGCCACCGCCTCTTCGCCCGAAATGTAGACGGCGCGTTGGCCGGCGCGGGCGAGCGCCGCTGCCACCTGTATAAGGAGTGTCGATTTGCCGATGCCGGGATCGCCGCCGACCAGCAGCACGGATCCGCGCACAAAACCACCGCCGGTGACGCGGTCGAATTCGGGCAGGCCGGAGGCGAGGCGAGGGGCCTCGTGGGCTTCGCCGCTCAGCGGCTCGAGAGCGAACAGGCGGCCCTTGCGCGGAGCGCGGCCGGGTCCGGAAGGTCGCGCGGCTTCGCCTTCCTCGACCAGGGTGTTCCAGGCGCCGCAGGCTTCACACTTGCCCTGCCAGCGGGCGGTCGCCGCTCCGCAGTTCTGACAGACATATGTGGGAGTGCGCCGCGCCATGGTCCTACATTTAGTGATGGCAGCCAGCCGATCCAATCATCCGGCTTCGTGTTCGACCCAAATACGGTGGAAACGCCTGCCAAGGTTGGTGAGCAACTCGTAGCCGATGGTGCCGGCCTGGATTGCGGCTTCATCGATCGTCAGATCGCCGCCGATCAGCGTCGCATAGTCGCCACGGTGCAGCACACCTTGCGGCAAATCGGTCACATCGACGGCGAAGAGATCCATGGAGATGCGGCCGACGATCGAGCAGCGTTCGCCGCCGACGATGACCTGCCGACCGGGCTCCGCTGCGGTCGCCGCTGCCGCCCGGATGAAGCCGTCGGCGTAGCCGGCTGCGATGACAGCAATCAGGGTATCGCGCTTGGCGGTCCAGGTGGCGTCATAGCCGACCGTGGCGTCACGCGGCACGTCGCGGATTTGCAGCACGCGCGCCTTGAGATCGATGACGGGCTGCATGGGATTGGGCTGGAGCGGGGTTGGATTGACGCCATAAAGCGCCGCGCCGGGCCGAACCATGTCGCAATGGGCGGCGGGGCTGAGGAAAATGCCGGAGGAATTGGCGAGCGACGCCGGAATGCCGCGATAGAGCGTGCGGATTTCACGGAAAGCCTGAATCTGTTCGGTATTGAGCGGATGCGCCGGCTGTTCCGAGCAGGCGAAATGGCTCATCACCAGCGTGATGCCATGATTACCGCGGTGAATGCGGGGGGCGATGGCCGCGGCCTCGGTGATCGACAGCCCGAGCCGGTTCATGCCGGTATCGACATGCAGCGCCATGCCGCCGCGCCAACCGCTTGAAGCCACGAACTGGTCCCACTCGGCCAGTTCGACCGCGCTGTTGATCACCGGCCGTGCGGCAATCTCCGCGAAAGCCGGACCGGTTCCGGTAGGAAATCCGTTGAGCACATAGATTGCGGCGCCGGGCGCGAACTCGCGCACGCCGCGGGCCTCCTCGAGGTGGGCGACAAAAAAGGTCTTGCAGCCTGCCGCGGCCAAGGCATGCGTGACTTGGGCGAGACCGCAGCCGTAGCCGTCGGCCTTCACCACCGCGGAACATTCAGCCGGAAGGACGCGGTGGGCGAGTGCGCGGTAATTCGCTGCGATGGCGGCAAGGTTGATGGTGAGGATGCCGGCGGCCTCGGCCTGGGGCGGACCGGACGTCATGGGCGGCAGGGCCGGTTCCGGCTGGGCTACGGTTTTGGATCGGCGGGGCGGCATGGGAGGAGGTTATGATGTTAGTTGCACGTTCCGTAAAGCAATACTCGGAAAATGCGACGCCATTCTGGGCTTAAGACCCTGTGCGGACCGGAAGCCTCTCGTCGTCGGCCAAGTTGGAAAACCGCGTAAAGCGCCCATCAAAATGAAGCTGGACTGGCCCGGTTGGGCCGTGGCGTTGCTTCTCAATAATAACCTCGGCCTTTCCTCTCGCGTCGCTATATTTCTTTTCCCAATCGACGTGCTCTGGGCGTAGATTGCCCTTGGCGTCCAACTGATGGGGCTCTCGATTTTTCAAATAGTATTCTTCTCGATAGACGAACATAACAACGTCTGCATCCTGCTCGATTGAGCCGGATTCCCTAAGATCTGATAGTTGTGGACGCTTGTCTTCGCGGCTCTCGACTTGGCGCGAAAGCTGGGAAAGCGCAATTATTGGAATATCGAGCTCTTTGGCTAATGCCTTGAGGCTAGTAGTGATTTCGGTTACCTCCTGGACCCGTCCCTCAAGGGCCCGCCTAGAAGAGCCCTGCAATAATTGAATGTAGTCGATGATCATCAAGTCCAGACCGCGTTGACGCTTCAGTCTCCGTGCGCGAGCGGCGAGTTGTGCCACTGAGAGGCCGCCGGTCTCATCAATATACAAAGGGGCGTCCTGCATTTCTCGCATGGCTGAATAAATTACGTCGAATTGGGTATCACTAATCTGTCCACGTCGCATCTCGCTTGATGGAATCTCGGTTTGCTCGGATATTATTCTTGTAGCGAGTTGTTCGGCTGACATTTCCAGTGAGAAAAAGCCAACTCTGCCCCCAGCTACCGCTTCAATTTGACCGTCAGCCCGAGTTTGGCCTTGCCACGCGCTCGCAACGTAATAAGCAATGTTAGTCGCGAGTGCGGTTTTGCCCATGCCCGGCCTGCCCGCTAGGACAATCAAGTCGGACTTCTGCAACCCTCCCATCATTTCATCTAGCTTGATAAACCCAGTCGCTATCCCGGAAAGCTTAGTATCTCGCTCCTTGGCTTTTGCGGTCATGTCAATAGCGACCGCCAATGCTTGAGCAAACCGCTGGAATCCGCCGCCGTAGCGCCCGGTTTCGGCCAATTCGTAAAGGTGGCGTTCGGCGTCCTCGATCTGCTCGCGCGGGGCGAAATCGACCGGGGCGTCAAACGCCACATTGACCATGCTTTCGCCGATCCGGATCAGATTGCGGCGGATCGCCAGATCGTTGATGGTGCGGCCGTAATCCGCGGCATTGATGACGGTAGTGGCTTCGGCGGCGAGGCGAGCCAGATATTGGCTGGCATTGAGGCCGGAAATCTCGAATTCGGCCGGCATAAAGGTCTTCAGCGTGACCGGGCTTGCCACCTTGCCGGCGCGGATCAATTGCGAGGCGAGTTCATAAATCTGCTGATGGATCGGCTCGTAAAAGTGCTGGGATTCGAGAAAGTCGGAAACGCGGTAGAACGCCTCGTTGTTGACCAAAATCGCGCCCAGCAGCGCCTGTTCCGCTTCGATATTGTGCGGCGCAGTGCGGTAGGACGTCGTGGCGTCGGTCAGCTTCCGCGCTATCGAATCGACAGGTGCCATGATTCGCGATCTAAGGATCCGTCTGTGTCGAATGTAGGGACGCTGGACTCGCTAGACGCTAAACATCGGCCGGGATTGAATCGTTCACGCCAACCCCACTTTTTTCGGCAAACGCAGCAGGCTCGCGACGCGACATTATTGATGCGAACTTTTTTCAATGCGAACTTTTGGGCGAGGCGCAGCTGTGCGCTGCCGATGAATTAGCACCCCGCGCGCGGATTACGCAATGACGGATTCAGCTTTCCCCGTTTCCCACCGAGCGAAAATAAAATCGAAAAAAATTTATCGGAGAACTTGACCGCGATGAATCTGCGACAATCGCGCGAAAAAATTCACTCGCCCGCAAGACGCCACGGCAAACGCTGACTCTTTTCGAGCCCGCGCAATCGCGCTTCCTCGCGCGTGATGTATTCGCGCGTGAGCGGCACGACATCTTGACGCTTGGTGATCTGTATCTGCATCACCATCATCGATTGCTCGCGGAACGACATCTCGGAGGCGGCGAGATAGAACTCCCACATGCGCACGAAACGCGCGTCGTAGAGCCGTTCGGCCTCTTCGCGATGGGCGAGGAATCGCTCGCGCCAATGCCTGAGCGTCTCGGCGTAATGCAGCCGCAAAATCTCGATGTCCGCTATCAGCAGGCCGGCCCGCTCGATGGCCCTCACAACCTCGGAAACAGCCGGAATATAGCCGCCGGGGAAGATGTATTTGGCGATCCACGGGTTGGTGATGCCGGGGCCTTCCGGGCGGCCAATCGAATGCAGCACCATGACCCCATCGTCGTTCAGAAGCCGCGTGCACTTGCGGAAGAACGTATCGTAGTGGTTGACACCGACATGCTCGAACATGCCGACCGAGACGATGCGGTCGAATGTCTCCGTAACGTCGCGATAGTCCTGCAGGCGGAATTCGACCGTTTGCGAAAGGTTTTTTTCAGCCGCGCGGGCGCTGGCGCGGGCGAACTGCTCCTGTGAGAGCGTGACGCCGGTCACGTTGGCGCCGCAGAACTCGGCGAGGTAAAGCGCAAGGCCGCCCCAGCCGGAGCCGATATCGAGCACGCGGGGGCCATTGCCGAGGAGAAGCTTGGCGGCGAGATGGCGCTTCTTGGCGAATTGGGCGTCGTCGAGCGACTGGTCGGGGGTCTCGAAATACGCGCAACTATATTGCTGGTCGGCATCGAGGAAGAGCGAATAGAGCCTGCCGTCGAGATCATAGTGGTGCGCGACATTGCGGCGCGCGCGCGTGCGCGGGTTGAATTGCTGCAAGCGGCGGTAAAGGTAGCGCATGAGCCATTGCGGCCGCGCCCAGTGGGGCGGCGCGGCGGCTGCCGGCTGATGCATCAAGACGGCCAGCGCATCCGCGATCGTGCCCTGTTCGACCACGAATGTGCCGTCCATGTAGCATTCGCCGAGCTTGAGCTCGGGATCGAGCAGGACGGCGAGTTCCGCTGCCGTGGTGGTGAATCGGACGACGACCGGCTCGCCGGTGCCGTCGCCAAAGGTCAAAACAGTCCCCCGCGCCGTGGTTAGCTGGAAATTTCCCCGACGCACGAACTGCGACAACAAAATTCGAAGCAACCGGTCCATCGGCCGCTCCCGCCACATTCTCTGTCCGTCCGGCGGCTGGCCTCTACCAACGGTCCCGGATCGGAATGCCCCACTCGCGCCAATGGCGCGTACCTGTTCCTTAACGCACATATTAGACCAAAGTCCCGCGCAGCGGGCAATTGGCACGAACAGGTGTGTCGTAGAAAACACGCTGCAGTGCAGAATGCATCGACTTGCCACACTTGGGCGATTTCCTGCGATAATAAGTGGGCATGGCTGCAAGTGATTCCGTGCTAAACCGCAACATGCTATGCGGGGATTGCGCGGCGGAGCCGACCGGGACAGCGCACCTGCAATAGGTCTCCCGGGACCGGCTCACAGCGGGTGGCGGTCTTTGCCCGCAACATTCGCAAGGAGTAACGGCATTGTCGCCCGTGTCCCGTCTGGTGCTGCTTGCCTATGGCGTCGGAGCGCTGTTCGCCGCCTCGGCGGCGCATGCGGAATCGAAGGGCGAGAATTACAGCGACAAGCCGCCCTCCGCGCTGTTTGAGTCCGATTGCGCCGATTCGGGATGCCACAATGGTCCGCGCGGGCTCGCCAAGGGCAGAAGCGTGGGCGATCTCACCGATTATCTGAAAGAACATTATACAAACAGCCGGCAAAGCGCGGCCGCGCTGGCGAACTATCTGCGCAGCGTGCCAGGCGCCAATGATACGCGGCAGGGTCGGGATGCCGGTTCGCGCGATACGCCGGCCCGCAACGCCGAACGGCGGGAAACGCCCGCGTCGCCTGAGCCGAAGAAAGACGATTCCACGCCTTCGTGGCTGCCGTCGCTTCCGTCGCTGTTCTCGCCCTCGTCGCCCTCGGAAGAGGCGACCAAGCACGACGAATCCAAACCGGAGCCAAAGTCGGGAGCCGGACGCCGCGACGTTTCCAAGCCGAAGGATGAGGACGAGGCTCATCCCGCGCCACGGACGCGTGAGACCAAACGGCAACCGCCGAAAACGGAAGCCAAGCCCGAACCCAAGACCGAGGATTCCACGCCGTCGTGGCTTCCGTCGTTTCTTTCGCCTTCGCCGCCGGCGGAAACAGCAAAGCACGACGAATCAAAACCTCAACCCCGGTCAAAGCCCAGCCGCCGCGACACCGCAAAGCCGAAGAGTGAGGATGAAACAAATTCGGCACCGCGAACGCGCGAGACAAAACGGCAACCTCCGAAGACCGATACGAAACCGGATACGAAGCCTGATGCCAAGACGGACGCCAAGCCCGATACAAAGGTCGACGCGGCCGCCAAACCGAAGGACACCGACGTAAAGCCGCAACCGCGGGTGCAGGCGACGCGGCCGCCCAAGACAGTCGAAGCGGCCAAGCCGGAAGGTCAGAGCGGGGCGCCCAAACGATCGCGCGCGCGGCAATCGCCGCATGCGATTCCGAATACCGACGACCCCAACAATCCGACAGAGAACGAAGTGTACCGGCCGGCGCGGCCTAAACCGGAGGAACAGCCGCGGACCGAGGACAATGAAAAACCGACGGATGCAACAGAGACGACGGGACCGTCAACGACGGCCACAGTGACGCCGACGGAAGAAAACATCATCCTGCCGCCACCACCGCCGTTGCGACCCCGACCGGCGGCGCGCGCGGCTCAATCCACTCATGCGCAGGCAGCCGAGCGGCCGAAGCCCGCGCGCGCTACGCCGCGCGCGCCGGCGGCAACGCCCACCGCGGCGCCGGTTGAAACCACGCCCGCCGCGGCACCGCCGCCAAAGCCCGCGCCGATTTTCGACTAGGCTTTCTTTTCAGCCTTGGCCTTTCCGGGCTTCTCGGGCTTTTCCGCTTTCTCGGGCTTAGCCTCTCCGGATTGCGGGGTGTCCTCAGCGGAAGCTTCCTTCTTACCGCGGCGCGACTTTATGGCATCGGGTTCGAAGAACACCGCTTCCTTTTCTTCAGGGGCTGTTGCGGCGGCGCCGGCCTGTTCGCCGGCCTCGGCAGCTTCCTCGCGGCGGATCATGATCTCCTCGCCGCGGGCAAGCCGCTCGGCTTCGTCCGCGCTGCGCGCGACGTTGATCATGATCGAGACCTCGACCTCCGGGTGCAGCGCGATCGGCACCTTGTGCCGCCCGATCGCCTTGATCGGCGCGTTGAGGGCGACCTGCGCGCGATCGACGGCAAAGCCCCCCTTGGTGAGAATGTCGGCCAGATCGCGGGCGGAGACCGAGCCGTAGAGCTGGCCGGTTTCGGCGGCCTGGCGCAGCACCGAAAAATTTTGGCCGTCGAGGCGGGTCGCGATCTTCTCGGCCTCGCCCTTGAGCTGGAGGTTGCGCGCCTCGAGCTCGACCTTCATCTGGTCGAATTTGGCCTTGTTCGCACTGGTCGCCCGCAATGCCTTGCCTTGCGGCAGGAGATAGTTGCGCGCAAAGCCGTCTTTCACGCGCACGGTATCGCCCATCTGGCCGAGCTTGGCGATGCGCTCGAGTAGGATCACTTCCATTTTGTCATCTCCATGTGAGGTTTTCGAATTGCGTCAGGTCGGTATGGTCGGCGGACCGGTTCGGTGCGCGAAGCGGCCGCGAATATCAAATGTCGCGTCGGCGAGACCCAAGAGCGCCACGAACAGAAGAAACGGCCAGAGCATGGCGACTGCCACATAGGCGCTGGCGAGCAAGAGACCGCGGTTGTTCAGGCCGCGCGTGATCACATGCAGCACCGCGAAGCCGAGCACGCCATATATTGTGGCGAGACTTGCCGCGAATACGCTCGAAGTGATGCCGGGAAGACCGGTCAGAAGGATCCCGGCGCAGGCCGCCGCGAGCAGTGCCGAGGTCCAAGCAGGAAACGCCATGCCGGCAAGGTCCGGCCATGGCCGCCGCAGCCGGTTCGACATTTTCACGATCTGGCCGGCGAGCCATACCAGCGCCAGGTTGATCATGGTTATGAACACGGCCACGCCGGGCAGCGCCACCGGCAGGAGCGTTTCGAAGCGGCGTCCGGCTTGCTGGAGAACCTGCGGATCGAGCGAGGGATCGGAACGACTCAGGTATTCTTCGACGCTTTCACGAGCCTTCTCGCGCAGCATATCCTCGCTGGTGGCTACGCTCAGCATTCCGGCGACCACGATCAGCGCGCTCACGATCGCGATCCAGACCACAAGCCGGCCGATCGGATACCATTCGAGCGCGCCCGCTGTCGCGTTGGCGACCGGCCGCGCCAGGAGCGCGAGATAGCCGAACCACCAGGCCGGCAAGCCGATCGACAGCAGAAACGACGCGAAAAGATAAATGCCGAATTCCTCGGCTAGCGCTAAGGAGGCGACCACGGCCGCCAACAAACCCGCCCAATGGCTCCAGCCCAATGCGGCGATCAGGATCGGAAGCGGCGCGAGGTAGAAAAGAAAGATGGAGATCAGCGTCTTCGTTACAATCGAAGCGCACATCAGCGCGGCGACCAAACCGGCGATCAGGCCAATGAGAAAAATCTGCACCATCGAGCTGTCCCGCTCCCTTGAGCGGTTAGAGACGGATCCGGTGTCCGCCCCAACCATTGGCCCACGGGACGATCCCGCAGGCTTCGATCCGTATGACCCGCGTTAGCGGATCACGTATGGCAGCAGTCCAAGGAATCGCGCCCGCTTGACCGCCTGCGCGAGCTCGCGCTGTTTCTTGGCGGACACCGCGGTGATGCGGCTCGGCACGATCTTGCCGCGCTCGGAAACGTAGCGCTGCAGGAGCCGCACATCCTTGTAGTCGATCTTGGGTGCGTTGGCGCCGGTGAACGGGCAGGTCTTGCGGCGTCGGAAGAACGGCCGGCGTCCGCCGCCGCCTCCGCCAAATCCACCGCCGCCACCAAAGCCGCCGCCTTGACCGAATGCCATGTCACTCCTCCGTCGCGATGCTGTCGTCGGTGGCGATGTCACCTCCATCGCCTTCGTCGCGCGGGCGCCGATCATCGCGGTCACGGCCGCGACCACGGCGGCCATCGCGACCTTCGCGGCTGCCGCCGCCGTCGCGTTCATCGCGCTCGCGATCGCGGTCGACCTTGCGCATCATGGCCGAGGGGCCTTCCTCGAGCGCGTCGACCCGGATGGTGAGGAAGCGCAACACGTCTTCGTTGATGCCTTCCTGTCGCTCGATCTCTTTGATCGCCGCGGGCGGTGCGTCGATGTTGAACAGCGTGAAATGCGCCTTGCGGTTCTTGCGGATGCGGAAGGTGAGCGATTTCACGCCCCAATATTCGGTCTTCGGAATCTTGCCGCCCAGGCCTTCGACGACGCCTTTGTACTGCGCAGTCAATTCCTCGACCTGCTGGGGGCTCAAATCCTGGCGTGCAAGAAAAACGTGCTCGTAGAGCGGCATGATGCCTTTCCTCGTCTGGGCATGACCTGATCCGGAAACGGTCCCGCTTCGCGGGATCATGCCTTCTGCTCGCTGTCCGGCGCTAAGCCCTTCGAGCCTTCGGAAAGGCTCGCTGCTCAGAAGGCGGGAACACGGGACGCCGGGCCAAGAGGCCCTACGTCTCTCCCCTTTTTGAGGATCGACGCCGTCCGTTCAGCTCCCGGCCGGGATAACGGAGCGGTGTGGTTTTAGAAGGCGGGCCTCGAAAACGCAAGCGCTCAGAAGTGACTGCTCGAGGGCATCGCCTGTGTCGAAGGCGGCAGGGACTGGCAAAATAATCACGTGCAGGTGAGATCCGGGAACCAATTCCTGTCTGTAAAGTTTTCTGACTACTTTCGACGCTCCTGCGCGCGCCCTGCGCTTCAGAAGCGGCGTATCGAGCCGTCTTTGCAACCAACTCTCCAAGGAGGAAACCATGCATAAGCTGATCATTGCAGCGGCCGCAATTGCCGCGCTGACCGGTGTCGCGGCCGTTGCCGCGCCGGGTTCGAGCCAAGGCGTCCGCGCTGCGGCCGAACAAGCCGCCATCACGCAAGACGCCGCGTTCATCTTCGGCGGCCACCGGCACTGCTGGTACACGCGCGGCTGGAATGGGCCGGGCTGGTATTGGTGCGGCTATAGCCACCGTCACGGCCATGGCTGGGGCGGCGCCGAAGGCTGGAACGGCTGGCGGCATCGCTAAAGCGGTCTGATCGGACTCCGATTGCCTGTTGTCTAAGAGCTCAGGAATGGACGGGCGGCTTCATAGCCGCCCGTTTCCTTTCGCACATAATTATGTGTGAGACAGGACACGAGGGTCGCTTGACAGCGCCGCCGCTCGCGGTGTCTCTCGGCGCAAAATTGCTTCGAGGGCGGGCATGGTGGCGGCATTCGTGTTTCCAGGACAGGGCAGCCAGGCGGTCGGCATGGGCAAGGCGCTGGCGGAAGCGTTCGCGTCGGCGCGCGCCGTGTTCGTGGAGGTCGACGCGGCGCTCGGTGAAAAACTGTCCGCCACCATGTGGGAAGGGCCGACCGACAAGTTGACGCTGACGGAAAACGCTCAGCCGGCGCTGATGGCGGTTTCGCTCGCGGTCATGCGGGTGCTGGAAGCGGAGGCCGGGCTCGACTTGAAGCGCGATGCGAAATTCGTTGCCGGCCACTCGCTCGGGGAATATTCGGCGCTCGCGGCGGCCGGGGCGTTTTCGTTGTCCGACACGGCGCGGCTCCTCCGCATCCGCGGCCGCGCGATGCAACAGGCGGTGCCGGTGGGCACCGGTGCCATGGCGGCACTGCTCGGACTTTCGTTCGATGAAGCGGCGGCGGTGGCAAAGGAAGCAGCGCAAGGCCAGGTCTGCCAGGCGGCCAACGACAATGGCGCAGGCCAGGTGGTCGTGTCCGGAAACAAGGCAGCGGTCGAGCGCGCGGTCGAAATCGCCAAAACAAAAGGCGCCAAGCGCGCCATGCTGCTTCCGGTATCCGCTCCCTTCCATTGCGCGCTGATGCAGCCTGCCGCTGATGCCATGGCCGAGGCGCTCGCCAAGACGTCCGTGAAGGTACCTGTCGTGCCGGTGATCGCTAATGTGGTGGCGAAACCGGTGAGCGATCCGGGCGAGATCGTGCGCAATCTGGTCGCGCAGGTGACCGGCACGGTGCGCTGGCGTGAATGCGTGGAATGCATGGCCGGCGCGGGCGTGAAGAATTTCTACGAGGTGGGCGCGGGCAAGGTTCTCACCGGTCTCATCAAGCGCATTGCCGAAGGTGCGACCGGCACCGCGGTCGGCACGCCCGAAGACATTGCAGCGCTCAAGGCCGCGCGCGGCTGATGCAACTCTATCCGGCAGGCATGCTAGACTGACGAGCGAGGGGAGTTGCGCATGTTCGATCTCAACGGCAAGACCGCGCTCGTCACCGGCGCCACCGGCGGCATCGGCGGCGCAATCGCGCGCGCATTGCACGCGCAGGGCGCGACAGTGGCGATCTCCGGCACGCGGCGCGAGGTGCTCGATGCGATGGCCGCCGAATTGCGCGAGCGCGTGCATGTGATCCCGGGCGATCTTGCCAACAAGGATTCGGTCGAGGCGCTGGTGCCGAAGGCCGAGGAGCTGATGAGCAAGCTCGACATTCTGGTCGCCAATGCCGGCATCAACCGGGACAATCTTCTGGTGCAGTTGCGCGACGAGGATTGGGAGCAGGTGCTCAACGTCAACCTCACCGCGACATTCCGTCTCGTTCGCGCGGCAGTGAAGGGCATGATGCGGCGGCGCTTCGGCCGCGTGATCGGCATCACCTCGGTGGTCGGCGTGACCGGCAACGCCGGGCAGAGCAATTACACCGCCACCAAAGCGGGCATGATCGGCATGATCAAATCGGTGGCGGCGGAATATGCCAAGCGCGGGGTGACGGCGAACTGCGTGGCGCCCGGATTCATCACGAGCCCCATGACCGACAAGCTCAACGAGAAGCAGCGCGAGGCCATCCTCGCGCGCGTGCCCGCTGCCCGACTCGGTACCGGCGCCGATGTGGCGGCGGCCGTGGTGTACTTATCCTCCGACGAAGCCGCCTACGTGACCGGCCAGACGCTGCACGTCAATGGCGGAATGGCGATGATTTAACGGTTAGAATAATGTGCACAACCCGTTGATTCCGGGCGCTGCCCCCGTGCTAGTCAAGCCTTGGGAAGTATGTTAACCGAACCGCGGCCTGGCTGGGGCGACCGGTTGGCTCTTGGGACTACGCGGCGAGAACGAAATTTGGGTCCGCTCGCGACTCGTGCTGTTTGGTTCCGTCGATCACATGAGGCTGCAACCGAGTTGGCTCAGGGTCGTTGTTCGATCCCAAATCAAGAAGAGGTCAAGACGATGAGTGACATTGGCGAGCGGGTGAAGAAGATCGTCGTGGAGCATCTGGGCGTCGAGCCCGACAAGGTGACGGAAGGCGCAAGCTTCATCGACGACCTCGGGGCCGACAGCCTCGACACCGTCGAGCTCGTCATGGCATTCGAGGAGGAGTTTGGTTGCGAAATTCCTGACGACGCCGCCGAAACCATCCTGACCGTTGGAGACGCGGTAAAGTTTCTCGAGAAGAACGCCAAGAGCTGACGATCAGCGCGGAGGCGCGGTAAACACCTCAATACTTGGGGGACGGGTGGAAGCTCGCGATCGCGGCGGTCGCGGGACATGCAGCGCTAGTGCGCGGCCGAGGAGCCGAATATGAGACGCGTCGTCGTCACCGGGCTGGGAATGGTGACGCCACTCGGCTGCGGCGTCGAGACGACCTGGCGGCGCCTGGTCGCAGGCGAAAGCGGCGCCAAGCAGGTCGATCGCTTCGACGTCTCCGACCTGTCGTGCAAGATCGCCTGCATGATCCCGAAAGGGGACGGCGGCGACGGCACTTTCAACGCAGACCAATGGATGGAGCCGAAGGAGCAGCGCAAGGTCGACGATTTCATCATCTTCGCAATGGCGGCCGCGCGGCAGGCGCTCGACGATGCCGGCTGGAAACCCAAGAACTATGAGGAACAGACGTCGACTGGTGTGATGATCGGCTCCGGCATCGGCGGAATCGAGGGAATCGCGGAGACCGCGGTGACGTTGAAGGAAAAAGGCCCGCGCCGCGTGTCGCCTTTCTTCATTCCGGGCCGCATCATCAACCTCGCAGCCGGTTATGTGTCGATCGCGTTCGGGCTCAAAGGGCCCAATCATGCGGTGGTCACCGCCTGTTCGACCGGCGCGCATGCGATCGGCGACGCGGGCCGCCTCATCGCGCTCGGGGACGCCGAGGTGATGGTCACGGGCGGCACGGAGTCGCCGGTCAATCGCATTGCACTTGCCGGGTTCTCCGCGCTCAAGGCGCTGTCGACGTCGTTCAACGATACGCCGACCAAGGCGTCGCGTCCCTATGACAAGGATCGCGACGGGTTCGTCATGGGAGAGGGTGCGGGCATTCTCGTGCTCGAGGAATACGAACATGCCAAGCGGCGCGGCGCGAAAATCTATGCCGAGCTCACGGGCTACGGACTTTCCGGCGACGCGTTCCACATCACCGCGCCCGCGCCGGACGGCGACGGCGCGCTGCGCTGCATGAATATGGCGATCCGCCGGGCCGGCGTACCGGCGGCCGAAATCGACTACATCAACGCGCACGGCACCTCGACGCCGCTCGGCGATGAAATCGAACTCGGCGCGGTGCAGCGACTGGTCGGCAACGCCGCCGGTCGCATTTCGATGTCATCGACAAAATCATCGATCGGGCATCTGCTCGGAGCGGCCGGCGCGGTGGAGGCGATCTTCTCGATCCTCGCGATCCGCGACAATGTCGCGCCGCCCACGCTCAATCTCGACAATCCTTCGGTCGAGACGCCGATCGATCTCGTGCCGCATCAGGCGCGCAAACGCGAGATCAATACCGTGCTGTCGAACTCGTTCGGATTTGGCGGGACGAACGCATCCCTGATGTTCAGACGCTATCAGGGTTAGATTCCCGGTTTGATCACCCTAAAATTAACAAATTCCAACCTTTCGCCACATTTGCTTATCCCTATGGGCAGAACGGGAGAAATCTGCGACCATGGGCGGCAATGGACTTGCAGAACGACGTTTAACGACCCGGCAAGATGCGGCATGGCATGACTGCGGGGACGAGTTGGTGAGTACGAATTATCCGCGGCGCGGCGGTAACGGCACTGATCCGCAGCGGATGCCTCAGGTCAATCGGCCGGCACAAGACCAGCCCGCAGCCCGTTCTCCCGTCGGTGCGTTGCGTGAGCCTCCCACTCCCCATTCGCAAAACGGCAATGGCGCCACCAATGGCGTCGGCATTAGCGGCACAAACGGCACAGCGACATCGGGACGACGTATCGCTCCACGCAGCCCGCGCACCGCGATCGAACCGGAACAGGTGAAGATGCCGATGTGGCAATTCAAACGCGCGCACAATCCGCTGGTCATGGTCGCCAACGCTCTGTTCTCGATCGTGCTGGTGATCGCGCTGATCGGCGGCGTGACCTATGTGATCGGCAAGCAACGTTTCGAAATGGCGGGTCCGCTGACGCAGGAGAAAATCGTGGTCATCCCGCGCAATTCGGGCGTGCGCGACATCGCCGATCTGCTCGAAGCCGAAGGGGTGATCGATCAGCCTTGGCTGTTCATCGGCGGCGTGGTGCTGATGAAGGCGCGCGAAGACCTCAAATACGGCGAGTATCAATTCCCGGCACGTGCCAGCCTGCGCGACGTGGTCTCCCAGATCATGAGCGGCAGGGTGATCCAACACGCATTCACGGTTCCGGAAGGGTTGACCTCCGAGCAGATCGTTGCGCGGCTCTCCGAAAACGATGTGCTCAGCGGCGACATCCGCGACATCCCGCACGAGGGCACGCTGATGCCGGAGACCTACAAGTTCACGCGCGGCGTCACGCGCGAGCAGATGATCGTCCGCATGAAGGTGCAAAGGGACAAACTCGTGCATGAGATCTGGGAGCGGCGCATGCCCGGTCTGCCGCTCAATTCGCCGGAGCAGTTGGTTACGCTCGCCTCGATCGTCGAGAAGGAAACCGGCAAGCCCGAGGAGCGTTCGCGGGTCGCGGCGGTGTTCATCAATCGGCTCAAGCAGAAGATGAAACTGCAGTCCGACCCGACCATCATCTATGGCTTGGTCGGCGGCAAAGGCACGCTCGGCCGGCCGATCCTGCGCAGCGAGATCGAACGCGCAACGCCTTACAATACCTACGTAATCGAGGGCCTGCCGCCCGGGCCGATCGCCAATCCGGGACGCGCTTCGCTGGAAGCGGTCGCCAATCCGGCGCGGACGAAAGAGCTCTATTTCGTGGCCGATGGGACCGGCGGGCATGCCTTTGCCGATACCTACGAACAGCATCAGAAGAATGTGGCCCACCTGCGCCAGATCGAGCAGCAGGCGAACCCGCCCGTGCGCGCAGCCGCACCTGCGCCGCCATTGCCGGCGGCACGCTAAGGCAGGTTTCTCCTAACACGGCCGTGCTCAGACGGGCTTGCGCCCTTGTGAGCATTCTGGCGCGCCGTTAAGGTCGCGCCAATTTTCACGACGGTTGTCAGAGATTCGGGCGATGGCGCTCTCAAGCATGACCGGATTTGCGCGCGGGCACGGGGTCACCGGCACCTATGCCTGGGCGTGGGAATTGAAGTCCGTCAACGCCAAGGGGCTCGATCTCAAACTGCGCCTGCCGCCCGGTTGGGATGCGATCGAAGCGCCGGTGCGCACCCGCGCGGCCGAGGTGCTGGCGCGCGGTGCGGTGTTCGCCAATCTTACGGTCATGCGGGAGGGTGCCGCGGCGGTGGCAAAGGTCAACGAACCGGTGCTTGCCGCGGTGCTCGCGACGCTGAAAAATCTCGACGGCAAGGTGAAGGCGTCGCCGCCCACGCTCGACGGCATCCTCGCGCTCAAAGGCGTGATCGAGGTGACGGAAGCCGAGGAAAGCGAGGAGGAGAAGCGCGCGGCGGAGGCTGCAGTGGTGGCGGGATTTTCCGAAGCGCTGAAAGGCTTGGAACAGATGCGCCGCCATGAGGGCGAGGCGCTCGGCAAGGTGCTCGCGGCGCGGCTCGGCGAAATCGCCGCGCTGACCGCGCGCGCGGAAGCCGCGCCGGGCCGCAGGCCGGAGGCGATCAAGGCGCGGCTCGCCGAACAGATCGCCACTTTGCTCGAAGGCGGACAGCGTTTCGATCCGGACCGGCTGCATCAGGAGGCGGTGCTGCTCGCGAGCAAGGCCGACATCCGCGAGGAGCTCGATCGGCTGATGGCGCATGTGGCGCAGGCGCGCAAGCTCATCGCCGGCGGCGGGCCGATCGGCCGCAAACTCGATTTTCTGGCGCAGGAATTCAACCGGGAATCGAATACGCTCTGCGCCAAGGCCAATGACGTGGAGCTGACCAATATCGGGCTCGATCTGAAAGCCGTGGTCGAGCAGTTCCGCGAGCAGGTGCAGAATCTGGAATAGAATCGCGCGCTGGGGCGCCTTGATGACATCAAAGCAAAAGCCGATCGCCCGGCGCGGGCTGATGCTGGTGCTGTCTTCACCCTCGGGTGCGGGCAAGACAACGTTGTCGCGCATGCTGCTGAAGGCAGAGCGCGGGGTTTCGCTTTCAATTTCGACGACGACGCGCCCGCGCAGACCCAACGAAAGACACGGACAGCATTATCATTTCGTCACGCCAGCGCATTTCGACAAAATGGTGAAGCGCAATGCGTTCATGGAGTGGGCCAAGGTGTTCGGCCATTGCTACGGCACGCCGCGCGCGCCGGTCGAGAAGGCCTTGCGACAGGGACATGATGTGCTGTTCGACGTCGACTGGCAGGGAACGCAGCAGCTGCGCGAGAAAGCCCCGGACGATCTGGTCAGCGTGTTCGTGTTGCCGCCCTCGGCTGCAGAACTCAGGCGCCGCTTGAAAAAACGCGCTCAGGATACGCATGCGGTGATCGCAACGCGCATGAGCAAGGCCGCCAGCGAAATGAGCCATTGGGCGGAATACGATTATGTCATCGTCAACCGCGATCTGAAGCGTGCGTTCGCGGAACTGCGCGCGATATTGGCAGCCGAACGCTGCAGGCGCGAGCGGCAGACCGGCCTGTCGACGTTCGTGCGCGGGCTGGTGGCGGGGAAGTCATGACGTTTAGTCGGCCGTCAGCACCACACGGCCGATGACGCGGCCGGCGCGCAAATCGTCGAAGGCGGATTGCGCGGCGGCGAGCGGGCGCTCGGCGATCGGCAGGGCTGTCACTTTCCCGGTGCGGGCGAGGGCGACCACTTCGCGCGCTTCCGCAAGCGTACCGGTGAGCACGCCCTCGATCGTCATGGCCTTGAGCGCGAACATGGCGACCGGCGTGGTGAAGGCGCCGCCGAGCAGTCCGGTGACCACCACCCTGCCGCCGCGCGTGAGCACGCTGGTCGCGAATTGCAGCGAGCGCTCGGAGCCGACGAAATCGCAGACCGCGAAGAGACCGCCGGTTTTTGTCATGATCGCCTTGCGCGCGCCGGGATCGGCGGGATCGAAAGCCGCGGCTGCGCCCGCTGTCAGCGCGGCTGCGCGCTTGCCGGCATCGATATCGGCGACGAGCGGCGGCTCGGTCAACATTGTGCGCGCCAGTGAAAGTCCCATCATGCCGACGCCGCCGAGGCCGACCAGCAGCACCGGGCCACGGGTCGCAAGCGGGATGAGTCGCTTGAGCGCGGCATAGGCGGTGAGGCCGGAACACATCAGCGTGCCGGCAAAGGCCGCCGAGAGCGGCGCGTAGTCGATCAGATAGCGCGGGTGCGGCACCAGCACGTGCGAGGCAAAACCGCCGTCGACATTGATGCCGAGATGCCGCGGCGCGGTGCAGAGATTTTCCTCGCCGGCCCGGCAGGCGGCGCAGGTGCCGCAGCCGATCCAGGGATAGATCGCGACTTTGTCACCGACGGTGGCGGCGGCGTCCGGGCCGACGCGTTCGATCACGCCGGCAATTTCGTGGCCGAGCGTGAAGGGGAGCGTGCGGCCGGCGCGCACGTCGAGCTGCTTGCCGTCGGCGAGCGCGAAAAAGCCGTCCTGCATGTGCAGGTCGGAATGGCACACGCCGCAGCGCGCGATACGCACGAGCACGTCAGTACCGCGCGGTTCGGGGACCTCGGCGAAGGTTTCACACAACGGCGCTTGATAGGCGGTGAGCGACAGGCGGCGGAGTTTGGCCATGCCTGCATCTATGCGCGAGGTTTCAGCGCATTGGCAAGTTTCACGAACCCTTCGACCGGGATCTGCTCGGCGCGCGCGGTCTCGTCGATGGCGGCGGAGGCGAGCAGAGGCAGAGGATCGAGGCCAAGCGTCTTCAGGCTCTGCCGCAGCATCTTGCGGCGTTGGCCGAAGGCGGCTTCGGTGACCCGCTCGAGCGTGCGGCGGTCGCAAGCGAGCGGTTTTGCGCGCGGGGTGATTTCGACGAGCGAGGACGTCACCTTGGGCGGCGGCACGAAGGCCGAAGGTTTGATGTCGAACAATATTTTCGCGTGAGCGCGCCATTGGGTAAGCACGGACAACCGGCCATATTGCTTGCCGCCGGGCGGTGCCACGATGCGCTCGGCCACTTCGCGCTGGAACATCAGCACCAGCCGGTCGTACCAGGGTGGCCAGGGTTCGACGGTGAGCCAGCCGATCAGCAGAGCGGATGCGATGTTATAGGGCAGATTGGCGACCACGCGGGCGGGGCCGCTCGCGAGATGCGGTTTCGGATCGAAATCGCGTGCGTCGCCCGCCACGATTTCGAGGCGCCCGGGATAGCGCTGCGCGATCTCGTCGAGCGCCGCGAGCGCGCGTTCATCGCGCTCGATGGCGATGACTTTGCGCGCGCCTTCCGCCAGCAACGCCCGGGTCAGACCACCCGGGCCGGGGCCGATTTCGAGTACGGTCATGCCGACAAGCGGACCGGCGGCGCGCGCAATGCGGCCGGTCAAATTGAGATCGAGCAAAAAATTCTGGCCGAGCGATTTCTTCGCGGAGAGGCCGTGCCGGCGGATCACCTCGCGCAGCGGCGGCAGGTCGTCGATGGCCGTCATTGCGCGGTGAGCCGCGCCGCCAACCGCAGTGCCGCAATCAGGCTCGACGGATCGGCCTTGCCGGTGCCGGCGATGTCGAAGGCGGTGCCGTGATCGGGCGACGTGCGCACGAAAGGCAAGCCGAGCGTGACGTTGACCGCATGGTCGAAAGCGAGCGTCTTGATCGGGATCAGCGCCTGGTCGTGATACATGCAGAGTGCAACGTCGTAGCTTGCCCGTGCGCTCTCATGGAATAACGTATCGGCCGGCAGCGGCCCGTGCGCCTCGATGCCCTCGGCCTGCAACTGCTTGACCGCCGGCGCGACGACCTCGGTGTCCTCCTTGCCCATGGCGCCTTGCTCTCCGGCGTGCGGATTGAGCCCGGCGACGGCAAGCCGCGGCCGGGCGATGGCAAATCGCGTCGCGAGATCGCGCGCGACAATGCGCCCGGTTTGCACGATTAGCTCGGCGGTGACCGCTTGCGGCACGTCGCGCAGCGGCAAATGTATAGTGACCGGCACAACGGCAAGCTCCGGCGACCACAGCATCATCACCGGGTGCAAGACTTTGCCGCTTGCCTCCGCGGCAAGGCGGGCGAGGAATTCGGTGTGGCCGGGCTCGGCAAAGCCGGAGCGGTAAAGCACGTTCTTGGCCACCGGATTGGTGACCACGGCTGCGCCGCTGCCGCCAAGCACGTCGGCGACGGCGCGGCGAATCGAGGCGATCGCCGCCGGCGCACTGCTTGCGTCAGGCTTGCCCGGCATTGCGGTGATGGGGATGTCGAGCGGCACCACCGGCAGCGCGCGCGCAAAGGCGGAAGCGGCCTCATCCGGCGGAACGATAGCGAGCGGTACGTCGAGCCCGAGCAGACCCGCACGGGCGCGGAG
>DATJVR010000065.1:0-12986 GCA_035501735.1 Xanthobacteraceae bacterium | reverse complement strand
GTGAAGAAGCACACCGAATCGGTGGATGACGCCAATGATGCCGATGCCGCATGAACGACAAACGGCGCTCCGCAAAAGCGCCGTCTGAGCTACCCCCGTTGGTATGGGGGATTGGAGCCGTCCAGCCACGATCAGAACCTTCGCCGGGGATGACGTGGCTGGCGGTCTTTTTATCTTGATTTCCTCAAAAAACAAAACCGCAGCTAAATCAACATATAGGACCTGGGTATGGGAACTATAATATCACCGAAATTTGCATATCACGTAAATGCGCCCCTACCGCTCGAACCGTCCCACGATCTCCACGTGGAAGCTGTAGCGGAATTGGTCGAGCGGCGTGACGCGGGTGAGCCGATAGCCGCCGTCGACCAGCAGGCGCGCATCGCGCGCGAACGTGCTGCGGTTGCACGACACCGCGACGACCAGCGGCACATCGCTTGCCGCCAGTTGGCGCGCCTGCGCCTCGGCGCCCTGGCGCGGCGGATCGAATACCACCGCGTCGTAGCGCTTGAGTTCGGCCGCCACCAACGGCTGGCGGAACAGGTCGCGCGCTTCCGCCTCGACCGGCTTGAGGCCGCTTGTGGCTTGCGCAGCCTTCTTCAGCGCGTCGATCGCCTGCGCATCGATATCGAACGCGCTCATGCGCGCGCCCTCGGCCAGTCTCAAGCTGAACGGCCCAACGCCGCAGAACAAATCCGCAATGCTGGCCGCCTTGCCCGCATGCGCGCCGACAAGCCGCGCGAGTTCCGTCTCTCCCGCGGCGGTCGCCTGCAGAAACGCCCCGGGTGGCAGCGTCACGCGGGCGCGCCCCATGGTGAGCGTCGGCGCCGCGCGTTGCGCGATCAGTTCGCCGTGCCGCGTCAGCCGCGCGAGCTTCGTCGTTTCGGCGACACGGGCGAGCTTGACCGCGCGCACCGTCGTCATTTCGCCCGAGCCGCGCACGTCGATATCGAGCCCCGGTTCGGTTGCCGTCACCTGGATGTCGAGCGGCTTGCGCTCGGCTTTGAGTTCCTCCGCGATCGCCCAGGCCGCCTGGATCGCGCCGGCGAGCGGCGGCGCCAGGATCGGGCAGGCGTCGATCCCGATCACATGATGCGAGCGCGCCGCCGTATAGCCGACCTCGAGCACGTCGTTCGCGCCCCGCCGCGCGTGAAACGTGGCGCGCCGCCGGCCCTCGCCATGGGCGTCGATCAATGCGTCGACCGCCGTATCGAGGCCCGCCTGCGCCAACGCTTCCGCCACGAGCCCGCGCTTCCAAGCGCGATAGGGCTCCGTCGCCCAATGCTGGATCGCACAGCCGCCGCACGTTCCGAAATGTCGGCAGATCGGCGCGATCCGTTGTGCGCTCCCTGTCACCACTTCGAGCAAATGCCGCCGATCCGGATGGCCCGCGATCGCTTCCGCATCCACGGTCTCGCCCGGCAATGCGAACGGAATGTAGATCATCCCCGCGTTCGTGTCGGCGATTCCATCGCCGCGATTGCCGAGGCGCGTGATCGCAAGCCGTTCCACCATTGCCGTTTCCCGGAACCTGTGCACGTATGGATCGTTACACCCATGGTGCAACGGTCTCTGCCGTCACCTTGTCTCACTATTGAATGAGGTCACGCAATGGCACGGAGATATTCGCGCAGCGTTTCAAAGGACGTCGAGCGTGCGATGCGCAAGCGCAAACGCGGCACGCTCAGAAGCGGCCGCAGCCGCCGCAAGGTCAAGAGCCGCAAGCAGGCGATTGCCATCGCACTGTCGGAAGCGCGTCAGAAGGGCAAGCGCGTACCGAAGAGAGCCTGCGGCCGGCGCTGACCGCCGGCAGGGCGCGGCCTTACGCGAGCTTCACGCTCTCCACCGCCACATCCTTGCCGAGCGCCTCGAACACCTTGGCCACGATGCCCTTGGCGTCGAGGCCGGCGCGCGCGTACATCGCCGCGGGTGAATCCTGGTCGATGAACACATCCGGCAGCGCCATGGTGCGCACCTTCAGGCCGCGGTCGAGCGCGCCGTGTTCGGCGAGCGCCGTCAGCACGAACGAGCCGAAGCCGCCGATCGCGCCTTCCTCGATCGTCACCAGCACTTCGTGCTCGCGCGCAAGCCGCATGACGAGATCGATGTCCAAGGGCTTGGCAAAGCGCGCATCGGCCACGGTCGCAGAAAGACCGAGCGCGGCAAGCTCGTCGGCGGCCTTGAGGCATTCGGCCAGCCGCGCGCCGAACGACAACAGCGCCACCTTGCTGCCTTCGCGCAAGATGCGGCCCTTGCCGATTTCGAGCGGCCTGCCTTCCTTCGGCATCGCGACGCCCATGCCTTCGCCGCGCGGATAACGGATTGCGCTCGGCCGGTCGTCGATCGCGGCCGCGGTCGCGATCATGTGCACGAGCTCGGCCTCGTCGCCGGCGGCCATGACGACAAAGCCCGGCAGGCAACCGAGATAGGCGACGTCGAACGAGCCCGCATGCGTCGGCCCGTCCGCGCCGACCAGTCCCGCGCGGTCGATGGCAAAGCGCACCGGCAGCGATTGGATCGCCACGTCATGCACCACCTGGTCGTAGGCGCGCTGCAGGAACGTCGAATAGATCGCCGCGAACGGCTTGAACCCTTCGGTCGCCAGCCCGGCCGCGAACGTCACCGCGTGCTGCTCGGCAATGCCCACGTCGAAGCAGCGGCTCGGAAATTCCGTCGCGAACAGATCGAGCCCCGTGCCCGACGGCATGGCCGCGGTCACCGCGACGATCTTGTCGTCTTTCTTGGCCTCGTTGATCAGGCTTTCGGCAAACACCTTGGTGTAGGCCGGCGCGTGCGTCTTCGATTTCGCCTGCGCGCCGGTCGCCACATCGAATTTCACCACGCCGTGATATTTGTCCGCCGAGGTCTCCGCCGGCGGATAGCCTTTGCCCTTCTGCGTCACCACATGGACGAGGATCGGTCCGCGCTTGGCCTCGCGCACGTTCTTGAGCACGGGCAAGAGGTGGTCGAGATTGTGCCCGTCGATCGGGCCGATGTAGTAGAAGCCGAGTTCCTCGAACAGCGTGCCGCCGGTCCAGAACTCGCGGGTATATTTTTCCGCGCGCTCGGCCGAATATTCGATGAACTTCGGCAGCCGCTGCGCGAGCTGCCGGCTGATGTCGCGGATTTTCAGATAGGTCTTGCCCGACACGAGTCGCGCCAGATAGGCCGACATGCCGCCGACCGGCGGCGCAATCGACATGTCGTTGTCGTTGAGAATGACGATCAGCCGCTCGTTGCGCGCGCCCGCGTTGTTCATCGCCTCGTAAGCCATGCCGGCCGACATCGCGCCGTCGCCGATCACGCAGACCACATTGTGCGGTTTGCCTTCGAGGTCGCGCGCCACCGCCATGCCGAGCCCGGCCGAGATCGAGGTCGACGAATGCGCGGCGCCGAACGGATCGTATTCGCTCTCCACGCGCTTGGTGAAGCCGGACAATCCGCCGCCCTGGCGGATGGTGCGGATGCGGTCGCGCCGTCCGGTCAGCACCTTGTGCGGATAGGCCTGATGGCCGACGTCCCACACCAGGCGGTCGCGCGGCGTGTCGAAGACGTAGTGCAGCGCCACCGTCAGCTCGACCACGCCGAGCCCCGCGCCGAGATGCCCACCGGTCACCGCCACCGCGTCGATCGTTTCCGCGCGCAGCTCCTCGGCCACTTGCTTGAGGCCGCCAACATCGAGGCGGCGGAGGTCTTCGGGGGTATGGATGCGGTCGAGCAGGGGCGTCTTCGAGGATTGTGACAACGTCGTCTCCACAACGAGCCTGCAACATGAGCCCATCGAGCTCAGGCCTGGTGCGTCGAGGCTTTACACCAGATCGGTTGCAGCGCGCAATTCGGCCCATGGTCGTCCGGCTTCGCGGCGCAAAAACGGCACCGCCGCGGCCAAATCGCGGATGAAAATGCGCCATGCCCCGTAGCAATGTTGGTTAACTCCAGGTATTGCCGAATAGGACCTCGACCAGGCTGTCTGCACGAACACATGAGACATGGCTCCAGTGAATCATATTTTGATTGACGGCCGGCGTGTCGCCTATCGCGAAGCGGGGAACGGGCCCGCGATCTTTTTCCTCCATGGGCTCGGCGGCAATTCCGCGTCCTGGGAGCCGCAATTCACCGCCTTCTCGACGCGGTATCGTACGGTCGCGTGGGACATGCCGGGCTTCGGCAATTCGGAGGTGCTGCAGACCCGGCCCGCGACGACTCGGGATTATTCCCGTCTCGCGCAACGGCTCATGGACGCGCTCGCTATCGATCGCGCCCATGTGGTCGGTACGTCCTACGGCACGGTGATTGTCGCAGACCTGGCGCGGTCAAACCCGCGCCGCGTCGCAAGCATCATCTTCGCCTGCGGAGTGACCGGAATGGGCCATCTCGATCCTCAAGAACGCGCCCGCTTGCGATCTGTCCGCCGTTCCGAAATCGAAAGCATGGGCCAGCGCAAGTTCGCCGAATTGCGGAATTCGACCTACGTGGCCAAGGGCCTGTCAGCTGAGCTCGTCAAACGCGTCGTCGACCTTGCGGGCTCGGCCGACCCGGAGGGCTATCTGCAGGCCTACGGCGCGCTGACCGAGTCGAATATTTTTCCCTTGCTTGCCGATATCGATGTGCCCGCGCTTGTTGTCTCGGGCGCCAACGATCCGATCGCGCCGGCAAAGGATTGCGAGCGGGTCGCGCGCGCCTTGGCGAAGGCCGACTATCACTGCATCCAGAACTCGGGGCACTACGTGAACTTGGAGCAGACCGCGGTATTCAATCGGCTGCTCGAAGATTTTCTTGCGCGCGTCGCGCAGCCTGCCCGCAAATCACTCGGCTGAAATATTCGCGGCCTTCACCAGTTTCGCGTTGAGTTCGAGCTCCTTCACCAGGAACGCCCGGAATTGGTCGCGGCTCATCGTCATCGGCTCGGCGCCGAGAGCGGTGAGACGTTTTTTTATGTCCGGATTCTCCAAAGCCTTGCGGGTCTCGTCGAACACGCGGGCCAAGATCGGCTGCGGCGTGGCCGCGGGCATGAACGCGCCGATCCAGAAATTGTAATCGGAATCGGCATAGCCTGCCTGCACGGTCGTCGGAACATCCGGCAGCAACGACGACCGGCTGGAACTGCTCACCGCCAAGGCGTCGACTTTTTTCTCGCGGATCAGCCCCAGCGCCGGCACGACCGGCGTAAAGAAGAAATCCAGCCGCCCGGCCGCGAGATCGCGCACCGCTTCGGGCGATCCCTTGAATGGCACATGCAGGGCCTTGAAGCCTGCGCTGATCGCCAATCGCTCCGCGCTCAGATGCCCGGTGCTGCCGGGACCGATCGATGCGTAGGACAGCGCGTCGGGTTTGGCCTTTGCCGCGGCGACGAGGTCGCTGATGGATTTGAAGCGGCCGGCCGGAGTCAACATGACGTTCGTCAGGTTGCCGAGCGGGATCACCGCGGCAAGATCGCGAAGCGTATCGTAGGGCAGGTCCTTGTGCGTGTAGGGCGCGATCGCGATCGCCGACGTGGTCACCAGGATGGTGTAGCCGTCCGGTTCGGCCTTGGCCACGGCTGCGATGCCGATGGTATTCGCCGCTCCAGCGCGGTTCTCCACGACGACGGTCTGCCCGATTTGATGCGACACCTGTTCGAACACGACGCGAGCCGTAATATCGAGGGCGCTGCCCGGCGTATTGGTGACGATCACGCGGACCGGCTGTTTTGCCGGCCAGTCCTGCGCCACGGCCGCGCCGTGGATTGCCGTGAGCGCGATCAAACTCAAAAGCAGCCGCTTGCGCATTTTGTCTCTCCTTGCACCAACCCTGTAATCCATTGTCTCATGGCTTTCCGAATCCGGTCGAGAAGCGTGGCGGTATCACCCGATTGATTTCTTCAGAGCTTGCGCGCGCATGGCTGCGATGAGCGCCTTGCACGCGGGAGCGGACTCGCTGGTTCGATGGATGAATGCAAGCACCGTTTCCGGCACGATGTTCGACGCGATTGGCTTGAACACGACATTCGGCATGTGACAGTTGGACAATTCTTCCGGAACGGCCGCAATTCCGTATCCGCTCGACACATAGGTCAGCACGGTGGTCAGGTCTTCGGCCCGTTTGCAAACTTTCGGCGTAAACCCCCCGATATTGCCGACATACTCGGCGTGCCGCTTGAAGGCGAGGTCGAATTCGATCGAGGTGCTCACAAATAGCTCGTCCGCCAGCGCCTTGGGCGGGACCGGGCCGCGCGCATGAGCGAGCGGGTGCGTGCCGGGAACGGCGAGCATGATGGGCTGACGATAGATCGTAAAGCCGCTCAGCCCCGACGGGTACTGATTCGGCGCCCGCGTAAATCCGGCATCGATCTCATTCGACAAGATGGCGTTGAATTGCTTCACGGTTGACAGTTGCTGATAGGTGATGTCGACCGCCGGATATTGCTTTTGAAAATTGCCGATCAGGCGTTGAATCAGGCCGGAATAGGCGGCCGTTATCATATAGCCGATTTCGATCCGGCCGATTTCTCCCCGCGCGGTCCGGCGTGCCGACAGTTCGGCTTCGTCGGCTTGGTGCAGCACATTGCGTGCGCTGTCCAGAAAACTCATGCCGGCCTGCGTCAGCCGGATTTTCGTTTTTTTGCTGCGGTCGAGGAGCCGGACAGCGAGGTCCTTCTCCAGTTTTTGAATCTGATGCGTCAGCGTCGGCGGCGTGATCTTCAGCCGCTCGGCGGCCCGTGCGTAATTTCGCTCCTCGCAGAGCGCCACAAAATAGCGGTAGAGGCGAAGCTCGATATTGCCCGTCATTGCCTGACAGTCTTACTGACGACGGGCGTTCTCGACAGCGGACGCCCTGCGGTTAATTCATTCGATGGCGGCCGATGGCGGCGACCGCCCGAGCGGTCGTGCGGCTGTCCGTCTCGAACCGCTGCTTGGAGAATTCGAGACAGGCCATCTTGAGCAGATACGAGCCGAGATCGAACCCGTGTTGATCGGCCAGTTCGGCAAGCTCGCTGCACCTGCTGGCAAAATAATCTGCATCGGCGGCTTTGCGCTTTTTCCTCATACACAACCCCCCATGGCGCCACTTGGCGCCCGGCCCATTCTAAACTGGAAACTGTAGCGCTGGGCAACAACAACTTATGGGCAACTGCGGCCACAGCATGGCTTGCTGCGAGCCGGCCGCCCTATTTTGCTTGCGATTGACGAGCGGGCGCGGCATCGAGCCGCGCCGGGGCGCCGACGATCAGTTCACGTCCAGCGGCTCGGTGCCGATCGGCTTGCCGGTCGCGTCGAGCGAGATCTTCTCCACCCGCGCTTCCGCCTGCTTGAGCAGTTCCTCGCAACGGCGCTTGAGGATTTCGCCGCGCTCGTAGATCGCGACCGATTCTTCGAGCGGCACCTTGCCTTCCTCGAGCCGCTTGACGATCGACTCCAGCTCCTCGATCGCGCGTTCGAACGGCAATCGTTTCACGTCGGCATTGGTGTTGTCGGCCATGCGGGCCTCCTCTGCGCGAGGCGAGTCGCTACCCGCCGCATTATACATGACGCGGATCAGCCCTGCATCAGCGCGCCCACATGGGCGGCGACCGATTGCGACAGGCCTTCCAGATCGTAGCCGCCCTCCAGCACCGAGACGATGCGCCCCTCCGCGCTCGTGTCGGCCACATCCATCAACTTGCGCGTGACCCAGTCGTAATCCGCCTCGACCAGGTTGAGGTTGGCCAGCGGATCGCGCATATGCGCGTCGAACCCGGCCGAAATGACGATCAGCTCCGGTTTGAACGCATTGAGCCGCGGCAGGATGCGCTGCTCGAACGCCGCCTTAAATTTCCGGCCGTCGTCGCCCGCCGACAACGGCGCGTTGACGATGGTGTCGTATTCGCCGCTCTCCGACACCGCGCCGGTGCCCGGATAGAGCGGCATCTCATGCGTCGAGCAATACATCACGCTCGCATCCGACCAGAAAATCTCCTGCGAGCCGTTGCCGTGGTGCACGTCGAAATCCACGATCGCCGCCCGCTCGATCTTGTGCCGCCGCTGCGCATAGCGCGCCGCGATCGCCGCGGTATTGAACAGGCAGAAGCCCATGGCGCGCGCGGTCTCCGCGTGATGGCCGGGCGGCCGCATCGCGCAGAACGCATTGGCGGCTTTCTTGCCGATCACCTCGTCGACCGCCTGCAGCGCGCCGCCGATCGCGCGCAGGCCCGCCTCCAGGCTGCCCGGCGACATCGACGTGTCGGCGTCGATGCGCACCAGGCCCTGTTGCGGGCTCGCGTCGCAGATGGCGTCGATGTAGCCCCTGGGATGGCAGAGCGCGACGGTGTCGAGCGCCGCCTTCGGCGCCTGCACGCGCGCCAGGTTCTGGAATTTTTCGGCCTCCAGCACCCGTTCGATCGCCCGCAGCCGGTCCGGCCGCTCGGGATGACCCGGCGGCATGAGATGATCGAGGCAGGCCGGATGCGTGATGAGGAGCGTCGACATTACTCAAGCATTTAAGCCTTCAGGCGCCGCGACGAAAGGCTCTCACTCCCATCTTTCCCCGCTGATGACGACGCCGGGCGGCGGCGCGGGCTCATCGGGCACGAAGAACGTCGGCGCGAGCGGCTGGCGCGGGTCCACGCGGTAGGGCTCGAAATCCGTCACCCCTTCGCCCGCTAGGAACGTATCGTCGATCAGGAACCGGCCGCTGAAGCTGCGCGCGGGTTTCAGGAAGATGCGATAGGCCGCCTCCGCCACGATCTCCGGCCGGCGCGACATCGCCATCACGCGCTCGCCGCCCAGCAGGTTCTTGATCGCCGCGGTCGCGATCGTGGTGCGCGGCCACAGCGCGTTGACCGCGATCCCGCGCGCGCGCAGCTCGCCGGCGAGCCCGAGCACCACCATGCTCATGCCGAACTTCGCCATCGCATAGCCGGTCGCGCCGGCGAACCATTTCTCCCGCATGTCGAGCGGCGGCGAGTTCATCAGGATATGCGGGTTGGCGGCGCGTTCGAGATGGGGGATGGCGAATTTCGACACCATGAACGTGCCGCGCGCGTTGATCGCGTGCATGAGGTCGAAGCGCTTCATGTCGGTGTCGGCGACCGGCGTGCGCGACACCGCGCTCGCGTTGTTCACCACGATGTCGAGCCCGCCGAAGGTCGCGACCGTCTTTTCGATGGCGGCTTTGACCGCGTCGTCGTCGCGCACGTCGCAGGGGATGGCGAGCGCCCGCCCGCCGGCTTGCTCGATTTGCGCCGCCGCGGTGTGGATCGTGCCCGGCAGCTTCGGGTGCGGCGTCTCGGTCTTGGCCGCGATCGCGATATGGGCGCCGTCGCGCGCGCACTTGAGCGCGATCGCGAGCCCGATCCCGCGCGACGCGCCGGTGATGAACAGCGTTTTGCCTTTCAGCGACATGAGCTTCCTCCTCGCCGGCGGCACCATTGTCCAGCCGCCGGGGCGATGCAAACGCGCTTAACCATCGCGCCGGAATGCTGTGAACGCCCGCCCGCTTTGGCTCCCGCCGCGGGCGCGGGCGCGCTAACATGGCGCCTCGCGCCGCTTTCGCGGCGACGATTTGCAGCGTTGATTTGATGCCGAAACCCTTGCCCTTGCCGACGATGAGGCCGCCGGTTCCGCCCGCCCGTTACGTGGCCTATGCGGCGTTCTTCGCGATCTTGGCGGTCGCGATCTACGAATTCAAACACGGACAGTCCGAGGCAATGCTTCCGCGCCTTGCGGCCGCGCTGTCGCACAACGGCGCATCGATCGACGGCCTCGGCGCCGATCGCGCCGCCGCGCCCGCCGCGCCCGCGCCCAATGCATCCAGGCTGCCGACCGTCATCAAGCTCGGTTCCAATCCGTCCGCCCCGTTGGCTTCGCCGGCCGGATCGAACCTGCCGACGGTGGTCAAGCTCGGCACCGGCGCCTCGGCCGCGGCGAGCGCCGCGCACGGCATCGAAGTCGTCGACGGCGACACTTTCCGCGTTGCCGGGCAATCCTACCGGCTGGTCGGTATCGATGCGCCCGAGAGCGCGCCGCGCGCCCGCTGCCTGAACGAGCGCGAGTTGGCGACCCGCGCCACCCGCCGGCTGCGCGAGCTCGTCGCCGGCAGAAACGTCCTGCTCGAGCGCGTGCCGTGCGGCTGTCCGGCCGGCACCGAGGGCACGCCGGCCTGCAATTACGGCCGGCTCTGCGGCGCGCTGTGGTCGGACAACCGCAACGTCGGTCAAATCCTGATCGACGAAGGCCTGGCGAAAAAATACGACTGCTCCGGCGGCGCGTGCCCGTCCAAGCCGAAGTGGTGCTGAACGTCCGCGTCGGCGGGCGGCGGGCGGCGGCCTACTGGCTGCCGGGCGTATAGCCTTTTTCGATCATGCATTGCTCGGGCGATTCTTGCGTCTTGCACGCGGCCCAATCGGCCTCGAATTCCTGATGGTTGTAACCGACTTTGGTCCACAGGGTGGGCGTCGAGCTGCACGCGCCGAGCAGGAGTGCAAGAGCCGAAATCAGGATGCCGCGTTTCATGGTTGCGTCCGTTGCTCTGAGGGCCGTCTTTTTCCGCATCGCCCGGATTCTGCATCGATCGAAATCGCGGGTGACGCAATTCACATGCATTTGAAGGCCGCACCGGCCGCGATTTTCCGGGCAAACCCGCGCCCATCGGACAGGCCTGGCGCGGTCGATGGGAACCAAAACCCACGCTACCGCTTGTCTCGCTGGATGCAACCGATGGGGATGCGCCATGAACAAGCTGCTGCTCACGGGCGGGGCCGTGATCGCGATCTGGTCGCTGGTCCACGCGCCGGCTTTTGCGGATCCGGTGGTCGGCACGGCCAGCGAGGCGTCGCGCAAGGCGACGTGTCGGGCCGACTGCTCGCCGCAGGGCATGCACGGACATTATCGCAAGGACGCGATGGAAAACCCCGGTCTCATGGACAAGCCCTGGGGGACGGTCTATGCGGAATGTGTGCGCACCTGCCTGGCGCCGTTGCCGCCGTTTTATGTCCAGCGACCCATCCTTGAAACCGGCGGTCTGTGGTTCGGACAGCCGGCGTCGAGTTGCATGACTTGCCACGCCAAGGGCCCGAACCTGAACGTGCCGTTTTCCGACTGGAAAGGCGAGTGAAGGGACGTCGGCGCGCGCGAGACCATCGCGCCTTGTCTCCGCCCCATATCACGACCTACCGCTCCGCCACCGCGAGCTTCGCGCCGAGCGCGACGAAGGCCGCCGCGAAGGTCCGCCGCATCCATTTCAACACGGCCGGCCGCGAAATGACGTGAGTGCGGATCGCCGCCGCGAACAACCCGTAGCCGACGAACACCACGAACGTCAGCAGCATGAACACGAGGCTCAGCACCAGCATGAGCGACAGCGGATGCGTCTCGTCCGCGCGCACGAACTGCGGCAGGAAGGCGAAGAAGAAGATCGACAGTTTCGGATTGAGGATGTTGATCAGGATCGCCGTGATCGTGACCTGAAGCGCGGTGCGCGCGCCGACGTCCGGCTTAACGCGCAGCGCGCCTTTCTCCTTCAGCGCCATCCACGCCATGAAGAGCAGATAGGCGACGCCGAGATATTTCAAGGTCTGGAACGCCAGCGCGCTGGTGTGCAAGAGCGCCGCGAGCCCGAAAATCGCCGCCGCCATGTGCGGCACGATGCCGAGCGTGCAGCCGAACGCCGCGACCACGCTCGCGCGCGCCCCGCGCGACAGCCCGGTGGCGAGCGTGAACAGCACGCCCGTGCCGGGCGACACGATGACGATCAGCGAGGTGATGAGGAATTCGATGGTCATGCGAATGGCCCCTAAAATGCCGCAGATTGAGTTTTCAGATATGGAAATTCAGACGAAGGCAAGTCGCAAGAGGCAACCCAATGAAGGGTAAGCGCAAATCAGTGGGCTTAGTATCTAGGAAGCCCGACCTTCAATTTATGTCCGCGCGCCAACGTTCGCGCATCAAGAAATGCTTCGAGAAAATCGCGCTTACTCAGCCTCTGAATCTTGTCGAAATCATCGACCCGGATAAGGTCAGTGAGGCTCTGCTTCCCATTATCCGTCAGCAAGTCAGGTCGGTGAACGTTAAGCCACCACTGAAATGCTAATTCTTCATCATTGTAATCGGCGACACAAAATTGAAGCCCGACCAAAGTGAATAAGATGACAAACGTTGTGGCTTCTGGATTAAATCCAATAGTTGCATCGTGATCGTTTAAGGCGTGCTTGAAAAAGTTAGCATGTTTTTTGAAACGAATGTTTGCCTCTTTCCGGTATTCGTCCTTTATAACTATCGAATCGAAAATTAAGTCTCTTCGGTTGGGATTGCGCTTCTTGCTGATCACATGGATAATTTCGTAGGCAGCGGAAGCCAGAGCGTGAATTGAAACTGGATCACCTTCGTGGAACCAAAGCTCGATAGCTGTTTTGAGTTGACTGCGCGCCACGTCAAACTTGGTCAATTTCAGAATTTTGGATGTCATGGCAAAATCCAATCCAGTTAAAGAACCGGAATTCAAACGGGTGCTTGGCAATTTGCTGAAAGCGCCCCCCAAACCTCATTCAGAAATGAAGCTGGGAAAATCTACCGGTAAAAAGAAAAAGAGTCAGCGGAAACGCTTGCTTGCACCATAATACCGGGAGTTTCAAACGCCACGAGACGGCCTTTCATCAATGTTGCAACGATCATTTTCGTCGCGCTTTAGACGCACGGGATTAAATAGGCTAAACCCGATAAAATATACGGGAAAAACTAGCGTCTCAAAAAGAATAATACTCCAGACTACATTCCCGACCGATATCTCATAGCAGACCTTATCGCTCTTGAATGTCGATTGATTGAGGAAGCCGTAGGTAGGGTAATACTCGCCTTCAAAGTTTTGTGGCTGACCACATCCAGTCAGCAAAGTCTAAAAGTTGTATAGGCCATTTCGCCAATCCGCCCCGGGGACGGGGCAGGGCACCTCAAATCCACTGGCCATCCGCATCGTCACGCCAAGCCGCGTCACGCCAAGGCGCGTCACTCCAAGGGAGGAATCCATGAACCGAA
>DATJVR010000064.1:0-175856 GCA_035501735.1 Xanthobacteraceae bacterium | reverse complement strand
CGGTTTCTTCCGGCGGGACGGATCCTCGCCGGCGCCGGAACGGGCCGGCAGGTGACGCTTTTCAGCTGCTTCGTCATGGGGATCATCGAGGACTCTCTCTGCGGCATCTTCGATGCACTAAAGGAGGGCGCAGTCACGATGCAGCAGGGCGGAGGTGTGGGCTACGACTTCTCGACCCTCCGGCCCCGGGGCAGTCGTGCCCTGTCCACCGGCGCAATCGCCTCCGGGCCGGTGTCCTTCATGCACGTCTGGAATGCGATGTGCGCAACGATCGTCTCCACCGGCGCCCGGCGCGGAGCCATGATGGCGACGCTGCGCTGCGATCATCCGGATATCGAAGAGTTCATCACAGCCAAGCACGCGCCGGGGCAGTTGCGTCGGTTCAACCTGTCTGTTCTGGTGACGGACGCCTTCATGACGGCGGTGCGCAGCGATGCCGAATGGCCACTGGTGTTTCCGGCCGCTACCTTCGACGGCGACGGAGAAACCATCGAACGCGAATGGCCGGGCAGGGCCAAGCCGATGCCCTGCCGGGTATTGCGGCGCGTACCGGCCCGCCGGCTCTGGGATGAGCTGCTGCGCGCAACATATGATTATGCCGAGCCCGGCGTCCTGTTCATCGATCACATCAACCAGCTCAACAATCTCCGATATCGCGAGCGGATCAGCGCGACCAATCCCTGCGGAGAGATTCCGCTCCCCCCGCACGGAGCGTGCGATCTCGGATCGCTCAATCTGACCCGTTTCGTGCGTTCCCCGTTCACGCCAGAGGCACGAATTGAGATCGAGGCAGTCGCGGAAACGACAAACGTTGCCGTACGAATGCTCGACAACGTAATCGATGCATCGCGCTTTCCATTGCCGCAACAGGCGGAAAATGCACACGGCTCAAGACGCATCGGCCTCGGCATCACCGGGCTTGCCGATGCCCTGGTGATGCTGGGACTGTCCTACGGAAGTGACCGTTCCTTGGCCATCGCAAGGGATTTGATTCGCGCGATCTGCCACGCGGCCTATCGTGCCTCCATCGTGCTCGCCAAGGAGAAGGGAAGTTTTCCATATTTCGAACGGGACAAATACTTAGGAGGTGCGTTTATCCGAAGCCTGCCCGACGACATTCAAGACGGCATTGCCCGCCATGGCATCCGTAATAGCCACCTGATTGCCATCGCGCCGACCGGCACGATCAGTCTTCTGGCCGGCAATGTTTCCAGCGGTCTTGAACCAATCTTTGCCGCCTCGTATGGACGCAAGGTGCTGGGAGCGGACGGAACGCCGACGGAATTCATTCTGACCGACTATGCGCTCAATCTCTGGCGCACGATGACAGGCGCCGCGATCGGAACGCTGAACAATTTTATTACTGCCGCCGAGCTTCCCGTCCGCGCTCATCTCGAGATGCAGGCCGCCCTGCAGCCGTTCGTCGACAATTCGATTTCCAAGACGATAAACGTTCCGGAGAACTGCGGCTTCGAGGATTTCAAGCAGATCTATGATTTGGCCTATGACTTGCAATTGAAGGGTTGCACGACCTTCCGCCCCAATCCGGTGACCGGCGCCATTTTGAGCGAAGTGACGACCGGCGTTGACGCGCCGTTTTGCTGCGCGCTGGAGCGAGAGGCGGATTGAGATCCGCTGGCCGAGACAGGAACGACAAGAGATCATGGATACGGCGGCCAGCAAGGAATTGCTAACACTCGATGGCTCGCATGGCGAAGGTGGCGGCCAAATTCTCCGCACCGCCTTGAGCCTGTCGGTGATAAAGGTCCGCCCCTTTCGTCTCACCAACATCCGCGCCGGCCGGCGCAATCCCGGACTGCTCCCGCAGCATCTCTCGGCCGTGCGTGCGGCGGCTGCGATCAGCGGGGCGGTGGTGGCGGGGGATCATCTCGCCTCCTCCGAACTCAGCTTGGCGCCAAGCTACCCACCGCGGCCCGGTACATACCTCTTTGACGTGGCGGAAACCGCCGGGCGCGGAAGCGCCGGCTCGGTCACTCTGATCTTGCAGACACTGCTGATACCGCTGGCCTTGGCCGACGGGCCATCCAGTCTCGTGATGCGTGGCGGCACCCATGTGGAATGGTCCCCGCCCTTTGATCACCTTGTCACGTCTTATATTCCGGCGTTGCGGCGAATGGGCTTTCGCGTCGATGCCGTGCTGAACCGTTTCGGATGGTATCCGGTCGGCGGCGGCGAGATTTATTGTGAAATCGCAGGCCGCACGGCCGGTCGTGATGCAATGTGGCCCAAGCCGATAGAAATGATCGACCGTGGACCATTGCGACGAATCTCGGGCCGGGCCATTGCCGCAAATCTGCCCGCGCATATCCCGCAGCGCATGGCGGAGCGGGCGCGGACGTGCCTCGGAGATCTCGGAGTTCCCGTGGACGTCCACCCGCAAGTTGTCACTGCTGCGTGTCCTGGGGCCGGCATTTTTCTGTTAGCCGAGTATGAATACTGGCCCGCAAGCTTTTCTGCCTATGGCCGATTGGGACGGCCGTCCGAGTCCGTGGCCGACCAGGCCTTGGCGGCATTCCGTGATCATCATGCGTCAGAGGCGGCCGTTGAGCCTCATCTTGCCGACCAGCTGTTGTTGCCGCTGGCGGTCGCGAACGGCACATCTACGTTCACGGTGTTGCGGACGACCAGCCATCTGCTGACCAATGCATGGACACTCGGCCAATTCGGCATTGCCGACATTTCGATCGCCGAGGGAACGCCGTGTCGCGTGCGAGTCGAGCCGCGCGTTTGACGCTTTAGTCATCGGCGCAGCCCGACCCTAGTCCGGTCGCAATAAGCGATGACGAGTGAGGTCCTCACGAGTCCATATGGCAAGCCCGGCCCGATCATCAATGGTGTCGATCACGATGACTGCATCCGGATCGGTAAACGAGACCCGGGCCGGCGGTCCTGTCTTGGCCGTCGCCTGGATGATGACCTCGTTCAAGAACCGTTCGACATCGGACGTGTGCAGATCGAGTTTTGGCCCGCGCCGATGAAAGCGCGCGTGAAACGATTTTCCGGTCAGGCTCGGCAACCAATCGGACATGACGGTTTTCGCGTTGTCCTTGAAACTTTCTGCAGACGAAAAATTGAACGTCCGCATCGCCGGCGCCACTCGCGCGATCGCATCATAAAGCGCCGGGCGTTCCTCGGTCAGACGCTCAACGGTTTCGAGAACCGCCATCGTATCACCGGCCTTCATCGCGAGGACATTGTGGTACGGACTGCGCTCGGTCGGGCCAATGTCGCGCAGAGCGCCGAGCGCCCGCCTGAATCCCTGTTGATAAATCGTGATAACGATGTTCCAATCTTTCACGTGCCGACTCCCTGGGGTCGTTGGCCGGCAAAGGCGATCATCACCTCGTTCAGCAGGCGCGCCTCTTCGCCGCTATACCGGGGAGAAAAGTGAAACGGCTCGATCGCACGAACGGCGGCTTGCCGTGCGATCAATCCTGCAGCCGCAGTCGTCAAATGCGCGCGTTCAACCGCAAGTGCCACATCTGCTTCGGCGAACGCAGACTCGATGAATAGCAGATCGGCGTTATGCACGAGGCGGACGATGGCCTTGCGATTGGCGGCCGTGTCGGCGACGTCGGTTACGTAGCCGATCTTCTGGCCGGGCGTGACCGTCACCACGGAGCGTAATTCTCCGAGGTGCATCGTGCGCTCATCTGATTTCGATCCCGAATCGACCCGGATTTGATGGTCATCCCCCCTGCCTTCGATCACCGCGCGCTTAAGTTCGCGCAGCCATGGCCCGACGGGCAAACTCAATTCCGCCAAGCGATTCTTCCAGATGTTGACATGAGCGGTTTCCTCGATGGCGAATCCGAGACAGGGAGTGCGATGCTCCAGTACGGCCGTTGAGACCCGAAAGGTCGGCTCACTGTAGAGCACGCCTTCAACGATCTGGTTACCGCCAGCTTCTTCAGCGAGAAAACCGTTCTTCAGACGGAACCGTGTCGTGCGGATCGCAAGTCCGGTGTCGACTTCGGTCACGAGGAATACGAGGTCGGACGTGAAACGATCGACAAGGTTCCAGCGATAGGCACGGAGTTTGTGGTGGACGTGATCGATGAACCCATTCGGCCCATAGAGCTTGATCGTCTTTTCCCGCCCGACCAAGAGCCTCAACAGGCGATCAAATCCGATGAAATGATCAATATGCGCATGTGAGACGAAGACGTGTTCAAGGCGCTGAATTTTTCGCGGAGAAAGGTTGGAAATATCGCCGAGATCAAACAGGATCGCGCGATTTTCAAAGAGCATCTCGACATAAAGGGCCGGGTCCCCGGATCGTCCGTTGATTAGGCAGGGATGGAGGATCGGTCGCATGAGGATTTCTAGCTCAGGCGGCCGGAGGAATCTTGCGCTAGATCATTATCTGGCAGCAGGCCGGGTAACCGACCGCCCGAACAACCGGCGACGACGGGATCATTTTCAAGGGCCCGCATTCAACCGATGGAGCCCTGATTGCGGATCAGCGTCGGCGATTTGCTTGCCTTCGTCCACGACAGGACAAAACCCTGATCCGCCGCCCGCAAGACACGCGCCCCGAATTTTCGGCATTCACGATCCAAGGTCGCCTGCAGCCATTCAATATCCTGGCCGAAAGGACGGACCAGCCGGAATTGTCGAATCTGAAGGGGAACCAGCACGAGCGCGGCGAGATCCCGGGTGGCCAGATCAACATCGGCAAAATACATCAAGGCCAGATCATCACGATAGTCGTCATGACCGGTAATGCCCTCGTAATCGTTCAAGAAATCACCGCAGCCATAAAGGATGAGCCGGTTCCGGTAAACTTCCATCGCCCTCGCGTGGTGCGAAGAGTGGCCGTGAATGATGGAAACATCCGCCAGATCGATCAGCGCGTGGGCAAAATGTCGTTGCTCTTCTCCAATCTCATAACCCCAATTCCCACCCCAATGGAGTGATAAAACAACAATATCGTGCGGCTGGCGCACGTGCGTAATCTCCTCAGCAAGACGGTTGGCCATTGCATCAGACAGATTTCTCAGAAAATTCACCCCGGGCGATTGCGGCTCCGCCGCCCAGCTGCGGGATGTACCGCTTGTTGCCGAGGCAAGCGAAAAAACCAGCACACGACATTTATCGGCGATGTCCAGAACTGCTGGTGCCTTGGCCTGATCAAGATTACGGCCGGCGCCCGCGGTCTTGATCCGTAAACGATCGAGCGTCGATAAGGTATCGAGCAGCCCCGTACGCCCCCAATCGAGAATGTGGTTGTTGGCAAGCCCACAGCAATCAATGCCTGCCGCAACGAGGCAGCCGGCATTTTCAGGACTCATTCGGTAATTGATGCCTTTCGGCGCATAGTCCTCGCTGCGTGTAACGCTTGTTTCAAGATTGATGATGCGAGCGTCAGGCTGCATACGGTTCAATTCAGTCAGAGCAACGCCCCAAACGTATGAATCATCGACATGCCGCGGAATAGGCCCATTCGCCCGTTCGGCCAGCGCAACATAGTCGCTAGCCGAGCCAACATAACCCTCGTAGAGATGCGGCTTGCATGGATGCGCCAGCACTTGATCAATCCCCCTCCCGGTCATGACGTCGCCGCACAGAAAAAGCCGGACGCGCTGTTTCGCCAAGAGCCGCGTTGAGGGCGCTTCCGCAGATACGGTCATGAGCGGTACATGGATCTCAATCTGGCCACAGATTGTGCAGCTCTTTCGGCGTGGCGGCCTTGGCGTCCTCGACCTCTGCTAACGGTAAGCGCGCTGCAATGAGCGCAAATACCGCCCGCGCGACTTCTTCCGTGTCGACTCCGGGATCGCGATGCACCCCGTCATGAATGCGCTCCAGGAGCGCGCTCCGGCTTCCGGGCGCTTTGCGGGCGCCGGGATGCCAGCCTGTGTAATAGAAGCCGCGTAACAAGGCCGGCAGTTCCGCAGCGAGATAAATTGCCTCGTCACGCGGCAAGCAATCGCGCAGGGCGTGCAACGTCGCGAGCAGGACCGCATAGACCCGTTCTCGATCATGCCAGCCGAGCTGCAGCTTCAGATTGTCAATCCATTCATCGGTGCCGCGTACCGCTGCGTCAAAATCCTCTTTCGCTGTCATGTTTTCGCACCTGATTTTGAAGATTGAAAATATTGACAAGAAAGGGGGATGGGCGAATTGAGAAAGATCAATCGGCTTCTCCCATCACCGAGGTAATTGAAACACTCTGTCGCCTGCGACAATCGCTTCTGGCCCGATTCGGTCGAATCGCAATGTCCCGCGGTGTCGTCACTATCGGGGAAAACCGGACATAGCGTGTTTTCCCCCAGCGTCCCTGCAATATGAGCTTTCGATTCGTTCTCTGAGATAGTCTGCGATAAGTGGACAAATTTGCTTTGAGGCTGTTTTGATCTTGGTCAATGGCAAAAAGCCAATATCTTGAAATTGTGAAGGCAACAAAGGGTAGGCTGCATCGTCAGGATGCGCCTTTTGAACTATGACCAAGAGGCAATCCGCACCTGCTACCGCCATTGAAATGGCGAGTCGGCAGCGTGAAATTTCCGTTTCGGAGTTTTTTCTAAAGAATCGTCACCTGCTCGGATTTGATACGCCTGCCAAGGCGTTGGTCACTGCCGTCAAAGAGGCGGTGGACAATGCGCTCGATGCCTGCGAGGAAGCCGGGATACTCCCGGAAATCATTGTGCAGGTGCGCGATCGTTACGGAAAGTCGCGAGTCATTGTCGAGGATAACGGCCCCGGAATCGTCGAGAGCCAGATCGCGCGCATTTTCGGCAAGCTCCTCTATGGCTCGAAATTCCACAAGCTGAGCCAGTCGCGCGGCCAGCAGGGAATGGGCATCTCGGCTGCGGGAATGTACGGGCAACTCACCGTCGGCAAGCCGTTGCATATCATCAGTCGCGTCAAGGGCGACAAGCTTGCGTCGGAAATGTATGTGTCGATCGATACGGCCAAAAATCGACCGGACATCCACAAGAAGAAACGGATGGAATGGGACCGGCGTCACGGGACGCGTGTCGAAATGGAGATGGAGGGCCACTATCAAAAGGGGCCGCATTCAGTCGAAGTCTATTTGAAGCAAGTCGCGATCGCCAATCCGCATGTGACAATCATCTATCAGGATCCGCAGGGACAGGAGATTCGTTTTGCCCGCAGCACCAAAACGCTTCCGCCCCTACCGCGGGAAATCAAACCGCATCCGCACGGCATTGAGCTCGGCCGGCTCATTCAGATGTTGAACAATACTTCAAGCCGCACGCTGTTGCGGTTTCTCGTCGATGAGTTTTCCTGCGTGGGAAAGAAAACGGCGCTCAAGATCATAGAGCAGGCCGGTAAGCCGTTGAGCGATCGATCCTATCCGACACATATCGCGCATTCGCAGGCGAACGCGCTGCATAAGGCAATCAAAAATACGCGCGTGCAAGCGCCGCGGACTGATTGCATCGTTCCGATCGGCGAGAAGCAGCTCCTGGAAGGGCTGCACAAGGAGCTGGAGGCGGATTTTTATACCGTCACAGTTCGACCGGCCGCAGCCTACCGCGGCAACCCGTTCCAGGTGGAGGTCGGCATCGCTTATGGCCGCCCTGACGAGCCAAAGGTTGAAGTCGACAAGAGCGGCCGCATGCATCAGAAAGCGGCGGATGAAGAAAGCGCTGCGAAACACCTGATCGCAGAGAAGGATGAGCCCGTTCATCTCCTGCGCTTTGCGAACCGCGTGCCGCTCCTATACCAGCAGTCGAGCTGCGCCATTACCAAGGCCATTATCCAAACGAATTGGCGGGCCTACGGGCTGCACCAGCCCAAGGGAGCATTGCCGATCGCGCCGATGGCGATCCTGGTTCATGTCGCATCGGTTTGGGTTCCCTACACATCCGAGTCCAAAGAGGCGATCGAACCTTATCCGGAAATCCTCAAGGAGATCAAATTAGGGCTGCAACAATGTGCGCGTAAGCTCGCACATTATTTGCACGGCGAATTGCAGCTTCGCGAAGAATATGACAGGCGCACTTACATCGAAAAGTATCTGCCACATATTGGCATCGCGCTGCAGGAGATCCTCACGCTCACCAACGACGAACGCGACTCCACCGTGAAGAAGCTCGATCACGTGCTCCACGAAAGCCGCACAGCCCAAAGGCTCAACCATGAAAAAGAATAGTTCCGAAGCCACGCGCAGCGAACTGGATGCGAAAACCATTTCAGTTATTGAATCGATTGCCGAGCAGGTCCGCACAAACATCAAGAGCGGAAAACTGCCGAGCATTAAGTTCCCGGTCCGTAGTCTCGACAACGTGAAATATGATGAAGCGAAGGGTTATTTCGAGCTTGGCGACGTGCGCAAGGTGCGCACGTTGACGGTAAACACCGCCCGGTCATTCGCGCAGACCCTTCGCTTGATGGCAACCTCACGGGGGATGGTCGAGCATGACGATTATGCCACCAAGCGCGAGGTTTATTACATCAGCAAGAACTGGGGTGATTGCCGCTTCGACGAACAGGCCGAGTCGGATGCCATCATGGATGACATTGAGGCGATGGCGTCGGTGCACGGGCTGTCACGCGAACAGCTGCGCTTTTATCCCGAATCCCACGGCGGCTCGGTCGCGGGCCGGCTCACCGTCGTCGACAGAAACCCCGCGACCGGAGACACCATCGAGGTCGACTGCGCCAATCTGGGTAGCGGGGCCTACAGCATTCCGCGCTCGGTCGAACATTTAAGCTTCCGCACCGATGCGCGTTTCGTGCTGGCCATAGAAACCGGCGGCATGTTTCAGCGCCTCAATAACCATCGGTTCTGGGAAACTGCGCGGTGCATCATCGTGGAGATGGGCGGGGTACCGACCCGTGCAACGCGGCGTTTTATTCGCCTTCTGTCCGACAAACAGAATCTACCGGTCTACTGTTTTGTCGATTGCGATCCCTATGGATTTGCGAATATCTACCGAACGCTCAAAGTGGGTTCGGGCAATGCTGCTCATATAAATCGCTTCATCTGCGTCCCGCGCGCGCGGTTTCTCGGCGTCACCCCGCAGGATATTATCGATTTTGGGCTTGAGGACGCCACTCACCCGCTCGAATCAACCGACATCAAACGTGCTCAAGACGCACTGCAGAACGATCCCTTCATCATGGCGCACCCCGAGTGGATCGCGGCAATCAAGCAATTGCTCAAAATGGGCGTTCGTGCCGAGCAGCAGGCGCTTGCCAAATGGGGACTCAATTACGTCATCGACAATTACCTGCCCGAGAAGCTTTCCAAGCAGAGCAGTTTTCTGCCGTAGACTCACGCAAGCTTGAAGACCATGATGCTGAGACAGAGACTGTTGGATATCCAAGAACGTAAGCTTACCGCCTGACCATGACCCCTTCGACATCCACGTCGAATCTGCATCAGGTTCTCAATCATGAAGGCTTGGTGACCTCGCCGCTGCCGGATTTTGCGCGAGACACGAACGAACTCGTCAAACTCTACCGCGCGTTGGTTCTGACACGCGCCTTCGACACCAAGGCCATTGCGCTACAACGCACGGGCCGGCTCGGTACTTATGCTTCATCGCTTGGACAGGAGGCAATCGGTGTCGGTATTGCGGCGGCGATGCAGCCAAACGACGTGCTGCTGCCAAGCTTTCGCGAGCATGGGGCGCAACTCTGGCGCGGAGTGACGATCAAAGAGCTGTTCCTGTATTGGGGCGGCGACGAACGCGGCAATGATTTCTCAGGGCCGCGCGAAGACTTTCCGAATTGTGTCCCGGTTGGATCGCACGCGCCGCACGCTGTTGGAGTTGCGCTCGCCTTTCGACTTCGCGGAGAAAAGCGGGCGGCGGTCTGCGTCTTCGGCGACGGCGCGACCTCCAAAGGCGACGTGGCCGAGGCGCTGAACATGGCGGGCGTGTGGAAAGTGCCTGCAGTCTTTGTCATCAACAACAACGGTTGGTCTATTTCGGTGCCTCTGGAAAAACAAACGGCAGCGCACACGCTTGCCCAGAAGGCTGTTGCCGCGGGCATGCCCGGCGAGCAGGTCGACGGCAACGACGTCATCGCGATCCGCGCTGCGACCCAGCGTGCGCTAGAGCGGGCGCGCGAGGCTGAGGGCCCGACGTTGATTGAAGCCGTCACCTATCGGCTGTGCGACCACACCACCGCTGACGATGCGAGCCGCTATCGCGATGATGCCGAAGTCAGCCGGCATTGGCCGTTCGAGCCGCTCGCAAGATTGCGCAATTATCTTACGCATTCGAAACTTTGGGACCGGGGCAAGGAAGACGCGTTGTTGCAGGAATGCAACCGTGCTGTCGAAACGGCTGCTGATGAATATCTCGCGATCCCACCGCAACAACTGACGTCGATGTTCGACCAGGTTTATGCGACAGCCCCGGCCGATCTTGTCGCACAGCGCATGATCGCGGATTCCTCTGCATAGGGTTGCGACATGCCGGAGCTGAGCCTGGTTCAAGCAATCAATCTGGCGCTCAGACGGGCGATGGCGGATGATGATCGCGTGCTCGTACTCGGCGAAGATGTCGGCATTGATGGCGGGGTATTCCGTGCGACCGATGGCTTGCTTCAGCGGTACGGCGAATGGCGAGTACTCGATACGCCTTTGGCGGAAGCAGCCATTGCCGGCGTTTCAATTGGATTGGCCGCGCAAGGATTTCGTCCGGTGGCCGAAATACAATTCACGGGATTCGCTTATAGCTGCATCGATCAGCTCATCAATCACGCATCGCGACTGCGTGCGCGCAGCCGGGGCCGGCTGAGTTGCCCGATGGTGCTGCGCTCGCCAGCGGGCGGAGGAATCAAGGCACCTGAACATCATTCGGAAAGTCCCGAGGCGATGTTTGCGCATATTCCTGGCCTCAAGGTTGTGGTTCCGTCGTCGCCCGCCCGCGCCTACGGTCTCCTGTTGTCGGCGATCCGCGATCCCGATCCGGTCGTATTCCTTGAACCGACAAGGCTTTATCGCGCGGTACGAGAAGACGTTAGCGACACCGGCGAAGGGACATCGCTGGACCGGTGCTTCATCCTGCGTACTGGGCGCGACGTGACGCTGGTGTCATGGGGAGCGATGATCAAAGAGACGATCGAGGCTGCAGAGCAACTGGCAGGGGAAAATATTGATGCTGAAGTCATCGACGTGGCAACACTGAAGCCGCTCGACAGCGCCACGATTCTCGACTCGGTCGCGCGTACCGGCCGATTGGTGATCGTCTATGAAGCGCCGATGACTTGCGGCTACGGTGCGGAGATTGCCGCTCGCGTCGCGAGCCAGGGACTTACGAGCTTGCTGGCGCCGGTCGAGCGCGTCGCCGGCTATGACACCATGATGCCTTATCCGCGGACGGAAGCCTATTACATGCCCAATGTCGGCCGGGTCGTGGCGGCCGCCCGGCGCACAATGGCCTATACATGAGCATATTCAATCTGCCCGATCTCGGCGAGGGGCTACAGGATGCGGAGATTGTGGCCTGGCATGTTGCCGAGGGCGACCATGTTGTGGTCGATCAGCCGCTGGTGTCAGTCGAAACCGAGAAGGCCGTGGTCGAGATTCCCTCGCCAAAGGCCGGTCATATTGCAAAATTTCTCGCGCAGGCGGGCGAGCGGGTCAAGGTCGGCGCGCCTTTGCTTTCATTCGAAGAAGGCCCGCATGCGGAAACCGGAACGGTTGTCGGCGAGCTCGCCAAGGCCGGGCCGCGCCCGCGCGCTCCCGCGACGCCCTCCGTCGTCTCTCCGGGCATGGCGCGAGCGACGCCGGCCGTTCGCGCCCGCGCCCGAGAGCTCGGCGTCGACCTTGCCCGCGTCAAGCCGTCCGGCCCGGACGGCACGATCACGCGGGACGATATCGAAGCGGCGGGACACACCACGCGCAGCGGCGACTTTGCCCAAACTTTGCGTGGTGCACGCCGGACCATGGCACTCAATATGGCACGCGCCTGGCGCGAGGTTGCGCACGCAACCTTGCACGACGAGGCCGACATCGAAACATGGTCGTCGCAAGAGGATGTGACATGCCGTTTGATCCGCGCGCTGATCGCCGGTTGCCGAGTCGAGCCATCGCTGAACGCGAGTTTTGATTCCGCGTCCGTGTCATTGCGTCCCAATCCCAACGTCAACCTCGGGCTCGCAATCGACAGTCCCGACGGCCTGTTCGTGCCGGTGGTGCATGACATCGCAGCGTCAAACCCGCAGAGCTGGAGGCAGCGGGTCGAGGGGGCCAAGACTGGCGTAAGAGATCGGACTCTCGTACCTGAAGATTTTCGGGGCGCGACGATCACGCTATCGAATTTCGGCATGATCGTCGGGCAACATGCCTCGCTCATCATCATGCCGCCGCAGGTCGCGATCCTCGGCGCTGGCCGCATCACGGATCGGCTGTCGCGCGCGACCGGAAATCTCATGGTTCATCGCACATTGCCGCTTTCACTGTCCTTCGATCACCGCGCCGTCACCGGCGGGGAAGCGGCGCGATTTCTGCACGCCGTCATCGTCGACCTTGAATGTCAAGCCTGACCGGAGATTAACGTGGAGGATGTATTTCGCCTCGCAGATGAATTTGGTCCCAGCCGGATCGTCCATATTCACCGGCCGTCAGTCGGTCTCAAGGCGATCGTAGTGGTCGATAACACGTCATGCGGGCCTGCGGTCGGAGGCGTGCGTATGGCGCCTGATGTTTCCGTCGAGGAATGTTTTCGTCTTGCGCGCGCCATGACGTGGAAGAATGCGGCGGCCGGCCTGCCGCACGGCGGTGGAAAGTCGGTGATCTTCGGCAACCCGCGCATGCCGCAGGAGCAAAAGGAACGCGTGATCCGCGCATTTGGCGGCGCGATCCGCGATATTGCCGATTACATCCCAGGGCCCGACATGGGCACCGATGAGCTCTGCATGGGCTGGATCAAGGATGAAACCGGCCGCGCGGTCGGGTTGCCCGCTGCCATCGGCGGCATCCCGCTCGATGAGATCGGGGCGACCGGCTTTGGGCTTGCAGCCTGTATCGACGTCGCGCGCACCTTCATCGGTCTTGAGCTGAAAGGTGCACGGATCGTTGTTCAGGGTTTTGGAGCGGTGGGCAAGCACGCGGCACGCTTTCTGGCGGAGAAAGGTGCCGTACTGGTCGGAGCAAGCGACACCGGCGGCACGCTGGCGGATGCGGATGGGCTCGATGTTGCTGCGCTCATTCGCCTTAAGGAGACGGGCCGGCCGTTGCACGACCACCCACGCGGCAAGAAACTTGATGCCGACGCCATCCTCGATATTCCCTGCGACATCTGGATACCGGCGGCGCGACCCGACGTGGTACGCAGCGATAATGTCGGGCGCCTGAGGACACGCTTGATGCCGCAAGGGGCGAATATTCCCTGCACGGCGGATGCCGAAGCGATGCTGCATAAGAACGGCATCCTGGTGGTGCCCGATTTCATCGCCAATGCCGGCGGCGTGATCTGCGCCTCGATCGAATACCGCGGCGGCACGCAACGGGCAGCGTTCGACTACATTGACGAGCGCATTCGCGCCAACACCCGGCTGGTCCTGGAAAACAGCCGAAGTGGTCGCATGCTGCCGCGCGCCGCGGCGCTTGCGCTGGCAGAGACAAGGGTGCGCGCGGCGGCAGCGACACGGCGCTGGCGCTAGCCTAAAATTTGCGAACGAGAATGGCGGCCGTAGCTTATGATTAGCTTGCCGTGAAAGGTACCTTTTGAAAATCCAAGTTAATCTGAACACCACTCCCGATGTGTAAAAAATTCCTAGATGGCAATTGCGAGATATGCGCCTATCACAATTCCTATAATGATAACCCAAAGTCCGATAGCTGCGGTTTGGGGGAAGTCTGCGAGTTCGGGTCTGGAGGTCAACATGGCACAATCAATCCTTTATCATCACTCGGATCGATCGAATTTGATCAAGATCAATTCTTCACCTCCGGATCCTCGTTTCAAAAATGACCGTTATCTGCGAATGACGCACTGACCCATCTCACAAAGTGCCGAGCGGTTCACCGCTGGCGGTGTGCCAGTGCAGGATGCCGTTCCAAATCTCCTCTGCGGTTTCGGCAAACCAGAAAAGCTCGCGATCCTCTCGGTCGATGACGCCTTCATCGACAAGAAATTCAAAATCAATCGCCCGCCGCCAATACTTTTCGCCCACAAGTACTACGGGAATCGGTTTGATCTTGCGGGTCTGGATCAATGTGAGAACTTCGAAAAGCTCATCAAACGTGCCATAGCCGCCCGGAAAGACGACCAATGCTCGCGCGCGAAGAAGTAAATGCAGCTTCCGCAACGCGAAATAATGAAAACTGAAGCATAGCTCGGGCGTAATGTAAGGATTTGGATATTGCTCATGGGGCAAATTGATATTCAGGCCGACATTTTTCGCTCCGACGTCGAAGGCGCCGCGGTTGGCGGCCTCCATGATTCCCGGTCCGCCACCAGTCATGATGACAGTATAGTGCCCATGGCGATTTTCGTTGGCTTTGCCGACGAGACGCCCAAACTCTCGCGCAATATCATAAAATTGACTGTTGGCCAGAACCCGCTCAGCAATCTTGATCCGAGCCGTCAGCTCGGTATTGCCAGGATCGTCGGCAAGCGCCGTGCGTAATTTTGCGATCTTCCGCTGTGCGGCGGCGGGCTCACAAATACGCGTGCTGCCGTAAACCACAATGGTGTGGCGGATACGGTGGTGTTCAAGCAGAATTTCGGGTTTCAGATATTCGATTTGCAGGCGCACGCCCCGAAGTTCATCTCGTCCGAGGAAACCTTTGTCGTCTTCCGCCGGCAGGTAATTCGGATTTCGCAAGAGTCCCTGTACACGACGCGAAGCTTCAGGATCGTCTTCCGCCGGCTTCGGCTGATGCCATGGGAGCGGTTCGCGTCGTCTGTCGGGATGGGCAGGGGTGGGGATTTGTGCTTGATAGTCGGAACTTGATTGTTTGTCGCTCATCTTCCTCCCCCGTTGCGGATGGCATGCGTACAGTCGGTCCACATGGAACTGATATTCTGCTAAATCGGCGAACGAGAATGAAGTGAGTGACGACTTGGTCAAATCCGTATTGGGTTACTGGTACTGTCGGCGCCGCTAAAGTCAGCGGCGGCTCACTCTTGATTGAGCCTTCGCTCAATGGACGTAGGTTCGCTATGTCGCGGGCCAGCTTTTCGCGAATTTAGTTCGGAGGTGCAAAATGTACAAACAAATCCTGGTCGCGGTTGACGGAAGCGAGACTTCCAACTTGGCATTGCGTGAAGCCATAAAGCTCGCAAAAGATCAAAAAGCCAAGCTTCGGCTTGTCCATGTGGTCGATGAAACTCCAGCCTATCTGATGATGGACGCGGAGGCTCCGTATTTGGTCGCTGACCTTCAGAAAGCGCTCCAGACTGTAGGCCAGAAGGTGTTGTCGACTTGTGCTGATGTCGTTCGCGAGGCCGGGATCGAGGCCGATACGACTCTGAAGACCACAAAGGCGATTGGCCTGCGCATTTACGAGGCCATCGAGGAGGAAGCGACGCGTTGGCCGGCAGACCTCATTGTGATCGGAACCCATGGCCGACGCGGATTTCGCCGCCTGATGCTCGGCAGCGTTGCTGAGGGGGTCACTCGCATTGCCACCAAACCAGTATTGCTTATTCGCGGGTCTTAGCTCGTGTGATGTTGCGTGACCGCCTATGCGTCGCTGGCCGGCGCAAATGTCTTATTTGAGACAATCTTAGTTCTGGCTTTCAGTCGTTCCGCACGACTCGTTCGGGCTTCGTCAACTCGCCAAGATCCGGCTCGCCGCAGCGCGCCAGGATCGCATTGCGAGTGGCATCGCGCAGTTTGACGATTGAGGAAAAATTCGCCCCTGTCGGCTCAATCGGATCGGCGAATTCGACGCTCACGTGGGCGAATCGCGGCAGCCATCGCCCGTCGCGCAGCATCGAGCGCGTGCCGCGAATAGCGGCCGGAATGACCGGCAGGCCTTCCTCGGCCGCGATCTTGAATGCGCCCAGATAAAAACCGGCAAGTCCGGACCTACGCGTGAATGTGCCCTCGGGAAAGAACACCAGGAGGCGACCGGCACGTGCCACCTTCTGCACGGCTTCGGTGTCGGCAATGCTGCCAAGAACATCGAAACGCTCGACGAAACAGACGCCCAATCGGCGCAGGAACGGGCCGGCAAAGAACTGCCCGGCCAACTCCTTCTTCGCCGCAAATGCTGGCATCCCCGGAACTGTGGCGGCGACGACAATCGCATCAGCGTAACTCGAATGATTGAATGCGAGTACTGCATTTCTGCTCGGCACGCGCTCGAGGCCGCCGGCGGAAAGAGAGGCGCCGACGGCCGACAGTGCCGTGCGTGCAATCGCACGCACCGCAGCCCATCGCCATTCGAGCCGCGGAAGAAGCATGACAGCCAACCAGCTCAGTGTTGCGGCAGTTGCGATCACGGCCCACCACCAGCCGGCGTAGAGAAAAACCCCAATCGTTCTTGCGAGATGCTGGATTTGCAACAGCCTGCCTTCCAGCAACAAACGCAGCATTTGTCGACGAAGTGTAGGTCGCCGCTCTCCGATATGGCCGCTCTCGTAAAGATCTTTGGCGGCGCTCCTGCGAATCTTTCCGCTGGCGGTTTTCGGCACGCTTTGCGGCGGAGCAAGAACCACCTCGTCGGCAGGAACGCCGAGCACATCAGTGACAATGGCTTGCGCGCGTTTCTGAAGCGCCATGCGTTTGGTTGGATCGCTCTCATTGGTTTCAGCAATAACGACGGTTCGTTCGGTACCGCTTGCGGCATCGACGATGCCGAAGGCCGCAACGCCGTTCTCGAGAATGCCGGAAATTTCGGCGACTGCCTGTTCGATTTCCTGAGGATAAATGTGACGCCCGCCCCGGATAATGATGTCCTTGACACGACCGGTGACGTAGACCTCGCCGCCGGCTAAGTAGGCCAGATCGCCTGTGTCGAGCCAGCCACGATGGCGGAAGAGCTCTTGCGTTTTGTCCTCGTTGCGGAAATAGCCGGTTGTCGCCGAGGGACCGCGAAATTCGAGCCGCCCTTCGTGCCTTTCCGTCAGCTCGCGGCCGGTTTCGTCGACAATACGAACATCATGGCCAGGCAGCGGCCGGCCGCATGACACAATCTCCACAGCCTTGGCAACCTCCGGCTTGGATGGGAGGGCAATGCCACGGCGTGTCAGTTCCTCGCGGTCAACTCGATCGACGAGAGGTGGTCGTTCCAGGGGCGGTAAGGTCAGGGCAACGGTATTTTCGGCAAGACCAAAATCAGGCGACATCGCCTCGGACTTAAATCCATACCGGCCAAAACGTGCGATGAAGCGGCGAAGCGTGGATACGCTCACCGCTTCGGCGCCGTTGGCAACCATTCGCAGCGAACCGAGATCGAGACCCTCGATGTCCGAGTCGTCGATCTTATTGACGCATAATTCGAAGCCAAAATTGGGCGACGCCGACAACGTGCCGCGGAAGCGGTGAATAGCCCACAGCCAACTCTCCGGACGTCTGAGAAAGCTAAGCGGCGACATAACGTAAAACTGGGCGCCATAATAGAGGCATCCTAGCCATCCTCCGATCAGTCCGAGATCGTGATAGAGCGGGAGCCAACTGACGAATATGTCGGCCGAGGTCGCTTGAATGGCGCTGCCGATCGCTCGGATATTGGCGAGCAGATTGGCGTGGCTCAGCACAACACCTTTCGGATCGCCAGTGCTGCCCGATGTATATTGGATGAATGCCGTTGCATTCGTGTCGGTTATCGGCGGCAACTGCAGTGTCGCGGATCGTTCGCGCAGGCTGGCCACGGTCTCGACCGCTTCCAGGCTTTCGACCTGCCCGCGCAGAAAGGGCGTTAGACGCAGTGCTTCCGGCATGGTGACAAGAATGCGCGCACCAGCATTGCTGAGGATGCCCGCCTGCCGCCGCATGTGCTCCTCTAGCGCGGCCAGCCGCGGCGGCGGGTAGATGGGAACCGGCACCGCTCCGGCGTAGAGCGCACCAAAAAAGGCAGCAAAGAAATCCATGCCGGTCGGCAGCATCATCGCGACGCGGTCGCCCGGTACGATGTCGAGCGCGATAAGACTCATCGCGACGGCACGTGCAGCTTGGGCAAGCTCGGCATAGGTCATTTTGCCGAGCACGATCCTGTCATCCTCCAGAAGAGTCAGATGAAGCCGATCTGGATTTCTGGTCGCGTGCCATTCCAGCACCTCGACTAACGTGGCCGCGTCAGCGGCAGGGGAAACGCTAGGCAGTGGTGCTGGTGCAGGCGTCTCTTCGCGAATGCGGCGCTCATACGGGGCGGCGCGCCAGAGAGCGGCCAGGAGATCGTTCACTGTTTGCGCTTCCGCCAAAGTGTCCGACGGCAGCCGCACTTGGAATGCGTGCTCAATGCGCAACATCAATTCGGTGCGCCCGAGGCTATCGATGCCGAGATCCCGGTCGAGCCTACTCGCTGGCGACACGGAAATCTCGCTGCCACGCTGCGCGTGCAGTTCGCGCACCAGCCCGTTCACGACCGCAATAAGTTTGCCGCTCTGCTCCGACTTATCCAGGTTAGTCGCTTGAGGCACAAAACAGAACCTCGCACCGTTGTCTGATCGGTAATTAAACCGAGAAGCTTTGCATTACGTGCGGAAGCATTAACGCGAGCCCGTCCGTTCCTCCTCTTCGTCGGCGGTAAGGATTGCAACGATCTCGCCAGCCACAGCCCTGAGAGGCTTGCCGGCCCCGAAAATATCGTTATCTCCAGAAAGCCACAGGGAAGCCTCCTCGACGTCGACAATGGTCGGCTGCAGCGCCAGGATATCCAGCAACTTGCCCTCGTCCACGTTGCCGATGATGCGTTTGACATCATCGGCTGTTGCCAATGGCGAGGTCAGGATAGGTTTTTTCGACATCGATACCATCCTCATCATCATAAGGTGAGTTTGATATTGCTTAAAAAATGCAGGCGCTGCGTCTCCTCACTGTTAAATAAATAACCTCCGCCGGATATTGCTCATTGATTTGGGTCAAAGCAACGCAGTGAAAGCCTCCGAAGGCGACTGACCAATCTTGATCTAAATCAACAGTGAAGCGACACGATAGCGATATCAATCTCACATGAATATTTCGAAATCGAGATCGAAGGTGCTCCGTCGAAGCGATGCAGACGCTGCGTCCGAAACTTTTGAAGTTCGCATAGCGCCGTTGGGGCTCGCCGGAACATTACAGGTGCCGAAGGCAGTCCGTGCGGTTGTTGCATTCGCGCACGGAAGCGGTTCGAGCCGACTCAGCCCGCGCAATCAGGCTGTTGCGACGAGCTTGAACGAAAAAGCTTTTGCGACGCTGTTATTCGACCTGCTGACCCCGGAAGAGGAAGCGGATCGAGCCAATGTGTTCAACATCTCTCTGCTGGCGGACCGGCTGATCGATGCCATCAATTGGATGGCTGGTCAGATGGCGGTCGCAAATCTTCCGCTTGGGCTATTCGGTGCGAGCACGGGTGCTGCGGCTGCCCTCGTCGCGGCGGCCAAGCTCCCTGGCCGGGTCGACGCTGTGGTCTCGCGCGGCGGACGGCCTGACCTCGCGGGTCGTGCTCTCGATATCGTGCAGGCGCCGACGCTTCTCATCGTCGGTGGTGCGGACTTCGGCGTCATCGAGCTCAACGAGCAGGCATTGACGCGGTTGCGTTGCCCCAAAGAATTGGCAATCGTCCCGGGCGCGAGCCATCTGTTTCCGGAGCCTGGAGCACTGGACGCTGTGATCGACCATGCCAAGCAATGGTTTGAACGCTATCTCACTTGAGCTAGATCAACGCAATCGATTCCCACTTGTTTATTTTATTTATTGAAAGTCCGTACCTATTCAGAGGAGGGCGTCCAATGCCTATGCTCAAATCAACATTAGTCCTTTCGGTGGTCGCAGCTTTAGGGTTTGCATTGCCTGCTTCAGTGTCAGCATTGCCGTTGAGTCCCGGAAATAGTGGAACGCAATTGTCGGGGCAGCTCGATCATGGTGGCCTGCCGATCATCCAGGTCCGCAGGAGGGGTGGCGGCGGCGCAGGGGTCGCGGCAGGCATCATTGGTGGAATTATCGCGGGGGGAATTATCGCCTCGCAGCGGCCGTACTACTCCTATGAATATGGGTCCTATTATTATCCTTATTATCCGCCATATTACGGGCCGTATCCGACGCGTGACGCGGCCATAGCCTATTGTATGCGGCGGTTCAGGTCTTACGATCCCTACAGCATGACCTATCTTGGCTATGACGGCTTCCGACATCCCTGTCCGTGAGTTCGCGGCCGGGATTTCATCTCCAATCGGGATCGGTTAGTGAACCCAGACGTATCTGAGCTTCTTGAAAAGCGTCTCGGACGATTGCACGCGAAGTTGCGTCTGGGAATTGAAGCCGACTACGAAGCCCAGGTATTTGGGCAAGGGATAAATTATTTTCATATCGAGAATTCGACATCGTCGCATTTTATCATTCGGGCATTGCTAAAATTGACGGGTCTGTACGAGCGCGGCCGCAGGAACGCGACACAGATCGAGGTCAGACGTAATTTTGTGAGGTCGCCTCGGATTCCCAAAGCGTTCGATGGATTTACCATCCTTCAACTTAGCGATCTGCACGTGGACATGAACCAGGACGCAATGGCGCGTCTCAGGATCGTGTTGAGAGAAATAGATTATGATCTGTGCGCTTTAACGGGAGACTATCGAGGACAGACCTTCGGTCCCTACGCAGCAACACTTGAGGGCATGTCGCAAATTTGTGCCGATCTCAAGACACCAATTTACGGAGTATTGGGAAATCACGACACGGTCCGCATGCTGCCTGGGCTTGAGGAGATGGGCATTCGCATGCTGCTCAACGAATGGGAGATGATCGAACGCGACAATCAACGCATTTACCTTGCTGGTATTGACGACGCACATTTCTATCGTGCCGACAACATCGAAAAAGCTGCATCCTCCATACCGAGTGACGAATTTTCAATCTTGCTGTCTCATACGCCCGAAATTTATCGGCAAGCAACTTATGCCAGTTTCAATCTGCTCCTGAGCGGACATACTCATGGCGGGCAGATCTGCCTGCCTGGCCACATTCCAATTACACTTGATTCGGTTCTCCCTCGGCGTATGGGTGCTGGTGCTTGGACTTATCGGGATATGATTGGATATACATCTGTTGGGGTCGGGTCGTCGGTGGTTCCTGTACGATTCAACTGTCCACCAGAGATTACGCTGCATCATCTGCAAACGATATAAGGAATGGATATCGGCCTAGAACGGCCGGTCGCGAACACGCAATTTGAACAGAAGTTGGGACAGCACAATTTCACCGACGAAGAAAATCACCGTCGCCGCGGAGATTTCGAAAACTGTCAATTCCAGGGATGCCCTGCAGGCGAGCGCTGGAAATAGCGATTCCGGAATTTGGTCCAGCCCGGTCGCGCGGGTACTCGGGGGATACCTCAATCTGCGCTTCACGAAGCTGGAAAACAGATCGCCTGCCATGGCGATGCAAGAAACGATGAGCCCGATCTTCCATTCCAATCCAATTGCGGGGGCTGCGGCGGTCGTTATCAGGATCGACAAAACAATACCGCGTAAGGTTTTTGAAGGACCGAATAAAGGCTGTCCATCAAGGAACTTAACGCCGCCGTCAAGCGGCTGATCGAGAATCGTTCCCAGGAGTTTCTTTGCTATCACCGGCGTGCCGTTCGCCAGTGTCAGAAGCATTAAGAGCTCCAGGATCAATATCCATCGCATGCCGATGACGATAGCATAGCCTCAGAGAGGTTGATTTACGTCAGTGTCTGGGCGGTAGCATCAGTCGATGTCCGTCATGCGCCAGCCGGGCGTCGATGGCGTGCCGATAGAGGTTGAAAAGACTTTCGAGTAGTCAATGCCAAATTGTCGCGACGTTGCCGAACTGAAGTCTTGAGCGCATGGCAGTCCCCTCAATGTGGCTTGCCCAGCAGCGACGCAAAAGCCATCTCAAAGAGATCGTCGCCCATCTCATCGCTGACATGCAGAACCCAGTTCCGCCAGTCTTCCGGGCTTGGTGTGGCGATGAGCGATCGGATCACCTGCACGGCGTATTCGTGCAATTCAGGGAGATCGTCCGTGACCGTTCCGCGTCGATCCAAAATGACCCCCTGCGCATTGGAGCAGTGGAAAAAGACCTGGCCCATAGCAGCCTCGAAGAGACTTGAATGGCGCAGGCATAACGATGTCGGTCCGATAGAAAATTCAGATATTGCCCCTAAGGGGTGTAACGGAGGGGTCGAAAACTTTGCATTTTCAGCACAAGGCTAACCGGCGTTATTCGCCCAGCTCATGGAGGACAGCGGTCATTCTGACGGGACTCTAGGACGACTCACAGCCGATCAATTTCAAATTCCTCGCAGGAATAGCCGAGCATCGACAGGCCCTCCTCCAAGAAGTCGCCCAAAAGGGGCATGCCAAGAAGATAGCTGGCCGTGCGATTGTTGTGAGCGCGTGCGGCCTCCTCGCGCACCGCTGGCCAGTCGCTGCTCGAATAATCGTCACGCCCCAGCCATGCCAGCGTCACCAGGTCAATCTGCTCATCTTCCGACAAGGCGTTGATCAGCGATGTAAGTTCCTCAACCACCGGATCGTCTTGATGATCTTCAAGAACCGAAACATCCCGATCGTCGGAAGGGTTTGATCCTGGATCCGGTTCGGTTATTTCATCTTTGGCATCGAATTCCTTGGCCTTCATGATAATGAAGCAGACTTTTTCCGGGGAAATCGTGAGGGAAGGGGCGTTGTCGTTGACTTGATCTTCCGTCCGTCCGGGCTTTGCTGGCATTTCCATCTCCTGAAATTGGGCCGCTATCTGACCGCTGCTGTTGAACAATGTTTAAACATGGTCGACAAGTCGTATTTGAGGCAGGTCAATTTCCTCGATATGTTTTCGCCAGCCGATCATAGTATGATTTATGAGACTCACCTCTCATAAACCCCGACCAGCGTCGTTTCGGCAAGCACATGTTTGCGCGCTTCGCGTTCAACGTCGCGACATGATGCATTCTTTCGCACCGGCAGGTGTTCGACAGAGAGCGCAAGTAACCGGAAGTGATAGTGATGAGGCCCATGACGACGCGGCGGACAGGGACCGCCATAGTCGGCGCGTTGAAAATCATTACTGGCCTGCTTGAACCCCTGCTGTTCGGCCTGTCGGGCGGCGCCGATTGCAAGCGAAGTGATTCTGAGCGGAATGTCGTATGCCGCCCAATGGTGCCAGGTGCCGTTGGGAGCATCGGGATCGTCACAGAGGAGAACGAAACTGCGAGTTTCCGGCGGCGGATCGCTCCACTGCAGGGGAGGAGAGATGTCTTCGCCGTCGCACGTATAGCGGCGCGGAATTGAGGATCCGTCGGTAATCGCGCTTGATGTCAGGCGCATAAATGAGCTCCATGCTCGGGCTTCAGAGTGCCAGCAGATAGACCATTGATATCCCGTAATCGGGCTGAGGCCCGTTGAATGGGCTGACGTTATGCCGTTCAATTTCCGCCGATTTGACCAAGGTCAAAGTCTTAAGTCTTATTTCAGATCATAAATTAACGATGTTTATCATACTCGAACCTGCTAATCCCGGAACCACTATGGCGGCTCGAAATCGAAAGTGGTGCCAGGAAATTGATGGCAAGCGTGGAAGGTCGCGCGCTCGTGATGCGCTGATCGCCATTGGCGGAAGATCGGCATAGGAGAAAACAATGCAATTCTTGGATCGGTCCGAAGCAGGTCGGAAATTGGCTTCTGCGCTTAAGAAATACAAGGATCAGCATCCGGTTGTCCTTGCCCTTCCGCGCGGCGGCGTGCCGGTCGCGGCCGAAGTCGCCGCCGCACTCAACGCGCCGCTCGATCTTGTCCTCGTGCGAAAAATCGGCGTGCCTTATCAGCCTGAATTGGCGATGGGTGCCGTGGTGGATGGCGGGGCGCCGGTCATCGTGCGTAACGAAGATGTCATTCGGCTTTCTGGCATCGAGGAAGCCGAATTCAAGAGCATTTGCGACAGTGAGCTCGCGGAGATCGACCGGCGGCGCAAGCTTTATCTTGGGTGGCGCCTCCGGGTTGATGTCACCGGGCGCACCGCCATTGTGGTCGACGATGGCATTGCCACCGGCGCAACGACGCGCGCGGCGCTGCATGCAACACGCGCGCGCAATCCGAAACGACTAGTTCTCGCGGTGCCCGTGGGGCCGCGCGATACTCTGGCGACGCTGAAAGCGGATGCTGACGATATCGTCTGCCTCCATGACAAAGATTTTTTGGGTGCCATCGGCTACTATTATCGTGATTTTCGGCAGATTTCCGACGACGAAGTTATTAAGACGCTTCAGCGATTCGGAACCGAGAAGCCGCAGGAGGCTGGGCAACCGGCCGCTTAAAGAGATTTCATAGTTTCATCTGAACAAGTCAGCGTGCCGCAACTTTAATGCTTGCAGGAGCACCAAAGTCTTCATGTCAGCAATTTGACCCGACTCCATCATTCGGTCGAGCTCGGCGAGCTTGAATTCGATGGCCGAAACATTCTCATGTTCGGTTGGGACTCCACCGCGCCATTTGATTGCATCAGAGTGCCGATAAGTCGCGAGATAAAGCGTCATCTGTTCGGTGGATATTCCGGGCATCGTCCAAGTGGTAGCCACATGTTCCAACGATTGCAGTTCAAGACCGGCCTCTTCCATCGCCTCGCGGCGTGCGGTCGCGGCCGCATCTGTCTCTTCCCGGATGCCAGCAATCACTTCGATGGTCTGCTCCTGTCGACTGCGGAAGAATACGGGTGCCCTGAACTGTTGCACGAGAATCGCGGTTTTCTGGTCCGGGTCGTAGGCGAGCACGGCGACTGCGGCACCGTGATCCTCGATCTCTCGCCGGACCATCTGTCCGTCGGGCAGGCGAACGTCCGCCACCAGGAAGCGAGCCCATCCGCCGTACTTGTTTTCAATGTTTACAATTTCGATGCTCATGCCGAGTCCCGGATGTGCAACGTCGAGCCGCTCTCGTCGTTATGCAGTCGCGTAATGCTCTCGACGACCTGGACGACTTCGGTATCATCGAGAGGAGGACGGCAGCGCATGCGATTCCAAGCCAACAGCAGTTCAAGTGCCACCGCCGGATCGACTCCGTGCCATAAGAGATGTCCGGTCAGAGATGCGATCGTGGAATTGCGCTGACCTTGCGGCACACCTTCGTGAACCAGCCGACGCCAATCGGGAAGCGTGCGGCCGATGCGGACGCCGGCCACCCCGAGCAGCCATCGCGGCAGCGGCGCAGGCGACATGTCCTGCGGCGATCGGCCCGGCAGCCATTCATATCGTCCGCCGCTCGGATGGATGGACGGAGGCGCAACGACATATCCGCCATCTCCGCGGATGTCGATTCCTTGCGCCAATCCGGCACGATTTCGCACCAGCATGGCAGGATGCGCAAAATATAAATGTCGCCCGCCGCCGCCGGTTCTCGCTTCGATGGTTGACGGCAAAGCGCCGAACCGCTGCTCCAGCCGGTTAAGCGAATCTTCGCCGCCATGCATGGGATCGATATCGATTACCACGAGATTGGAAATTTCTCCGGTTACGATTCCGATGTTGGCATCCGGCCATTGCTGGAACCACATCGCGAGATCGGATTCCGTCGGTCTTTTGGTTTGCAGTGTCTCCCACCGCAGCAGCGGCCGCTTATCGCGCGCCCGTACGGGAAGGACGGACCATCCTCTGGCGAGGTAGCTCGCGGCCGCCGCTGCCGTTGCTGAAATCCTTGATTGATTGGCCATCGAATCGACCGCTTTCGTGCCCATCGTGCAACCCGGAATCAACCGATCAGCTCAGAAGCAGCGCAATGAACGCCCAGAACCGCCAATGCCTGACGCGTCGCATTCACTGATCCGTCCACGTCAATCCCGCGACAGGCATCTTCAATCACCACAACCTGAAATCCTTCACGATGAGCATCTTCTGCCGAATAGCGAACACAGAAATCATATGCGAGGCCGGCTAGAAATACGCGTGCAAAGCCGCGTTCGCGCAGATAACCGGCGAGTCCCGTGGGCGTCTTGCGGTCGTTCTCGTAGAACGCGGAATAGGAATCGATTTCGCGGTGATAGCCCTTTCGCAATACCAACTCCGCCCGGGGGATCTGGAGATCCTTGCGGAAATCGGCTCCCGAAGTCCCCTGCACGCAATGGTCCGGCCAAAGGACCTGAGGACCATAAGAAACATTGATCGTTTCATATGGCTTTTTGCCCGGATGCGCGGATGCGAATGATTGATGCCCGCGCGGATGCCAATCCTGGGTGAGCACGACGTGCTCGAACTGCGCTGCAAGTCGATTGATAACAGGTATGACCTCGTCACCACGCGGAACAGGGAGGTTGCCGCCGGGACAAAAGTCGTTCTGGACGTCAACCACCAGCAATATGTCTCCATCGCGTATCGGTATCTTTTCGCTCATGACCGCACTTTCACTTTTTGCGTCAGGCGACGATCAACTTCCGTGGCGAGTTTCTTCAGCGCATCGGCGACCTTGACCTCGTACGTGGCGCCGGGCTCGAGCCGGCGTAATGCATCAGGTAGGCGTGCGAGGTCGCGCGTCGCGCGTGCGCGAATCTCGGCGAGTGACGGTGATGGGGCGACACGCCGGCCGTTCTGCATGACCAATTTAATCTGTGGTTCGCCGGGCTGGCTGTCATTCTCGGTCGACAGGGTATCGCCCACCATCGTGCCATCGGGTGCGTAACGGCGCCACACTTGCTTGCGTCCTGGCCACGTCGCCTTGCCTGATGACAGCTTGCGCCGCGCCACTCCGGCGTATTCCTGCAGTTTATAGGCACAATCAAGCGCCGGCACATCGGACGACGTCGTCAGGCTGGTGCCGATGCCGAAACCGTCGATAGGAGCGCCGGCGTGAAGCATTTTTGCGACGTTGTCTTCATCGAGCCCGCCGCTGGCGAAGATGGTTACGTCCTTGAGTCCACCATCATCGAGGATGCGACGCACATTTTTTGCAAGCACAATCAAATCGCCGCTGTCGAGCCGAACGCTGCGGATGGTTATGCCGCGGGCCTTTAGTCGCGGCGCAAGCGCGACGACTTTTCTTGCGGCTGCTTCTGTATCGTAAGTATCGATTAGAAACGTCAGGTTCTGCGGCCGCGAGAGTGCAAAGTCTTCAAATGCAGCACTTTCGTCATCGTAGGCTTCGATGAACGAATGGGCCATGGTGCCGAACATAGGAATGCCAAACATCTTCTCGGCTAACATGGTCGCGGTGCCGGCAAATCCCGCGATATAGCTCGCGCGCGCCGCCATGAGGCCCGCTTCGGACCCGTGCGCGCGGCGCAGACCAAAGTCGACAAGCAACCTATCCGCCACCGCGAGCTTTACCCGTGCCGCTTTCGAGGCGATAAGAGATTGAAAATGCACAATATTCATGAGCCGCGTCTCGACCAGCTGGGCTTGAGGCAAGGGCGCCGTCACGCGCAGAATTGGCTCGTTGCCAAAAAATATCGTTCCTTCCGGCATCGCATGCACGTCGCCGGTGAATCGAAGGCCAGCAAGGTGATCGAGCAGTTGCTCTCCGAACCGGCCGGTCCGTCGAAGCCAGGCGATATCCTCGGATGAGAATTGCAAATTCTCCAGGAAATCCAGCGCCTGTTCGAGTCCGGCAGCCATCAAGAATCCACGCCGGGTAGGGAGCTTGCGAACAAAGAACTCGAATACTGCAGTTTTTGTCTCGCCGTGATCCAGATAGGCCTGGATCATGTTGAGCTGGTAGAGGTCTGTCAGCAGTGCGGTTTCCGTGTCATTCATCCATGGCCGCCGGGTCAATTGGAGTGCGCAAATTGCAATAATCGTTCAGCTGCGACGCAATCGCCAATGGCAACGAAGCCTGAAACGAGAAAATTGTCCTCGGATCGCCCGTAACAGAGCGGTTCGCCAGTTGGCGTCACGACTGTTCCGCCTGCGGCGGCGAGTATGGCATGGCCGGCGGCGATATCCCATTCATGAGTCGGCGCCAATCGCGGATAAAGATCAGTGCTGCCTTCAGCTATCCGGCAGAATTTCAGAGACGATCCGCAAGGAGCCCGTCTCGCGCGCGGGAAGTGTCGGAGAAAATGTTCCGTCTCCGCCTCAAAATGCGAGCGGCTGATCGCAACAATCATGTCCTGTTCAGGTGCCTGCCGTGTGCAAATCTTGGTCCTGCGCTGACATGCGCTGGCGTCGCTGCCCATCGGAAGCTCAAGCCGTTCTGCACCATGGCCGACGATCCCTCGCCACATCAATCCGTGCATTGGTGCTGCAATGCAGCCCACGGCGGGACGGCCTCGACTAACGATCGCAATGTTCACCGTGAACTCATCTCGACCAGCGAGGTATTCGCGGGTCCCATCGAGCGGATCCACCAAGATGAAAGTGGTACCGCAATCGATCTTCTGAGCGGCTCCACCCGCCTCCTCGGAAACGATTGGAATTCCAGGAAGCAGGCGTGGCAGAGTCTCCAGGATTACGGATTGTGCGACATCATCAGCTGCCGTAACTGGCGAAAGATCGGATTTGATTCGTTGCGTCAAGGCGGAGCGATCAAGTGCCAAGATGGCTGCGGCAGCCTTTGACGCGAGCGTGGTGAGGTCGTCCAAAAGGCGGCTGGAGGCAATCAAGGCCAGATCGACATCAATCGACTTGACGTCAACGGCTGCGGCTTGGTCGAGATTCACGTCCGGCATCTGATTTAATTTCATGAACGTTATGAATTTGGACGTGTTTTGCTCCAACGGCTTGATCTGGATCAATGTCGTGATGATCGATCAAGAGATTTTGAAAAAACGTCCCGGATATCTTGTCTCACGCCAGATAGGCAGCGACGATGCCAGACAGGATGATGCCATCGAACGTACCTGCACCCCCGATGCTCGCAATGCCAAGCTCGCTCGTCTCGACATCCTTTAGATGCATGAGATCGGCGCCGACAAGCGGGCCGACGACACCGATGATGAATGCGACAGGCGCGGCCAAATCGGGTGCGAGCAGCTTAGCGAAACTCACGGCGACAAGCGGGGACACCACGCCCGGCATGACGATACCTATGCCGGCCACCGGCCGCGCAATGATGTAGCAAGCAACGATATTGAAGCTGCAGCCAAGGAGAGCAACGGCAAGCACCTTTGGGCTAGCCATCAAAAGATGCATGATTTCGTAGAAGACGAGACCTGTGGGAATCAGGCACCCACCGACGTTGACGGCGATGATCGTTCGACGATGTACGCGTTTGAGTTGAGGCCAGAAATCAGCAAATCCGTAGACCGCGAGTGGATGCACGACGACATCACGGTCATGTTCGATGGACTTGACAGGGATGTTGAGCAAGCCCCCGACGAAGATGGCGATCACCAATGCGAGCGCCATCGATGGGTCCAAGTGCAGCTTGCTCAGGCTCGCAAACATCAGTTCTGCGAAAAAGAACGGAAAGAGCACAAGCAAAGTCAGGACTATCAGCAGCGATAATAATGCGAGCACTTTGGTTCCTTTCGACGCGCAGGCATATTGACTCCATCCCCTACGTTATTTGATTGGCATCAATGCACGGCTCTGAAATATGCGTTGAGAGGAGCCAATGATCGAATTGACGTCTTCAAGGCTATTGGAGGGACCGATGAAAGTAAAACTGCGAATCACGAAAAATGGGACTTCGCTCTATGCAGGAGTCCACGACGTTTCCGGCGCGGAGAGTTTCGGCAAGGCCTGCGCCGACGCATGGTGGAAAATAAGGAAGGAACAATCGAGCAAAGAAACCAGCGTTGGCGCGTTGATGGAGCATCTTGACGACGACGTATTGGATCGTTTGAACGGGGCGCACATCAACTTAGAGCGGACATAATCAGAATTTTGCTCGCGACCTGGAAGTCGCCCAATATGCCGCGAGCCATTGATTCACCGAAACCCGGAAAGCGCTCACTGGTTGATGGCGGCGGTCGCGGCAAAAGTCGGCGAGGAGCGAGCGGTGCGCGCTAAGGTTTTGCCGACAAATTCCGATGCGGTCGGGCTTGAGGAAAAAGTTGCGTTCCTCAAGAGGGCGGATGCGTATCCGCATCCAGTCTATGCCCTTGAGACACGAGAAACCCATATGTCCTGGGTCTTTCTCGCCGGAGACAAGGTTTACAAGCTAAAAAAGCCGGTGCGGTTTCCCTATCTTGACTTTTCGACACTTGAGCGGCGCGAGGCGGCATGTCGGGCGGAATTGGTGCTGAACCGACGACTGGCGCCCGATGTCTACGAGGCGGTCGTACCGCTCATGCAAGCGGCGGGAGGCCTTTCCATCGGCGGCCCCGGGCGGATCGTCGATTGGCTGGTCGTCATGCGCCGGCTCGACGAACGCCAGACGCTCGAGTACGCCCTCGTAACCGGCAAGCTGGCGTCGTGGCAACTCGATAGGCTGGTGGCAACCCTTGTAGCCTTCTATCGGCGTGCGCATGTCATTTATATTTCGAAAGACATTCATTTATCCAACTGGCGTCGGAGCCTGTCCTACAATCGACGCGTGCTTCTCGATCGGTCATTGGGGATGCCGGCAGGACTGGTTGGATTCATTGACCATGTCCAGCGGCGTTTTCTGTCTGAAAGGTCGAGCAGCATTGCTGATCGCGTGCGTTATCGGCACATCGTCGACGGGCACGGTGATCTGCGACCCGAGCATATTTGGTTGGATGATCAGGTCAGAATCATCGATTGCCTTGAATTCAACCCAACGCTTCGTGCGGTCGATCCATTCGATGAGATCGCATATCTTTGTCTCGAATGCGAACGCCTTGGGAGCGCCTGGGCGGGCGAATACATCAAGCGTCGCACGATGCTTGCGCTACAATACAGTCTGACCGAAGATTTGTTCGTTTTTTATCGGTGTCACCGCGCGACGCTGCGTGCACGCTTGGCAATCGCCCATCTGCTGGAGCCTCATCCGCGGACGCCGGAAAAATGGCCGCGACTTGCACGCATTTATCTGAATCTGGCTGCCGCAGACGCGACTCGCCTTGAACGGGCGCTTAGAAAACCAGCAAATCGGTGAGCGGTTGGCCCTCATGCAGGCGTCGGATTGCCTCGGCGAGCAGAGAGGCGGCAGAAATCGTCATGATCTTCTTCTGGGCAATTCCAGGATCGAGCCGAAAGGCAGGAACGGCATCCGTCATGACGAAGCAGTCAATGGCAGGATCAGCGATGACTTTTTCCGCCCCTGACATGAACAGGCCGTGAGTCACCAGGGCAATAACCCTCTTGGCACCCGCCTTGCGGGCCACTCGGGCGGCACGCAGCAGCGTGTTTCCGGTGCTGATGAGGTCGTCGATGACCAGGACAGTCGATCCGGCAGCGTCGCCAACGAATAGGTCGCCGCTCACGACACCGGCGCTTCGGTGCTTGTCGGCAAAACCTTTTCCGATGGGCCGCCCGATACTGGCTTCGAGTGCCTCCCGAAACAATTCAGCGCGCTTCACGCCGCCCGGATCAGGCGAGACAACGCAGAGCGGTTCACTGCCCAATGTTTTGGCATAGTCGACAAAAAGTGGAGCGGCAGTCAGCGTGACGGTGCGGCAGCGAAACGCGTTTTCGAACGCGACTGGATTATGTACATCCAGCGTGATCACAGCATCGGTACCGACCGCCTCAAACAGACTCGCGATATATCTGGTCGTCACCGGGTCGTTGGGTTTGGTGCGCCGGTCTTTGCGCGCATAGCAGAGATAGGGCACGACTGCAGTGACCCGCGCGGCGCCGGCATCCTTGAGCGCGCCGATAAAGAACAGCAATCGGCAGAGCTTGTCGTTGGCGCTTTCGATCGGTCCTCCGTGAAGGCTTTGCACGACGTAGACATCCCTATTGCGGACCGCGTCGAGCGGCCTCGTCTTATGCTCGCCATCCTCGAAATCACGCTCTTCGTGGGCTGCAAGCGGTCGGCCAAGGGATTGCGCAACCGCTTTACCCAGGTCTGCGGTCGCATTCAGCGCAAAAATCCGAAAACGCGCGTCATCAACAAGATGCGGATTTGCATCTTGCGCGGACCAAAGCGGCGGTTCCTTTGTCATTGCTTCAGCCTTCATCGTAAGAATGCGGGTAACGCGTTCGCGCGGTCATCCAAACTCCGATGAATCCCGTCAGGAACTCTCGATGCCGTTGTGCTGGACGATGACCGATGTTCCAACTGCAAGCCGGTCGTAAAGGTAGATGATGTCGTGATTGAAGAGGCGGATACAGCCGCTGGAAACGGCCTTCCCGATCGAGCTTGGTTCGTTGGTTCCGTGGATACGAAAATTGGTATCCTGCGCGTCCCGATAAAGATAAAGCGCGCGAGCCCCGAGGGGGTTGTTGGGCCCGCCTCGCATGCCGTCCGCGTAAGCGGCGTATTTTGGGATTCTTGCGATCATATTCGGGGTCGGCGTCCAACTCGGCCATTTTACCTTTCGGCCTATTGTTGCCGATCCGCGGAAATTAAGCGCCTCCGCGCGCCCGACGCCAACGCCGAAGCGCAAGGCGCGCCGGCCATCCTCGATGAGATATAATCGGTGCTCGGCAATACTGACGACTACGGTTCCCGGCGCATAATTACCATCATACGGCACTTCCTGGCGGAGCACTCTTGGATCGATGACGGCAAGATCGAGCGCCGAGATTGTGAAGGGTGGGTCCTTGATGCGGCCATAAATCGAGGCATTGCGGGGCGCCGTATCACGCGATCCAGGATCCGATGCAACAGCCCCGCAGCCAGCGAGCACAAATGGAAGTCCAGCGATAAGACGGCGTCGCGTGACGTTTTGCGGCATCGGCGGCCTAAGGTGATTAACAACCGTTACAAACGGTTGAATTTTATGGTCTCGGGTGGTGTTTGCCTTGCGCCAGATCAAAACGTCACTTTGTCCGTATCAGGTCGGGTTTGCCCCGTCGCCCCAGCAAACCGCGAAAGGGATAGGCGTGCCGGCTCTATGACGCCAGACCGATGGCAATGTCCTCCTGAAGCCAGCGAGCGATCCGTTGCCATGTTCCCGCGAGCGTTTTACGACCAAGAAACAGACCCAGATGACTGCACGGCTCGATGGTCATCTGGATCGCACTCTTGGGTGTCCCAACTAGGCGGGCTGTCGCAAAAAGTTGTTCGACAGCAACCAGTTTGTCGTCGCGCGCGGCAAGCAAAAACACCGGGTTTCGTATATTGGCAAGAGCGATCTGGTGGCCAAGAGCGACAAAGCGGTTCTCGGCAATTTGATTTTCTTTAAAGAGCCAACGAACGACTTGCAAAAAATAAGTGCCGGGCAAATCGATTGTCGTGCGGTTCCACTCTTGAAAACGCCTCTCAAGATCACGGCTCCCTTCGCTCTCTGGCAAAATCTGCAGGATACGATTGGTCTCATCTGCACCAAGTCCCGGCGTCCAAAATTCGAGTACGTGACGCCCCAGCACCCGACCGTCACCGAAACGTACGATGGTCTCGAATGCCGACAGCGGGACGTCTGCAGCCAATCGCGATACGTGCGATTGTCCGGCACGGATATCAACCGGCGCGCCGGCAAGAACGAGCCGGTTCACTTTCTCTGGAAAACGCGCAGCATAGAGCAACGCCATCCAGCCGCCCTGGCAGAGACCGATTAGATCGACCGGCGGCTCCAACTCATCCACGGCAACATTGAGATCGGCAAGATAAGTATCGATGGAAAAATTGCGCATTTCCGGGGTCGCGGAATGCCAATCCGTGACAAACACGCGGAATAGAGCGCCACGCCGCAAGGCCTCGACCAGGCTGTGACCCTGGGCGAAATCCGCGATGGTTGCTCGATGCAATGCATAGGGAGCGCATAAAAGGGTCGGTGTCCCATGGGGTAGCGTTGAGAAATCGCGTAGACGCATCGTTGGCAATTCTAAAACGATGCGATTTGGCGTGGTCCATTGCGGTGTAGTGAGGTTCTGAAGCTTGCGATTTTTCGATAATGTATCTGCAATGCCATCGAGGTATTGCGTGGCAATCTTGCCCACCATGGCAGCAGCCGCGAACGGCCATAAGATCGGCAGTGAAAGGAGAGGCGAAGTGGTCGAGCTGCGAGCCCGACCGTGAGTTTGCGGCTTCTCGGAAACAATTTTCGAGGAAATAGATCGACTCTTGGTATGGTCTTGCGGTCCCACGATGTCTGTCCGCTGGAAATGCAGGAATAATCCGTTCCGCATTTTGGTTCTTCAATTAATAACGACGTACGAATCGAAGCTTTGACTCAAATCAATCGTTTGGAGCTGATCGGCGTCTGAGGCCATTATCCCTTGATGCAAATCAGGGGTCGCAACCGTGCCACTCTTCCGGCGAGACCGGCCGCCTCGGCCGCGGCCACAACCGCGCCGACATCCTTGTAGGCGCCGGGCGCCTCTTCCGCGACACCCCGTGTCGAGGGGCTTCTGATCAGAATGCCTTGTGCCGCAAGATCGTCGACGATCTTGCGGCCGCTCCATTGTTTGAGCGCGGCATGACGAGAGAGGGCACGGCCGGCGCCGTGACATGCGGATGAGAATGCCTTTTCCTCGCCGGTTGTCCGACCGACCAGGATGTACGAGCCGGTCCCCATGCTGCCGCCAATCAACACAGGCTGCCCTACGGAGCGCAAGGCCAACGGCAGGCTTTCGTGGCCCGGTCCAAAGGCTCGCGTCGCGCCTTTGCGATGAACAAAAAGGTTGCGGCGCTTGCCAGTCACCGCGTGGGTTTCGAGCTTGCACGTGTTGTGTGAAACATCGAAGAGGAGTTGCAGCTCGTGTCCGGGAAAGAAGTGGTCAAACACGCGCCGTGCGTAGTGGCCAAGAATTTCGCGGTTGGCCAGCGCACAATTGATCGCGGCCCGCATTGCCCCGAGATAACGCTGACCGACATCCGAATTGATCGGTGCACAGGCAAGCTCGCGGTCGGGAAGCTCGATGCCATAGTCTTTCGCCGCAATGGCCATTTCCTTTAGAAACTCCGTTCCAATCTGGTGGCCGAGTCCGCGTGATCCGCAATGGATCGTGACAACCACGTCGTTCAACGCAAGCCCAAAAACTCTGGCAACGTTCGCGTCGAATATTTCCTCGACCGCTTGAACTTCGAGATAATGATTGCCAGAACCGAGTGTGCCCATCTCTCGCCGTTGTCGCTCCTTGGCGCGATCGGATACACAGTCGGGCAGAGCACCGGCCATCAAACCCTGCTCCTCAATCCGCTCGAGATCTTTCGAATCTCCCCAGCCTTGCCGGATCGCCCATTTGGCGCCGCCGGCCAGCATCGCTTCCATGCTCGCGGGATCGAGGGTGATCGCACCGGTACTTCCAACGCCCGCAGGAATTTGTCGAAACAGCGATTCGGCGATCGATTTTTGCAACGGCAGGATGTCTGGCACTTTGAGCCCCGTCAGCATCGTGCGTACGCCGCAGGAGATGTCGAAACCGACCCCGCCCGCCGACACGACTCCGCCTTGATCAGGGTCGAACGCGGCAACTCCGCCAATCGGAAATCCATAGCCCCAGTGTGCGTCGGGCATGGCATAGGATGCTTGAACGATCCCTGGCAGCATCGCGACATTCACGGCCTGCTCATAAACCTTGTCGTCCATGTCGCGGATCAGATTTTCATCGGCATAGATGATTGCAGGGACGCGCATCGCGCCGTAAGGCTCGATGCGCCAGGTCGTGTCGTCCACGCGCGTGAAACGATTGAGATCCATCGCCGCCGTCCTTCACACGTCCACGATACAGGCCGCTGACCAAGTTCCATTGCTATCAGCAGCAACCTGGAGCGCCGTATAAGTCGCACCCTTGGGCTCACAAGCCGGAGCGTGCCGTTCGACATCGACTGGCTCACCCCACAATTTACCCTTGAGGCGGGTGTCGTCGATCTGCACGACAAAACGTCCAAACAGCATGTTGCGGACCGCCATCTCATAAATGATGGCGTTGAGCCATTCGACGAACAGAAGTTCCAAGTCCGGCGACTCGCAATTCACCTCGACCGGATGACGCGGTTCGACGTGAGCGTGCGTTACGACCGCCGTCAACGCTTCCGCGGCGTGTTCAAAAGCTTCGGCCGGCGTTGCGCCGAATCCTCGCACTCCAACATCAGCGGCATGTGGGAAATGTTCCCACCGGCCCTTGCTCGCGATCACGGCATTGGAATCGCTCATGCCCGCCATCAGAGTTCCTGTTAATGCCTGCCTACGGATTCTCTCTCATAAGAATGGATGCGATGATAGCTCTCAATGGGACATCAGACAGCAAATCGGGCTTGAAGTTAGAAGCGCTCGCGTCACCCCGCCAAAAAACCATTCGCCGAGCCGGCTGTGTCCATAAGCTCCTGTTACGAGCAAGTCTGCACCGGCATCCTGGGCAACCCGTAGCAGCTGTCCGGCATCCGACCCCGTGCGCTGAAGTGTGATCTTTGGACCAGCTTTGATTTTGTGCCGCCCCAAAAAATTGGCGACATCGTCGATATTTTTCTGCGCCAGCCCTGTTTCATCGGTGTCATGGATTTCAACAATCGCGACGCTATCTGCCTCGTGTAAGAATGGAAGCGCGTCAGGCACGGCTCGCCGCGCCTCGCGGGTATCCTTCCAGCCAATCACGACGTGTTTTGCTCGCAATGAACCAATTCCATCGGGCACAACCAGAACCGGACGGCCGGCATTGAGCACCGCTCCGGCCAGGTTCACCGTGCTGTAAAGGTCTCCCTGCGGCTTGCTTCGCCCGATCACGATGAGATCGGCGCCCCTTGCCTCGCGCACAAGCACATCGGTTGGGAAGCCGATGGCCGATCGCCATTCAAGTTTTTGATGCAGCTTGCCCGCAAATTCCCGGAACCAGTTTTCCTTTTGGGAGAGGGTCGCATTCATCTGCTTGATTTCGGCATCGAGGACTTCCGGAATGACGACGCCGTCGGTCGCGACCGGCGGCCGCATTGCGAGCGCGGAAAGCCCGATCAATGTCGAACTGAATTTCTCCGCAACAGCTGCGGCCAGTCGAACACGCTGTTGCGGAACGCTTTCGGCGTCCACATAGACCATGATCGTCGTGTAGGACATCGAGCGCCTCCATCAATGACAAGGCGAGAACAGTCAGATAGCGGGATTTATTCGGATGAAAATTGACTTAGGTCAAAGCTGGGTGGCTTGGCTTGCCTAGCATGCAATTCGGTATTTGCTGCCGGTACTTGCTGAAAACTGGCGCAATGAGGAGATGAATAATGAAAGCCCGCGACGTTATGGTTGCCCCTGTGGTCACCGTGAAGCCTTCAAATTCCGTCAAAGATGTTGCCAAAATATTCTTGGAGCGGCGGATCAGCGCAGTGCCCGTCGTGGATGAAAAAGGCAAGGTCGTCGGCATCATCAGTGAAGGCGACTTGTTGCATCGCTCCGAAGCAGGAACCGAACGACGGCGGCCCTGGTGGCTGCGTGTGTTCGTCGGAGAGGAAACGCTCGCGGCAGATTACACCAAGGCGCATGCTCTAAAGGTCGCCGACGTCATGACGCGCAACGTCATTACCGCGACCCCGGACGCGGCGTTGCATGAGATTGCGTCCTTGCTCGAAAAGCATTCCATCAAACGCGTCCCGATCATCAGCAACGGGCAGCTGGTCGGGATCGTGAGCCGAGCCAATCTCGTGCAGGCGGTGGCGAGCGCTCGCAAAGGATTGGATATCCCACTCACGGATTCGACGGTTCGCGACAAAGTGCTCGCGCGTCTGAAGGAGCAGCCCTGGGCTCATACGATGCTGTTGAATGTCACGGTGAATGGAGGGGTTGTCGACATTTGGGGCATCACGAGATCCGATGCAGAAAAGCAGGCCATCCGCGTGGCAGCTGAGTCAACTCCCGGCGTGCGCGCCGTTATCGACAATTTGATCACGCGCCAGATCGGAATGGGCACCTAATTGACGAGGAACTACAAAAAAGACGGCATTGATCGAGGCAAATCAATGGAATCTTTTCAAACAACTTGGAAGTGAAAAAGCCAACGCATGGAGGATCTGTCATGGCTGAAGCTGCAACCAAACTGCCAGTGAAAACTGAGGAGAAGACACAACAAGGGCCGGCCCCGCAAACGTGGCGGCCGTTTGAGAGCCTTCGCCGAGAGGTCGATCGGTTGTTTGATGACTTCGATCCGGACTTCTGGCGCGCACCGTTCCGCCGCTCGATGTTCGGGATTGAACCATTTTGGCGGCGCGAAGTGTCCTGGGCCGGTGTCCCGGCCGTCGACATTACGGAAAGCGAAAAAGGGTACGAGCTTACAGCCGAGCTGCCGGGCATGGACGAGAAGAACATCGAGGTGAAACTCACCAATGGCAATCTGACGATCAAAGGCGAGAAGCGCGAAGAAAAGGAAGAGAAGAAAAAGGACTACTATCTCAGCGAGCGTCACTTTGGTTCGTTCGAGCGTCAATTCCGCGTTCCGGAAGGCGTGGATGCCGAAAAGATCGAGGCAAGCTTCAAGAAGGGAGTGCTCACGGTGACCCTTCCAAAGAAACCCGAGGCGCAAAAGCCTGAGAAGAAAATCAATATCAAAGCCGCTTGATCTGGGCGCGGCTTGCGGCGAGCTTTGAATCTCCGGGTTGCATCGCATAATGCAATCCGGACTTCAAACCAGCCAATGTTATCGAGGAGGACGCGGTTTTGATACGTAAGCTCCCATCCGGAAAGTTTCGGCTCTATTCACGCAAGAAGGATCGAAAGACCGGCCGGCGGCGCAATCTTGGGACATTCCCGACCAGGGCCGCAGCCGAAAAACATGAGCGCGCCGTACAGTATTTCAAGCGGCATTAGGTTACGAGCGCCGGTTTGCTGCAAATAAAAGGCATTCTTCGATAAATTGGGAAAGTCGGCTGACAAGCCTCATCGCATGCGCGATTTGAGTTTAATTGTGTCGCCATCAATTACGAACTTGCCAAAGCCGTGATGATGCATGGTCTTTGGATTTCGTTGGCCCGGATCAATCCAAGCTTGCACAACTTCGAGGATGAATATGTTGTACTTTTTCACGAGTTGCCTGTCAGCGACGCGACACTCGAGATTGGCAAAGCACTCTTCCAGCAGCGGAGCCGCCACGAACTTTGCCGGCCTCGCCGTCAGGCCGAACGCGTGAATTTTATCGATGTCGCGTCCCGAGCAATTGCCAACTTTCACGACGGTCGACGCCAGCTTGCGTGCGGGAATCGCAATCACGCATTCTCCAGTTGCCTGCAAGGCGGCGAAGCTATGGTTGGAAGCGCTGACGACACACGCAACCATCGGGGGCTCGAACTCGATCATCATGTGCCATGACATGGTCATCATATTGCGTTGACCGCCGCGCGCCGTCGTCAGAAAGACAACCGGCCCCGGTTCGAGCAGTTGATAGACTTTCGCGAGCCGAACGCTTTTCATGCCGGGTGATGCACATTAGGTGTTAACGATCGCAATTGTGTTCGCGACCGCCCGCCGCTCAGGCCTTGGCGGATGCGAGCTTCGCCTCCAGGTAGGCGATTGTCCCAGCAAGCGTGACAAGCTTCGGATAATCGATCTCAGGAATATCGATGCCGAGACGATGGTGAATTGCGGTAATGAAGTTGAGAAAGTCCATCGAGTCGATATCCATGACTTCACGCAGGTCCGCAGCGGGATCGACGCTCGCCATATCGACTTCAGGCGCAATATTATTGAGCTCTTCGTTCACCGCTTGGCGTATGTCAACGTTGCTCATAGCTTTTCGGGCTCCTGCAGCAAATTGCCGATCTCGGCCAGGAACAGCGCACCGACATGTCCATCGGTCACCCGATGATCACCGGACAGAGTCAGGGTGATGACGGATCGTGGTCCAACGGCACCATCCACGACCCATGGCCGCAATACGGATTTTCCGACCCCCACAATTGCCACCTGGGGAGGATATATGATGCCGTACAGGGCTTCGACGCCGCGCTCGCCGAGATTCGATACCGTGATGGTAGGGTCGGACATCTCCGAACTGCGAATGCGCCCTGCACGGGTCCGTGCGACCAAGTCGCGCAACTGGCTCATCAGATCGTCGAGCGATAACTGATCGGCATCATGCAGCGCCGGCGCCGTCAGCCCGCCGCCGCGGATGGCAATTGCCACCCCGACGTGCACGGCCTGCGCCGGCTCGAACCTGTTGTCCCGATAAAATCCATTGAAGGCGGGAAAACGGCGCGACGCCAAGGCGACGCTCTTTATGGCGAGCGCCGCGAATAGAAGTCGATCGTCAGGCGTTCGCGTCAGGTTCTTCTGCATCAGCCATCGCTCGCATTGCGTCACGTCGACCTGATGCTCAAGATAATAATGCGGGATTTCTCGCTTTGATCGCGCCATTGCGGCGGCGATTGCCATTCGCATTGCGTTGAAATCCAGAGATGGCGCACGTTTTCGCTCTGGCGGGGCAGCGGCCTTGCCGAGCTGGCGCTCGACGTCGGCATAGGTGATGCTCCCCGCAGGACCGCTGCCCTTCACGGTCGAGAGATCAATTGCGTGCTCTTGGGCCAGTCGCCGCGCCGCGGGCGATGCCTGCGGGAGCGGCTTAACGCTGGGAGGCGCGGCGGCAATCGGCACAGCAGGCGGGCGCACGGGCGCCCGCGCCATCGGCGCGATACTTGGCGCCGCAGCGGGTGAAGGTGGCGGCGGGGCTGCGGCGGTGGCTTTCGGCGGTGGAGCGGCGACCTGTGGTTTGGTCTCGCCTTCGGTTCGAATCAGCGCCAGCGGAGTCCCGACCGGCACCTTGCTGTCGAGTTCGACGAGGATTTGTTCGATCTGGCCAGACTGGTAGATCTCGATTTCGATTGCGCCCTTCTGGGTGTCGACGATCGCGACGACATCGCCGCGCTTGACCCAGTCGCCGGGCTTGACCAGCCATTCGACAAGCTTGCCCGCCTCCATGTCGGCGCCGAGAGAGGGCATGCGGAACTCGACCACGGCTTTGCCTCAGGCGCGGCCGAGGGCCGCTTTGGCGGCCGCAACGATCTTTGGGGCTTGCGGCAGCGCTGCGTCTTCGAGATGACGAGAATAAGGAATCGGCACCTCCTCGCTGCAGACCCGGCCGATCGGCGCGTCGAGCGACCAGAAGGCTTGCTCGACGATACGCATGCCGATTTCCGCTGCCAAGCTGCCGCTGCGCCAGCCCTCGTCGATGATAACCGCGCGTCGGGTTTTGGAAACCGAAGTCATTATGGTCGCGTCGTCGAGCGGCCGCAAACTTCGCAAATCGATAACCTCGGCTTCGATGTTCTCGGTTGCGAGCGCCGTGGCCGCCTCGAGCGTCTTCCAGAGCGAGCCCCCGTAGGTGATGAGCGAAATGTCGCGGCCGGGGCGGCGGACGGCTGCCTTGTCGATGTCGACCGCGCCGGCATCGGCGGCCAGCTTGCCGGTCATGTTGTAGAGCATGACGTTTTCGAAAATCAGCACCGGGTCGGGATCCTGCAAGGCGGTCCACAGCATGCCGCGGGCATCCTCGAGCGTGGCTGGCGCCAGCACTTTGATGCCAGGAATATGCGCGTACCAGCCTTCCAGGCTGTGCGAATGCTGGGCGGCGAGCTGGCGGCCGGCGCCGGTCGCCATGCGGATCACCAGCGGCGCGCCGAACTGATTGCCCGACATGTGACGCACGGTTGCCGCAGTATTGAGGATCTGGTCGAGAGCAAGCAGGCTGAAATTGACCGTCATGATCTCAACGATCGGACGCATGCCGGCCATCGCCGCACCGATGCCGGCGCCGGTAAATGCCGACTCCGACAGCGGCGTATCGCGAATCTTCTCGGGGCCCAGCTCGGCAAGCAAGCCCTTGGTCACCGCGTAGGAGCCGCCGTAGCGGCCGATGTCCTCGCCCATCAAAAAAACCCGGCTATCACGCTTGATCGCGTCGCGAATGGCTTCGCGCACCGCCTCACGGTACGTCGTCTCAATCGTCTGCGCTTGGACCGTCTGTTGCTGCATAATGTCCTGCTGCATGGAGTCTCACCGGCCGACCGGGACCGCGCTTTCGGCATAGGTGAAGCGGGTGAGTTGCTCAACCGGCTCCCACGTGCCCGCCTCGGCGAAGGCCACTGCCCCGGCAATCTCGGCATCGATCTCCGCTTCCATCCGCGGCACGTCGTCTGGATGAATCATGTGATTGGTCTCCAGCCAGCCTTGGAAGCGCACGATTGGCTCCTTATGGCGCCAGGCATCGACCTCGGCCCTGTCGCGATAAAGCTGGGCATCGAACATCGAATGCGCGCGCAGCCGATAGGTCCGGCATTCCAGAAAGTAGGGCTTGCGCGTCTCTCTCACCGCATGGATCGCCCGGCGCGCGGCGGCTTCGACGGCAATGACATCCATGCCATCGACAGTCTCGGAGGTGATGCGATAGCAGGCCGCCTTTTTCTGAATTTCGGTTTCCGATTGCGCGCGATCCAATGCCGTTCCCATGGCATAGAGATTGTTTTCGCACACAAACAGCACCGCCAGGCCCCAGAGCGCCGCCAGATTCAGGCTTTCGTGAAATGCACCTTCGGCAACGGCGCCATCGCCAAAGAAACAGGCGGTCACGATGTCATTGCCTTGCATTTTGTCGGCGAGCGCTAGGCCGACGCCGAGCGGCAGACCGCCCCCCACGATGGCGTTGCCGCCGTAGAAATTGGTGGCCCGGTCGAACAAATGCATTGAGCCGCCGCGTCCGCGGCTGCAGCCTTCCTGCTTGCCGTACATTTCGGCCATGACCTTGGTCATCGACACGCCGCGCACCAGCGCCTGCCCATGCTCACGATAGGTGGTGACCAGCCGGTCGCGCTTTTCCAGCACGGGAATGATGCCGACCGCGATCGCTTCCTCGCCGTCGTACAGGTGCATGAACCCGCGAATCTTCTCCTGCGTATAGAGTTCGGCGCATTTGTCCTCGAAGCGGCGGATGCGGATCATCTGCTTCAGGAGATCCAATCCGTGCTCGCGCGACAAATGCGGCTTGTCTGCCAAAGCTGTCATCGCTCCTCGCTTTCAAGCGTCGAAATATCGCCCTCCGGCAGTCCGAGCTCGCGGGCCTTGAGCAATCGCCGCATGATCTTGCCGCTGCGCGTCTTCGGCAGGTTCTGCCGGAAGGCAATGTCCTTCGGCGCGACCGCGGGCCCGAGACGCTGCCGCGCGTGGCCGAGCAATTCCTTGCGCAAGGCCTCGCTCGGCTCAAAGCCGTTCTTGAGCGCAACATAGGCTTTGACAACCTCGCCGGCGGTCGGTTCGGGAATTCCGATCACTCCGGCTTCAGCCACAGCGCGATGTTCCATCAGAGCACTTTCCACTTCAAAGGGGCCGATAAGATGGCCTGCGCTTTTGATGACATCATCACTGCGGCCGACGAACCAATAATAACCTTCACTGTCGCGCATCGCGAGATCGCCGGTCAGGTACCAGCCGCCGACAAAGCACTTTCGATATCGTTCCTCTTCGTTGAGGTAGGCCCGCATCATGGACGGCCAGCCTGGCCGCAATGCGAGCTCACCCATGGCCATCGGCTTGGTAATTTCACGCAACGCGCCACCCTCGATGCGCTCGACAATACCAGCTGTGACACCGGGTAGCGGACGGCCCATCGATCCCGGCTTCACGTCCATCGAACGGAAATTCGAGATCATGATCCCGCCCGTCTCGGTCTGCCACCAGTTGTCGTGGAACGGCTTTTCGAAAGCTTCTGCACCCCACACTACGGCTTCTGGATTTAGCGGTTCACCGACGCTTGCCATGAGCCGCAATTTTGACAAGTCGAAGCGTTTCGCAAATGCGGCGCCCGTTTTCATCAGCATGCGGATGGCTGTCGGCGCCGTGTACCAGACTGTGACTTTCTGCTCCTGCAGAATATGATACCAACGCTCGGCATCGAACTCAGCCTGATCGACGATCATTGTCACACCGTTCGTCAGGGGCGAGATGATTCCATATGAGGTCCCGGTGATCCATCCGGGATCCGCGGTGCACCAGAAAATGTCATCCTGATGAAAATCGAGCGCGAGTTTGCCGGTGACGTGGTGAGCCACGACGGCTTCATGCACGTGCACGGCACCCTTCGGCCGTCCGGTGGTGCCGCTGGTGAAATGCAGCAGAGCCATGTCTTCGGGATTTGTCCGCGCGATCTCGCATGAATCCGAAGCTTGCGCCAAGGCCGTGGCAAGATCGATCGTGTCCGGTGGCAGATTGGTCGAGCATTCCGTCAAGAACACTGTTTTCAAGCCGGGGAGTTCTTTCCGCCACGCCTCGATCTTGCGGCGATAGAAGGCTTCGGTGGTGATGAGGGCTCTCGCATCGCCGATCGTCATACGGGCTTTGATCGGCTCAGGCCCGAAAGCCGAAAACAACGGCGAGAAGACACTGCCATTCTTGAGCGTGCCGAGCGCCGCTATGTAGAGCTCCGGCACACGTCCAAGCAGCGAGAAGATGCGCTCACCTTTTCTGATTCCGTTTTGCTTGACAACATTGGCGAAGCGATTCGCGGCAGCGCCAAGCGCTGAATAGCTGAAATCACGAATGGAGTTATCGCGGCTGATCCAGCGCAGCGCGAGCTTGTCGCCCCGCCCCGCTTTAACATGCCGATCAACGGCCTCGTGGGCAATGTTGAGACCGCCGCCGGGAAGACCATCAAGCAGCGCACGAGCGTCCGTCCACGAGAACGTTCTCGCGCACTCGTCATAATCAACGAGGTTGGCGCCTACGCGGTCTTCAGGACGCTTTCGGATTGGCTCCCAACCCATGACCGGCCTTTGGTTAATTCAAGTCAGCAACATAAAGGTATGGATCACGGGGCAGCTTTGACCTGGGTCAATTCCACCAGACCCGGACGGTGCGATTCAGTCCTTAAAAAGGAGCATTCTATGAGCAAGGACTTTAAAGGAATTGCGAACGACGTCATTTCTGGGGTCGGGCTGTTGCAACAACGTGCGCCCGATACCGCGAAGGCTTTTGGAGCCCTTGCGAGGGCGGCAACGGCCTCAAAAGCCATCGATGTGAAAACGAAGGAGCTTATGGCGCTCGCGATCGGAATCGCTATCCATTGTGAGGGCTGCGTCGGCTACCACACGAAGATGGCCCATCAGCACGGGGCAAGCCGGGAGGAAATTGCCGAGACCGTCGCCCTTGCCGTCTATATGGGAGGCGGACCGGCAGCGGTATTCGGAGGGGATGCGCTTCGCGCCTACGACCAGTTTGCCGAGGCAAAATCGTAAGCTGCCCGAGCCGCTCAGGTGGCCCGAGCTTTCTGAGGTTGTGCCGCACTTTCGCTGGCCGGAGGCTTCGCGCCGTCCGCTGCAAAAATGGCATCGCACAGACGCTGGAGCATCGACACGCCGCGGACCTCGGTCTCGAACAGCGGCACGATGGCACGGACGCTATCGTCAAACTCCCGCCAGATCGTCTGCATATGCTCCTGCTGCATAGCCACGCGATTCTTGACGAACTCGGCGGAGTTCGGGCCGACCGACGCTGGGTCGATGACCATATTGACCAAGACACCGCCGACGGGGATGCCGAAGTCCTTGAACCACTGGATGAAGCGCGTGACCACCGCGATGGGCAGCGCCTCCGGCAGCGTTACAAAGAAGAAGGACGTGAGTGCCGGGTCTGAGAGGAGCTTGCGCGCGTGCTCCATCCGGTCGCGGAAGGTGACGAGGTAGTCCATCAACGGGTCGGTTTCCTTCTTCTTCGTGAAGGACAGCATTTCCCGAAGGGTCCGCGCCTCCTCGCGGCTCTTGAGCATCTTGTTGACCCACAACGAGTAGACCGTCGACATGCCGAGGAGTCGCCGCGCATTGGCCGTGGGCGCGGTGTCGAAGACATAGGCGTCGTATTCGTTCTTGAACATCAGATCGATCATGTTCTCGAACATCGCCGATTCTTCGAACGCGGGGTTCATCGTCGCCGAGTCGACGAAGTCGTCGGCCTTGGTGGTGATGTCGGCGAACTTGAGAAACCACCGGATCTTCTCTCGAATCTCCACCTTGCTGCGCTCGATGCTTTGCCGCGTGTCGATCTCATAAGCCCAAAGATTTGGCACGCCCTCAATGGGAACGTGCTTACCGAGCATGTCCCGGCCGAACAGGCTCGTCAGGCTGTGCACGGGATTGGTGGACACGAGCAGCGTCCGGCGTCCCTGCTGGGCGAGCCCTATGGCGGCGGCACCGGCAAAAACGGTCTTGCCGACCCCGCCCTTGCCGCCGAAGAAGAAATACTTCAGCGTGGAGTGCTCGCGAAGGTATCGGCCCATCGGCATCGTGATTTCTGGCATGGCGATCTCCGCTAGGCGAACATGACGGTGGCCAGCTTCTCAATCATCGCCAGCCCCGTAACGTCGCGATCCATTTCCGACACCAGCGCCAACAGCTGGTCGCCGAAGGCCGTCCGCAAGTCGCCCATGTGTTGATCCTGCATGGCAATCCGGCGGCGCAGGTACTCCGGGATGTTCTGGTTCAGCAATTCGCGCGGGATAACCCGATTCACGACGTAACCTGCGACCGGAACGTTGAATTGCGCAAACATCCTGGCCGCCTTCTGCGTGTCGTTGATGATCGCGACTTCGGGGATCACCACAAAGAAGAAAGCCGTCTTCGCCTTGTCCGTGAGGATTCCGGCCGAGGTGTTGATGCGGTTCTTGATGTAGAGTAGCTCCTGTAGGATCTGGTCCTGCTCGGATTCTTTCTCACGCCGAAGCCTGCTAACCATCTCCTCGTATTCGCGCATCTCCTCCCGCAGCTTGGTGACCTTGTTGATCCACTCGTCGTAGACCTTGGCCATCGACAGGTAGTAGAGCGCATGGCCGAGCGGGACGAGATCGTAGATGTAGTAGTCGTAGTCGCCCTTCATGACGACATCGACGACGGCATCGAACATTGCGCTCTCTTCCATCGCCGGCTCGGCGCTCGCCGCCTGGATGTAGCGCTCAATCTCCTCGGGCACGGCGGGCATGCCGTACATGTCCAGAATCTTCTGACGAATTTCCTGCTGGTATCTCTTGATGTGGCTGTCGGCATCGATCTCCTGGGCCCAGAGGTTTTTCATGATCTCGACGGGACCTTTGCCGAAGATGTTGCGCTTGAAGATGTCGGTGAGCGACGCCTGCGGGTCCACGGAGAAGACGAGCACCTTCTTGCCGTGACTCGCGAGCCAATAAGCCGCTGCCGCGGAGAAGGTGGTCTTGCCAACCCCGCCGGCACCGCCGAACATGATGTACCGGCGTTCGGGGTGCTGCAGTAACACGTCCTTAAATCCCATCATCGCCCCCTAGAACATCGCATCCGCGACGTCCTTCTCACGCAACATGCGCCGTTTCCAGGTGGCGATCTGCGGTACGACATAGGGCAAGAGGCGAAGGCTGTAGTAGGGCGGCAGAATCGGGATGCCCAGCAGGTCGCCCATCGTGATGAGGATGAAGAGGTGCTCCATCGAGGCACGCGTGCGCAAGGCCGCGCGGCTCATGTCATGGGCGGCCATGCCGTAGATGGTTTCGCGGATGGCCTGCAACCAGCTCTTTTCCGCTTCTGACTTTTCTTGCTCGGTCATGGCCGTCTCCTCTCAAAGTCCGTGCAGGTGATGTTCGTGGCTGTCGCCCAGCTCGCGCTCGCGGAGAACCTCGCGTTTCCACGCCTCGATCTCCGGCACCACCCAGGGCAGCAGGCGCAGCCCATAATACGGCGGCAGGATCGGCACGCCGAGCATGTCTCCGAACACGCCGACCAAGAACAGCTTTTGCATTGAAGCGCGCATTTCCAGCGCCTGCTGCACGAACTCGTAGCTGGTCATGCCGTAAATGAACTCGCGCACCGCGCGTCTCCACCGGCGGGCGACGGACGTGCTATCGTCCCCTCCGCCATGACGGAACTCATCGCTATCGCTGCGGTCGCTGTCGTCGCCTGGTTCGCCGCCGGCACGATCTGGAACATCCGCAAGGGACGCGAGCTCATGCGCTGGATGCAGGGCGGCTTGCCGGTGCTCGGCGAGCGCACCACCGTGCGATGGTTGGGCTCGAGCGCGGTCGAGATGGTGATCCGCGACGGCAAGGCGCCGTTCGCCAGCGTGACGATGGTCGTCTTCCTCGAGCCGCGCGATACGCCGTGGATGTGGGCGCTCGGCCGCGCCCGCGGCCGTCGCGATACCCTCATCATCCGCGGCGTGTTGCGCCAGGTGGCCCAATTGGAGTTCGAAGCGCTCGACGCGGCGAGCTGGTCCGGTCGCGAAGCGATCCGCCGCGTGCCAACAGAATGGCTGGTTCGGCAAGCCTCGGCTACCGGTGACCTCGTCGTGCATTATGGCACCGCCGCAGCACTCACGTTCGCCGATGCGCTGTTGGCCGAAGCCCGGCGCGCCGGATTGGACGTCAAACGGTTGTCCATCCGCCGCGCCGAGCCCCATTTCCAGATACACGTCTCGCTGCCCGATCAACGGCAGCCAGCGCGCGACTTCTTCGAAGCCATGCAAGCGATCGCCGAGCGCGCGCTGGACTGACATGGGCGGGCCTATTCCGCGGGAACCGAACGCACCCGCGGGCTGGGTGTCGCGTGATAGCGGAGATAAGCCTTGTACCCATCCCATCCGATGAGGATGGCCGCCACGAACAGGAGCACGGAGACCGCGATCATGGCCCATGCGCCGTACACCGGCAGCCCCATAATTTTCGGGTTGGCCGCGATCGTCACGTAGAGATTCCGCGCGGTGACGGCGGTTGCCGCCAGCGTGGTCACGTACATGAAGATCATCGGTACCAGCGCATAGCTCGGATTGCGTTTTTCCGACTTCAGCCAGACCGCGACGACGAGCAGGCTCAAGGCCGCCATCAGCTGGTTGGACGCACCGAACATCTGCCAGAGATAGACCCAGGTGCCGGTGAGTACGAGCGCGGCCGTGAGGATCATCGAGATCAGGCTGGACACGTGCATGTTCCGCACGGCCGGCATGGCATCACCGACCCACTCGGTGAGCGTTACACGCATCACGCGGAAGACCAGGATGGTCACGGTGAGCACGATGATCACGAAGGTGCCGAACCCAAGCGCCGTGCCGAAGGCCTCGGGGATAAACCCGAAGGTGCCGGCATAGATGAGCTTGCCGACGCCTAAAGCGAAGCGGCCGCCGCCGCCGCCGGCACCGGCGATGGAGACAGCGGTGAGCGACAGCAGCGCCAGCGCGTTCTCGCCGAACATGCCGCCGGCGCCGACCGGCAGCCCGTCGGTCTCGTATTCAAGCTGCCGCGCGGTGCCTACCGAGCCGACCAGCGCGTGCCAGCCCGAGATCGCGCCGCAGGCGATGGTCACGAAAAGCATCGGCCACAACGGTTGCCAGGCCTGACCCGGTTGGATCGCGAAGCCAAGGTCCTTGAAGGCAGGCAACGCAAAAGCGCCAATCAGATTGCCCGCCATGTCTTTCGTTCCAAGCAGCGGCGCGACGATCATGCCCGCCGCGCTGAGCAGGACGGTTATGAGCGTGATCCAGAAACCGATGTAATTCACCGGCTGCGCGAACCGCCAGATCGGCAGATTGGCGCCGAGGTAGCTGAACGCGAACAGGAACACCATCCAGAATAGGTAATTCGGCAGCGTCTTAAGCAGACCGGCAGCCGCGTCATAGGCAGCTGTTGTCGGGCGTTTGCCATCCGCACCCGGAGCCGGAATCCTCGGATCCGCCATCGTTGGATCCTGGACCGCGATGAGCGCTTGGTTGCCCGTAATGCTGTCGACCTGGCTGTTAATCCAGGTTACCGCGGCAGCCACCGGACCTTGCACCAGCGCGCCGGCCGAGTCCCGATGCTGTCCCCAGGGTCCCAGCGCCATGGCGCCGATCGTGATGGCGACGACGACGGCGGTGACGCCAGTGATGCCCATCTTCCAGCGGTACATCATCTGGCCCGCCAGCAGCCCCATCAGGCCGAGCATCACGATGCCGAACGGTACATCCGGTCGCGCGGACAGGGTCGCAGCCAAAATTCCGATGAACGCGCCGGCCAGCAGCATCAAATAGAAGAAGATGAACACGAACAGGATCGTACGCGTGCGGGGAGCGATCAGCCGATGCGCGATGGCCGACAGGCTGTTGCCGTCGTTGCGCACTGCCACCATGATTGCCGAGTAATCGCTCGCCCAGCCAATGAAGCTGACACCCAAGATCAGCCAGGCCAGCGAGGGCGCCCAGCCCCACAGGTTTGCGGCCGTGATCGGTCCGACGATCGGGCCGGCGGCCGCGATTGCCTTGAAGTGATAGCCGAACAGCACATTGCGGCTGGTCGGCATGAAATCGACGCCGTCCATGTACATGCGGGCTGGCGTCGCCCGTTTGGCATCGGGCTGGATGACACTCCGGTCGATGCGTTTGGCGTACAGGTTGTAGGCCAAATAGACGGTCAGTACGCTGAGAATGACGATCCAGAAGCTGTTCATGACTCTGCCCTCTCTTGATCGAATGGCCGTGACTGCGCGTACGCCCGAAGGCCATTCAAAAATTTGTAAAATTATTGGCCTGTTAAAAGGATCACGTGTTGATCTGGGTCAAAACCAAAAATACTGCGCGGATCGTGTGTTGATCGCATCAAAACAAAAAATGCTGCACTGCACATTGGCAAGGCGTCACCATGATTTCATACCGTCAATCTAACTTACAGATTTATGTCGATCAGTCATGCGGCTGGGAAATGAGCGAAGGAAGGCTCAGGTTTCGAGGGAAATCCTCGCGGTTCGACTCGCCGAGCATATCCGCGGCCGAGCAAAGCTGATGCATAACCGCTGATGCCAATTTGGAGCCGGCAGCATGATCGGCTGCGGCGCACAGTCGCAGGTTGGTCAGAACGGCCGCCTGGCAGCGAAGCGGGCTACCAGCACTGCTGTAAAATCGATTGACGACGTCGGCGAGCACGTGGGGCGTTTCTTCAATGTTGACGGAAGCCGCCGTGATGACACAGCGGACTCCGCAGCGATTGCGGAACCAATGCTGAGACATGCCGGCGATTTTCTTGCCTTGAACCGACAAATCATATTTCCCGGGACAAAAGGCGCCTGCAACCGATCCGGTCTGACAGACGATTTGAAAAGTAGAAAGCGTGAATTGAAGGAGTCGTGCGAGGGCGGTGTATTTGGCATTCATTGTCGCATCCGAGGAAACCGCCTCGATCATCGAGACCTGCACGGTCCCGGGTCCGAGCGGGCAAGCTCCACCGCCGCTCTTACGCAACAAGACCGGCCAGCCAGCGGCTTGCATTGCTGCGACAGCGCCGTCGAAACGAGGTAAGCGCGTCTCCGAACGCGTGACGAGCAAGGCCGGCGCGCAGCGCCAAATCAACAATGCGGGAACGGCGGATCGGCCGGTATTTTCGTCGGCGAGGTTCTGCTGGTGCGCCAATCCGATTTCGACCGGACATACCTCGGGAACGAGTACGATTTGCCGACCGCCTTTAATGGTTGCGCTGGACTGCACGCACTTCTCTTAACACGCTGGACGACTTCAGGCACGTCAGGAAAACCGTCCATGTCGAGCATCGTTCATCAGTTTCCGAAAATTCGTACCGCTGATATGAACTAAATGGGCGTGATCGCCGGCCTCCAAGTAGAGTTCCGGCTGCTGGGCCAAGCTATCATCGACCACGACATCGAGTCCGTATGCGGCCCCGAGCGCAGGGACTGAGCCAGGCTCGCAATCGAGAAAGAGCGTCTCCACCTGCTCCTCGTTGGCGATGTCCACTTCACTGCCGAGCAGCTTCCGAAGCGCATCAAACTTGATGTGGCGCGAGGCCGGAAGCAGCGCGAGCATGAACCCGTCTGTGCCTTTGAGAACGACCGCCTTGATGACGCTCTCAGCTGATAACTTGCTCGCGGCGGCACTTGCCAAGGCTGTTTCCGTGTGCGGATGGGGCACGAGATCGTATGCAATTTTCCTGTCGAGAAGATACTGTGCGAGAGTGATTGCAATCCCCATGACCTGCCTCTTTGCCGAAATCGCTGGCATCCCGGAGGGATGCTATTTTGGATATCCGACGGTCTGAGCAAACGTTACGAACTGGGTTTCGGGAAGCTGCATGGCCTGTGCAAGCTTCTTGAAATCAACGGCACCCCGAAACACCGTGGCAAGACCTTCGGAGGCGCAGAACAAATACACGTTCTGCCCGATGAAACCGGCGTCGACCGAGGCATAGAGTCGGCGATCCTCGGGAGAGATATCTTGCATGCGCTCGCCGTGCGCGACATAGACGAGATTGAGCGGGGCCGTAGCGACAAAATCCTGGAGCCCGGTTTGGGCGCGGATATCACCGCGCCTATGTTGCACGAGCGTGTGGCTTTTGGGCTCGTACAGCCAAACGGCATCGGCCATTGCCGCATAGACGTCGATGACCATCACGTGCCGCCAGTACGGCGCGGTCCGATCTCCGGATGGCCGATTGATCCCGAAAGCCGCCCATAGCAGCTCGGATAAGACCTGCGGCGGAAGCGGCTTCTCGGCGTAGGCGCGGATCGAGCGCCGCAATTGCAGCGCCTCAATGAGCGGTTTGCCTCCTTTCGTCCGTGGCGGAGGCAGTTTCATGGTTGGCTTTTCCTGCGCGGCTAGCGCCGAACTTCCAGCAACCGCGGCCGAGAGCAATCCCGCATTTGTTTGTCTTCGCGTCATCATGATTTTGTCTCCCGGTCAGGCTGCTGCCGCCAGAACCGCGCGGCGGACGAGCGTCATGAAAATCGGCAATTTGTATGCGTTCTTGCTGAGCGGCGTCGCGCCAACGAGAGCAGCTTCGGCGGCGGCACGGGCCGACTGCTCATTGATCCGTTTCCCGATGAGCGCTGCTTCGGCTGTTTTGGCGCGATGCGGCACCGGTGCGGCGGCGCCGAGGACAACGGAGGCGCGACGACACACGCCGTTCGTATTCCTTTCCAGCATGACCGCAACGTCAGCGCTTGGCCAGTCGAAGGAATCCTTCTCGCTGTGCTTGAGGTGGACGGATGTGACCCCGGACGTCTGGGCCGGAAGCAGGATGCCGGTGAGTATTTCCCCCGCTTTGAGACTGTTTTCGCGTTGAATGTCGGCATCTGGCAGCACGAAAAATCTCTCGAGGTCCACGACGCGTCTTGCGCCGTCCGTCTGCATCAATTCAACCTTGGCGCCGAACGCAACCAATGCTGTGGCGGCCGTCGATGGATGCACGATGGCACAGCCATGATGATCGAAGATCGCATGATATTGATTCTCGCCGGTAAAGGCGAAGCAGGCAGTGCCGCCTTTGCGTGCGCAGTGATGATGGCGCGATCGGAAATACCAACAGCGCGGCCGCTGCAACAGATTGCCGCCGATGGTGGCGACAGCCCTTATTTGCGGGCTCGCCGAACAATTAGCGGCATCGGCCAGCGCGCGATAACGCGCACGCAGCAAGGGATCGTCGGCAAGGCGAGCCAGCGTGACATTGGCTCCGATGCGCACCTCACCACTTTTTCCCTGCGCAATAAGGTCCAGCCCGGGAATTGTCCGCAAATTCACCAACCGACGCGGAGTGAGCAGACCGTCTTTCATGAGGTCCAAGAGATCGATTCCTCCGGCCTTAAACACAACGCCGTCAGCCGAGGGATGACCGTCCTTGCTCGCCATCGCGTCAGCAACGACGACGGCTTCTGCCTTGCTGGCTTCGGCCAACCCGCGCGGGCTCGTCCACTCAAAATTCTTCATGTCCGTGTACTCTGTTTCGGAATGCGGCCCAGCGCGCTCAGGATCATTGCTGGCGTCATGGGCAGCTGGCGAACGCGCACCCCGATGGCGTTGTAGATGGCATTGGCAATGGCAGGCGCCGTTGCGATGTTCGAGGGCTCGGCAATTCCGTATGCATCAGTTGAGCTCATGCCTTGATAATGCTCGAGCAGATGAACTTCGATCGTCGGCGTTTCGCGCGGGCCCAGAATTTTGTAATGTTCGAGATCTGCGTTGAGCATGTGTCCGCTGCCGCGGTCGAAAATCCGCTCTTCGAACAAGGCGTAGGAAATCCCTTGCAGGATTCCGCCCTGCACCTGGCTTTCGATTTGACGCGGGTTCATCGGGCGGCCGCAATCCTGTACCGCCACGAAGCGCTCGACACGGACTGTGCCGGTCTCCGTGTCGACCGCAACCTGCGCAAACTGCGCCCCGCCCAGATGCCGTTGCGCTGATGCCATATCGCCAAATTTTCGGGCAAAACCGCCGTAGTCGTCGGAGCGGCTCGCAGTCGCGCTGATCTGGTCAGTTCGCAATTGCGCCGCAGCCTCGCGAAATCCGATACCGCGCGTGCCATCGGGTGTCGTGATCCGGCCACCGCGCGCCACCAAATTTTCGGGCGCGGCACCCAGAGATGACGCGACTATGTCTTTAAGCTTTTGCAGTACTTGATAAGCCGCATTTCGCGCCGGCGGCGTGATCGAGGCCGTCGTCATGCTGCCGTAGGAGGGCGGCCCCGCTGGAAATTCCGTATCGCCGATTCGCACCGTGATATCGCTCGGGCGCAATCCCAATTCCTCGGCGACGACTTGGGCCAGCACAGTTCCGATGCCGGTGCCGATGTCTTGAACGCTTGAAAGCACCTCAACCGATCCGTCGCGCAGAATGCGAACCTCGCAGGCTGAATTGGTCTGTACATTGGCGCCCCAGAATGATTGAGCCATTCCAATTCCGCGCTTGATCGGTCCATTATCGGCCGCCGGAGCGTGACGCCGAGCCCATCCGATCCGCGCCGCTCCGATTTTTCGCTCCTCGCGTCGCACCGGGCTTTGATCGATCAGGTCGTGCAACGCCACAGGATCCATCTTCAGCTTCTCGGCGAGCTCGTCGATCGACTGTTCGAGCGCAAAGGCGCCCGGCACATTGCCCGGCGCGCGCATCGGGCATCCCGGTCCTGCGTTGATGAAAACGTCGGACTGCGCGATTTCAAAATTCGGGCATTGGTACATCGCCTCGGCAATGTTCCCGACGCCGGCGCCAAGACCGACGCCGGCAGTGCCGTAAGTGTCGAGTGCAATTGCCGTGAGCACGCCGTTCCTCCGCGCCCCGATGCGCAGGCGCTGAACGGTTGCCGGTCGATTGCCGCTGTCGAGTTGTTCCTCTTCGCGGTCGAGCACGAGCCGAACCGGAGCGCCCGCTTTGCGTGAGAGCGCAACTGCGGCTCGGACGTAGTCGGCGGCACTCGATTTCGAACCGAAGCCGCCGCCCATAGCCTCAACGACTACACGAATCCGGCTGCGCGGCAGACCAAACGCCTTTGCGATTTCGTTGCGCACTCCCGCCGTATATTGCGTGGACATGTAAACCGTGAGACCGTCCGCTCGCCAATCGGCGACGACCGCATGGGTCTCGAGGCAGCAATGGGTTTGCACTTGCGTGCGATATTCCCCCTCCACGACCACATCGGCTTCCGAGAATCCTTGCGTAATATTACCGCGCGAACCGGACTTGACCGGGCCTCGGACGTTCCCCTGTTGTGACACGCCCGAACCAGTCATGCCTCCACCAGCGAAGCTCTCGCCGTGCACCGGCCCTTGAAACACCAGTGGTGCGTCGATCTTGCGCGCATCCTCGATGTCAACGACAAACGGAAGCGGCTGGTAGGAGACCTTGATTAAATCGAGGGCTGCCTGAGCGGTTTCGCGAGTCGTTGCGGCGACTGCCGCAATCGGATCGCCGATATAGAGTACACGGTGATTATTTCCTGCAGGACTCGACTCCGAACTCTCAACCGCGCGCCCAACGTGCTGGCTGATGAGATGCACAGCGCGTACCCCTGGATATTTCTCGGCCGCTCTGGCATCGATCGAGACGATTTGAGCATGCGCGTACTCTGATCGCAGCAGACGTGCATGCAACATGCCAGGAAGTTTCACATCCACCGTGAACCGAGCAGCACCCGTCACCTTGGCATGGCCGTCGATGCGCGGCACCGGTTTGCCTATCACCGCGAGCTTCGCATTGACCGCAAGGGGCGGCGCCTCGTCGGCAGAAACAACGCGCTCGATGTCGGCAACCGAAACGCTGCTGATACCGACCGGATGGCGTTGGGCGCGCGTGTTCGCCATTGTCATGATTTCCTGGATTTGGCGGCGTCGAGTGTGGCGTCGAACACGTGGGGGTAGGCGCCGCAGCGACAGAGGTGGCCGCTGGTTGCAGCCTTCACGTCATCGAGCGTCGGACTGGGATTTTTTTCGACCAGCGCTGCGCAGCTCATGACGAGCCCAGGCGTGCAGAATCCGCACTGCAATGCATCGTGTTCAATGAAAGCGGTCTGAACAGGATGTAGTTTGTCGTCCTGTGCCAAGCCTTCGATCGTCGTAATCTTCCGACCTACGGCGTCGATTGCGAGCATCATGCATGATGCAGTCGGCACCTGATCGAGCCAGACGGTGCAGGCCGAGCAGGAGCCGCGATCGCAACCGATTTTGGTGCCGGTCAAATCGAGTGGGCCTCGCAGGACTTCGGCGAGCGTCATGCGCGGCTCGACGGAAACAGTCCGCGAGGTGCCGTTCACATCAAGCACGATGGAAACCGGCTCAGGCCCGACGATCGATGTTTCGGCCGCGCGCGCTTCGGAATTAAGCAAGCCGCCGACGGAATCCAGCATCATGATCCCTGCCGCGCCGCCGCCCGAACCGCTCAAGAAGGATCGTCGTGACATCACGTGCTTGCTTTCATCTTGTTCGTAGCTCTTATGACGACGCATCGGGCATTCCCAATATTGAAGCAAAATCAGTCAGATAAGCTGCGTCTTCCCAAGGCCGTTCCCGAATAACGGCAGCACCATTGCGCGATCGGCGCCGTGTTGCTTTGAGAAAGATCAATTTTGCAGTTCAAAGCGTCGCGACTGCAGTCACGCGAACAATGCGCGCTGGTCCCTGGTCGTGGTGTGATTCATCGGCTTCGATCTCACGACGATAAAAATATTTCATGCTTCGCAGAGATATTCGAAAGCAATGCGGATCAAACGCCGGTCATTGACTCCGGCGGGTTAGACAGTTTCGCGTGCCAAGATTGCTGAAGGCGCGAGTCTTTACGAAAATCGCTTCTCGATGTCACGAACCGGCGCATGCACGAGGTCTTTGTCCACCTCTTCCTTCAAGGCATTCCGGATAGGCGTGGTATAGACCTGCCGCAACATGCCAAGAGCGCGCGGCGGTGCCACCACGAAAAGGTGTTTCGTTTGCCCAGCCCTGATGGCAGTGTCGAGGTGGCTCACTAAGGCATGCAGAAACGTTCGCTCGGCCTCGTCATGCCAGTCCGTTTGATCGACACTGCTTCGCGCTGTTCCAACCGACGGATGCGTACTGCCCGGACCGGACGTTCCCTGCTCGCGCGTCGGAGGGTCTTTTTGTTCGCGCGTTTCGATCGTTCGCAAATTTGGAAATTTCTGGTCGCCAATGTTTTCCAGAATGAGCGCCTTACGGCCGTCGCACACCACCACCCAATCGCCGCTGTTGATTTTTGCATTCGACATTCATGCCTCCACTATTGTTTCGCTTCGAAGTCTTCGACCTCGAGTCTGGAACTTCGATCGATTCCGAATTTTCCCCGCGTCCGATCAACGATCAATATCGGAACGCGCCGCAACGATGCAATTGCCGACGGAGACGATCCAGGGACCCTTGAAATAACGATCAGCCTCTCTGCGACGTTCCCTACTGCGGCCCCGATGCCGGATTGGGCCGTCTCAAGGACAACAAGTTCCTCTCTGGATGCGAGCGCAATTGCTTTAGCGACATCGATGCTCGGATCGTCAGGTTCATGAGCCACGGCGACAATGGCGCCAGAATGGCGTGCTATTCGGCTTGGCACGAGCAGCACGGCTGCCGCCGAGCGCAAGGCTGCATTGAGGCTTGAAAGGAATTGAGGGGATGTTCGATCTGCGGCGCCTTCCGGTTCCGTAATCAAAACGATGTCGCCGGCACGAGAAATCGACGCGATCGTTTCTGCCATCGAGCCTCGAACAACCTCGAACTTGCAAGTTGTTCGAAGAGTTTTTGCTGCCTCAGTGAAAACTTTCTCGGCGCTTTTCCCGGCAATCTCAAAATCGCGAGACAATTGCTCCATATTGAGCGGTTGCCAGCCGCCGCCGAGAGGCCGGAATTCACGTGCAAAGGGCAGTGCGGCAAGGCCTCTGAGGCTCTCCTCTTCGACAAACAGTCCAAATAGATCGAGCTGGAGAAGATGGGCGAGCTCGGTCGCCAAGCGCATGCCGTGACCGGGCCTATTGTAGGGCAACCCCAGGACGATCCGTCTGAATTCGAGCTGCTGGGTCATGACTGATCGGCCGAGACGGCGCGCTCGGGTGAGCGGCCGAAGATTTTTCGAATATTGGCGAACGATCGCAGCTGATCCTCTATCCGGCGATTGATGCTGCCGCCGGGGTATTCGCCATCCGGGCCGCGCTCGCCGGCCCCGACTCCCGTCAGTAAAGCAATGCCTTCATAGACCGTGCTCACGGGATAAATCGCAAATTTGCCAGCCATACAGGCCTCTACCACGTCACGACGCAACATCAGATGCTGAACGTTGGAATTGGGAATAAGGACGCCTTGACTGCCGGTAAGGCCGCGCGCTTTGCAAATGTCAAAAAAGCCTTCGATTTTCTCGTTGACGCCGCCAATTGCTTGAACTTCACCGCGTTGATTGACCGAACCTGTGACTGCCAAATCTTGCCGCAATGGAATGTCGGCCAGAGCCGACATAAGGGCGTAGAGTTCGGCGGAAGATGCGCTGTCACCCTCCACGCCGCTATAAGATTGTTCAAACACCAAGCTCGCATAAAGTGACATTGGGACATCGAGCGCGTAACGGCCCGCCAGAAAACCGGACAGGATCAATACGCCTTTCGAATGGATCGGCCCGCCCAACTCGACTTCGCGCTCTATATCGACGACTTTTCCAGCGCCCGGCCTAACCTGACATGTGATCCGCGTCGGACGTCCGAATGAAAATCCGCCAAGTTCGCTGACACTCAGACCGTTGATTTGACCTGTCTTCGAGCCCGTCGTGTCGATGAGCGCAACCTCTTCAAGGATCGATTCCTGCACGCGATCCCTGATACGAGAGGCGCGCTCGATCCGAGCGGTCAATGCCCGTTCGACATCAACACGTGATACCGTGCTGCGTTTGGCATCCCCGGCCCAAAAATCGGATTCGCTCAGAACATCACGAAGCTTTTCCAGGAGCAGCGTGAGCTTATTTGAATGATCGGCGAGACGTGCAGCATATTCCAACACGAGGCCGACAGCCTCGCGATCGAATGGCTTGAGTGCGTCGCGCTGGGTTATCGTGGCGATGAAACGCGCCAGGAGCTCCTCGTTCCCGGGTGTGCGTTCCAAGTCGTTCTCGAAATCCGCCAGTACCTTGAAGTGCTGACTGACTTCAGGGTCATAGGCGGCTAACAGGAAATAGAGCAATCGATCGCCGAACAGGACGACCTTGACCTTCAGCGGGATGGGGTCGGGCTCAAGTGAAACGGTACTGGTGAAACCCAGGAAGCGGCTGACGTCTTCGATCCTGATTTCACCCTGCAGTATCGCTCGCTTCAATGCCGTCCAGCTGAATGGCTCGGTTAGAAGACTGCGAATATCGAGCAAGAGATAGCCGCCATTGGCACGGTGCAGGGCGCCCGCTTTGATCAGGCGGAAATTTGTTATCAAGACTCCACGTGTGGAAATGTAGTCGATATGGCCGATGAGATTTCCGAGGGTCGGATGCAATTCTTCGATGACCGGCGCGCCGGCCGCGTCACCGTCCGCCACAAGCACATTGATTTCGTACCTCTCGAAGGGATTGCCAAGCCTCTCGTCACTCGTTTCGTCGCCGTCTTCGTCCTCCTTGACAATGAAGGGAGCCACATTCTCGATGATGTCGGCCCGTACCTTTTCGATGTAATCAATAACCCGCGGCAGATCGGCAAATCCCGCCTTGGTCTCATCGATCTGTTGGTCAACAGCAAATTTCGCAGTTTCACGATTGAATTTGCGAAGCTCATCACGCCGATCTCTTTCCCAAAGCGGGATTTGACGAACGATGTGTTCGAGCTCCTTTTCCAAGCTCTGGATCGCTTCCTGAATGACCTTTCGCTTTGCCTCAGGCCAGGTGTGAAATTGCTCGGGTGGAACGACCTGGTCGTTCTCGGCCGGAGCCAGTGCAAATCCGAACGGGGTACGCACTATCACAACGCTTTTCGCGCCAGCTTTTTCGCGCAAGGCGTTGAATGCTTCGCCTTGCTTCTTTTGGAACGTTTCATCGATCGCGCTTCTGCGGGTCTGGTAATCCTCACTTTGAAACATGGCGGGAAGCGCCGCTTTCAAATCGTCAATCAAATCGTGCATCGCTGCGGCAAATTTCCGCGCTCGGCCAGCGGGCAGTTCGATCGCGATCGGCTTGTCCTTTTCTTCGAAATTGTTGACGTAAACCCAGTCCTCGGGCTTCGGTTTTTCGCGCGCCTCCGTTAAGAGCACGGCCTTGACGGCCTCCTGCATTCGCGCCCCATACGGGCCGATTACGAACAGGTTGAATCCGGGTTTATCGATGCCGACGCCCAATTTGATGGCGTCCTGCGCCCGCTGTTGACCGATCATGCCGTCAATAGGTTGCAATTCGGCCGTGGTCTTAAATGAGAGCTTTGAGATATCGGCCGGGCGATACAGCTGATCTGCCGGCAGGGGGCGCAGAAGATTTGGCGCTTTGCTTCTCACCGGTTGCGGAACGCCTGTGCCGGACGCGTCTTCGATTTTCTCAGTACGCGCGGCGGCATCTACTGCAGGCAAGTTTTCCAACGAACGCACCATGCTAGTCCTTATTCGGAAGTCCCATGCTTCGCCGCGGCGTGCGGCCTTTGATCATCTCATACCGTGTTTGCCCAAGATCCTGACAGTGCTTGCCTGCGGACCTTTTTCGCCGGCCTCTTCGGAGAAGGCAACCCGCGTTCCAACCTTGAGCTTCGAAAATGAATCATTGAGGACACTATTTTGATGGAAATAGATTTCGCGTCCGTCGTTCGTCTCCAAAATACCAAATCCATCGATCGGTTCGAGTCGAGATACGGTTGCCAGCGGCAACTCTTCGTGGGTCTTGGTCTTGCCCTGCATTTCCCCGACTTGATCCTGCAGACGGCGACGGGCGCGGTGGAATGCATCGGCGATCGCAAAGTCAATGTCCGAATACCGCTCGTCCGCTTTAGGCGTCCGCCCGATGTTGACTTCACGGCCGTCCGGCAGCGCCAAGCGTATATGCACCTCGTATTGACCGCCGGTACGATGATGACCACTCGGCGCCTTTAGCGTGACGTTGCACGCCGTCACGCGACCGAAGCGCGATTCAAATTCATCGACATGTGTCTTGATTGTGTCGCGTATGCGGCTGGTCGCGTCAATTCCTCTGTATTCGATTCGGACGGGAGTTTCCATTGAAGTGGCCCTCGTAATTGGTCGTGGTGAAGAGTGGGTAGCTAATCCGCGCAAGAAATGCCGAATTGCGACAATCCTTCCGCGAGATGATCTGCCAGCATTGGTTTGGCGAGTAGATAGGCAGCTGTGCGGTTATTGTGTAGACGAGCCGCTTCCTGTCGCAGATCGTCCCAGTCAGCGATGGTTCCATCGCCGCGGCCAAGCCAAGTCAAGGCCACAAGATCGATCTGCTCATCCTCAGTGAGGGCGCCGATGAAGGCTCGCAGTTCCTGTTGGGTCGGATCGTCGCGATGATCTTCCAAGACAGCAATCATGGCGTCATCGGCGGGATTGGATCCGGAATCGGGATCGGTGACGACGTCTTTAACGTCGAACTCGCGCGCCTTGACGATGAAGTAGCAGACCTTATCGGGCGAGATGGATAGTGATGGCCTTGTAATTGTCATCGCGAGGCACTCCATTCTCAGCTTGCTTGATCCATAAGGGTGAACCGGAAAGCATGCCTGAAGTTTCAATCCAAACTACTTGGCTCTGACCATATCGCTTTGCGCCAAATCAAGCCATTCAGTTCTATCGGCAGGGGTCTATAATCTATTCTATTAAGTTTCGACGCGCGCAATCCAACTGTCGCCAACCTTCACGTAAGAGCGTTTGACGGCAGCCCAAGCAATTCGATGGGAGGCCTCCTCCTGCCGTGGATCGCCCTCGTGCGCCGCGAAAGCATGATTGAACGCGGCGCGGTAAATATCCTGCGCGTGGGGCGGCAGATGGCGGCGAATCGCGACCGGAAGGTCCGCATTGCTTGGATAGGGCATGACCAACTTCAGCGGAGCGGATTTTTGTCCGCTTAGACCAATACAACCTCGCCGCTCGCGGGCTTGACCGGTGGCGCACTTGGCTGAGTGATCGGCGATTCCACCCGCAACACTGCCACTCGCGTTGCTTCCGAAGCCACGCGAGCCGTGATCCCGATCACTACGACTAGGATGCCAGCGATCAATGCCAAGGCCACGATCCGAACGTGTGTGGCAACATCGGCGCGGACAAGAGAACTGTTCATAGCTGTCTCTCCCTACAACGGTCAAATTCAACCATTCAATCGATTCAATGCCGAGCGATTCCGAATCACGACCCGCCGCGAACTCGGCAATGCGATCGCGGCCGAGTGTTCGAGCTGCGTCATCGTGCGTGACACCGTTTCGATCGTGAGTCCGAGGTAGTCCGCGATGTCCTGGCGAGACATCGGCAGCTCAACCGTTCCTGCATCATTGCTGCGCTTGATCATTTCCAGCAGAAAACCGGCCACCCGTTCTTCCGCAGTCTTGATCAGCAGCATGAGGCGTGCCTCAACGCGGCGAAGTTCGCGAGCCGTAATGGTCCAAAGCTGCTGAGCAACGCTATTATTGCTGGCCGCCAGCGTCGCGACCGAACTGCGCTTGATCACCAACACCTTCGAGTCGGCAATCGCTTCCGAAGAAAACGTGTGTGCGCTCCCCATTTCGAGCCCGAAAACATCACCGGGCAAGTAGAAGGCTCCGATTTGCCGGCGTCCGTCGGCCAGAATCTTGTAGGTGCGGACCGCGCCACTTACGACCTTGTAAAGATAGTCGGCTGGCTCGTCCTCGCCGTAGATCTCGACGTTGCGTTCAAATGGCATGATCACGCCCATCATTTCGATATCCGAATGGTCCTGTGACTTTGGAGGGCTCACGCGACCGATGCGAGCCGGAGCTGTTGAGTTCGTTGAGTGGGCATGCATTGACATGGTCGATATCCCCTGAAGCGACCCTGATGGTTAAAGGATGCCGACCACGGATGTTCTTGAAAATTCAGATAATGCCCCTAAGGGCTACCCCGTAGGGCTCAAATCCTTTGGAAATTGAGACAAATCAAAGCTTAGACCTGGGCGAGCTGGATATTTGGTCTGATTTTACGTCCCGTTTGCAGAGGAATTTCTCCATGCCCCACAAACAGGTTCTCTTTCGCTCCGCCGCCCGAGAAAAAATTCTGCGCGGCGCCACACAACTGGTGGATGCCGTGCGGGTTACCCTGGGCCCAAAATCGAAATCCGTTCTGATTCAGAAGAAATGGGGATCCCCAGTCGTCTGCAATGACGGCGTGACGATTGCCAAAGAGTTCGACCTTAAAGACGCCGAAGAAAATCTGGGCGCGCAAGTTTTGCGACAGGCGGCCGAGAAGACCGGCGAGCTGGTCGGCGACGGCACCAGTACTTCAACAATTATCGCCCATTCGATCTTCGCCGATGGCGTGCGCAACGTGGTCGCTGGCGCCAGTGCGGTCGACATCAAGAAGGGCCTCGACCGAGGATTAAAGAGCGCGATCGATGCGTTACGCGCCATGGCGCGTCCGGTTCAAACCAAGAAAGAAAAAGCGCAGGTGGCAACCATCTCCGCGCACAACGATCCATCGATTGGCGAACTGGTAGCCAATGCGATGGAAAAGGTGGGCGGCGAAGGGGTCATCTCGGTCGAGGAATCAAAGACCACCGAAACGGTCCTCGACGTGGTCGAAGGAATGCAATTCGACCGTGGATTTCTCTCGCCCTATTTCATAACCGATGCAGAACGAATGGAGGCGGTGCTTGAGGACCCCTACATCCTTCTGTTTGATCGCAAGATCAGCGCCCTGCGCGAATTGATCCCGCTGCTCGAACAAGTCGCAAAATCCGGCCGCCCGTTGCTGGTGGTGGCGGAAGAGGTTGAGGGCGAGGCGCTCGCGACGTTGATCGTCAATCAGATTCGTGGCGTGCTTAAGGGGTGCGCCGTGAAGGCTCCCGGATTCGGCGACAGGCGAAAGGCCATGTTGCAGGACATGGCCGTGCTCACCGGAGGGCAGCTGATCTCCGAAGATCTTGGCATCAAGCTCGAGAGCGTGACGATCGATCAGCTTGGGCGGGCGGCGCGTGTCGTCGTCGACAAGGATGACACTACGATTATCGGCGGTGCCGGCAAACGTGCTGAGATCGACGGCCGGATCCAACAAATACGCCGCGAGATCGAAAAGACGACCAGCGACTACGACAAGGAAAAACTGCAGGAGCGACTGGCCAAGCTTTCCGGAGGTGTTGCCGTCGTCCGCGTCGGGGCGCCAACCGAAGCCGAAATGAAGTCGAAAAAGGAAGCACTGGACGACGCCATCAGCGCCACCAAGGCAGCAGTGGCCGAGGGGCTGGTGCCGGGCGGGGGGCTTGCGTTGCTCCGCTGCATCGATGCGGTGACGCGCGAGGAAGAGAAATCCATTGGCGATGAGAAGACCGGAATTCAAATCCTCAAGCGTGCACTGGAAGCGCCGGCACGGCAGATTGCCGAGAATTCGGCGGTTGACGGCGGCGTCGTTGTCGCGCGGATGCTGGGGGGACAGGGCAATTTCGGTTTTGACGCCGCGCGCAAGGAGTATGTCGACCTCGTCGAGGCCGGCATCATCGACCCGGCGAAGGTCGTGCGCATCGCGCTTGAAAATGCTGTATCCGTCGCCAGCGTGCTCCTGCTCACGGAAGCAACAATGACCGAGATTCCCGAACCCGCAAAGGAACGACTGCCCGAGCCAGAGATGGCTATGTGATGCTTAGGCCATGAGTAGCCGATGATCAAAATGCCAGACACATATTCTTCTGGACTTTGATCGGCCGCCAACGAAAGCTCATGTAGCTTTTAAAGAAATCCCTGAAGAAGCGTAGACGTCGAAAACGCGGTTAGAACATTAGAAGAGCAGCCTGGGCTTCATCCGCCAAGGACTTTCTCGGCCGGCGTATATGGCATATTCAGCGCATCCGCCACGGCATGACATGTCAGCTTCCCGTCACTGACATTCAGTCCGTTTCGGAAATTGATGTCCTCCTTGAGGGCTCGCTTGTAGCCTTTATCAGCGAGCGCCAGGACGAACGGCCGCGTCGCATTGTTGAGGGCGAAGGTGGACGTGCGCGGCACCGCCCCTGGCATGTTGGCCACGCAATAGTGAATGACGCCGTCGACGATGAAAGTCGGCTGCGAATGGGTCGTCGGCCGCGAGGTTTCGGCATTGCCGCCCTGGTCGATCGCTACGTCGACAATGACCGAGCCCGGTTTCATCGCCTTGATGGTGGCTCTCGAGATCAGTTTTGGCGCGGCGGCGCCGGGAACCAGTGCGGTTGCAATGACGAGATCGGCCTGCCGACATCCTTGCTCGATCGCTTGCGCGGCGGACAAAACGGTGTGAACAGCTTGCCCGAAGCGTTCCGTCATGGCCTGCAGCGAAGCCGGCCTCGAAGCGGTCACGGTCACATCGGCTTTCATCCCGATAGCAATGAGCGCCGCGTTGGTGCCGACCACGCCCGCACCGATGATGAAAACCTTGCCCGGCGCGACCCCCGCAACGCCGCCAAGCAATATGCCGCGCCCGCCATGCGGCCGTTCGAGGTATTGCGCCCCCACCTGAGCCGCCATGCGCCCCGCTACTTCCGACATGGGCTTCAGCAGCGGCAACCCGCCTTTATCGTCGGTGATCGTCTCGTATGCGATAGCGGTGACGCCCGAAGCCAGCAGATCCCTGGTTTGCTCCAGGTCCGGCGCGAGATGCAGATAGGTGAACAAAACTTGATCCCGTCTCAGCCGCCGCCGCTCGACGGCTAACGGCTCCTTGACCTTCACGATCAGCTCGGCGCGCTCAAAGATAACGTCGGCACTTGGTACGATTTTCGCGCCGGATTTGACGTAGTCATCGTCGGAAATGCCGGCGCCGTTTCCGGCCTGCGTCTCAACGATCACATTATGGCCTCGCGTTGTCAGTTCGCTTACTGTCGAGGGGACGAGTCCGACGCGATACTCATTGTCCTTGATTTCTTTTGGGATACCGACTTGCATCAACAGCTCCTCATGAAACGGCTGTGGTCGTATGGCAGTTAATGCGGCAGCAGGAGGCGAAGATGAGCTTTTCCACTATGATGGTTCATGTCGATCTTGTCGATTCCAGCGAAGCGCTGCTGCGGATCGCGGGTGACTTGGCCGAACGCTTCGATGCAAGACTGATCGGCATTACCGCAGGCGACATCCAGCCGCTTTATTTCATTGAAGGTGCAGCGGCGCAGGATATTCTTGAAAAAGATCGCGCCAATCTGCTGTCAGAAATGTCCGCGAAGGAGCGGCACTTTCGCGAAACGCTCAAGCGCCGCTCAACCAAGATCGAATGGCGAAGCAAGCTGGCTTGGCCAGCAGATTTTGTTACGCGCGAAGCCCGCGCCGCCGATCTTCTGATTGTCAGGGCCTCTGGCAGCGGCAACGGAGGTTTACGGCGGATCGATGCAGGCGAACTTGCGTTAAGCGCCGGACGCCCGGTCCTGGTCGTGCCGCCCGCAATCGAGTGGCTCAAATTCGGCAATATGGTTGTGGCCTGGAAGGACACGCGAGAGGCCAGGCGCGCGGTCAGCGACGCGCTGCCGCTTCTCCATCAGGCCAAGGAGGTCACCGTGGTCGAGCTCGTGGAGCGGGAGGCTGACCAGCCGGCCGCCAAATCACGGATCAATGATGTAGCCGGGTGGCTCGTGCGGCGTGGGATCAACGCAGCAACGATTGCCACCAAAGCGCTTATCGGCGTTCCCGACCAGCTCGTCGTTATTGCCCAGGATGAGGGTGCCGAGATCATTGTGGCGGGAGCCTATGGTCACACCCGGGTTCAGGAATGGATATTCGGTGGCGTTACCCGCAGTCTACTCAAGCAGCAAAAGTGTTGCGTGTTGCTGAGTAACTGAGTCACTCATGCGGACACAGACGCGACAAGCAAAGTCATCATGATGGCACAGAACTCACGGGCCAAGGCATCTGAAGGCATGCCAAGCGCGCGCGCCAGGAACGAAACCGGCCGGCGGCGTGTGATCATTGTCGGCGCGGCCGGACGAGATTTTCATAATTTCAACGTGATCTATCGCAACGATTCGAGCGTCGAAGTCATCGCTTTCACAGCTGCGCAGATTCCCGGAATCGCCCGCAGGCGTTATCCGGCATCGCTTGCCGGTGCGCTCTACCCCAATGGCATTCCAATTGCTGATGAAGCAGAACTCGATGCTCTATGCCGAACAAAATCCATTGACGAAGTGATCTTTGCCTACAGCGATGTGCCCCACGAGCATGTCATGCATATTGCGTCGCGGGCACTGGCCGCCGGAGCGGATTTTGCCTTGCTTGGTCCGCGCCGCACCATGCTGAATTCGGCGCGGCCGGTGATCGCCATCACGGCCGTGCGGACAGGATGCGGAAAATCTGCCGTTGCGCGCTGGCTTTCGCAGCGACTTCGGCAGCGCGGATTGCGCGTGGCGGTCTTAAGGCATCCCATGCCCTATGGCGATCTGGAAAAAGAGCACATTCAGCGCTTTGCCTCGGCTGCCGATCTTGATGCCGCCCAATGCACGGCAGAGGAACGGGAGGAGTATGAGCCACATATCGCGGCTGGAAACGTCGTATTTGCCGGCGTCGATTACGCCGATATCTTGAAAGCCGCAGAGGGTGAGGCTGACATTGTCGTCTGGGACGGCGGCAACAACGATTTTCCGTTCATAAAGCCGAATCTTCACATAACGATTGTCGACGCACTGCGCCCACGACAAATCGCAACACACCATCCTGGAGAAACCGTCGCCCGCATGGCCGATGTGTTTGTGATCAACAAAGTGGATTCAGCCGCGCCTTCAGATATTCGCCTTGCCGAGGAAGGGCTGCGCATGGTCAATCGCGGCGCGGTCATCGTACGTGGCGCGTCGCCAATCCGCTTGGAGGATTCGGCGGCTGTCAAGGGAAAGCGTGCGATCGTCGTCGATGACGGCCCAACCATCACGCATGGAGGAATGGCCTACGGAGCGGGCTACTTGGCTGCAGTTGCCGCGGAAGCGGATGTTGTCGATCCCAGGCTGTCCGCGACTCCGGAAATAAGCGAAGTATTTCAGAAATATCCGCACATTGGAAAAGTGTTGCCGGCGGTCGGCTACAACCGTGCGCAATTGGCCGCGCTGGAAGCGACGATCAACAATTCGCGCGCCGATGTGATCATATCGGCAACGCCTGTTGATTTCGCGCACCTGCTTCATCTCAACAAAAGGGTCGTTCGCGTACGCTACGAATTTGCCGAAGTCGGCGAGCCCAAGCTTTCTTCGATCATCGACGGTTTTGTTGCGCGCATCGCGCATGCTCGGAGCGTTCGCTGATGCTGGTTGTTATGGCGCTCGGCGGCAATGCGCTGCTCCGCCGTGGTGAACTACTCGAAGCCGACATCCAGCAGCGCAACCTCGTGCATGCCGTGGCCAAGGCGCTCGCGCCCGTCGCGCGCAAGCATCAAACAGTCGTCACGCACGGCAATGGTCCGCAAATCGGATTGCTGGCGCTTCAGGCGGCGGCCTATCGCGATGTGAAACCCTACCCGCTTGATGTTCTCGGGGCCGAGAGCGAGGGAATGATCGGCTATCTGATCGAACAATCGCTGATGAACGAGCTGCCCGGCCGGCCGGTTGCGACCTTGCTGACGCAGGTCGAAGTCGAGGCGGTCGATCCGGCATTTTCGCATCCGAGCAAGCCGATCGGCCCAATCTACAATCAGAGCGAGGCACGGCAACTTGCAGAACGGACATCCTGGACCTTTGCGCCGGACGCCGGCGGATTTCGACGCGTCGTACCTTCACCGCAGCCGGTTCGCATTCGTGAAATCAATGCCATCAAGCTGCTCGTTCAATCGGGAATGATCGTGATTTGTGCGGGAGGCGGCGGCATTCCGGTCCTCGCAGCCGCGGATGGCTCGCTACGGGGTGTCGAGGCGGTAATCGACAAGGATCTGTCGGCGACACTCCTGGCCGAGGAGATCGGCGCCGAGGCTTTGCTCCTGTTGACCGATGTCTCCGCGGTGTGGACGAAATGGCCGATGTCGAGCGGCGAACCAATTCGCCGCACCACCCCCGCCGATCTGCGCCGTTTGAGCTTCGCGCCCGGCTCCATGGGACCGAAGGTGGAAGCAGCCTGCCGCTTCGTTGAGCGTACCGGGCGTTTCGCCGGCATTGGTTCCATCGACGATGCCGAGGCGATTCTGAACCATACAGCAGGGACGATCGTGACCGTTGACCGCTGATTGCTGTTCCTGAGCCATACGAGATCGCTCGTTCGAGCGCTCGTGTTTAAGTCAATTGCGTCGAGGTTTGGCGAAATCGCAAGAGAGACAGTCCAAAAAATATTGCGCCGATCAGCGCGACGGCGAGAAATTGCGGCCAGACGACGTCGAATCCAGCGCCACGGTAAAGAATGGCCTGCGCGAAAGATACAAAGTGGGTTGACGGGGAAGCCAACATGATTGTCGCCAACCATTTTGGCATGCTTTCCAGCGGCGTATTGCTGCCGGACAGCATGTTCATCGGCAACACGATCAGCATCATGAGCAAGCCGAGTTGCGGCATCGAGCGGGCGACGGTGCCAAGAAAGATGCCGACTGCCGTTGCAAAGAACAGATAAATGGCCGTGCCGGCCATGAATAACAGCACCGATCCCGCGATCGGAATGCCGAGCAACGTGCGAACAACGATCGCCAGCGATAGTCCCACGGCTAGCGTAATCACCAGCGCATTGGCCCACACTTTCGACATGGCAATCTCGAACGGGCTTATCGGCATTACCAGCAGATGATCCATGGTGCCGTGCTCGCGCTCGCGCACCACGGCGGCCCCCGCCATGATGATGGCGAGCATGGTGACGTTGCCGATGATTCCCATCACGCTGGTGAACCATGCCGTAATGACATTTGGATTGAATGCGATGTGGATGTCGAGATTGAGAGGAGCAGTCGCCGAGGTTTGCGATCGAGCAATGAAGTCGCTGACTTCTGTCGTGATGATTTGCTGCGCGTAGGCGGAGCCGAGCCCGGCTTGCACCATGGCGGTGGCGTCGACATTGACTTGTATTGCGGGGCGTCGGCCGCCTAAGACGTCACGCTGGAAGTTTGGCGGGATATCGATGATGAATGTGAATTTTCCGTTGTTCATCAGTTGGTCGACGTCGCCTGCCGCCACTGGTTGCGGCAGCTTGTAGTAGGGCGGCAGAAAGGCATGCAGGATTCGCCGCGACAGTTCAGAATTGTCCTCATCGACATAGCCGATCGACGCGTTGTGCAGTTCCTGTGAGCTGCTTTGCGCCTGGCTGTAAACCGCAAACGAGAAACCCCAGATCACAAGACCGACCAGCACGAAGTCGTGGGCAAAGCTGTGCAGCTCCTTGACCCCTAGCCATAGAATGTTGCGCAACGAGGGCATGCGTCGTCCTTCAGCGTTCCTGCTTCCGTAGAAAGACGAGATTCAAGAGGATCAGTGCGGGAATAAAGATGCAAAGCCCAATCAAATATCCACTGAGCTCCGGAAAGCCGAGTCCCTTGGTAAATGTGCCGACACTGATCGGCAGGTAGTAACTCATCGGGAAGCCGCGGCCCATGAGGATGGCGGTGCCCGACAACGACGATACCGGCGTCATCAGGCCGGAAAACTGGGTTGCCGGCAGCATGGTGAGAATAGCCGTGCCGAACAGCGCGGCGATTTGCGTGCGCGTGAACGCGGATATCACCATGCCGTAGGCGGTTGTCGTGGTGACATAGAGGAGGGTGCCGAGAGCGAGCGCGACGAAGCTTCCTTTGAGCGGCACGCGGAAAATGAAAATCGACATCAGAAACATCAAGGCAAAGTTGGCCATTGCTAACGCGATATACGGAAGCTGCTTTCCCAGGAGAAACTCGATTCGCGTTACCGGGGTTACATACAGATTCGTAATCGAGCCGAGCTCCTTTTCGCGCACCACCGCCAGCGCCATCAGGATCGCCGGAATCAATGCGAGCAGGATCGAAATGGAGGAAGGCACCATTGCATAGATGCTCTCGAAGTCCTGATTGTAGCGGAACCGGGTTTCGATTGTCGCGGCGGGCAGAGCGGCGGCTTTGATTTGCCCGAGCGCCTCGCGCTCGGCGACGAACTGGCTGTGGGTGCCCTGGATATAACCGCGTATGGTTTCCGCTCGGAACGGCATCGCTCCATCGATCCATGCGCCGACCGTAGCAGGGCGGCCGCTTTTCATGTCGCGGCCAAAGTTCGGCGGAATTTCGATGATTGCCCTGACCTCACCGGCCTTGAGCCGGCGCTCCACTTCATCGTAAGTGGCGACCGGAGCTTTCTCGATAAAGTAGGGCGAGCCGGTGAACTCCGCGATATAGGCACGGCTTTCCGGCGAGTGGTCGTGGTCGAGCACGGCGAACGACAGGCTGTTGACGTCGGTGGAAATGCCGAAACCAAAGATCAGCATGAGCAATGCCGAACCGCCGAGCGCAAATCCGAGGCGGATGGGATCGCGCAAAAGTTCGAGCGACTCGCGGATGGCGTAGGCCAGCAGGCGGCGCCCGCTGAAGCGGGCGATTGTCCGAGCCTTTGCCGACACGGTTGAAATTTGTGCCTCGACAAGCGTCCCGACGGCCCGCTGTTCTTCGCCGCGTTCCTTCTCAAGATACTTGATGAAGGCTTCCTCGAGATTTCGCGCGTTGCAACTCTTTATCAGCGCCGCTGGCGCGTCCGTTGCCAACACGCGGCCGGAGTCCATCAGTGAAATCCGGTCGCACCGCTCAGCCTCGTTCATGAAATGGGTCGATACGAAGATGGTGACGCCCTGATTGCGCGATAAATCAATCAGCAACTCCCAGAAATGATCGCGCGCCAACGGATCGACACCCGAAGTCGGTTCATCCAAGATCAGCAATTCGGGCTCATGCACGATGGCCACGGCAAGGGAGAGCCGTTGCCGGATGCCCAAGGGAAGCGCTGCCGCCTCATCATCGAGATAGGGTTCCAATCCGAACTGCTTGGCGAGGTGGGCGATGCGCTGGTCGATCTTCACTTGTGGCAAGTGAAAAAGCTGAGCATGTAATTTGAGATTCTGCCGCACAGTCAGTTCGGTATAGAGGGAGAACGATTGCGACATGTAGCCGACACGATAGCGGGAATGCATGTTGGCGGTATCTATGGGCCGTCCAAATAACAAGGCCTCGCCTGCGCTGGCCGGCAACAAGCCAGTCAGCATTTTCATGGTCGTTGTCTTCCCGCAACCATTCGAGCCGACGAAGCCGAAGATTTCGCCGCGCTCGATCGTGAAGTTCACGCCATTCACGGCAATAAAATCGCCGAAATGTCGCGTCAGATTGTGCGCCACGATGACCGGCTCGCTGTCGTCGATCATGCGTGGAGAAACTCGTAGCCTCTGATGGCCTGCGCGCAGCTCTTCCGGTAGCAGTGCGATGAAAGCCTCTTCGATGCTCGTCGAATGAGTTTGCTTCCTGAGATCGTCCGGCGACCCGACGGCAAGAATGTGCCCGGCATTCATGGCGAGAAGCCAGTCGAAGCGTTCGGCTTCTTCCATATAGGCTGTCGCAACCAAAACGCTCATCCCCGGTCGACGCGCTCGCATGCGATCGATCAGGTCCCAAAATTGGCGACGTGAGAGCGGATCGATCCCGGTGGTGGGCTCATCGAGAATGAGAAAATCCGGATCGTGGATCAGCGCGCAGCAAAGTCCAAGCTTTTGCCGCATTCCACCGGATAGATTTTTTGCCTGGCGATCGGGAAAGGGGCTAAGGCCCGTTCTGTCGAGAAGTTCCGCGATACGCCGGTTGCGTTCTGCACGCGATTGCTCGAACAAACGGGCGAAGAATTCGATATTCTCGCGCACGGTGAGGTCAGCATAGAGGTTGCGTCCAAGGCCCTGCGGCATATAGGCGATGCGCGGGCACACGGCCCGGCGGTGCACGCCGTCCGCCATATCGCCACCAAGGGCGAAAACCTGACCGCTCTGGAGGCGTCGTGCGCCCGCGATAAGGCCAAGCAGCGTCGATTTGCCGACGCCATCCGGGCCGATGAAGCCAACCATGGCGCCGGCCGGGATATCAGCAGTCACATTGTCGAGGGCGAGTACAGTGCCATAGCGGTGAGACACCCCGGTAAAACGCACAACAGGATTCTCGTTGCCCTTCATCGTGCGGTTGGGGCTTTCAGCCAGTCGGGCCAGGCGACCTTCGGATCAAGCTGCACGTAGGCGACACCTGGGACTCCACTCTTCACCGCATCGCGATGCGCGCTCAACACTTCGGGGTCGACCCGGACACGGACACGGAACATCAGTTTGTCGCGCTCGCTTTTTGTCTCAACTGCCTTCGGCGTAAACTGCGCTTGGTCGGAGATAAAGGAAACCTTGGCCGGTATGGCGATATTCGGATACGCATCGAGGATGATACGGGCGCTGTCGCCGATCTTGGTCTTCCCCGTGTCCGCCGTCGGCAGATAGATGTCCATGTAGACGCTCGCCAGATCCAGCATGGTGAAGACCTTGCCGCCGGACGGTAACACTTCACCGATGTTGGCAATGCGATATTGGATACGACCATTACGTGGGGCAACGAGAGTGTTGTCCGCAATGTTGACTTGCAGCAGATCGACATCGTGGTTTGCGGCATCAAGTGCATGCCCGGCCTGTTCCGCACGTGCATTCGCTGCGTTGAGCGCAGCCGTCGCGCTGGTGACCTGTTGCTGGCGCTGATCAAAAAGCTCGCGTGTTGCATATCCATTATTTAGAAGGCTTTGCGTGCGCGTTAATTCCTGTTGTGCCAATGTGAGCTGCGCTCGCTGCTGCTCGACATTGGCGCGCGCTTCGTCGACAGCGCGTTGTGCCTGCTTCACCTGAGCCTGAGCCTTCTGCAGCGATGCTTGGAGGTCGCGCGTATCCATGCGCGCGACGGTTTGTCCGGCAGTGACAGGACTGCCCTCATCGACAAGAAGCTCGGAAACTCGGCCGGAGAACTTGGTGGCGATGTCTATTTCGTCCGCTTCGACACGGCCATTTCCCGAGACAATCCCTGCCGGCAAGGTGGAAGCGGAATGCTTCAGCCAATAGATGCCGGCAGCAGCGCCGACAACCAACACCAAGAGCAAATACCCGGCTCTCCGCCAAACCTGCGATCTTGCCGGCCGCACCGGCGCTGCCGGAAGGTTGGCCGTAGGCGTGGGCACAACGTTTTGTTGCACATCACTGCCTGTTTCCGTCGTGCTGACCGGCGGGAGCGCAGTGTGTGGTTCGGGATTCTGGTCGGCCATCGGATGGACTGCCTTATTTCCGTCGAACACCGTCGACCTGCCGGAAACTATTCGAATGATTGTGGAACGATATTGATATTCCTCAACTTAGGCGACTGAGCGACCCCGCTGGCATGCGAGAACGCGACAAGCACTGGCGCTGTCGTTGCCGGATCAGGTTAGCCTAAAATTCAGGGAACAATCATGACCCTACAGGGGGCAAGACTTGCGATCTTCTGTGAGACGCTGCCGAGAAGTAAACCGGCAAGGCGGCCGCGACCGCGCCGGCCAATCACGATTACATCCACGTCTTCGCGTTGCGCAGTCTCGATGATCACTTTGGCGGCGTCGCCCCAGCTTGCCCGCAGCTTGATGTTAGCCGCACCGATGCGCGCTGCCCGCTTTCTCGCCTGGTCGAGGATTTGATTGGAGAGCAGTTCGAGCGCCTCGCCGATATCACCCTCCCCGCGTATCAACTGCCTCAGGTTCTGATTTGAATAATTGTCACCAACCGTCAGAATGGAAAGCTCGGCACCAGTCGCCTTTGCCAGCTGAGCCGCGGCTATAACAGCTCGATTCGCTCCACGCGATCCATCAGTCGCCACAAGAATTTTCTGCATTGTCTTGATCAGCTTTAAATTGCGAGTTCGTCAGTGCGCAGAATATCGTATCGATGGACCATATTTTATTTTTCGATACTTGAACTCATGGGACGGCGCTTTGCGCTAAATCAAACCTGATTTCAGGAGTGTTCATCAGGGTACAGGAGGTCTCCTTTCGTCAAAACCGACGCGATCACCACTGGGTTTCATGCCCACCCAAAACTCACGCAATCCCAGGATGGTTGCGGCAATGAACAACGGTATGACGAAATACAGAAACCGGAACATCAACAGCGAAGCCAAGAGGTCTTCCTTTTGAAATTGTCGAAGCCCGAGCAGCATCGCGGCTTCAATGACGCCCAGGCTGCCCGGGGCATGGCTCAAGAATCCAAGCAGCGTCGCGAAAACGAAGATGACGAGTAACGGGATAAAATCGATCGTCGGTACCGCGGGAAGCAACACGTACATCGCGTTCCCCACAAGAACGAGATCTATCACGCCAATCCCGATCTGGAGCAGGGTCAACCGCGCGCTCGGCAGGACGATACGCCAATCGGATCGCCCGAGAACGCGTTGGCATGGCAGCAACCACAGCAAATAGAATCCGATACCCGTCAAGCAGGCCAGACCGATGAGCCGGTTGATCCACGCCGGCACTTGGTTGACGGCACTTGCAGCTTCTGGCGCATAGGTCATGCCGAATCCGAGCACCGACGCATTGCCAAGCCAGAACGTCAGTCCTGTAACGAACGCGATTTTGGCGACGTCGATGACGCGCAAGTCCCAAGCCGAATAAATCCGGAAACGGATCACTCCGCCGGTCAACACGGTCGCGCCGAGATTATGGCCGATGGTGTAGCTGGTAAATCCGGCGAGGGCTGCTATCCGAAAAGGGACTTCGCTTTTGCCGATCGCGCGCAAGGCGAAAAAATCATAGAACGACAGGGTGACATAGCTGGCGACAATGAAGCCTGCCGCAACCAGAATCTTTTTCCTGCTGAGGCTATCGAGTGCAGCGAAGACTTTCTCGATTTCGATGTCGCGTATCAATTGAAGGAGCGTGATGCCGGCTATTGCAATGATCAGCATGCTGAACGCCATGCTGACCCAATTCAAACTCCATTTGCGAAAGGCAGGCCGCGTCGTGGCGCACGTGGGCTCTGGCATGAATTCCTGGCGTTGTGCACCCAACACATCATGACCTAGGCGTCATGAGTGATTCGATTCTGCAATGTCGCACTTGTCCGTAACATCCTTGTTACGTTTGCCGATGTGAATCCGGTTTGCGTGGGACGGTGTCGGCCAACGGCCGAGCGCCCAATCATCGAAGCGTCATACGATTGAGATATTAAATTGCAATCGTTGCTGCAGGTGATTCGGCAACGACCAAGACTGCTCGAGCGAGCGACTTGATGCGGGTTCTCATCGCCACTGACGCCTGGTACCCGCAAGTCAATGGCGTCGTGCGTACACTGACCTCGGTTGCACGCGCGGCCAGCAAACTCGGCGTCAACATCGAATTCCTGTCGCCCGAAGGATTTCCGTCGATTCCCGTGCCAACTTATCCGGGTTTGCGATTGGCGCTGCCAAGCCGACGCAAGATCGCTCAGCGTATTGCGGATGCCAATCCGGACGCAATTCACGTGGCGACCGAAGGGCCGATCGGACACATGGTGCGGGCCTATTGTCGATCCAATAAACGGGCATTCACGACCAGCTACACGACGCGGTTTCCCGAATACATCTCGGCGCGTGCTCCCATTCCCGAACGCTGGACTTATGCGGCTTTGCGGCGCTTCCACGCGGCAGCCAAGGTCACGATGGTCGCAACCCCTTCACTCATGACAGAGCTTGGGCAGCGCGGGTTTGCAAATCTCGGCATGTGGACCCGTGGGGTGGATACCGATCTTTTTTCTCCCAATCGCGCCGTTGAGATCGATTGGCCGCGACCGATCTTCATTTGCGTCGGAAGGGTCGCAATCGAGAAGAACCTCGACGCGTTCCTTTCGCTCGATCTGCCCGGAACAAAGGTCGTGATCGGAAAGGGTCCGCAACAGGAGGAGTTGAAGAATCGGTACCCGGAGGTGAAGTTTCTCGGTCAGATGGAAAATGGATTGCTTGCGTCCCATCTGGCGGCGGCCGACGTGTTCGTATTTCCCAGTCGCACCGATACTTTCGGCGTCGTGCAACTGGAAGCGCTCGCCAGCGGCGTACCGATTGCAGCCTATCCGGTCACGGGACCCAAGGATGTGATCGGCAACCAGACGATCGGGGTCTTGAACGAAGACCTGCGGGTTGCCTGTCTCGGAGCGCTTCGGGTTTCGCGTGAAGCTTGCCGCGAATTTGCGCTGAGCCGTTCGTGGGACGTGAGCGCACGGCAATTCATCGGTCACGTCGAGAAAGTCGCAGTTCCGTTCGATCACCATATCGACCGTGGAACGGTGCGGGCACCAGCGCTCGCCTGATTTGTGGTCTGAGCGATAAAAACAATGCCAACGAAAGGGTAAAGGAATGAACCACGCTGAACTCGATCATGAGACCATCGTAAAAGCCTATGCGCGCTGGGCGCCGATATACGACCTTGTGTTCGGTGCGGTGTTCGAGCGCGGCCGGCATGCGGCGATCGCGGCCGCCGAGCGCGTCGGCGGTCGAATCCTCGAAGTCGGGGTCGGTACTGGAATTTCGCTTCCGATCTATTCGCGAAGCAGCCGTCTCTGCGGGGTCGATATTTCGGAGCCCATGCTACAAAAAGCACGCGAACGGGTCACCGAATTCGGATTGACCAACGTCGAGGGGCTCTGGGTGATGGACGCCGAGAGGCTCGATTTTCCCGATGCGTCGTTCGACGTGGTCGTTGCGCAATACGTCATCACGACGGTGCCTAACCCGGAAGCGACGCTCGACGAATTCGCTCGCGTATTGCGGCCGCGCGGCGAAATCGTTCTGGTGAGCCGTGTAGGGGCGGAAGCCGGGCTGCGCCGCGCGCTCGAGCACTGGTTCGCGCCGGCGGCTCGCAAGCTTGGCTGGCGAACGGAATTCTCATTTGAGCGCTATGCGCGCTGGGCCGAACGGGTCCACGGGATGCGACTGGTCGAGCGTCGCGCTGTTCCGCCGTTCGGTCATTTCTCTCTGATACGCTTTGTCAAAGACGATGGTCTTGCCGTCGAACGTAGGAGCGACCTGCGAGTCCGCGAAGCGGTTTGATCCATGTCTTGTCGCTCTGTCACATCGCCTTCATCGAATCGCCATATGACCGGCGATCACACTCACGAGCGGGAATCCAATGACCACCTTTAACGAAGCGCTAAGAATTCAGCGATGGGACGATCACCGCTACTATCATCACAGCCGCATCAATCAGTCGCTTCATTTTGTGAGCGCCATCAGTTTTCTTTTCGCCTACGTCATGGTGTTCAAGGATCCGGCCGTCTCAGCGTTGGTCGGCTGGCTATTGGCAATGACCAGCCGGCAGATCGGTCACTTCTTTTTCGAGCCGAAAGGCTACGACGCCGTGAACGAGGCGACGCACGAGTACAAGGAAGAAATCAAAGTCGGCTACAACTTACGGCGCAAGGTCGTGCTGCTGTCGATCTGGGCGTTGTCTCCGTTGGTGCTCTGTCTCGACCCCACCTTGTTTGGCATTTTTGCGCCTCATGCAGGTCTGGCCGAATTCATCCGTCATGTCGCTCAAATTTGGCTCGCCGTCGGCATCGGCGGATTACTGTTCCGAACGATCCACCTGTTTTTCATCAAAGACGTTCAGACCGGGCTGGTTTGGGCAACGAAAATCCTGACCGACCCCTTCAACGACATCAAGCTCTACCACAAGGCTCCCCTCGCTCTGTTGCGCGGTGAGTTGATCGATCCGCATCGTGACTTTTCGCATCACGATGATGATGAACATGAGGAATGGGTCGAGGAAGACGTGCCGAGCGTTCCGCGCGCGGGTTAAGTGGAAGCAGCAAGCGTAGCAGACCTAGCGGCTGGGCTTTGCGAGCGCGCGCGTCCAGGGAAATCGATGCGCGAGCATTTCCTTCAGCACTTGGCGCTTGATCGTCCGGTTGGTTGTTGCTCCATCGTGCCACCACCAGCCATCCTGCTGCATTGTCCTGGCGGCGGCGATAAAGCGATCCATGACCGCCTCGAAGTCCGCATTCGTGTAGTTGAGACTGAATATAAGGCGGCCGGTCCCGACCCAGCTGAGCATCAGTCCTTCATCCCGCAGATAGAATTGCAGCATCCAATTGTAGCGCGAAGGCCGCGTATAGCAGACCGTCCAGATCGTGGACATGTTCGCGACCTGGAGCGGCAGGCCTTCCTCGCGAAGCCGATGATTGAGGCGGGCCGCGCGGGAATCCCAGGTGTCATCCAAATCGCGGTAGAGTTCGCGCGTCTGCGGCGTATCGAGAGATCGCAAAAATTCGTTCATTGCAGCCATGACGTAGGGATGCGAGTTGAAGGTGCCGCGGGCAAAACAAATATCGGCCGGGCGGTCCTCGCGGAATCGCTTCATCAAATTTTTTCGGCCGCACAGGACGCCAATGGGAAGACCGCCGCCGAGCGTCTTGCCGTAGGTGACAAGATCGGCGCGCACGCCGAAATATTGCTGCGCGCCGCCGGCAGCGAGCCGAAAGCCCACAAACACTTCGTCGAAGATCAGGACGATGCCGCGTTCGCTGCACACCTCTCGCAATCGCGCCAGCCAATCCGAATAGGCAACTTTGTCGAAATGCGCACTGCGGGAGCTGTCGACCAGCGAAGAATCCGCCGGCGCACCGTCGTTCGGATGCAGCGCCTGCAGGGGATTGACCAGCACGCAAGCAATATCGCGCCGCGTTTGCAGCACGCGAAGGGAGTCCTCCGACATGTCTTTCAACGTGTAGGTTTCGTGCGCGGGTGCGGGATTGCCGATGCCCGGTTGCACGTCGCCCCACCAACCGTGATAAGCGCCACAGAAACGCACGAGATGAGTACGCCGGGTGTGATAGCGGGCAAGACGTACCGCCTGCATGACGGCTTCCGTCCCCGACATATGGAACGATATCTCGTCGAGGCCGGATATCGCCTTAAGGCGTCTGACATTGTCGGCAATCACCGGATGATAGGACCCGAGCAAGGGTCCCAGCTCACGAACGCGGTTGCTGCCGTTTTCAATCGTGTCTTTGTAGAAGTCGTAACCGAAGACATTGACGCCGTACGACCCGGTCAGATCGTAAAACACGTTGCCATCGAGATCGGTGACGGTGACGCCGCTGGACGATTGAACGAACGCGCCGACCTTCAGGTGCTCGCGCACAAAGCGGCTGTATTGGAAAGGAACGCGATAGGCATCGGTAAACTGCAGGTCCGAAACGCTATCGGTTACGTCAGCGGTGCGTCGAATTGTTTCGGCATAACGGACCTTGAAAAGCGCCGAAAGGCGCATGAATCCGTCTCGGCGCCGTGCGGTAACCTCCTTCGGTGCGCCATCGGAGCAAAAAAATCCGTCCTTGCCGTATTCGTAGAACGGAATCAGCGATGCGATTCGTCGGGCGATCCGTGCGTGGCCGGTGAGCGATCTGTTCTTGGCCTTGGACAGTTGCAGCCTTCTGCGGAGCGTGGCCAAGGAGGTCACAAGCGCGGCGGCGCCGATCCCATAGAAGGCCAGTGTTGAACCGCCCGATGTCATCGAATCATCACTTAGCCGACGGAGTTAACGGGAGGATGACGCTCCGGTCTCAGCTTCGGCGCGTGTTCGAGCAGGAGGACATTAACTTCTTGCTAACCAACCGGATACCGCGCCGGCTGGCGACACAGTTCATGGGCTGGTTCTCGCAAATCGAACAACCGCTGGTGCGGGACATCTCAATCGCGCTCTGGCGCTACTTTTCGGATCTCGACCTTGCGGATGCACGCAGGACGAAGTTTCGCAGCGTGCACGATTGCTTCACGCGGGAACTCAAGGACGGCGCGCGCCCGATCGACGACGATCCGCATATTCTTGTCAGCCCTTGCGATGCTGTTGTCGGGGCATCAGGCGCGATAGCGGAGACCCGGCTCTTTCAAATCAAGGGCTTTCCCTACACGCTTGAGGACTTGTTTTGCGCTGATGGTGCCGGCGACGCCCATCACAACGGCCGCTACGTCACCCTGCGGCTGACATCGAGCATGTATCATCGTTTTCACGCTCCGCATGATTGCCACGTCGACCAAGTCAGCTATATTTCCGGCGACACCTGGAACGTAAACCCGATCGCACTGCGACGCATCGAAAAGCTGTTCTGCAAAAACGAACGGGCTTTGTTGCGAACCGAACTTCTCGCGAGTGGCCATGTCGTGACGTTAGTGCCGGTCGCGGCCATTCTGGTCGCCGGCATTCGCCTGCATTTCCTCGATGTTCCGCTCGACGCCAGGCATCGCGGAAAGGTCATGCGGTGCGATGCGACATTCCGGAAGGGGGAGGAAATGGGTTGGTTTCAGCACGGATCGACAATTCTTGTGTTCGCGCCCGATGGATTTTCGCTGTGCGACAATGTGCGCGAAGGCGCAACGATTCGAATGGGGCAGCCGTTGATGCGGCTGCCGTGACCGGGTTCACGCTGCAGTTTGTCGCGCGCTGTCCCCGGTCGAATTGTCGGAATCGAACGGGCCGCCATCGCCCGTGTCATGCATGTTCACACGTGAATTTGCTAACGCCTTTGGTTGAACAGCGGAGTCGCTCGCGGCCCAATCGATCAATTCGAGCCGACCGTCGAAATGTTCGACCACCCCCGTGCAGCTTTCGACCCAATCGCCGCAATTCACGTAGGTGAGACCATCTTTGTCGGCAATGGTCGCGTGATGAATGTGACCGCAGATGACGCCATCGACCTGATGGCGTCGGGCTTCACCCGCAAGCGTCCGCTCGTATTCGCCGATGAAATTTACGGCATTCTTGACCCGCAGTTTCACCCACTGCGACAACGACCAGTAGGGCAGCCCGAGAGCGCGCCGCAAGGCGTTGAAATAGGTGTTGAGCAGGATCGCCAAGTCGTAGGCCTGGTTGCCGAGAAGCGCGAGCCAGCGCGCATGCTTGATGACCACATCAAACAGGTCGCCGTGGATGACCAGGAAACGGCGGCCATCGGCGGTCAGATGAATTGCACTTTCGACGACATCGATGCCACCAAAATGAGTGCCGTAATAGTCGCGCAGGAATTCATCATGATTGCCGGGGATGTAGATCACGCGACTGCCCTTGCGCGCCTTGCGCAGGAGTTTCTGAACGACGTCGTTATGGGCGGACGGCCAATACCAGACCGACTTGAGTTGCCAGCCATCGACAATGTCGCCGACGAGATAAATCGTATCGGCATCGTGATCGCGGAGGAATGCGAGGAGCTTGTCGGCTTGACAGCCTCGGCTGCCGAGATGGATGTCTGAAAGAAACAGAGCTCGCACGCGCACTGGTCCGTCAGGTTCTCTGACCAATGCCGGTTCGGCGATAAAATTCATAGGTGCGTTATTCGTGATTCGTGTTGCGTTTCAATGACGCATAGATGGCGTTTGATCCGATAGGTTAATGCCGAATTTCGGTTTTGTTCGAAATTGCAGATTACGAAAGGCTAACGTGACAATATCATGACAAAACAATCTCAAGACTTAAGGGATGCGCTAGCAACGGAATCCATGGAGCGATTTATTTTTTGCGCTGTTGCCGTGGGTCGCAATTACCTGTGGCATCTGCATGGCGATGATCAGGCCGGTCAGGATCGCCGAGATTAATCGTGATGGAAATGATCTTCTGGTACCGACCGTTTGATCAATCTGGCGGACGCAAACTGTCGGCGTCCTAATTGCCGCCGCTGGCGATGATGCGCTCGACCCAATAGCGACCGTTTGCAGGATGCGGGTTGCCTACCTGATATCGGTAAACCAATTTCCAGCCGCAGCCGCCTACACATTCAACGAATAGCCTCAGGATTTCCGAGAGTGTGACGTAAAATCAGCCCAAGCCAGGGCTATCGCAAAGACGATAAATGGGACACAGATCGCAGCAATCACCAGTGCGGTCTCTCGGGGCATGTTGGTTCTCCGAAGGTTGAAGAAAACCCTAGGGAAAAGATCGGTGGAGACCTTGATCTGAATCAAATGTTAGAACCAGGTTGCCCGGATAGTCGCAGGTACCGATGAGTACTTATCGCCTCGATCGCCTTTTTGCTCCGCGATCCATCGCACTCGTTGGCGCAAGTCCACGCGCCTCTTCCGTTGGCCGCATCATTCTGAAAAATCTGCGCGAGGGTGGCTTCAAGGGCACGATCGAGCTCGTCAATCCGCATTATGACGCGATTGACGGAGTTCGTGCGGTCAAACGGATCGAGGATTTGGCGGGCGTTCCAGATCTCGTCATTGTTGCGGCTCCGCCGCCTGCCGTACCAAGCCTGATAGCCGCGGCGGGAGACAAAGGCTGTCCGGCCGCGATCATTGTCACGGCCGGCCTTGGACATGGGCGCGGCTCGTTGGCTGAAGGCGCGACTCAGGCGGCGCGTGCGCGCGGGTTGCGGTTGGTCGGACCGAATTGCCTTGGAGTGCTCGTACCTGCGGTGAATCTCAATGCGAGTTTTGCAGCACGGATGCCTCAGAGTGGCGATCTGGCACTGATTTCGCAATCGGGGGCAATCGTTGCCGGACTTGCCGAATGGGCGACCAAGCGATCGGTAGGGTTTTCGGGTTTGGTGTCGCTCGGCGACACGGTCGACGTCGATTTCGGTGACCTGCTCGACTATTTCGCGCTCGATGGCAGAACGCGCGCGATCGTGCTTTATATCGAGTCGATCACAGACGCGCCCAAATTCATGTCGGCGGCACGTGCGGCAGCGCGGGCGAAACCCGTCGTCGTCATCAAAGCCGGCCGACACGTGCAGGGAGCTGTTGCAGCCCGGACCCATACCGGCGCGCTGGCGGGCGTCGATGCTGTTTATGAGGCGGCTTTTCAGCGCGCCGGGCTGTTGCGCGTCCTGGATCTCGATGAGCTTTTTGCCGCCGTGGAAACGCTTGGGCGAATCAGGCCGTTTTCCGGAAAGCGGCTTGCCATCCTGACCAACGGAGGTGGCGTGGGTGTCCTTGCGGTCGACAGGCTCATGGATTTCGGAGGCAGTCTGGCAAAAATTTCCGAGGGCGCAATGGATGCGCTCAACAAGGAGCTGCCGCCAATCTGGTCCAAGGGCAATCCGATCGACATCGCCGGCGACGCCGATGCCGCGCGATTTGGTGTCGCCATGCAAACCCTGCTCGGCGACCGGGAAAATGACGCCATACTGGTGATAAATGTTCCAACGGCGCTTGCGTCTGCTGCGGATGCGGCGCGGTCGATTGCCAACGTGGTCCGAACATATCGTGGTCAGATCTACCCATCCAAGCCGGTTTTTGCGGTCTGGGTTGGCGACAGCGAAGGGGCATCGGTAGAGCTCGAAGCGGCCGGCGTCCCCTGCTACTTGTCCGAGACCGACGCCATCAGGGGATTCACGCATCTGGTGCGATACCGAGAAGCGTTGAATGCCTTGATGGAGATCCCACCGAGTCTGACGCAGGATTTTTCTCCCGACATCGGTACCGCCCGGGCCATCATTACGGAGGCAATTGCCAACGGCCGCGGCTGGCTTGACCCGATTGAGATCGCCCGTGTCCTTGCGGCCTATGCAATACCTGCGGCGTCGGCGTCGCTTGCACGCGACACCGACGAAGCCGCGATAGCGGCGCGGCCGTATCTTGCCGGCGGGACCGCGGTGGCGGTCAAAATACTATCGCCCGACATCGTGCATAAATCCGACGTTGGAGGCGTGCGGCTCAATCTGGCCAGCGAACAAGCAGTACGCGAAGCGGCAGCGGATATCTTGAAATCCGTACGAGCCGCAAAGCCGTCGGCGCGCATTTCCGGCGTGACCGTTCACCCCATGATCGTGCGGCCGAATGCGCGCGAGCTGATCGCAGGCATCGCGGACGACACGACCTTTGGTCCTATCATTGTTTTCGGGCGCGGCGGGACGGCCGTCGAGGTCATCAACGACAAGGCCCTGGCGCTTCCGCCATTGGATCTGAAACTCGCCCACGACCTTATTTCCCGCACTCGCGTTGCGCGGATACTCAAAGCGTACCGCGACGTCACGGCCGCCGATGAGAATGCGATTGCGTTGACGCTGGTCAAGCTCGCGCAATTGGCTGCTGATTTGCCGGAGGTACGAGAGCTCGATCTCAATCCTTTGCTGGCTGACGAGACCGGAGTCATCGCGCTTGACGCGCGAATCGCAGTCGCTGCACCCGAACCAGGCGGTCGAGCCCGCTTCGGCCATCCGCGATTCGTCATTCGGCCCTATCCGAAGGAATGGGAACGTCACGTCGTGCTTAAGGACGGCACTGCGGTGTTCATCCGTCCGGTCCGGCCCGAAGACGAGCCTTTGTATTATCCTTTCTTTGCCGCGGTGACCGATGAGGATCTGCGTCTGCGATTTTTCGCGCCGGTCAGAAGCTTCAGCCATGTGTTTATCGCCCGCTTCACCCAGATCGATTACGCAAGAGCCATGGCGTTCATCGCAATCGACGAGAAAACCGGCGATATGCTTGGCGTGGTGCGTCTGCATGCCCACGTAAACTACCAGGCCGGTGAATACGCAGTGTTATTGCGTTCCGACCTCAAGGGGCGCGGTCTTGGTTGGCTGCTGATGCAGCTGATCATCGAGTATGCGCGCAGCGAAGGCCTGCGGAAGATCGAAGGTCAAGTGCTGGCGGAAAATCGCACCATGCTGCAAATGTGCGCGGAGCTCGGGTTCGGCATCGCGCAGGATCCCCGTGACGCCGGTTTTCGTGTCGTCACTCTTTCGCTTGCACCGTAACGTCCATCATATTCGGGGATTGCTACTCAAGGGTTTTCAAGTAGGCGATGACGTCTTCGACCTGTCCAGGATCGAGTCGGAAGATCGGCATCGTGGGGTGACTCGTGAGCACGCCTTCTCTCAAGGGCAACCGCAAGGTTTCTATCGGATATTTGGCGTGCAGAGTGCGAAACGGCGGCGCGATCTTGAGCGGGCTTTCGCTGACTTTGTCGATGGCGTGACACTCGGAGCAATTCGCTTTCACAAGCGTTTGGCCCCGCTGTGCGGCAGGCGACAAAACATCGGCAGCATTTGCCGGAGCGGATGCTGACGAAATTCCTGCGAGGGTAAAAAAGATGACGGATATGGCGCGATAGGTTCCGCACATTTGCCTCTTCCTTGACTCAGTTTCTCTTCGCGGCGCGTTCCACACAAAGCACCGTCAAGGTTATGGCATTTGGACAGTATTCCGAACAGTATTCGCACCACACCGAACTGGCCGGATCTTTTGCAAGGTCGCGCTTGCTAAACGCACATTTCGCTCGTGTCCGCTTGCTATTCTTCCAAGCTTCCTAGGTAGCTGATGATGTTTTCGACGTCTTCAGGGCTGAACTGAAAGTGCGGCATCGATGGGTGCCCCCTGAGAACACCCTCCTTCAGCGGCAGCCGCAGACTGCTGAACGGATATTTTTCATACAGGTTGCGAAATGGCGGCGCGGCCGGATCCGGGCTGTTACTGACCTTGTCGACCGCGTGACACTGCAAGCAATTTTGCTTTAACAGCTCGAGGCCCTGTTTCTGAGCGGACGATAAGTCTTCGGCAGCACTGAGATCAACGAATGCAATCGCGAAGCCTGCCAATGCGATTAAAACAGACCAGGCGCGATTTGTTCGGCGCATTTACGTCTCCCTCAAATTCTTCCTTGTTTGTTGCGTGCCGCGTTGGGCGCTCAGCGCCGTCAGAGTCGTGGCATTCGGACAATATTCGCGCCACACCGGGTTGGATGGATCTTTTGCGAGGTCGCGTTCGCAGCGGCCTTTGCTCGTGCATAGCCAGCACAGGTGTTTCAGATCGTTCGAAACCGGCGGATAAGTGCGCCCAATTTCTTCCACGTCCAGTTTGAGCGCGGCCATGCGGCGCGACAACAAATCGGTCGCCTCAGGCCATTTCCCTGCGAGCGCTTGCAGCACTTGCGGGCTGACGCCGGCGTCGTGTGCGACGCGATTGAGATCCTCCGATCCCAAATTCTGTAATTCGAGTTTGCGGGAACGATCACCAAGCCAATTTCGCCACCACCTGGCGATTGTGCTGAACAGAGAGCCGTGACCACTCGCAATTGACGTGCTCACGAAAATCCTCCGCTTTAACCGTTCAGGCGGCTCAGCGCGGTACGGTTGCGCAGCACGATCCGTCGTGATGTCGGAAGTTCGATCGCGGCCGCGTTCTCGAGCTGGGTAAGAGTTCTGGAGACGGTTTCAATCGTGAGGCCGAGATAGTCCGCAATGTCCTGCCGCGACATCGGAAGTTCAACCTGGTTCCCAGCCGGCATGCGCGCCGCCATCTCCAGCAGGAAACCGACGACGCGTTCCTGGGCGGTTTTGATCAGAAGCATGATATGGTCTTGGACGCGGTGCAGTTCGCTGCTCGTCAAAGTCCAGAGCTGCTGTGCGACTTTGGTGTCACGTCCGGCCAAACCGACCAGGGCGCTGCGTTTGATCACCAACACCGTCGAATCGGAAACGGCCTCGGCAGAAAACGTATGCTCGTCACCGCTTTCGAGACCGAATATGTCACCCGGCAAATAGAATGCGCCAATCTGCCGCCGGCCATCGGCAAGGACTTTATAGGTTCTCACCGTCCCGCTGACGACCTTGTAAAGGTAATCGGCCGGTTCGTTCTCGCCGTAAATCTCAGCATCGCGCGTGAATGTCATCGACGCCCCCATCATCTCGATCGATCCGGTGAAGGCATGCGAAGCCATCGGTTTTTGGGGCGTCATTGGCTTGGCTTGCGGTGCGGCGCGGCGGGGGTCGATTGCGCTATGTAGCAACATGGCTCGCTCCTTGATTTTGTTGACGTATGATTATCCGCAGACATTGAGAGCGAATATTCAGATATTGTCCCTACGGGATTCACCGGAGGTCTAGCTCTCCGGGCGTTGTTGATTTATTTGTTGATTTTTAAGGCCTTGGAGCGCTAGCAGCAGGATTCGATCGAGGATTTCATGGCTGATCTGGTACTTGGATCAGGAAATGCGGCCCCCCCGCTGGAGACCCCTCTTCAGCGTGCGCTCAAATGGCCGGGCGCATCCTACGTGTTGGCACTTGGGTTCTTGGCCGTTGTATTCATTCTCCGAGCACTGCTCGCACCCACCCTTGGCAGCCAGGCGCTCTATCTTTTTTTGATGCCGCCGGTGCTGGTTGCCGGAATCCTGGGCGGGTGGGGGCCCGGCCTTTTGGTCACGGTACTAAGTCTCGTCCTGCATTTGTGGTCGACGGGTGAATATTCGAGTTTGCTCGACTCCAGGTCCCCATTGTTTGTCGTCGATGTCGCGCGGGCCGTAACTTTCTTGGTGCTCGGTCTTGGGATTGCCTGGTTCGGAGAACGACTTCGAATTGCGCGAGAGCAATCGGTATCGAGTATTCAAATCGCGGCAGCGCGTGAAGCCCATTTGAAATCGATTCTCGATACGGTGCCCGATGCAATGATCGTCATCGACGAGCGCGGGATCATGCAATCGTTCAGCACGGCAGCCGAGCGGCTGCTCGGTTATGAAGCTGCGGAGGTGCTGGGCAAGAATGTGAAAATGATGATGCCCTCTCCGTATCGAGAAAGCCACGACCGCTACCTGTTGCGATATTTGCAGACCGGCGAAAAGCGAATCATCGGCATCGGCCGCGTGGTTGTGGGTGAGCGCAAGGATGGCTCGACATTTCCCATGGAACTCGCGGTCGGCGAGATGAAGTCAGGCAATCAACGCTTTTTCACGGGCTTTATCCGTGACCTGACCGAGCGGCAAAAGACCGAGGCTCGATTGCAGGAGCTGCAATCGGAATTGGTCCATGTTTCACGCTTGACCGCGATGGGTGAAATGGCTTCGACGCTCGCGCACGAACTCAATCAACCGTTATCTGCCATCGCGAATTACATGAAGGGCGCGCGGCGTCTGCTCGAGTCAAGCAAGGATGAGCAATCCGGCATGATGCGGGAGGCCATGGACAGCGCCGCCGAGCAGGCGCTGCGCGCCGGCCAGATTGTGCGTCGCTTGCGCGATTTTGTCGCCCGCGGCGAGAGCGAGCGGCGGATTGAAAGCCTCACCAAGCTGGTCGAGGAAGCAAGTGCGCTCGCACTTGTGGGCGCCAGAGACCATGATATTCGCGTGCGCTTCCAGTTCAGCAGAGACAACGATTTGGTGCTTGCCGATCGGGTTCAAATCCAACAGGTTCTCCTCAATTTGATGAGGAATGCCATTGAAGCCATGTACGAATGCGATCGGCGGGAGCTTCTGATAACGATCGACCCGGCCGAGGTGGACTTGCTGAAGGTTGCGGTCGCCGATACGGGCACAGGACTTGCGCCAGTCTTGGTCGACCAGCTTTTTCAGCCATTCGTTACGACAAAAAAACATGGAATGGGGGTAGGGCTGTCGATTTCGCGCACCATCATCGAGGCGCACGGCGGTCGAATATGGGCGGAATCGAATCCAGGGGGCGGCACAATATTTAGTTTCACGTTACGGCGGGTATCCGAGGAGGAAATGGGCAATGCCGGCTGACAACATCGTCTATGTGATCGACGACGATGAGGCGATGCGGAAATCGCTGGGTTTCCTGCTACGCGCCGCTAAAATCGAAGTGCAATTGTTTGAGGCCGCTGCGCCATTTCTTGAAGCGCTTCCGAAGCTCGGGACAGGGTGTATCATAACCGATGTTCGAATGCCTGGTATGACGGGAATCGAGCTTTTGAAACGCCTCCGTCAGCTCAATGTTGCGCTGCCGGTCATCGTGATCACCGGCCATGGCGACATCGCGCTTGCAGTCGAAGCCATGAAAAATGGAGCGGCGGATTTCCTCGAGAAGCCGTTTGACGACGAAGTCCTGCTGACCGCCATTCGGAACGCATTGGATGTGCAAGCCAATACCGTTGCGCGCAAGGCTAGTCATGCCGAGATACACGAGAAGTTAGCGACTCTGACGAATCGGGAGAGGGAGGTCTTGGACGGACTGGTCGCCGGTCAGCAAAACAAAGTCATCGCCTACGATCTGGGGATCAGCCCGCGCACGGTCGAGATCTACCGCGCAAACGTCATGACAAAGATGGGGGCAAACAGCCTGTCCGATCTTGTTCGTATGGCGCTGGTCGGCGACATTCTCAACTAAAGACACGCTCTGCTTCGGCCACTATTAGTAGGTGTCTTGTGCCCGCCGTCCTTTTCATTCGGTATTTTGAGCTAAATCAAAGCCCATTGGATCAACCGCGCTTACTTAAACTTGAAAAGTATTTCGATGTCCCGAGTTATAACGCGATGCAAGCAGTGGCGAAAAAAACGGCAGATAGCGGGTCCATTATCGTGGTCGACGATGACGTTGCGGTTTGCAAATCCCTGAAGTTTTCGCTTGAGACGGAAGGCTTTTCCGTGCGGACCTATCTGGATGGGGAGGAACTGTTGAAAGAGTCGGCGATCCCGGACTGCAGTTGCTTCGTCATCGATCAAAGGCTGCCGGGCATATCCGGCATCGATCTCATCAAGCAGCTTCGCGATCGAAGGGTATCGGCGCCGGCGATTCTCATAACAACGCATCCCAGCAGGGATTTAAAGCAACGCGCCGAGGACTTCGGCATTCCCATCGTTGAAAAGCCACTGTTAGGCAGCATCCTTCTCGATGGAATCAAACAGGCCCTCGCGCGCTGGCCGATGCGTCCGCATTGAATCCAATCACATGCGCCAGACAGTCAAGGTCGCTCATTTCATCGCCGCCGGGGCCCTTCTGCTGGGGGCCTCGTCGGCGATTGCGCAGGACTCGAGTGCGGGGATGAGGCGCGGCGAGCGACTTCTGTCTCGACATTGCTCGATGTGCCACGCGACCGGCCGTCGCGGTACCAGCCCAAATCGCGAGGCGCCACCATTTCGAGAGTTGTCGAAGCGCTATCCGATCGATTCCCTGTCCGAGGCCTTGGGAGAAGGGCTTTACACAGGCCACCCGGATATGCCGGAATTCGTGTTTTCGCCGCGCGATGTGGGAGCGATCCTTTCATATTTGCGATCCATCCAGCAGCCCTGAGAGGCCTAAATCGGAGATCGGGTGATGATCAAAGACATTCTCGTCAATCTATCGAGTGCGAACGGGCGTGACGTGACATCAGACTATGCACTATCGGTTGCAAGGACCCTCGATGCGCACCTCACCGCGGTGTCATTCGCAGTTGAGCCTTTTGTGGCAGGATCCATGTTTGATGGCGTGTCTGCATCAGTCGTTGCAACCTTGCAGGCTGAATGTGAGGAGAACGCGAAGGCCGTCAGCTCCAGGTTCGAGAAGTCCCTGCAAGGTGCGGGAATAACCGCTGAGTCACGGGTTATCGATGCAACATCCGCCGGGGTTGGCGATGTCTTCGGGCGCTTGGCGCGCAGATACGACATGTCAATCATTGCCCAGCCGCAGAATGACGATCCGGTACAGCAATTGATCGTGGAAGGTGCCCTGTTTGGATCCGGACGTCCGGTGCTGGTTGTCCCTTATATTCAACGGGAGGGTTTAACGCTCAATCGGGTGCTGCTTTGCTGGGACGGGAGCCGCAGCGCGGCACGCGCGTTCGCAGATGCGGAGCCGCTGCTTGAACGCAGCAAGAAAATCGATGTCATTACGATCGCATCAAAAGATGACAACCGCGGCGAGATTTCAGGAGCCGACATCGCGCATCATCTGGCGCGGCATGACTTGAACGTCGAGCTGAAGCGGATTGTTGCCCCCGACACCGATGTGCCGAACACGATTCTTTCGTATGCCGCCGATTCCTCGACTGACCTGATTGTCATGGGTGGGTACGGTCATTCGCGGTTGCGGGAATTCGTATTGGGGGGTGCCACACGGGGCATCTTGTCCTCGATGACGGTGCCAACCTTCCTGTCGCACTGAAGTGCCGATAGTCATTTACTTTTGATTTTGATCAAGGTGGCTCCGCTCGCGCGGCGCGATATTTCAAAACAATCGTTGATAAGGAGACCGCCATGATGCCGACAGCTGAACGTGCCTTTGTCGTCTTTTTTCGATTTGCGATGGGATGGACATTTCTCTACGCAGCCTCCCATCAGGTTTTCGATCCGAGCTGGAGCGTCGTCGGGTTCCTGAAACACACGAAAACGTTCCATGATCTGTTCGCCATCTTCACCACACCCATGATGGCGCCCACCACCACTTTCCTGGTGGAATATGGGCATCTGTTGATCGGTCTGTCACTGATTACCGGCCTGATGGTTCGTATCAGCGCGACCTTCGGGGTGGCGTTGATGCTGACATACTGGATGGCGCACATGGATTGGCCGTTCATCGAGAATACGAACAACTTCATTCTCGACTATCACATCGTCTACGCCGGCGTTCTCGGCTACCTGATATACAAGCGGGCCGGCCACGTGCTCGGACTTGATGGTTGGATTGAAGGACACGGCTTGGCCGAGCGCCATTCCGTGTTACGTCCTCTGGTGCGCTGACCGAGCAGACCCACGCTGGCCGGGCGGGCATTTCTGTGCCGCAGGAACGGCAACCGCCCGGCGGGCCTGCGGTTCATGCCGCCGATCAAGACAATCCAAAAGTGACGTTTGCGCCAGATCAAAGACGTGCGCCCCCGATCGCCTATGGTGAGCATCAACAGGGGAGCATGTTATGAGTGGACGAATCGAGAAAGCCATAATCGGGATATGTTTCGCTATCGGCGTTCTGCTCGTCGGCCCCCGCGCGCTGGCGGACGAGCAAAGGCCGCTCCTCGGATTGGCCAAAGCCATATGCGAGCAGGGCATACGATCCGACAGCACGAAACTGTTCGAGCTCTTTCAGCTGAAGGGGCCGCTTGTCTTCATGTCCGAGGGAGCCGAAATGCTGGCGGCGCAATTGGAACCTTGCGGACGCCTCGAGCAAGCTGAGCCCCAGTCGGTGTTCTTGGTCATGGGTCATCGCCTGGAGCCGGGCGTTGCCGTCTTCTTTTTGACCAATATGCGCGGCGAATTGATTCGCGCCGCGTTCGGGGTGGCCGAATCCGACAGCGGTCCGGTGTATGTCGCGGTCGATCTGACCGACGAAATCCGGGCGGACTTTAAATCCGCCAAGACTTTTTGGATGACGCGATGTGACCCGTCGTATTGATAAGGCGGCCGAAGGTTCCGCCGCTACTTGCCGGTCTTCACCGGTACGAACTGCGTCGTGAACATGGCCTTGTCGTCGGGAATCTCCTTGAGCAGTCCCATTTCGATGAACGACTGCTTGAGCACCGCGACGGCTTTTGGATCGAATGTGCCGTCCTGCGAAAAAATGCCGATCTGTTCGTCATAGGCACGGGCGATCACCGTTGGGGGGTAATTGAGCACCTTGGCGGTGATTTCGACGGTTTTGTCCTTGTTGGCTTTCATGAAGGCGATGGTGTCGAACCAGCCCTGGAGAAAGGCGCGCACTGCCTCGGGTCGCTTCGCGATGACGTCCTCGCGCACGAAGAAGACGTGCGTGATGAAATGGTCCACAAATGGCGTAGCTGTGGTGACGACGCGCCATTCCTTGGCCTCCTCCAGCGCGTAGCCGGTTTCAAGCGCGCCGATATAGCCGTCGATCTGATTGGTCTTGATGGCCGCGCGCGCCGGCGGCATGCCGCCGATCGGCACCATGGTGATGCCGTCCGGTCCCCAGCCCTTGAGCGCGCCGATGCGCTTGCCGATCCAGTCCGTAAGCGAACCGACGGTGGTGCAACCGAGCTTCTTGCCTTTGAGATCGTCGACGGTCTTGATCGGCGAATTGTAGCCGACCATCACGGCCATGTTCTTCGGAATTCCCGCCATGGCGGCGACGGCCTTCACGGGCGAACCCTTGACGACGAACGCCATGCCGGGCCCGCTGCCGATACCGATGTCCAGGCCGTCAGCAGCCAGCGCCTGCTGAAGCTTGGCGTCGCCGGCGGAGGCCGATTCTTCGATCTCAAGCCCGTGCTTGGCGAACTGTCCGGTCTGGATGCCGACATCGAGCGGAGTGAAGGTCCAGGCAAATGCGACGGCCTTGCCGACGCGAAGTTTCTCGGCGGCGCCGGCTGGAACCGCCAGCAACACAAGACCGATCACGAGTGCACGTAGGATTATGAACATCGCATCCTCCCAGGCGGCCGTTGGCAGTCCGACCGTGATGAAATTTTTATAGACATTCTTCACTGTTGTCATGCGCATCAACGCGGCGCCGATAGACATCGGCGGAACGAACCGCCTAATCTTTCGGAGGTGGAATCGCTTTGTCGCTCGCGTGAATGCATAAAAATCCCCATGTCTGGTCGGCTGCCGGTCCTTTCGGAGTCCAGGCTCTTGCGACCGCCGCCCTACATGCCTCCATTTGCGAGTACGTGCCGATATGAGCGACTGGGGAACCTGCAACGATCAAAAACAGGTAGACCAACTCATTCATTTGCATCCTCCTCCTTGGGATGGAAGCTCGCAATCATAGAAGCACGGCATCGGTCAAATGACGAGCATCCCTGAACTGAGGCAGCGGCCGCATTGTCGACATCTCAGCGTTTGCTGGCCGATGCGACATGTTTGGATGTTGAGTATCCCCTTTTCAGTGATCTCTTGGCTTTACAAAGGCTTAGTTGGGCTGAGCGTGAACGCTTGCAATGTGTGTGATCGTGGCGGCCTTGCCACACCACTTGGACTAAAAATTTCTAGCTCTTCGTTTATCGGAGCATTTTTCGTAACATAACGGCTACGATTACAATCAAATTATATCGCGCGGGGGGCTTCGTGATTATCCGTCGAACTGCGCTAATTCTGCTTCTGTCCGGTGGTCTCGCAGGTGCGTGTCTGGTCGGCTTTGTGAACGCCGAAACAACAGCACCGAGTGCGACCCCTTCGGCACCGCCATCAGGAGCACCTCTGCCGACTTCGCCGGACATTCGGGAAGAACGAAGGGGACCGCCTCTCACAGAGAAGGCACAGCGGCCGGTGGGGCCAGTTGAAAATCGCGCTAGCGAGCTGGATGCTCTTTTGGAAAGCTTAAGTCAGTGTGGCAGCCCCGACCCGCAGCTGCAGCTTGCGCCTCATTGCGAGGCCGTGAAAGCGCTGCTCGAACTCGTCAAAGGCCTAGGACTTGCCGGCACCTCAAGTCCATTCCCGATCTGCGACCCGGCTCTGATCCCGCTGATCAGCCCCATGAACTTGAAAGTCACCACCGCAATCGAATTTCACAAATATAGTGACAGCCTTTTGGACAACAGCCCATTTCGTCCAAACAACCGGCGGCTTTCGCCCCTGCGAAAATCCGAGTTGACGGCCCTTAGCGATCACGCCATCAGACGTATCGTTGAAATCCTGTCGCAGTATTTTTACACGCAAGGTTCGTATCGTTCTGAAAATGCTCCTGTGTTGTTCAATTACAAGGAACTCGTGATTCTTGCGGAACGGGTCTTGAATTACAATTTCGAGCTTGCCCAATGGGGCGTAGATGCCGGATTTCTAACAGGCGCGAGGGGGTATGTCGTTTATCAGTATGTATTCAATTGCATCCGAACACAGGACCCACGTCTTGTGTCCGCGCAAATGTCCGCGCGAGCATATGCGGTATGGCTTGCCGCTAATAGTGAGAGCTATTTCAACCGAGAGGCGGAAAATTTTAGCAAGCAGCGTCGATCCAGGCCCAGATATTATAGATGGCTCGCTGTGACAAACATATTGGAAGGCGGCAGAGGGTATGGTGATGGGTTCCCGACGGGCATCTATTTGGGATCGAACGTGCGATACCGTCGGGAATTTTTTGAAGAGCAGGCTCAGGCTCCGGGGGAATGTCCGAGAGACGCGCCTGTTCGAAACGTTTACGGGTATTTGAAAAAGACGCCGAACACGCCGCTCTTAGATAAATATCCTCAACTTTTCCTATTCACGAAATACGATCCGGCCGAAGATCCAATCCGAGGCTGGCGAGATTGCGTCGCGACGATTAATCCGCTCGGATTGCCTGCGCTGAGTGGTCTAGTGATTCCGGGCATGCGCAACTTTGAGCCGACAGGCGGCTTGAATGTTCCCGACCACAGGGAGAGGCTGAGGCGAATTGCCGATTTGATTAATAGCTACCTGAGAATAATAACTGCGCGCAGCTGGCTTGAAGAATGCGACTCAAGTCCGACCCCGCCGCCGGCGGACGCCTGCAAAGATTTGGCGCAGGCTGTTCCTCAGTTCGTAGGTCCCGAACAAGTCATCGCCGCAGAAGAAACACAACAACAAAGCCAGGAGACCGCGGAATATAAAATTTTGGAAAGATATTCCCGCTACGTGAGAGATAGTTTATCGCCTTCGCCATTTTTTGAAGATTTGCATCGTGCACCACGCAAGTGATGCGGAACGCGATCTGATCAGGAATAGAGTCTTCGAAAAGAGAACGGGATGCGTCAGCGGGACCACCCGTTTCGAAGCCGTTCGTGCCAGCGTTTGGCGACAAACCGCGAATTGGCACTTCATCGGTCCACTCAATGAAGGCTCACCAGTCGCTACTCAAACTTTATATATAGGCAGCTAAAGTAGCCTCATTGTCCTCCGCGCAAATTCTCAGGCATTTGTTATCGGGCCGAAAAATTAGCTCAATGTCACTTACATTTCGAAATATCGCCAGGCTTGAACCGAGTCGGGTCGGCTCCAGCCAAAACGGCAGAACATCTATTTTTATAGAGTCGCGGCACGTTGTTATGGTCTACCGCGCAAACAACGAGGCCGCCTTCCGGGCACGTTGTCGGGCAGACCCCGCCGTAATCCTCCAAACCGGAGCGACCAAAATAAGAATATGTATGCTCGTGCGGATACTGAAAGAGATTGTCGCCATATCTCCTCAGTATCGTGACATCGCCGTAGTGTTCCTCTTCAAGGTGAGGCGGGGATTCGCGGGTGAGGTGCAGCACGACGTGCGCCCTGGCGAAGCATTCGTTGAGGAAGGGCCGGATATGGGGGGGCCGCAATGCTTCCTGCAAATTTTCTAGCGGTTCATGACGATGAACACGTCCGCAAACCGGCTCATAGGTGGGTGCACAGCTGGTTGCGATCGGACACGGTGCATAGTCGATGACGAAAGCATTATCGAGTTCCGCCATGCATGCATTGGGATAAGTGACAGCAACGCGATTGAGCGTTACGGCGCAGACCGGCTTCCATTCACTGAATCCCTGATTGCATTCCGGGGCCCAGTGTGGGCGCGGACCCGGCCGAGAACCGATAATCTTGATGGTGCTGAACGGGGAAAGAATATTATTCACAATCGTATTATTCCCGGGCGGCGGTAAACGTTCGGCCAACGCGACAGTGCTCGCGAGACTCAACGCGCAGATAGCGCACAGCACATTACGCATCGTAATTCCCCAACCCATTCACGCCTTTCATCAGTCCCAGTACGACTCGCTGCCCCAGAGGTGCATCCTTACGCAGTGGAAACGCCATTCGCCGTAATAACGATCCCATCGGCGGTAACAGCGCTGGTGATGGCGCGAATCGTTGATCCACCACGCCGGCGGTCCGTATCCATAGACTCGATGACCCGGCACGACCTGGATGACTGTGAAGGGCGAAAGGATGTTGTTGACGACGACGTCCGCGGACGCCGGTGCGATCTGAACCCCGATCAACGAAGCGGTGAGGCTCAGTACCGAGAAGAGTGCGATAGAAATTTTCCTCATTATTGCCTCCGCATTAAACGCCCCCAGCGAATAAATTTCGCCGTTGCCGGTACCCGCGGCGTCCAAATGGGAGGGCAAAATTGGTCGCCAATTAACACGTCATTAACTTTCATCACTGCCACCTGAATCAAGCCCAAAGGCGATCTATTTCCAAAAACGGTACAGGTGTTGCAGCCCAGCAACGCCCTGTGAAAAGTGTGCAATCTGCTGCGCTTGCGTCATTGCCCTCACAGTTTCATCCGACCGGCTGAGGATTCGATGCCCGGGATGCCATGTGCAGGAAGGCGGCAAAGTGGCTGGTTCGGTTCTGGTTTTGGCCCTAGAATCGGTCACTCTTCGCTGATAGGGCAAGACTTCCCGCCATGCACATCATCGACTCGCATTTCCATTGGTGGCCGCGTGCGATCTTCGAAAAGCTTTGCAAGCGCAAGGAATTTCCCAAGGCGCGCGTCAATGAAAGCGGTGGCTACGACTACATGCGCCGCGCGGGCAGCGGCCAGCATCTCAACAGCTGGGCCGAATGGTTCGACCTCGATGAGCAGTTCGCCTCCATGGACAAGCTCGGCCATCGCGTGGACGTGGTCTGCTGGATCGGACCGTTCGCGGTCGCTTTTTCCGACATGCCGGTGGAGGAAGGGCGCGACTATGCGCTCATGTGGAACGAGGAAATGGCGGGCGCGCAAAAGAAATATCCCGGGCGGTTGTGGGCGAGCGCCGCGGTGCCACTGCAGGACACGAAAGTGGCGATCGATGTGGTCAATGACGCGGTCAACCGGCTTGGCCTGATGGGGGTCAATCTTCCCGGCAGCGTCGGCGCCGATGCGCGCATCGACGCGGAGCGCCTCGAGCCGTTCTACGCCCATTGCGAAAAACTCGGCTTGCCGGTGTTCCTGCATCCGACCGACGTGATCTTCCAGGACATGCTCGACGGCTACAACGGCGCACTGCATTTGAGCCTTGGCCGCGTGATCGAGGTGAGCGTGGCGGCCATGCGGCTCATCCTGTCCGGCATGATGGAACGGCATCCGAAGCTGAAAATCTACATCTCGCACACGGGCGGATCGCTGCCGTATCAGGCCGGCCGCATGGACAAGAATTCCAAGGCGGCGAAGCTGCCGAAACCGGTCAGCACTTATATCAAGCGCATGGTCACCGACACGGTGTCTCCGCATTCCGCCGGGATGAAGTTCGCCATCGACTACTACGGCATCGACAATGTGATGTACGGCACCGATTATCCGTGCTGGGATCCGGCAGCCTGCCTCAAGCTGCTCGACGAAATCAAATTGTCGGACACAGACAAGCACAAGCTGTTCTATTCGAATGCGCGTCGCATTCTCGCGTTGCGCGATCCGGCGCCGGCGCGGACGCAAGGCGCGCGCGAGCCCGCACCCGTTGTCTGAGCAAATATTCAAGTCGAGAGCATCCCGCTAAGCGCTGGGGAAACGCATGCTGGCCCAGGAGAGGCGGCGCCGTCTGCTGGCAGCCATGGCGGATGCGGGCATCGCCGAAATGGTGCTCTACGGCAATGCCTGGCAGGGCGATTACCTGCGCTATGCGGCGGACTTCGGCATGCTCGAAGGCCACGGCATCGCGGTGGTGGCGGCCGACGGGACGACTGAGCTCTTTCTCGACAGCGCGACGGATCTGGAACGCGCCGAGGCGGAAACCTCCGGCGTGAAAATTCAGTTTGCGGTCGATATTGCGCGCGCGGTCGAGGCGCGACTTGATCGCGTCGCCAATCGGCGTGTGGCAGCGGCGCCGCGGCGGTTCGTACCGCGCTGGCTTGCGGATCAAGACCGCAGCTTCGCGCTCGAAGACGGCACAAAACTGCTCGACCGACTTTTGATGCACAAATTGCCGGGCGAAATCGCGGTGCTCCGCCGCGCGGCGAAAATGGCGGATGACGCCTATGTCGCATTCCTCGAGGCCGTAAAACCTGGCCGGCCGCAATACGAGCTGGTCGCGGATGTGGAAGCCTATTTGCGCCGGCGCGGTTGTCCGGACAATTTCATGATCATCGGTTCGGGCGGCAAGGATGTCTTGGGCATGACGCCGCCGTCCGACCGCAAGATCGCCGCTGGCGATCTGGTCACCACGGAACTGACGCCTGCGATCGAAGGCTATTACGCGCAGATCTGCCGCACCTGCGTCGTTGGCAAGGCGACGTATGAGCAGCGTCGCGCGTTCGAGCAGTTCCGCGAAGCGCTGGAAGCCGGCATTGCGGCGGTCAAGCCGGGCGCCACGGCTGCCGATGTGGCGCGGGCGGAGAACGATGTCTTCCGCAAATACGGCCTCGGCGATTACGTGACGAGCAAATGGACGCGCGTGCGCGGGCACGGCATGGGTCTGTTCGCCGATGGAAAGCCGCACATCCTTGAGGATGTCGACGTGCCTCTGGTGCCGGGCATGGCGTTGATCGTCCATCCGAACACGTATCATCCCGATGCCGGCTACATCGTGCTGGGAGATGCCGTGGTGGTGACGGAAACAGGCGCCGATGTGCTGTGCGGAACACCGCGCGAGCTGTTCGAAGTCTGACCCGAGGGGACCGCAACAGATGCGCCGCGGCCTGATCGTTCGCTCGAAAACCGAGTTGCCCGATGCGGCGCTCCAAGCGCGGGTTGAACGCGTGCGCGCCGCGATGGCGACCGAAGGTCTCGATGCGCTCGTCGTTTATACCAACAATGCGCAGACGGCGGGCGTATCGTGGCTCACCGGCTTCGTGCCCTATTGGTCGGAGGCGCTGCTGGTGGTGCCGCGCGACGGCGAGCCGCGGCTCGTCGCTGCGCTGAGCTACCGCGTGAAAAGCTGGATCGAACGGACAAGCCGCGTCGCTGAAGTGATCCACACGCCGCGCATCGGTCTGGAGGCCGGCCGCCTCATCGGTGCATCGAAAACCGATGCCGTGGTGGGGATCGTCGATTTCGACACTGTCACCGTCGGCATGGCCGATGATCTCCGCGAGGGTGGGCCGGGGCTCAGATTATCCGACGCAAGCGGGCTGTTCGCGCGGCTGCGCAGTGTGGCCGACTCGGCCGAGGTGGCGCTCGCGACCAGGGCGGCGGAGATTGCGCAGCGCGCGCTCGCAGCGGTGCCGCAAGAGAGAGACAATCTGGGTGCCATAATCGCAGCGGTCGAGGCCGAAGCGAGGCTATTCGGGGCCGAAGAAATATACATTGCTGCGGCGCCGGACCTCGCGCGCGATCAGCATCTCAGGCGCATCGAAGGCGATGCGGCGCTGGGCGAAAATTTTGCCCTCCGAGCGACTGTCGCCTATATGGGCACTTGGATACGTCTTGGCCGCTGTTTTTCGCGCACGGCGGTTCCGACGATTCATGGCGCGCGCGCTGCCGAGCAGTTCGCCAATGCGGTCGCTCAATTGCCAAGTCCGCGGGCATTTGAAAAGTTTTCATATTGGCTGGTGGAAGGCTGCCGAACGACGCAGCCGTTGGCGCCGCTGATGGGATCGGACATCGCCGATCCGCGTTCACCGGCGGGAGGAATGTTGGTCTCGGTGCAGGCACGCATGAGCGTTGAAGGTCGACCTGTTTACATAAGTGCGCCGGCGTTGATCGGCAGCGATGGCGCCGCCGCGCGGCTGTTAATCGATCTCTAGGCTTCATTGCTTTGCGTGGACGGCGAAACGGTCGTCGATGCGTTCCCAATCGTCGTAGCGGACGATTTTCTTGTAATGCTCGAAATCCATGCCGTCGTTGCGGCGGGCGAAGCGGCCTGATTTCATGTCGAGCAGTACGCTCTCGATCGCCTTGGCGGCGTGCATCAAGGTGTCGAGTCCGAGCACCGCACAATTGAAACCGAGCTGCCCGAGTTCCTCCATGGTGAGGATCGGCGTGTGCCCGCCCATGAGCGGATTGCAGATTTGCGGCACGTCAAAAGCACGACCGATACGCTCCAATTCCTGCACGCTGCGCGGCGCCTCGATGAAGATGCCATCGGCGCCCGCTTTGATAAAGCGTTCGGCGCGCCGCATCGCTTCGTCCAGGTCGTAGACCTGCCGCGCGTCCGTGCGGCCAAGTATCCAGGTTTCCGGGTTGAGGCGTTCCGAGCACGCCGCTTTGATCTTGGCCTCAGCCACCTCGATGGGCACGACCTTTTTACCGACCATGTGGCCGCAGCGTTTCGGCCATTGCTGATCCTCGATCAGGATCGCGCTCACCCCCAGGCGCTCGTAACTTTGCACCGTGTGGACCACGTTCTTGACATCGCCGTAGCCGTCGTCGCCGTCCACGAAAACCGGCAGATCGCAGGCCGACATGATGTCGCGCACGGCTGCGGAAATTTCGCCAAAGCCCTTGAGGCCGATGTCGGGAACGCCATAGCGCGCTCCGACAGCAGGAAAACCGCCAATGAAATAAGTCTCGAAGCCGATGGTCTGGATGAGCCGCGCGCTCAACGCGTCGTGCGCCCCGGGAACAACCAAGATGCGTTTTTCCTTGACGGCCCTGTTGATGATCTGGCGAAAGCTGGTCGTCATTGAGTGGCTCCGCGATAGACGTTATGGTGGCTGGGTCATCCCGCCGCGGCCGAATTCAAGCGCAGATTGCCCATCAACACCAGCGCCGAACGATCAGGAGTAGCAGCGTGATCTTTGTTGCGGTCGACATCGGCGGGACGTTCACGGACTTGCTTGGTTTCGATGACGAAAAGGGTTCCTTCATCCAGGCGAAGAGCCTGACGACGCCGGGGGAGCTGGTTCAGGGCGTCATCGACTGCATCGAAAAAAGCGGCGTCGATGCCAAGGCCGTCGATGAACTGATCCACGGTTCAACCATCGCGATCAACACGCTGATCGAACGCAAAGGGGCAAAGACCGGCCTGGTGGTGACGCGCGGCACGCGCGATGTCTACATGATTGGCCGCGGCAACAGGCCGGAATCGTACAATCTGTTCTTTCGCCGCCACGAGCCGCTGGTGTCGCGACAATTCACCTGCGAAATCGAGGAGCGCCTGCTCGCCGGCGGGACAGTGTTCGAGCCGCTGAAGCGGGCGAGCGTTACGGAGGCGTGCAAGCTCCTGAAATCCGCAGGCGTTGAGGCGGTCGCGGTTTGCTTTTTGCACGCCTACGCAAATCCTGCGCATGAACGTATCACCGGCGACATGATCCGAAAGGCAATGCCGGGTGCCTATGTATCGCTCTCACACGAGATCCTGCGGGAGTATCGGGAATTCGAGCGAATTTCTACGACCGTGGTGAACGCCTATATCGGGCCGAAGGTTGGCGGCTACGTAAAGGGCCTCAAGAACAATCTCGCGCGCATCGGTTTTGACGGCGATCTGTCGATCATGCGGTCAAACGGCGGGGTGATGACGCCCGAGGTCGCGACCGAGCGACCGGTAGCGATGATGGAATCCGGCCCGGTCGGCGGCATCATCGCCTCGGCGCATGTCGGGCATACGCTCGGGTATCCCAATGTCATTTCCTTCGACATGGGCGGCACTACCGCGAAGGCGAGCCTGATCCGCACGGGTGAGCCCACCATGGCGCCGGGTTATTACGTCGGCGGTTACGCCAGCGGTCATCCGGTGATGCTGCCGATGGTCGACGTGGTCGAGGTCGGTGCCGGTGGCGGCAGCATTGCGTGGCGCGACAATGTCGGCGCGCTGAAAGTGGGGCCGCAGAGCGCGGGTGCCGATCCGGGGCCGATCTGTTATCGCGCCGGCGGTACGGAACCGACAATCACCGACGCCAATGTGGCGTTGGGACGGCTCGATCCGGACCATTTTCTCGGTGGGCAGATGAAGCTCGATGCGGCGGCCGCGCGGCGCGGCATCAAGGAGAAGATCGCAGATCCGCTCGGGCTCGATGCGGTGGTGGCGGCGCAGGCGATCGTCGAAATCGCCATCAACAAGATGTCGCTAGCGGTGCGCGAAGTATCCGTGGCCAAGGGATATGATCCGCGCGATTTTGCGCTCGTGGCGTCGGGCGGCGCGGGGCCGCTGCATGTCTGCGCGATTGCGCGCGAGCTCTATATACCGACCGTGATCGTGCCGCTGTTCCCGTCGCATTTTTCCGCGCTCGGCATGCTGCTTGCGGACGAGCGGCACGATTTCACCCGCACCGTCTATTCCGACCTTGCGAATGTCGATTTCGGCAAGCTCATCGCGATCCACGACGAAATGGTCAAGGACGCCAAGGCCAGCCTGCGCCACGGCAAGAATGCGACGTTTCAAATCCATCTCGATTTGCGCTACGTGGGGCAGGAATTCACGCTGTCGGTGCCGGTCGAGTACAGACAGCTAAAAAATGCGGATCGCAAGGCGATTCGCACCGCGTTCGATCAATTGTACGAACAGCGCTACGCGCATCATTCGCCCGAGGAGCCGGTCGAGATGGTCAATATTCGGCTTGCTGCGGTCGGGAAGCGGCCGAAGCTCGAGTTTCCGAGCCTTGGCCGCACCAGCGCAACTCGACCGTCGGGCGAACGCGCGGTCTATTTCAGCAGCGCCAACAAGCCGCTCATGGCCAAAGTCTACCGGCGCGAGAATTTGACCGCGGGCGCGAAAATTGCCGGCCCGGCGTTGATCGAAGAACATGGGACGACCACGGTGCTGTTCGAGCGCGATAACTGCCAAGTCGCGCCGTCCGGCGAGTTGATCGTCACGGTTGGAGGACGGCCATGAAGCCGCTCGACACCATCACGCTGGAAGTGATCCGCAATGCGCTGCCGGCTGTCGCCAATGAAATGGCCGCCGACCTGCAGCGCACGTCGTACAACATGATGATCTACGAGGTGCGCGATTTCTGCACCGCGCTGGTCAACGTCGACGGCGAATTGATCAGCCAGAATGTCGGCGGCGTTTCGCATTTTGTGGCCGATCTCGGCGTCATCATCACCGACGCCGTGGCGCGGTTCGGCCGCGACGGATTCAAAGAAGGCGATGTCATCATCACCAATCACCAGGCTGTGGCGGGGCAGCACCTCAACAACATCGTCATCTACATGCCTTACTTCTACAAAGGCGAGCTGTTGCTGTTCTCCATGGTGCGCGCGCACTGGATCGATATTGGCGGCACATCGACCGGATTCGGCGCAGGTCCGCGCGTGGCCGATCCGTGGCTCGAAGGGCTGCAGCTCGATCAGCTCAAAATCTACGAGGCAGGCAAGCTCAACGAAACGCTCTACCGCGTCATCAAGGACAACATCCGCTTTCCGGAATCCTCGCTCGGCGACATGAAATCGCAGATGGCGGCGTGCCGGCTCGCGGCGCGACGGATGGACGAGCTGTTCGACAAATACGGCCGCGACACGATCCTCGCGGCGATCAAGCAAATTTTCGATGAGACGGAAACCAAATGCCGCAACGTCGTGGCGCAGCTGCCAGATGGTGTGTATCAGGCAGAGGCTTCGATCGATGACGATGGCGTCCTGCTCGGAGAGCCGGTGCCGATCCGCGTGAAGGTCACGGTCAAGCGCGGCGGAATGACGATCGATCTTTCGGGCTGTTCGCAGGAGCGCAAGGCCGGCATCAACTCGCGCACACTTGCCGGCGCGCGCGTCGCCTATAAGGCGCTCACCGGCCCGCTCGATCCGGTCAACGAAGGCTCTTTCCGTGCGCTCAAGGTCATCATTCCCGAAGGCAACATCATGATGGCGAGATTCCCGGCGCCGATGTCGGGCTGGAGCTACATCGTGCCGACGGTGGTCGACGCCATCGTGGCGGCGCTCGCCAAAGCCAATCCTGATGGCGTCCCGGCCGGACATCACGGCTTGCTCGGCGGTTCAGTGGTGTTTTTCGGCGTTCATCCGGGCACCAAGAAGCGGTTCGTGGTGCAGAGCATCGAAGGCGGCGGCTGGGGCGGCCGGCCGTTCGAGGATGGGGTGTCGGGTACAGTATCCGTATGCCAGGGTGACGTGCGCAACGGCTCGATCGAAGGCATTGAATTGAAATGTCCGGTGGTGGTGGAAAGCCGTGGCTTTCGACCGGACTCGTGCGGTGCGGGACAATATCGCGGCGGGCTTGGACTCGACGTGCGCGTCCGCAATCTGGTCGAGGGACGCTGGAACTTCGAACACACGCGCCGCAGCAAGTGCCCACCCTGGGGACTTTGGGGCGGCGAGCCCGGGGACGTCGGGGCCCATCTGCTGAAGCTTCCGGGCGAGAAGGATTTTCAGTTCCGGACCGGCGCGCATATCCAGGTGCCGGTCAACGCCGAGGCGATCGTGCGGACCGGCGGCGGCGGCGGCTGGGGCGATCCGCTCGAGCGCGATCCCGCCAAGGTGTGCAAGGACGTAGCGGAGGGTCTGGTGTCGCCGACCGCGGCGCGGAAGCATTACGGCGTCGTGCTGGATAAGCACCTTGCGCTCAATGAGCGCATGACAAAACGGTTGCGGGAGAGGTTAAGATCAGCGCGCAAGCCGAGGCGGAGCGGGGGGTCGTCTCGCAAAGCGGCGGCGAGATAGTTTCGGCATTCGTTTCAGACACTTCAGCCCCCAAGCATGCAGTCGACGGGAAAGCGAAGGCATGGCCACTGACGCGGTCGCTATCAGTATTCGCGCGGTGTCGCATGCGTTCGGCGAGCCGGGCGGTCCACGCTATGTGCGGGCGTTGCTCGACACCTCGCTCGATATCGCTCGCGGCGAGCTTCTGTGTCTGATCGGCCCGAGCGGCTGCGGCAAGAGCACGCTGCTCAATATCATCGGCGGATTATTGCCGCCGGCTACCGGCACGGTGCAGATCGGCCAAACTCCGGTGCGCGGTCCGCTGCCGCGCGAGGTTTCATTCGTATTCCAGGAGAATGCGTTGTTCCCCTGGTGCACGGTGGCCGAAAACGTAACGCTTGGCATGGTGTTTCAAGGCGTGCCCAAGGCCGAACACGCGATGCGCGCGCGCAAATCACTGGAGGCGGTGGGGTTGGCCGAATTTGCCCAACATTATCCGAGCGAACTATCCGGCGGCATGCGGCAGCGGGCGGCGCTTGCCCGCGCGCTCAGTCTCGAAACCGGCATACTGCTGATGGACGAGCCATTCGGTGCGCTCGACGAGCAAACGCGAATGATACTCGGCGAGGATCTTTCCGTGCTGCTGGCGCGGACGGAGAAGACTATCGTGTTCGTCACCCATTCGCTGGGGGAAGCGGTGTTCCTCGCCGACCGGGTGGCAGTTTTTTCGGCGCGGCCGGGAACGATCAAGAAGATGATTGCGATCAACGAACCGCATCCGCGCAAACCGGAGTTCGTCACATCCGACAAGTTCCATTCGCTGCGCAATGAACTCTACACCCTGCTGCATGATGAGATTCGCAAGGCGGTGTCACAGTCTGCCATCGCCGGGACGGAGGCCAAGGCGTGAGCGCGCGCGGACGCAGCATGCGCAACCGGCTCTTGAGCCGCGCGGTGCAGATTGCGTTTCTGCTTGGCTTGATACTGCTCTGGTACCTCGCGACCACCCAATGGGGCGTCAGCCAATTGCTGCTGCCCAATCCGGTGGCCGTCTATCATGAGCTCATGAACGTGCTCAGTTCCGGCGAGTTCGTGCCGGATCTCAAGGTCACTTTATCGGAGCTCGCGATCGCATTTGGAATTTCATCTGTCAGCGGCATCGCGTTCGGCTATCTGATCAGCCGCTCGCACTATCTCATACGCGTATTCGAGCCGTTGCTCGCCGGCATCTACTCGATCCCGATCATCCTGTTCCTGCCGCTCTATGTCTTGTTTCTGGGGCTTGGACCGTCGTCGAAGATCGCGCTTGGCGCCACGATCAGCTTCTTTCCGATCGTGCTCAATACGATCGCCGGTTTTGGCTACGTGGATGCGATTTTCATAATTGCCGCGCGTTCGATGGGGGCGTCGGATTATCAGATGTTCCGTTACGTGCTAGTGCCGGCGGCGCTGCCGGTCATTCTGACCGGATTGCGCGTCGGATTTACGGTCGCACTGCTGTCCATTCTTGGCAGCGAGACCATCGCTTCACTCGCCGGCCTTGGCCACCGCATCGTTCAGCTCGCCGAGGGCATGGAGTCGGCGCGCATGTTCGCCTACATCACATTTGCCGTGGCCATCGCGGCGATTCTCAATACGGCGGTCTCGACGTTGGAAAACAGGGCGAGGCGCCGATGAGGCAACGCAATCACGATCAATCCGTTCGTGCGCTGCTGTTGCGGCATCCGGCCTACGCGCGGCTGGGCATCATTTTGGTTTTGTTGCTGTGCTGGGAAATAGCCGCGCGCTGGTGGATCGATCCGATGTTCCTCAGCCCGCCGTCGCGCGTGCTGGGCTCGCTGACAGACGTCGTCGAAACGGCCGGTGTGCCGGCGGCGATCGGGATTACTTTTTTCGAACTGGCCGTGGCATTTGTTCTCTCGGTCATTTTCGGACTTGGGATTGGGCTTGCGATTGGACTGCAACGATTCGTACATCGCAGCTTCATGCCGATCGTTCTTCTGCTCTACGGGACACCGCAGATTACGATCCTGCCGCTTTTTATTCTCTATTTCGGCATTGGCCCGCCGTCGAAGATCGCGTTCGGCGTGACCCACGGCATGTTTCCGATCATCGTGACCGTCATTGCGGGCGTGCAGAATATCAAGCCGATCCTGATGACCGCCGCGCGCTCGATGGGTGCGAACAAGTGGCAAATTTTCCGTTGGGTGATCCTGCCGCACATGGTGCCGAGCTTTTTTGCCGGAATGCGTCTCGGCATGACCGGCGTTCTGCTCGGCGTGCTGTTGGCGGAGCTGTATGTGTCGAGCGCAGGCATCGGCTATTTCACGACTATTTTCACGCAGAGCTTTGACCCGACCAAGTTATTGGGATTGATTTCCATCCTGGCGGCGATGGCGATCGTCTTGAATGAACTCGTGCGACGTGCCGAAGTGCATTACGGCCGATGGCGGGCGGAGTGATGAGCGCGCTCGCGCAACTCGGTGAATTCGTCGCGACCTATCAGGCCGATGATGCTACGCGCGCCAAGGTTCGACTGCATGTTGCCGATACGCTGGGTGCCTGGATCGCGGCGACCGGCACGGACGAGGGTCAGGCACTGATCCGCTACGGTCGGGCGGATTCGCTGCTTGCCGGTCGGCTAGCGACGAACTGCGCTCTCGCCCGCTTGAGCGAAGTCGATGATATTCACCTGGCGGCGATGATCACGCCGGGCGCAATCGTCATTCCGGCGGCTCTTACACTCGCTGCGCATTTGCCCAAGCAAGAGTCCGATGATCCCGCCGCTGCCATTGCAGTCGGCTACGAGGCGATGATCCGGCTCGGTGTCGCGATCGACGGGCCGAGCGTGCTTTATCGGGGAATTTGGCCGAGCTATTTCGCAGCGCCATTCGGCGCTGCCGCGGTCCATGCGCGGCTGGCGAAGCTTGACCCCAAACAGACCGCGCACGCGCTGGCGCTGGCGCTGATCGTGGCGGCGCCCGGAGTCGGCCATCATACCGCGGCGACAACGGCGCGGTGGCTTGCCATCGGGCAAGCGGCCGCGCGCGGCTCGGAAGCCGCGCGGGCCGCGCAGGCGGGGTTCACCTCGGACCTCACGATCGCCGATGGCGATTTCCTCAAGAACGTTTTCGGCGTCACGCCAAATGTCAAAGCGCTCAGCGAAGGATTTGGAAGGCCTGCGTTGATGGAGGTCTCGTTCAAGCCTTGGTGCGCGGCGCGGCAGACCATGGCGGCAACCCAGGGGCTGAAGGAAATCATGGCCGAAGGCGTTTCGGCTGATGCCATTCGCGAAGTCGAGGCAGCGGTAATCCCGCCCCATCTCAAGATGATCAATCACGGTGTCGCGGCCGGCGACAGATTTTCGTTTCTGACCAGCGCGCAGTTTCAGATGGCGACGGCGGCTTTGCGTGCGGATGCGGCCTATGAACTGGGTGGTTCCAAAACAGCGTTGCCGCCCGAGTTGCCGTCATTCATGGCGCGGATCAAGCTGGTGGTCGACGAGAGCTTGTTAAATGCCGGTTATCCAAAATCGTGGCCCGCGCGGGTTACAGTGGTCAGTTCCGCGGGCCGGCATGCGCGGCTCGTTTCGCATGTGCCGGGAGATCCAGAGAGACCTTTGAGCGCAGGCGATTTAAGACAAAAATTTTGCCGGATCGTCGCGCCGATCGTTGGATTCGATTCGGCCGATGAGATGTATGCACGCGGACTCGGAGCGCTCGATCAACCGCCGACCGCTCTCGTTCGCGATATTGCAAAAATCGCCGTTCGTTCGATCGGATCACGCGACGGTTCGTAGTCGCGATGCGCTAGCAGCGCACGACCGTGACCTGGCTTTCGCCGCCATTCGCGGTCGGCACCTTGTAGGTTTGCGGCTCGCATACCCGGCGCGGTTCTTCGACCGACTTTTGAACCTGTGCAGGTGGCGGAGGAGATTCATCGGGCGGTGCATAGGCGGGTTCGTAAACCGAGCCGTAGCCGTAATAATACGGCACTAACAAAGTGCGCCCTGGCATGTGGTGTCGCGGTGGGAATGTTGGATGATGCGCGACAAAGTGATCGGTGCCAGCCGACCGCGCGAACACCGCGTCCGTCGCAAACAGACAGCCGATCGTCATTCCGACAAGCAACAACGGGAAAAACGTCCGGTTGATCATTTCGTCGGCTCCGCGGGAATTCAGCGCTTGCATAAATCTAATGCTTCGCACTGGCCGCTGCAAATAGCGGATGCGACGCGATCCGTAGGATCGGCAAGTTGGTCGGCTTCGCGGGGCTTTGGGGATGACGATTTTTTAACGCTGAGGCCGTTTGGCAGGTAACCGGCACCCGCCATCGCCCGAATATCAGACATCACGGCACGGTCCACCCTGCCGAAGTCCGATCGGACGGGCGTATTCACATTGCGGTGAACCGAGAATGTTGGCACCCTCACCAGTCGATGACACCCTCGTGATCATTTCATCTCCGGATTGCTCGGGCAATCTTGCGGGTATCCCCTTATGGTCCCGCCGCCTCGCGTCACCGGAGACCCGGATGGCCATGTCACGGATTGATGAGCTCGCGCCCACCCATGAGAGAGACCGGCGGTGGGGACTCTGGATGGCCGCCGCCCAGTCCGGCGACCGCGCGGCGTATGAAACGCTGCTGCGCGAGTGCATTCCATTCATTAAAACGGTGGCGCGAAAACAGGGCGTGCAGCCCGACAGCATTGACGACGTCGTGCAGGAGACGCTGCTCACGGTTCATCAGGCGCGCCAGACCTACGATCCGAGCCGATCATTCCCTGCCTGGTTGAGGACTATCGCCCAGCGGCGCGCCATCGACGGGTTGCGCAGTCATGGACGGAAGGGCGCGCGCGAAGTGCACGAACCGGACGCCTACGAGAACTATACCGACCCGAGCGGGAATCCGGAACTGCATGCCAACCGCGTCGACGAAAGCGGCGAGCTTGGCCGCGCGGTGGCCACGCTGCCAAGCGGACAACGTGAGGCAGTCGAGCAACTTGCGTTATCCGAACGGTCGCTCGACGAAGCCGCGCAAGCGACCGGCCGCACGACCGGTGCGCTGAAGGTCAATCTGCATCGCGCGTTGCGAAATTTGCGCGCGCGAATGGGCGCGAGGAATTGACGCGATGGCCAACAGCGACGCAAACATCCGCCTGATCGAGACGCTGGGTAGCGATCTACGACCAGTCCGGCGGCTGGCGGCACCCGGATGGCGGGCGTTGCTTTGGCTGGCCGTCGTCGCGGCGGTCGCTGTGGCCATGGTCTTCTACGGCGATGCGGGCGAAATGATCCGTCGCTTTGCGATGGCGCCTGATCTGAGTTTGAGCTTTGTCGGCTCAGCATTAACCGCCATAGCCGCCGCCATCGCGGCGTTTGAATTGGGATTGCCCGACAGGAAGCCGATTTGGGCGTTGCTACCGTTGCCGCCTGCGGTGTTGTGGTTTGGCGCCAGCGGAATCGGATGTTTCAGATCGTGGCTCGTTCCGCATACGACCCTGGTGTCGGTCGGCGACGCCATGGATTGCTGGACTTTCATCGTCGGAATGTCATTACCGCTTTCGGCGGTTCTCATCGTGATGCTTCGGCGAGGGTATGCCTTGCAGCCTGTTTTGACCGCCGCGATTGGCGGACTCGCCTGTGCGGCTGCTGCGGCGACGCTGCTCAATTTCGTCCATCCCTTCGACGCATCGGCCATCGATTTGCTTTTCCACAGCCTGGCGGTCGGAATGGTTGCGTTCGTCATTGCAATGATCGGCGGCCGAATTCTGAGGAAACGGTAATCCGATAGTTTTTCAGCGGTGTCGGCGAAATTCGTCCAGTCATCAATTTCTGTAAAATACACGATCTGAAAAACTGATAGTGAATTTCAAAACTGTTTTCGCCGCGCCGTATTACAATTTTGCAACGAAGCATCGCGCGTTAGAAAAATATTTGTCCGCAATTGTCCGTTCACTTTGCTCACACGGTATCGTGAAGCGGCGGGTCGTATCTCCGACACGAGTCGTAACGATATAGGGGGCAGCAAGGTGAGCATGGTGCTCGCCTTCACTGATGGGAGACGGACCATGCTCACCAAGTCAAAGATTGCCCTTTCCGCAGTCATTGTTCTCGCCGCCGCTTCGGCGGCTTTCGCCGGCTCGCAGCGGACCGCGTATCTGCCGCAGTTCTCGAACGAGTCGCCGGAGAACAAGATCAGCGACCGCTATCCTGGGCTGGAGCAGACCATGCCGGTGGCGCGTACGCATGTCGCCAGCCGCGCGATCTGGTCAGGCATCAGCAACCTGCCGCAGTTCTCGTATGAGACGCCCGAGAACAAGATCAGCGATCGCTATCTGAACCTCGAGCAGACCAAACCGGTCAGCAAAAAGGTCGTCGCGAACGGCCGTAATCTCAAGCGCGTTTCTGCGCTGGAAAACATGTTGTTCGCGCGCGCTTCGCAGAACTTCTAACTATTGCGGGCTTTGCCCGTTCAAGCTGACAAGCAGCCGGCCTTGTGAGCCGGCTGCTTTTTGTTTGGAGCGTCAGAAGCCGGTCAATGCGTGACGAAGTGGAAATGCGGCACCGGCCAGAAGTCATGCCTATTTTCTGCCATCGATCGCTACGCTATCGGCAGCGTCGACGCATTTCATCCATACCGCACATTGATTTCAGGGATACTCGTCTTGGTTGCTGCGGCCTTTTTTCGGCCGCTGGAAAGTAATCTTTTTTTCATAGTCTTCCGCACAGCATGAGGCATCAGAGTCGCGGGCGGGGCCGCAGGCGCGGGAGAGTTGTCGCGGGAGAGTTGTTATGAAAACACTGCTGGCGGTTTTGACGCTCGTCGTGGAGAGCGCCTTCATCATCTACTGCATCTACATGACCGTCCTGTTGGATGTGATCGATCCACTGCCGAAGGACTGGCTGGTCCCGAACATGCTGGTCGGGGCCGGCATCTTGGCATTCGGTTTTTTCGCCGTCTCCTGGCTGAACCGGAACAGCACGACGCTGCCCGAGCGGAAGTGAGTCCGGCATCAGAGTTGGCGCAATATTTCCGCCACGATTGGTTCGTAAGCGGGATGGTGTGCGCAGTCGACCCTCCTAATTCCTAACCCTCATTCAGAACGCGAACAGCACGCGCTGGCGCGCGTGCGCGCGTTTGGGCGATCGCGATTCCGCGATTGCCGCGATGAGGGAGCAACGCATGAACATCCGCGATCGGCGCGGCGGCCAGCTTGGCCGCAACGTGAACCTTTGGATTTCGGCGGACAAGGCTGCGCATCAGTTGGGCGTCACGTGGCGGGAGGAATGGCGGACCGAGCAGACGAAAATTGCAAAGGCGAAATCGGCAGAAAAGAAATCTCAATTGAAAGAGAGCGACGAGGAGGACTGGCGCGCCAGATTCGCGGAAGGGATTGCACGGGCGGAGTTCGGACGGGCGTACTGGGACAAGCGCAAAGGTCTGCCACAGGCGAGGCGTCGGAAGGGCGACCGCAAAGCCTGAGCGCAAAGCGAAGGATATGGAAACAGCGGCGTTATTGGCCGGAATTTCGTTGCGGTCCGACGGCAACGTGATACGACACGGCATCAATTCTGTTGCTTCGGCGGATTTCGGTTTCCGTCCGTTGATCGGTTCACGCGCATGAGTCCAGCCCAATCCACGATCCACGCCTCGGCTGTCCTGGTTGGTGCCCACGCACTTTTGATTCAAGGGCCATCCGGCAGTGGCAAATCGCGGCTGGCACTTGCGCTATTGCAGGCCGCGCAATCGGGAGAACTCAGCTTTTCGCGCCTGGTTGCCGACGATCGTGTACTGACTGAGGCCGCGCATGGGCGGCTGCTGGCGCGACCGGCTCCGAAACTTGCCGGTTTGATCGAAGTGCGCGGGCTTGGCATCAGGCAGGTGCCGTATGAGCCGGTGGCCGTAATAGGGGCGGTCGTGGAATTGGATGCAGCAGACGCGCGCCGTCTACCTGAGCCTTCAAGCGGGCGGATCGAAATAGCCGGAATCAAGCTGTCGCGGCTTGCGGTCGCAGCGGGGATCGAGCCGCTGCGGTTCGTGCTGGCTTACCTGAAAACGGACGATGCGATTGCTTGATCCGGCATCCCTTGGGACAGCCCGAGGACCAGTTTGTAGTGCCAAAAGGTCCGTTCGCTTCTGCTTTCCGGCTATTTTTTGGGTCAATCCGATCGCCCTTTCCAGCCCTTCCCCCGCCTGACTTGCCGCGATGCAACATAAGTGCGGAATCGGCATTAAGCCCCTTGAACTCGGGCTTTGGATGGTCATCATGGGCACCCTTTCGTGCGGCGCAACCGCGCCCGCGAGGAGTTCCCGATGATCGGACTCGTTCTTGTGACCCACGGGCGGCTCGCCGTCGAGTTCCGCGCTGCATTGGAGCACGTCATGGGGCCGCAGAAACAAGTCGAGGCGGTGACGATCGGACCGGACGACGATGTGGAGCGGCGGCGTAAGGACATCATCGAAGCCGTCGAGCGTGTCGACACCGGCGACGGCGTGGCCATTCTGACCGACATGTTTGGCGGCACGCCGTCGAATCTGGCTATCTCGGTGATGAACCGGCCCAATGTCGAGGTGCTTGCGGGTATCAACATGCCCATGCTGGTTAAATTCGCCAAAGTCCGCGATGCGTGCCCCCTCGCCGAGGCCGTCGCCGCCGCGCAAGCGGCCGGGCGTAAATATGTCACCATTGCGAGCCGTATTCTGGCGGGGAAATGAACGATTCTGACTCGCCTAGGGATGCCGCCAAGCCCGACCAACTTGGTTCAGGCGCGCTCGTGACCGACGTGGAAATCATCAACAAAAAAGGCCTGCACGCCCGCGCATCGGCGCGCTTCGTGCAAACCGCCGAACGTTTCGATGCGAATATCGTGGTCCGACGCGGCAACGAGAGCGTCGGTGGCACCTCGATCATGGGATTGATGATGCTGGCCGCCGGGATCGGCACGATCATCACGATCGAAGCCACCGGCAGGGAAGCGCAGGCGGCCATCGATGCGCTGACCGCGCTGGTGGCGGGAGGATTTGGCGAAGAGGATTAGGCTGCTATCCCTTATCCTGATCGTCAGGGATTGAGAGCCCTGAAATACACATAAAGAATTCTTTATATGCTCGTTGCCGGCCGGCGCGGGGCCTGCTATAGGCAGCGACTGAACCCTCAATCTCCCGACCGAAGGATCGTCATGACCGCTGCACAAAAAGCCAAAGCTGCGTCCGCGGACTATGTGGTGGCCGATATCTCGCTGGCCTCCTGGGGCCGCAAGGAAATCGCCATCGCCGAGACGGAAATGCCCGGCCTGATGGCGACGCGTGAGGAATTCGGGCCCCAGCAGCCGCTGCGCGGGGCGCGTATCGCCGGTTCGCTGCACATGACGATCCAGACCGCAGTGCTGATCGAAACGCTGCGCGCGCTCGGCGCCGATGTCCGGTGGGCCTCGTGCAACATCTATTCGACGCAGGATCATGCGGCGGCTGCCGTGGCTGCCGGAGGCACGCCGGTGTTCGCCGTCAAGGGCGAGTCGCTGAAGGATTACTGGGACTACACGCATCGGATTTTCGAGTGGTCGGACGGCGGCACGCCGAACATGATTTTGGACGACGGCGGCGACGCGACGCTCTTGGTGCATCTCGGCGCGGAGTCGGAGAAAAATCCGGCGCTGCTCAACCATCCGACCAACGAGGAAGAGGAAGTGCTGTTCGCGGCGATCAAGCAGCGACACAAGGAGAAGCCCGGCTGGTACGCAACGCTCGGCAAGAATATCCGTGGCGTCACCGAGGAAACCACGACCGGCGTGCATCGGCTTTACGAGATGCACAAGAAGGGCACGCTGCTGTGGCCGGCGATCAACGTCAACGACAGCGTCACCAAATCGAAATTCGACAACCTCTACGGTTGCCGCGAGTCGCTGGTCGACGGCATCCGCCGCGGCACGGACGTGATGATGGCCGGAAAGGTCGCGATGGTCGCGGGCTTTGGCGATGTCGGCAAAGGCTCGGCGGCGTCACTGCGCCAGGCCGGCTGCCGCGTGATGGTGTCGGAAATCGATCCGATCTGCGCGTTGCAAGCCGCGATGGAAGGCTATGAAGTCGTCACCATGGAAGACGCCGCGCCGCGCGCGGACATTTTCGTCACCGCCACCGGCAATGTGGATGTCATCACGGTCGAGCATATGCGGAAAATGAAAGACCGCGCTATCGTGGCCAACATCGGCCATTTCGATTCTGAAATTCAGGTGGCGGCGTTGAAGAATTTCAAATGGCACAACGTCAAGCCGCAGGTCGATGAAATCGAATTTCCCGACGGCAAGCGGATCATACTTCTATCGGAGGGCCGGCTCGTGAACCTCGGCAACGCCATGGGACATCCGAGCTTCGTGATGTCGTCGTCGTTCACCAATCAGACGCTGGCGCAGATCGAGCTGTGGACCAACCCGGGCAAGTACAAGAAGCAGGTCTATACGCTGCCGAAGCATCTCGACGAAAAGGTGGCGCGGCTGCATCTCGCCAAGATCGGAGTCAAGCTCACGACGCTGAACGAGAAGCAATCGACCTACATCGGCGTTTCGGCTGACGGGCCGTTCAAGCCGGACCACTACCGGTATTGAGCCGCTGCTTCGGTCAGAGTTTCTTGTCGCGGAAGAATGCCCAGATCGCTTCGGGTGCGTCGAAGTCGTGGTTTTCGGTGCCGAGCAGGCGGTCGATCACGGGCTTCGGACTGCCGTTCCGGCTCGGGATGCGATGACCTCCGCCGTTGACGCGATAGAGCACGACCGGGGCGCGCGATGAGCAATCCAGCCAACGTGTGACGGTGACCGTCGAGCCGTCGTCCGGGGCGAGATCGGGTAGGCGTTCGGTTTTGGCGGAATCGCTGCAACCATTGAATCTCCGCAGGCGCGCCACGGTGTCGTCGGTCGAGATGACGTCGCCGCGGCGGCCGGCAAATCCGACGCCACCGCCCCTGTACGGCACCAGGGGATCGGCGGTGCCGTTGATGAGGAGCACCGGAACGGCGCGCGAGGGCTTGCAGCCGCCGGCGATGTCGACCGGAATGTTGGCGATGATGGGCGCGGCGGCGGCGAAGAGATCGGCGGCTTCGCAGATCAGCCGCAACGACATCATTCCGCCGTTGGATGCGCCGGTGACATAGATGCGTTTGGGGTCGGCGATGCCGGATGCCACAAGCTCGTTCACGAGCGCGCGCATATAGACGACGTCGTCGGCGTAGCCGCGCTCCTTCATGCGCGCTTCGCGGCCGTCGTTCCACTCGCGGCGCAACGCATTGGGATAGACCGCCACGAATTTCTCGCGGGCAATCAGCGGCTCGAAGCCGCTGGTGCGCAGGCTGTGATTTGCACTCATACCGCCCCCGTGAAGGATAAGAATCGTCGGACGAGGACCGCCGCCCGGCCCGGGCGCAGACAAGATATATTGGCGTTCGGTTGCTCCGACTTTAAGGATGCGGTTCTCCGGTTCATTCGCCCACAAGGGCGAGGCGGCGAGGAGGCAAAGGAAAAAACCGGCGGCAAATTTTGTGGTGGCGGACGATGGCATCATGAAGCCCGATTCGAATGTCGCCCGGCGGCAATTCTACCACGGCCTCGCCGTGACAAAAGCGAATGAATGTTACAGGTGGTTAAGGATTTGCTTGGCTAAGCGCCCGGTTGTTGCGATACCGGGCAGTCTTGGCAATTAAGGAGTTTACGATGGTAATCATCGATTCCCAGGTCCACGCTTATGAGGCGAACACGCCGAAGCGGCCCTGGCACAGCGTGCCGAACTGGCCCGACCACGTTACGGGGGACGAGATGGTGGCGGCGATGGACAAGGTCGGCGTCGACGGCGCGATCTTCATCTCGGCTTTTTCCCTCTATCGCTACGATGCGAGCTATGCGGTCGAAGTGCAACGGAAGCATCCCGGACGGTTTGCAATTATCAAGCCGGTCGACCCGGATGATCCGGTGGTGGGGGATGTCATCGCGGACTGGAAACGCACGCCCGGCGGGGTTGCAGTGCGCATCATGTTGACGAAGGAGCCGGGACGCGAGCGCGACCCGAAAGATCCGGGCCTCGACCGGATCGCCCAGGCGGCCGCGCAACACGACCTTCCGGTCAACGTCCTGTTCTGGGGTAATATCGATGCGGGGACGGTGTTGATCGACCGCCACCCGAATACGCGCTTCATCATCGATCATCTGGCAATCATGCAGCCGCGCACGCCGCCGGCCCCGCCGCAGCCGTGGGCTGATCTGCCGAAGGTGCTGGACCTTGCCAAACGCAAGAACGCGGTGATCAAGGTGAGCGGCGCCTGCACGTTGTCGCACAGGACGTATCCGTTTCCCGATATCTGGGATCCGCTCGCACGTGTGTTCGATGCCTGGGGTTTCGAGCGCTGCCTGTGGGGCACCGACTGGACGCGCGCGTTCGCCGTCGTCAACTATGAGCAGGCCGTCGAGCCCTTCCTTAAGACCGACCGCCTTAGCGAGAGCGAGCGGGCAATGTTGATGGGCGGCGCGTGTGCCAAAGCCTATCGTTGGTCGCCGAAGAAGAATTAGACTTAGGAACTCGCCATTTGTTCCCGGCGCCTGCGTAGCGCCGGCACGACCATGGCCAGCAGAATCAACGCGGTGGCGACGATGAAAAACAAACTGATCGGGTGACGCACGAAGACGGACGGATCGCCGCCGGACATCAGCATGGCGCGGCGGAGATTCTCTTCGAGCATGGGGCCGAGCACGAAGCCGAGCAGCATCGGCGCCGGATTGAATCCCAGTTTTATCCAGACAAATCCAACGCCGGCAAACAGCGCGGCGAGATAGACATCGACGGCGCTGTTGCTCACGCTGTAAATGCCGATGGCCGAGAACGTCATGATGGCGGGAAACAGCAGCCGATAGGGGACTTTGAGAATCCTCACCCAGACGCCGACGAGCGGCAGATTGAGCACTACCAGCATCAGATTTCCGATCCACATGCTGGCGATCAGCCCCCAGAACAGCTCCGGCCGCAGGGTCATGACTTCCGGGCCGGGCTGGATGCCTTGGATGGTGAGGGCGCCGAGCATCAACGCCATCACGCCGCTCGCGGGCAGGCCCAGGGTCAGCATCGGGATGAATTTGCACTGCGCATCGGCGTTGTTGGCGGACTCCGGTCCGGCCACGCCTTCGATCGCGCCGCGGCCGAAACGCGAGGGATCGGCGGCGAGCTTTTTCTCGACCATATAGGAGGAGAGCGAGGCCACGGCCGGCCCGGTGCCGGGCAAAATGCCGAAAAACGCGCCAAGGCCGGTGCCGCGCAGGATCGGTCCGATTGATGCCTTGATGTCTTCTCTCGTCGGCATCAGGCTTTTTATTGCGCTGGTGAACACCTGACGCTCGGTCGTCTCGCCGAGGTTGTTGATGATCTCGCCCACGGCAAAAACCCCGACTGCAACCACGACAAAGCCGATACCGTCGGTGAGCTCGGTGATGCCGAAGCTGAATCGCGGCATGCCGGTGTTGACGTCGGTGCCGACGATTCCAAGAAGCAGACCCATGCCGACCATCGCGAGCGAGCGGATCATGTCGCCCTCGGCGAGGACTGCGGCCGCCACCAGCCCCATCAGCATGAGCGAGAAATATTCCGGCGCGCCGAATTTGAGCGCGAATTCGGCGAGCGGCGGGCCGAACAGCGCGATCAGCAGCGTGCCGACCGTGCCGGCGAAGAACGAGCCGATGGCGGCGATCGCGAGCGCGGGCCCGGCGCGGCCCTGGCGCGCCATCTGGTAGCCGTCGATGCAGGTCACGACCGAGCTGGTTTCACCCGGCAGGTTGACCAGGATGGCGGTGGTCGAGCCGCCATATTGAGCGCCGTAATAAATGCCCGCCAGCATGATGAGCGCACCGACCGGGGCCACGTTATAGGTGATCGGCAACAGCATCGCGATGGTGGCGAGCGGACCAATGCCGGGCAAGACGCCGATGAGCGTGCCGACCGTGACGCCAATCATGCAATAGGCGAGGTTCTGCAGAGAAAACGCGACGCCAAAACCAAAGCTCAAATTGTGGAGCAAATCCATGCGGCAGGGATCCCGGCGTCAGAAACCCACGAGCAGAGGGTAGGGCAGACCAAGGCCCCAGATGAAAATGACCACGGCCAGCAGGGTCAGTATCACGGTCAGCAGTGCAACTTCACGGAAATTGAACTCGCTGCCGGCTGCGGCGGAGCCGAAGATGAGCGCGATCAGTGCCGGCACGAAACCGGCGTGGTCCATCAGCCAGCCGAACAGCACAAATGACAGCGGCAGCACGATCAGGGCACGCAACGACCAGCTGCCGACGATCCTCGCGTTGCCGCGCAGGCCTCTGATCATCAGGCTCAGACCGAACAGCGCGAGTATTCCGCCGAGCAGGCTCGGGAAGTAGCCCGGCCCCATGCGAAACGCGCTGCCGAAGGGGTAATCGCGGGCAATGTAAACAGCCGCAACCCCGGTCGCGATCAGCATCACGCCGGCCCAGAAGTCCTTGTTGTTGCGAAGATCGGCGTTCATCCGGAACTGTGGGCGGCTATTCGGCCTTGAGCTTGCCCTCCTTGACCACGCGTTGCCACTTGGTCATTTCGGACTGCATGAACTGGCCGAATTCCGCCGAGCTCATGCGCACGACATTGGCGCCCTGCTTTGCCATTTCGTCCTGGATAATCGACGAATCCTGAACGGCGGTGAGATCTTTGTGCAGTTTTTCGACGATCGCGGGCGGTGTGCCGGCAGGCGCCACGATACCCCACCAGTTGAGCGCTTCATAACCGGGGACGCCTGCTTCCGCGATTGTCGGCACGTCGGGCAGCACGGGACTGCGTTTTGCTCCTCCCGTGCCAAGAGCGCGCAACTTGCCGGATTTGATGTGCGGCGTCGTCTGCACGAGAGAAGAGAACATGATCTTGGTGTGCCCGCCGATCACGTCGATCATAGCGGGTCCGCCGCCCTTGAACGGCACGTGCAGGATGTTGACGCCGGCCTCGAGCTTGAACAGCTCACCGCCGAGATGCTGGAAGCTGCCGACGCCAGCGGAGGCATATTGCAGTTCGCCCGGCTTCTGCTTCGCGAGATCGAGCAGTTCCTTGACCGATTTCACCGGCAGTTCGGGATTGACCACGAGCACGTTCGTACCGGATGCCAGAATGGCAACGGGCGTGAATGATTTGATCGGATCGTAGTTGAGCTTGTAGAGCCAAGGATTGACCGAATGCGCAATCGAAATGATGAGCAGCGTGTAGCCGTCGGGCGGCGCATTGCCGGCGACTTCCGTCCCGATGACGCCACCGGCGCCGCCGCGGTTGTCGACGACCACCTGCTTGCCAAGCTTTTCACTGAGCTGGGTTGCGAACATACGGCCGACCACGTCGTTCGAGCCGCCCGGCGGGAACGGGATGATAAGCCGTACCGGCTTGTTTGGGTAATCTTCGGCGCTGGCCGCGACCGTCATTGCCAGCAATACGGCAGCCTTCAGCAACAGTGAACGCATCTCGTGTCTCCCCCGGCGTTTCCTCGCCATTCGCTCCAGGTTATACTGGGAATGCGCGCGCTGAAACAACAACAGTTGTTGCATGGGACACGAGCGCGCGAAGGCGGCAGGAAAGGGCTACCATGAGCGGCACGGGGAACGGCAAAAACTACTCAACAAACTTCAAGTCGATCCGTGACCGGGTCAGCCCGGAGGAATGGCAGACGCGGCTCAAGCTCGCCGCCTGCTACCGGCTTATCGACAAGTACGAGATGACCGACCTGATCTACAACCACATCACCGCGCGCATTCCGGGCACGAAAGATCACCTGCTGATCAATCTCTACGGGCTCCTGTACAAGGAGATCACCGCGTCGAGCCTGGTGAAGATCGACGTCGAGGGCAGCATTCTGTGGAAACCGGACGGCACCGACTACGACATCAACAAGTCCGGCTACGTGATCCACGGCGCGATCCACAAGGCGCGGCCGGAAGTGAGCTGCGTGCTGCACACGCACACGCGCGCCGGCATTGCGGTGTCGGCAATGAAGTGCGGACTCCTGCCGCTGTCGCAGACTTCGATCCGTTTCCACGGCCACATCGGCTATCACGACTATGAGGGACCGGCGATCGATCTCGATGAGCGCGAACGCATCGTGCAGGATTTGGGCCCGCATGATGCGCTGATCATGCGCAACCACGGCCTGCTCACCTGCGGGCCGACCATCGAGCAGGCGTTCAATACGATGTATCAGCTTGAGCTGTCATGCCGCTCGCAGGTCGACGCCATGGCGGCGCGCACCGAGCTGACCATGCCGGGCGAGAACGTGCTGTCGCACACCGCGCATCTCTACCAGCCCGGCACGCGGCGGCCGTACGGCGTGCTGGAATGGCCGGCGATGCTGCGGCTGCTGGAGGCTGAAGGTCCCGGCGGACACCCGCCGTATTGGCATTGAGCAACGTCGATGTCCGCGTTGCTACAAAAGTGACATCCGGCCTGCGAGGCCAAGATGTTGCGATGTGCCAGGAACGACCAAAGTGCACTGCAGCATCAACATTCGCATTATGACAACGTAGAAAGGATTGTTGGCAAGCGGTCTGCCGCGGTTGCCATCAAAGACTCATAGCTTGTATGACCCTCGGCTGCCGCCTTCAAAATACATTCGGCTAAATACACTTTTGTGCCAAAGGTCGCTTGTTTCAAGGGCACCTTGATCATGGCATCTTCGAGCACAACCCTCATCGTTTCGATGAGCTCCGGACTGAATGTCGGCATGATGCACTCCCACATGCTTGGCAGGGTTATTCCCGCTCACTTTCCCCCATCTCAACTTTCAGCCGTCGCCCAGCGTAGGGTAAGCATGAGTCCGCGGGCCAGGCGCATCAGACTACGAATCATTTCAAAAATCATTTCGTACCGGAGCTGTTTGCGGTAAAAGAAGATGAGTTCGTAGGTGCGCATCAGATGTCTCCTTCAATACACCGTCAGCCTCATTGTCATTTTCGTTACTTCGACGGACGTTCCAATGAGCTCGTCTTTACGAGCTTACCTGTGGCACAATGGTATTTCGCTCAGAACCGATAATTTATGCCGACAAGCGCGCGCTGAACGTTGAGATTGATGTTCGCCGCGCCAGCACCAAGAGCGGGATTTGTGAGGGTGACGTTCTGCGACCCAAACCCGAGATAGTCGTATTCAAGACGAGCCGACCAGTTTCGGTTGAGCGCATATTCGACGCCTGCGCCTGCGGTCCAGCCTGTGCGAATGCCCGAATTGCTGGCAACATTCCCGGCCGGATCGGAGAATGTTTCGCTGTCCTGCGCAAAGGCAACGCCGCCCTTGCCATAAATCAAAGCACGATTGATTGCGTAGCCGATGCGACCGGTGATCGTCGATGACCAGTTCGATTTGATGTTGTGTCCAAAGCCTGCCGAGTCGGTGTTGCTTCCGTTCAGAGTCATTCCCGTAAAATCACCTTCGAGTCCAAACACAATCGCATTGAATTGATAGTTTGCGCCGACCTGAGCGCCGCCAAGAAATCCAGTAAACGACTGAGAGCTTGTCAAACCCGAAAACGGATCGCTCCATCCGACGCTACCAAAGCCTGCGCCGAGATGGCCGCCGACATAAACCCCAGTCCAATTGTAAGTGCCCTGCAAATTAGACAGCGGCGCCTTTGCCATCAGCTGTGGCGGAATATCGGCAGCTTGTGCGGTAAATGCAGCGGCGGTGCAGATGGCAGCCCCGCCAAGGAATGCGCTTAACTTCGTGTTGCCCTCCGGAAGCCGCCCCACTGAAAACGCCGGCCTTCGAGGATGGCGAGATACACTCTTGCAGAAGATATCGCTCCTGGCGCTCAACTGCGTTCACTATTGCCGAGAGGAATCGATTGCAAGCACATGAACGCTACCATCAGGTACGTTACGGAAAAATTGCGGGACCATTACGATTAATTCATGTTGTGCGCGTTCGTGCGAGTACGAAATGGTCCTTACATTCGCAAGGAATCGTTTGTGGCCAAAATTTAGCATTTGCTTAACCTGGGCTCCTCACAGTCGATACGAACGCAGCGCGCCAAAAAATTTGCGCCTTGTTTTCGTTCGTTGCGATATTTGATGCGTCAGCCAACCGTCCCGAACCGTCGTCAGTTTCGTGTAATGATCAGCGCGCATGTTTTCGATGATGGATAATATTTAACTTGAGAAGCGCGACCTCGTGGACAAAATTCCGAAGAGGGCGATTGGATAGCTATGAACAATCACTCGATGCAAACGGCGGACCGATTCACCCACTTCAAAATCGTGGTGCTGTCGCTGGCTGCCGGTATCCTGGTCGCAGGTATTGCCATTGCAAACCGTCCGCAAGCACACGGTATGCACACCCGGTTCGATATCCGCGAGCACGCGGTCCGTGACGGAAGCATGGTCAATGTAAGGGCTGACATTGCGAGCTTGACGAATTTGGCCATGGCTACATTCGGCTGACGGAGAAAATCAAGTGAGATGTCTGTGCCGCCTCCAGCACATTCTCATGCTCCCAGCGGGTGATGCGCCGTTGGTTGCCGCTCGTGCAGCGATGCTTCAGCACACAGTGGCGGCAGGCATTCGTCCAATAGCGCCGCATCCGCTGTCCGTCTTGCTCATTCGTGTAGTAGTACGGCCGTTGTCCTTGCGGAAGTCGGCAATGGTCTTGTGATCGGGAGCAAGACGGCCGGTGAGCCATATCACCTCAAGCGCCGCATCTGATCCTCCGCAAATCGTGCACGACTCGCAGAATCACATTGCGGCAATCACTTCAAGCGCCGCGTTTTTACACAGCCAGGGTCATTACAGACTTTTTGCCACGTTTTCCGGATGTTGGCTTATCGCCCAATCGCGTCAAAAATAGCCGACATTGCGGCTTCCGGTTTACCGAAGAAATTTTCCGCTAAGCCGCCAGATTGCCGAACTTCTTCAAATTCTCGCGCTGCTTCTCGTTGCGTGGCGGCAGTTTGAACAGCCGCGCGGCGGTGCCGCCGAGAATGTTGTGCTTGGCCTTCTCCGATAAAAATTTCAGATCGTAGATCGTGCTCGGCAGATCGAAGTCCCAGTGCGGATAGTCGGAGGAATAGAGCAGTTGCGTCTCCGCATTCATCATGCGGAAGGTGACTTCCATGGCGCCGCGGTCCTGGATCTCCATCGGCTGCGAGGAATAGTACATCTCGCGCATGTACTCGCTCGGCTTCTTCTTGAGCAGCGGCGCTTCTGACGGACGCAGCATGTATTCGTGGTCGAGCCGCTGCATCAGGAACGGCACCCAGGCAAGGCCGGATTCGGTCCAGATCACCGACAGTTTCGGAAAACGCTCGCCCATGCCGTTGATCACCCAGTTGGTCAGATTGACCACGTTGTACCAGGTGAAACCGAGCGCGTGTGCGGAGAGGAAACGGTTGCAGCTGCGGAAGATAGGCTCGCCCCAGTTCGGGCCGGAGTGGAACGACAGCACGAGGCCACGCTCCTCCATGGCGCGGTACAGTTTCATGTATTGATTGTCGTGCACCGCCATGTTGTTGCGCACGGTCGTCACCATGAAACCGCCCACGTGCCGGCGCGCGCCGAAGGTTTCGACCTGACGGAGCGATTCGTCGGGGTCGGAAAACGGCAGACACAACATGGAGAAGAAACGCCCGCCGGAATCGGGCAGCACCTTCTCGGTGAGCCAGCGGTTGTAGGCCCAGCACAGGTCGACCTCCATTTCCTTCTGCGGATGCAAACCGATGCTCAGCATGCCGGTGGGAAACAGGCAGGAATAGTCGACGCTCATGGCGTCCATCCAGCGATGGCCGAGCTCCACGTCACGCATCTTGCCTTCCGGCGTCTTCTCCGAAGAACGCATCGGATAGCGCGTCACGCGGCCGCCCATGTCCTGATAGCCGATGTTCTGGGGCATGATCGTGCCGCGGCTCTTCGCACGCGCCGATTGCGACAGTTGGCGCAGGACGTCGTTCTCCATGAAGGGGAGAATTTCCGCGAAATTCTCGTTTTCGTAGTGATGCGCGTCCACATCGACGATGAGCATGTCGTCGAAATTGCGCTGGTGCGCCTGCTTGCGCGCATGCGCCAACAGGCGGGTGGTGTTCAATTCCTCGATCGGTACGCGCCGGCCGCGATCAGCGATGAGGTCCATAGTTGTCTCCTGCTCTCAAAATCGTTCGCAACAAGATGTTCAGCGGCCGGTCCAGCTCTGCCACATGCCGAGCTCGAACACCGCGAGGTTCGCCGCACGCAACAGTCCGCTCGCCGTGACCATGACGGCGGTCGGGCTGACGACTTGTCCTTCCGCAATCGGTGTGTATCTCGCGCCGCCTTCAACCTGCGCCGAATATGTGTTGCAGAGGGCAGCCATCAGCCTCTGCATTGCTTCAGCGGACAGCCCGTGACCGCTCTTTTGGAATGCGACCTCGATGTCCTTTGCAAGCTTGATCGCGTCGGCCGAGACTCCACTCGGCGCGGCCTTTACACCTGCGGAAATAATCCTCGCCTTTGCGGTCGCCGGCGCGCGCCGTGCAGATTTGGCAGACGCTTTGGACTTAGGCGATGACATAGATGTCATCCTCTCTCTGCACGATTTGATATTTGCGAAGCTTCATGCGGCGGTCGGAAACGCATTCGCCGGTCTTCATGTCGTATTCCATGCCATGCCAGGGGCAGACGAAATGCATTTCGGTCTCCGAGAAATAAAGTCCCTGCGAAGTCTTGTCCGGCCGCAGCCGTTCTTCGACCTTGGCGATGGTCAGGCCTTCGCAAGCCGGACCGCCCTGATGCAGGCAGAAGTTGCTGTAGGCGTAGAACTGACCCTTGTCCCGAAATACCCCAATCTCGTGCTCGCCGACGAAGACGATGCGGCGATCGCCGTCCTTGAATTCGGAGGCTTTGGCGACGAATTTTTCAGCCATGGGGCGCCCTTCGTTATCGTCCGCGGCCCGCGGCCCGCGGCACGGGTGTGGCCTAAATGACCTGTTGAAGAGTAAACTGCCTGCTCCGCGCCGTAAATGCAATCAGCGGTCACGGTAGGGTCGGCGGCAGAAATTGCAACGCTGCAATGCGGCGAGCGGCGCAAGAACCCCCTGATATGAGACAGTCGAAGGCATGATCCGATTTAAATTCCATTGGAACATGTTCTAAATTAGATCGGTTGCGATCGAGCGACCGCGGAGGTTGACATGAACGCCATAGTGACCGGACTGCGCAGCGTGGAGCTTGCGGTTTTCGATCTCAAACAATCGGCAGATTTCTATCGCAGGGTTTGGGGGCTTGAGCCAATCGCCTCCGAAGGCGATGCGGTGCACCTGCGCGCAACCGGACGCGAGCACCATGCCATCACGCTGCGCGAACGGCCGCGGGCCGCGCTGCTCGGCGTGCATTTCGAGGCGCGGGATCGCGCCACGGTCGATGCACTGCACGCGCAGGCCAAGGCGCTTGGCGCCAATGTGCAGAGCGCGCCGGCGCCGCTCGAGAGCAGCGCTGGCGGCGGTTACGGCTTCCGGCTGTCGACGCCCGAAGGACATCCGCTCTCTATTTCATCGGATGTGGCGCGCCACGGCGGCGGCGAGGTTGAAGTTTCGCGGCCTACCAAGCTCACGCATGTGGTGCTCAACAGCGCCGAGGTGGACAAGCAAACGGCGTTCTTTCTCGACGTGCTCGGGTTCAAATGGGCGGACAGCACCAAGATGATGGATTTCATCCGCTGCTGCTCCGATCATCACAGTGTGGCGTTCGCGCGCGGCAGCGGGCCGTCGCTCAATCACATGGCCTACGAGATGCCGAACATCGATGGGCTGATGCGGGGAGCGGGCCGGCTCAAGCAGAGCGGCTTCGACATTGCCTGGGGCGTCGGTCGGCATGGCCCGGGCAACAACGTGTTCTCCTATTTCGTCGAACCGAACGGCTTCGTCGCCGAATACACGACCGAGGTCGATCAGGTGGACGATTCTTACGTGCCGCACGACGCAAAGTGGTGGGAAAGTCTCAATTATTGGCCGGACCGCTGGAACATGACGGGGCCGCCATCGACCGCCGCCCGTTACGCCATGTCAGGCAAGCTGGTCGAGGACAACAACGAACGTTGCGAGCAGATCATGGCGCGCAAGCTTGGGCGCTAGCCCAGCCAAGGTGAGGTAATCAGGCGCTGCGATTTCTATTGCGCGGTGCCGCCGATAATGGAAATGACTGATGTCTGCGGCAGATCTTTGGCCGAGGTATAGAGCGCTAGCAGCTGTTTGACGAGTTCGAGCACCTGCAGGCTGCGGCCGGCGCGCGCAGGATCGTTCGGGATCGAATAGGTCGTGCCGTCATAGTAGACTGAATAGAAGGCATCAGGGGCGGGGCCGGCCTCCAGCACGAACAGATTTTCACAGGTGTATGAACGCGGATCGTGGCCATCGCCGCGGGTTAACCGAATCAAATCGTGCTTGCGCTCTTGCGTGCCGCCATTCTCGTGCGGGTTGCACTCGCTGTGAGGAATTGCACTGTAATGCAATCCTGTCTTGACCTGCGTGACGCGTGACACGGCGTCAAACTCGGGGTTGAGTTGCTGACGCGTGATTTCGCCAAGGTAGTACAGAATGCCTTCGACCGAGCGCAACTGGAATTTGAATGTCACATGCTTGCCGCGAAAACGATCGATCGGGAAATAATCTTCGTATGAAACATTGCCGTGTGTGCGCGCAAATTCTTGCGTTCGCCGGATGCGGTCCAGGAACACAGGCGACAGAATAATGCCGAAGAATTGCGACGAGCCTGCCTCGCCGGAACCCTGCGCGCCGACCACCTGTGGGCAGTGATTGGCGACGGGCACATTCGGCCGCGGCTGTGTTGTACGCCTGTTAGAACGGGCAGTTGCAGCAGATCCACAATATGCATCCGGCGTAAGATTACCCAGCCAGGTCGGCCTTTGGTCTCCAGTTATAGCGAAGCAGAAGCGATAGTGACTGGTCCGCTTCTGTAGGCGGTATGCGTCGCCTTCGGAGTGAATATCCAAGCCTGCCGCCGAGGCCTTTGAATAGGCCTCCAACATCTTCGCCGCATCGGCAGCATCAAGTGGCGCGCTTGTCTTCGCAATTGCCGGGCCGTATGGAATGCTGTCAGCGACGTGCTCGGTGGTAAATCCGGAGCTTAGCAGGTAGTCCCCCAGCGCTTGAAACTGGGTGAACCGCAAATCATTACGCACATCGTTGCGGAAGGTAAACCGGTCGCAATTCGGGCTGTCGGTCGCGATCATCTCCACGCTGTTTACGAACAAATCAAACAGGATTTCGGGCGGGTAGCCCTGCTGCACGTAGTAGTCGACGATCTGCGGCGACAGCGGGCTCAAAATGCCCCGATAGAATTCCTGGGTGTCGAGCACCGGTACCGTGAAAGTTTGCCCGCCACTCAAGGCAGCCGTACCGGTACCTGTGCCGCTCACACTGCGAGCGATTGTCGTCGCGCCGACCGCGGGGTTAATAGTGCCAGTCGCCGGAATGCCGAATAGGCTTTGGAAAGGCGTTTGATGCTGGTTGATATAACCGCCGGAGACCGACCCGCTCGCGGTGGCATTTCCGGAGATCGAAGTGAGCCCGGTAAATTGCATCGGTCGGCGCAGGCTGGCACGGATAACATTGAGCAACAGGTTTTGTGTCTGGGTTTTCTCCGCCTGCAGGTTGTAATCGATTGCGCGTTCGGAATACTTATCGACGATCGCGCATCCCGCCAGCGCAATTGTGGCAAAGGCTGCGCCAGCCGCAATGTTTCGGCCTCGACGCACGATACGCTGACGCGACATACCGTCCCCCCCATATCCCCGATGCGGGAATATATTTTAAAAGACTATAGCAAACCGGGGTATTCGGAAATAGCCATGGCCTGTCGGGCTAGCTGCAGCCGATTGCGCCCTGGGCTTAAGGTTTTAGCAATTTCCATTGCAGCGCGAGGTTAGCACTATCATCCCTCTTGTGTTCACCCGCCTGCACAAGGCATCCATGACCGGGCGCCGCCGTGCAACACGGCACAAATGCACATCGTGAGTTCGTATGAGGATACAATCGCCGCATGATCATTGACTTTCAACAACATTACACGCCGGCCGAATTGCTCAAGGGCGATACGAAGGCGGTTTCGGTGCAAGTGGACGAGCGGGGCAACCCCAACTATCTGCTCAATCCACTGCTCGCCGATTTGCCCGCACATGTCAGGATGATGGATCGCGCCGGGATCGATGCGGGCGTGCTGTCGTGCGGAACGGGCTTCGATCAGCCTGATGTCGCGATCTGCCGGCAGATCAATGACCGCATGCGCGCGGCGGAGAAGGATTTTCCGGGGCGGTTCATCGGGCTTGCGCATGTACCCGCGCTCAAACCCGAAGAGGCCAAGGCGGAACTGAGACGCTGCGCGGTCGATCTTGGGTTTCCGGGCGTCGTGATCGGGTCAGAGTTGCAGGATCAGCCGCTCGACGCCGAAGCTTTGCGGCCATTTTGGCGCGCCTGCGCGGATCTTGGGCTCTACGTGTTCATCCATCCGCTGGCGCGCGTAATCAACTGGAACCGCATGGAGGCCGACGATCTCGGCCGCATGCTGGGATGGGAATTCTCGCTGATGACTGCGACGGTGCGCATCATCAATTCAGGCCTGCTGGACGAGTTGCCCACGCTGAAAATCCACTTCTCGCATTTCTCCGGCGGCATCGGGCGCTATCGCGGTCGCATCAATGGATTTCAGCAGCGCCAAAAATGGGGCACCGCGAAAGTTCCGCGTCATGGCCGCCAGCCAAAGCTTGCATTCGATCACTATCTCGATCATCGGCTGTTCTACGATTGCGCCGGTTGGGCGGGACCCGATCCATGCGGGCCGCTCGGGGCACATTGGGTGCGTTTCGGTTTGCAGGAGGTGGCGCTGTCGCAGTGCGTGTTCGCGACCGATTATCCGCAGGCGATCCGCGATCCGCAGGAGGTCGTCAACTACATGGCAGAGGTGCGCGCGCTCGATCCCAATGCGAATGCACTGGTCGACGGACTCAACGCGGAAAAGCTGATTCCGAATATCCGCGAACGCGTGGCAAAGCGGAAAAAATAGAACCGGGCGCGCTTGAAGCCGAAATTTTTGCGCTTTACGGCTTCGGCTCGGTCCCGAAGGCCTTGATGTAGCGCTCGGCGACGTCGGCCGGTGTCGAGGCGACGAGCGACACCACCTTGTCGATTTCCTCGCCGGGAACGAAGTTGATCTCGATCCTGGCTTTGTCGACTTCCGCCAAGAAGTCCTTGTCGTTGGCAAGATCTGCGAAGGCCTGGCGAAGCATCGCGATCCGGTCGGCCGGAACGCCCGGTGGGGCGACAACCGGCCGTGCCGCAGTCTTCTGCGTGAAATGCAGCTCCATGACCTTGCGGTCGGCGTCGTTCTTGACGTAGTCGAGCGCGGACGGAAGACTGCCCAGCTCGGGTTCCTTCTTCAAGGCGCCCTGCAGCAACAGCGTGACCGTCTTGTCGGCGAGCCATTGCGGACGCACGGCCTTGATGCTCGCCCACGACCAGTCGGCGATACCCTGCACCTCGCCGCGTTCGATCGCCAAAGCGATCGCTGCAGTGCTGTTGTAGCCGGTCACGACCTTGAATTTGGTGCCGATCAGCGAATTGTAGATCTTCGGTGTCGTTTCGGGATCGACGCCCGTGATGCCGCCAACGATAAGCTCCTTGTCGAATAAATCCTGGGCCGATTTGTGCGGGGCGGTGTGCCAGGCGAGCGTTACTGCGACGTCGCTGTTGAGACTGCCAAGCCAGTGAAACTTCTCGATCTCGAAACGAACGCCGGCCGGATAAATCAACTTGGCGAGCAGCATGCCGCGCTGGATCAGCGCGATCGTGGTACCGTCGGCCGGGGCGGTCGCGAACATGTAATTCGCTGCTGCGATCCGAGCCGGCATGTTCTGCACGACGATGCTGGGCTTGCCGGGAATGTGCTTGGGGAGATGCCGCGCAACGGCGCGTGCCTGCAGATCGTATCCGCCGCCAACGCCGGCGCCGACGATTAAGGTGATCTGCTTGCCGGCGTAGAAGTCGTCCGCAGCCGCTGGTGCTGCTTGCGCGATCAGGAGCGCGGTGAGCGCCGCGGATATACGAAGTTCGATCCATCGGGTCATGCCGAAGTCCTTCGGCCGGACGATATCACGCTTTCCATGAGCGCGGCGGTGCTTGACCCCGCTGGCTCACTGCGGCCTTATCCGCTCGGACCGCGTTCGGGAGGGTTCGTTGAAGGCCATTGTTATTCGTGAATTCGGCCCGCCTGATGTGCTCAGGCTGGAGGATGTGCCGACGCCCGAGCCTGGGCCCGGCGAAGTGCTCATCAAGGTCCACGCGGTCTCGGTGAACCGAACCCTCGACACGGTGGTGCGGGCCGGCAAATACGCGCGGCGCGTGACGCTGCCGCTGGTGCCGGGCGTCGACCCGTCCGGGGTCATCGCCAAGCTTGGTCCGGGGGTGAGCGGGCGCAAGGTCGGCGACCGCGTGGTGACGCAACTGCGGGTGCGCGCGCCGACCGATACCGAACCGCCGCGGCTGATGGGCGTGCACACCTGGGGCGGCTATGCGGAATACGTCAAGGCGGCGGCGGACAGCACAACCATCGTGCCGGACGGAATCGATTTTCCGACCGCCACGGTTGTAGCGCGCCACGCGCCAACGGCTTTCTTCCTGCTGCGCGACAAGGCGCAGCTCAAGGCCGGCGAATGGGTGCTGGTGATGGGCGCGGCCGGAGGGCTCGGTAGCGCCGGCGTGCAGGCCGCGAAATATCTCAATTCGAGGGTCATTGCGGCGGCGGGCTCCGATGAGCGGGTCAAGGTCGGGCGCGAGCTCGGCGCGGATGCCGGGATCAATTATCGCGCCCAGGATTTGACCGTCGAAGCGATGCGGATAACCGAAGGCCGCGGCGTCAATGTGGTGTTCGAGAACATCGGCGCGCCGGATTTGTTTCCGAAGGCGCTGGCGTCCCTTGCGCGGAACGGTCGGCTCGTCACGGCAGGCGGGCACGGCGGTGGCATCGTTCCGCTTGACGTCAATCGGCTCTATCAAAACCAACTGAGCATCATTGGCGCGACCGGCGAGACCAAAGACGACGTGCGCATGAGTTTGCAGGCGGCGGCCGAAGGGCGTCTCAAGGCGTTGATCGATTGCGTGCTGCCGCTCAGCCAAGCCGCGCATGCGCACGAAATCGTGGAAGGCCGCGCGGGCATCGGCAAAGTGATCCTCGATCCGACGCGGGTGTGAAGTCTCCCCGGAGTCCGCCGTGAGCGATTTGAAAGTCATACGAACCGATGTGGTGGGTAGCCTGCTGCGGCCGGCCGCAGTGATTGAGGCACGGGCGCGATTTGACGAGGGCAAGCTCGATGCGGACGGACTGCGGCAAATCGAGGATGAGGCGGTGTGCGACGCCGTCACGCTGCAGGAAAGCGCGGGCCTCGATGTCATCAGCGACGGCGAAATGCGGCGGCTCAATTTCCAGGACAGTTTTGGCGCCGCAGTCGAGGGCTATGACGCCAGCCGGAGCACGTTGCTTGCCTATAACAAGCGTGTCGAAGGCGGCAGCGCGCTGCGGCGATGGGAAGTGCCAGTCCACGAGAAGGGCGCGGCGATTTCTCATCGACGGCCAGTGGTGAGCCGCCTCAGGCTCAGGCGTAATATCCCGCTCGAAGAATTCCGCTTTGTCGCCGGTGTCGCCAAGAAGCCGGTGAAAGTGTCGCTGATCGGACCCGACCGGATTTCCCAGCGGTTCGACCATGCCGCCTCCAAAGCGGTCTATCGCACGATGGACGATTTCCTCGCCGATGTGATCGCGATCGAGCGGCAGATGATCCGGGGTCTCGTCGATGCCGGCTGTCGGTACGTGCATATCGATGCGCCCGGCTATACGGCCTACGTAGACGAGCCGTCGCTTGCGCAGATGCGCGCACGTGGGGAGGACCCAGAGGAAAATTTTGCGCGATCATTGAAGGCCGACGCAGCCGTGATCGCGAATTTTCCCGGCGTGACCTTCGGCATTCATCTTTGTCGCGGCAACCAACGCAGCATGTGGCATCGCGAAGGCACCTACGACGCTATCGCCGAGCGCCTGTTCAACGAACTGCCACACGATCGTTTCCTCTTGGAATACGACAGTCCGCGCGCCGGCAGTTTTGCTCCGCTGCGCTTTGTTCCGAAGGGCAAGGTGATCGTACTCGGACTCGTGAGCACCAAAGTGCCGGAGCTGGAAAGTGTGGACGAACTCAAGCGCCGTATCGAGGAGGCGAGCCGGTATCTGCCGCTGGAGCAACTCGCGCTTAGCCCGCAATGCGGCTTCGCGTCCGACGTGGTCGGCAACCTCATCGGCGCGGACGATCAGCGGCGCAAGCTCGAACGCGTGGTCGAGGTCGCAAGGCTTCTTTGGCACTGACAGTTTCTTCGTCTACGGCGTGATCCGCTCCAGCAGTTTCTGCGGCGGCGGGTCGCCCCATTGCGAAACCAAGCCTTCTTCCGCCGAAATCAGATTGCTGCCGTTCCTGATATTGAAGCGGTCGCTGTCGGCCCAATGCTCATGCACGCGGCCCCACGGATCGGCCCAATAGTCGTAGACTTGGCTGCCGAGCAGATGCCGGCCGATGCCCCACATGTGCTCGTACTTGCCGTAGTCGCGCATGTAGTAATGGCCCATGAACACGTCGTCGATGTCCTGCACTTCGAACGAGACATGGTTCAAGCCGGCATGACCGTGCTGAAGCGCGAAAAATACGTGATGGTCGACGAAGGCGTCGCCGCGATCGCAGCGATTGAACGAGCCGATCAGGTTTTCCTTTTCGCCGGCATAAACATCGTCCGAGCAGATAAGCCCGAGCGTGTCGCGGAACCACGCGATCGTCTCCTTCAGCTTTGGCGTACCCATGACGCCGTGGCCGATGCGTTTGACCCGCGAGGCGCCTTTCGGAATGCGCATCGCCTGGCCGGCACGGGCTGTCGGCGCGTACCCGGAATTGATCAATTGGCGCGGCGCCTTGATTTCGGGGAGCCGCTCGATGCCGTACACGACCTCGATCTGGTAGCCGTTCGGTTCCTTCAGCCGCACGCGCTTGCCGCCGCCGGGCTCGTCGATGGTCTCCACGCCGGAGGCGCCGGGCGCCTTGGCCACCTTGTGCAGATCCTCCTCGCTTGCGGCGTAATAGGCGAGGCCTACGAACTTGGGCTCACCCTTCTCGGTGACGTGGATATGGTGGGGCGGGTCGGTGCCGCGCATGTAGAGAGCTTTGTCCGTGCGCGCGGATTTGATCAACCCGAAACGGGTCAAAAACTCTTCCATCTTGTCGAGATCCGGCGAGCGCAGCCTGCCGTAAGCGATATCGGTCACCTTGATCATAGCCATCTGGGCCACCCTTTTAGCTTTGTGCGTTATTCTTGGCGGCGGTTCGCCGCGTTCGATCGCGGCAACGATATCGCAGCGCATCGAGCGAGGCAATTTCTTCACAGCCATCGATTGAGCCTGTGGGCGCCGAGACTCAACAGGGCTGATATGCAGGCTTGAGCGGGCAACTGGTGGGCGCGGAACGGATGTGCTGATATCCCGCGCAAACAAGAAGGGAGGGATGCGTGAAACTTGTGCTGTTTCAAGCCGGGACCGGCAGCGACATTATGCCGGGTCTCATGACCGAGCGCGGCATCGTGGATATTTCAAGCGCGGTGAAGAAGGACTACACGCCGCAACTGACCATGGTCGGCATTATCGACAATTACGAAACATTGCGGCCGGCCTTGCAGCAGCTTGCCGTAAAGGGGCCGGCGTTGCCGCTCTCGAATGTACGTTTGAAACCGCCATTGCCGCGGCCGGGCAAAATCCTCGCCTGCATCGCGAATTATTGGGAACACGCGCAGCGGGAGCCTCGGCCGCTCAATATGTTCATGAAAAATCCGGACGCGGTGGTGGGGCCGGGCGACACGATCATGCTGCCGGAATTCACGGTGCCGTGGATATTCATGCATGAGGCGGAGCTGGCGCTGGTGATGAAGGGCCCGGCGAAAATGATAAAGGCGAAAGACTGGAAACGTGCGGTTTTCGGCTACACGTGCCTCATCGACGTCTCCGCCCGCGAGCAGGGGCGACGCACGTGGCCGGCAACACCGCTCACGAGCTGGCTCGGGAAATCGTTCGACACATTCTCGCCGATCGGCCCCTGCATCGCCACCGCCGATGAGGTTCCCGATCCGAACGATCTCATCGTGCGGTTCTGGAACGACGGCCAGCTGCGTCACAACTACAACACCGACGATATGGAGCATCGCGTGCCGGCGCTGGTGGAATTCGCCACCACCGTGATGACGATGAATTCCGGCGATCTCATTGCCTGCGGCACCAACCACGAGGGTTTGGGCGCGTTGCAAGACGGCGAGACCGTCGACATAGAAATCCAACATATCGGCAAGATGACGCTGAAGGTTTCTGATCCGCTCAAACGCAAGTGGGAGCGCGGGGTCTACATGGGCGTCGATTCGACGAATCCGGAAGCCGTCAAGCGGCACCGGCCGCAAGGCGGACCCACGGCGACCGGTGCGATCTGAGGCGCAGGAATTCCATGGCGTCGCAGGTTGTCAAAACGATCGGCATGATCGGGCTCGGCAAGATGGGCAACCCGATGGCGCGGCTGCTTGCGGCCAAGGGTTTTTCGGTCATCGGCTATGATGTGAGCGAGATTGCCGGCAAAGCCGCAGCAAAACACGGCATTGCGATCGCGGCCTCGCCGTCGGATCTGGCGCGAAATAGCGATCTCGTGATCGTCGTCACCGGTTTCGAGCACGAAGCCGAGGCCGCACTGTTCGGGGACAACGGCGTGGTCGATGGCGCACGGCCAGGCACGATCATCGGAATAGCTTCGACCATTTCACCGAGCGGCATGCGTGACATTGCAACGCGACTCGCGGCGCGATCGCTCGTGCCGCTCGATATTCCGCTTTGTCGTGGAGAGCCTGCCGCGGAAGCGGGCAAGTTGTTGATCACCGGCGGCGGCGATCAAGCGGCGTTCGAGCGCTGCCGTCCCGCCTTCGCCGCCTTCGCCGATGCGATCTTTCATCTTGGGCCGGTAGGCTCGGGCCAAGTCGGCAAGATGGTCAACAACCTGATTCTTTGGGCCTGCATTTGTGCGAACGACGAGGGGCTTCGGCTCGGACAGAAGCTCGGGGTTGATCGCAAGGCCCTGGGCGACATGTTGCTACAGTCGAGCGGGCAAAACTGGGCGCTGGCGTCAGGTGCCGGTGATCGACCGATGCCCTGGGCCGAGAAAGACATGATGATCGTGCTGGAAGAGGCTGACGCCGCACGGCTCAGTCTACCGCTGTGTGGCGTCATCAAAGAAGTGATCAAGGGCATCAAGGTCGCGCGTGGCGAGTAGTTCGGCACGACGAATAGGTAAAAATGCCGGGCCCTTCAAGGTTGTAGGAACATAGTCGCACACTCGTTGATTGACTTGCCGGCGCGCCGATGTTAGCCAAAAAATACTTGGAACCACCGTGGAATAGATGCGCTTGCGGTCCGGTTTGTGTGCCATTTTTCAGCATGACTGTAATGTGACAGGCCGCTCATATGTATAGGTAGCGTATTAGTCATGTATTTATTGCGTGCGCCATGAATGAGAAAACATTTTCTGGCCTTAGCAGCGTATAGAATCGAACTTTATATTTCGATATACTTTTTGTTAACGACTGTATACGTGTTCCTCACAATAGATTTTGTTGCGGAAAATGCTGATTCTGTTCGCGTCCTTGTCGAATCGCTCGGTCCCGTTGGCCAAGCCTCGCGAGAGTCAAAACGGGCGCCAGTACAGCGATAACAACTATGAAGCTGTCGATTCGCTTGACGTTCGTCATGGTTGCCCTGGTGGCGGGAACCACCGCGGGAATGCTCTTTTTCGCCAATCACGTTCTTGAGAGCGCCATTGGGGCCGGCGCCCGGCGCCAGCTGGAGACGCGCGCCCGTCTGCTCGCAACCATGCTGGACGACAAACTCGGTGAAGTCAGCGCCGACGTCCTCATCATTCCATCAACAACGGCGATCCGTCGATTGATACTCACGCGCCACAGCGACGGAAAACTTGCCGGTGAGATGGATCCGGAAGCCGAGCGGCTAGCGAGCTATATGAAATCGAAACTCGCCGCCAACGCGTCCTACTTGGCATTCGGCATCATCGGGATTGACGGCGGCCGTGAAATATTGCGCGTGGACCGGCTGGCCCCCGATGGCGCCATTCGGACTGTTCCGAACGAACAGTTGCAGCGTAAAGACGATACCGACATCTTCAGGCAGACAATAAAAATGAAAGCCGGGGACGTGTACATTTCACGGGTTCGCAATATTCAGAGTTCAGCGCACGTCGTTGCTTTGCCCGTACTGCAGGTCACAACGCCTGTTTATGCAGCTGATGGCTCGGTATTCGGCGTTGTGTTCCTGAGTGCGAATGCCCGACCGATTATTGATGCGATACATTCGCTTCAGGCTTCCGGCACAGTGGGTGAACAAGAGCGGGTGTACGTGGTCAATGATCGCGGCGAATATTTCATCAATCTTAATCTTCTCAATCAATCGCACGAATTGAGCTCCGCTTCAGTCCGGCCGAACCGACTCATCGATCTTATGGGTGACCTCAACGATTTGCTCGAGATCAGGCAGCCACAATCTCGCCAGTTGAGCACTCTCGATGGACAGGAATACGACGCCGCGATTGTGGCGGCGCATCCGGAGAAAGGAGCCCGTTTCGGCGCGTTCATTACCGTGCCGCATGCGGAGACGATGGCGCCGATTGCATCAGTGCAGAAAGCCAGCCTGATCGCCGGCCTGATTGCGGCGATCGGCGCGGTTGCGTTGGCGTGCCTGCTGGCAAAGTCGCTTACAAAGCCGCTGGTGCAAGTGACCGAAGCAATCGAGACCTTCAATCCAGATCAACCACTCAAGATATCCGATGCAGCACTGAATGCGTCTGGCGAGATCGGGGTCCTCGCTCATGCGTTCGCCCACATGGCCGAGGAAATCAAGAGAACGGCTGCTGATTTACGACACTCGAGCGAAGAACGCGAACACATCAAAGATGAATTTGTCGCGATGGTAAGTCACGAGCTGCGCACGCCCCTGACGTCAATCGCCGCGTCGCTCGGGTTGTTGGTCGCGGATCCCACCGACAAGATGTCCGCTGCCGCCAAGCGTCTGTTGCGAATTGCGCATTCAAACAGTCAGCGTCTCGTGCGGTTAATCAACGACATTCTGGACATCGAAAAAATCGAATCCGGAGCAATCGAATTTCATATGAAAAAACTCGATGTTCGTCGGCTCGTGGAGCAGGCGATCGAAAGTAACAGATGTTTCGCCGATCAACACGAAGTCAATGTGCGGCTTGACCCTCAGGCGAAACAAGTCTTCGTGCAGGCCGATTTTGATTGGCTGACGCAGGTCGTCACCAATCTGCTTTCCAATGCGGTAAAATATTCGCCGCAGGCAAGTGAAGTCTTGATCACTATCGAGTCCGTCGATGCAATGGTGCGCATCAGTGTGCGTGACCATGGACCGGGCATACCAGAAAAGTTCCGGTCTCGAATCTTCCAGAAGTTCGCGCAGGCCGATTCCAACGGCGTGCGTCAGAAGGGCGGCACCGGCCTCGGCCTGAACATCGTCAAACAGATCGTCGTCAAACTCGGCGGGAGGGTAGGTTTCGATGACGCGCCGGACGGTGGAACGATCTTTTATGTCGATTTACCTCTAGCCGCGGATGTCGATGCGGCCGCCGATCGCGCAATCATTTCGCGCGGGCAAAGCCAGCAAAATGTACTCGAGCTCAATAAGGAGGTCGCATGAACTCGATGCGTATCCTTCACGTCGACGACGAGCCGGACATCCGCGAAGTCGTCGAAATATCGCTCGGCCTCGATCCGGCATTCAGCGTCAGAAACTGCTCGTCGGGAGGAGACGCCCTGACTGCGGCTGCCGAATGGTTGCCCGACCTCATCTTACTCGACGTGATGATGCCGGAAATGGACGGTCCCACAACGCTGGCGCGCCTGCGGGAGAGCCCGAACACAAATGCCATCCCCGTCATATTCATGACCGCGCGGGCGCAGCCGCGCGAGCTTGAGCGTTTCCGCGCGCTTGGAGCGCTGGGGGTCATTTCAAAGCCTTTCGACCCGCTGACATTGGCGGCTTCGGTGCGGGGCTGCATGCAGCCAGACAACCGCTTCGCCGGAGCGCGCGCGCGGTTCCTCAAGCGCGCAAAGATTGAGGCGGCTTCACTCAGTCGCGATAAGTCCGAGCTTGCCGACGAGGCGAAGGCATCACCGGCCCTCGACCGCATCATCGTAGCCGCGCACAAGCTCGCCGGCGGCGGCGGGACTGTCGGGCTTGGCGAAATCAGCGCCAGTGCATTTGCGTTGGAGCAATGCGCAATCGCCACGCTCGCCGGCACCGATACGATTCCAAGCGTCGAAAATGCGCTCGATAGGCTGATCGACGTGATCGAGCACATTTAAGTCTTGTCGGTCAAGATTTCAGGTCCGTCGATGTATCGCCGAAGACGACGCCTTTTCGGCATGACTGTTGTGCTGATGGCGGTGGCGTTGGTCGCCTCGATCGCGAGAACGGACCGGCGCCTGGATGGGTTCAACATCATTGTTTCTCCCGGTCATCCTTTCGGCAGCGCGTCGGCAAGACAATCTCTGACTTTGGCAAAGAAGGTCGGCGCATCAGCGATCGCCATCGTGCCCTTCCTTTGGCAGGCCACGCCGACGAGCGCCGATATCGTCCGTGGTTCCGACATGGATGATGCCGGATTGAGGCAGGCAATTCGGGAGGCGCGCAGGCTCGGTCTTGCCACCATCGTCAAACCGCAGGTCTGGGTGGATGGAAGCTGGGCGGGTGCGATCACGCTTGGCGCGGACGGCGACTGGCATGCCTGGTTTGCACGCTATCGCGCGCAGCTCGTCCGGCTGGCCCGGGTGGCTGCCGAAGAGAGGGCCGATGTGTTTTGCGTCGGCACCGAATTGAGCAGGACAATCGAACGTGCGGAATGGGCGAGCGTCATCGATGCCGTGCGGGTCAATTTTCCCGGTGAGCTGGTCTATGCGGCGCATAATGTCGAAGAAGCTGAGCGAGTGCCGTTCTGGGATCGGCTCGATGCCATCGGCGTGACGCTCTACCCACCGCTCGGCAACGATGGCGATCGCTCCTTCCGTCTGGCGATCATGCGCGGGATCGTTGATCGGCTTGACGCTCTTGCCGTGCGTACCGGCAAGCCGGTGGTCGTGGGCGAAATCGGCATTCGCTCGGCGCAAGGGGCTGCTGCCGCGCCGTGGGAAAGCGCGGAGGAACGAGAAGCGGAAACGGACCTCGCTCTGCAGGCGGACGTGCTTTCCGATTGGTTGAAGAGCCTCGACCGACCTTCGATCCGCGGCGTTCTGGTGTGGCGCTGGTTTACCGATCCCAATGCCGGCGGAAAAACCGATACGGATTTCACCGTGCAGAACAAGCCGGCCGAACGCGTACTGGCGTGTGCGTGGTTGCTGCGATGCGACGCTGACTAGAACTTATACCACAGTCCAATGATGCCGCCGTTTTCCTGAAGCGCGTTGCGGCCCGCATAGGTGGTGAAGGCACCGGCCTGCAGCGCGAGCGACGTCGTGATCGAGTAGACCCCGCTGAGCTGAAATTTGTAGTACTCATAGCTGGTCGGCGACAATGGCCCGCCGGTGCCTTCGGAAAATACGTTGAAGAATTGCGTAAGAACAAGCCAGCGCGGCAGGGGCCGAATCCCAAACGTGAAATCGGTGCGGAATTCGCTCGGATAGCCGTTGTCGCGGAAGCGCTGGGCGAGTTCCAGGTCGAAAAATGCCGGCATGCTGCCGAGCGTGAAGCCGCGGCCGAGCAAACCGCGCACGTCGTATTCGTAGCCGGTGTAGCCAACGGCCGCGGGGTTGGCGTTATCGCTCGTGCCCGGGACGCGGACCGTCGCCTGTCCGGACACAACCCATGATTCGTTTTCCCATAGTTTGTAGCGGCCGCCTACTTCGGTGTAACCGAGACCGGTACGGCTTGAATTGGTCGGAGCACCGATATCGACGTGTTGCAGGCTCGGCGAGAATATGAATGTGAAACGGCTGGTAATGCCGTATTCGAACAGACCTTGCAGCTCGTATTTATTGTAAGTCGGGACATTCGACATCCCGGATCGATCAAATGCGCGGACTGCACTGCTCGTCGTCGCCGTTACGATCGCTTGGCCGCCGCCTTCCGGTTGGGTCCAGGCGCCGGCGTTTGTCGGTGACGGAGCCGCGAAGGCAGCAAGAAACACGCCGCAGGTTCCGACCTTCAACACACGCATACTCCACAAGCACAAAGGCTATTGTTTCGGCCTTGCGGCCATCGTCAGATCGCGAGAGCCAACACGCGATTGCCTCCCGCGGCTGCGACTTCTTGCACTTTGGAAATTGCCAACGTGAGCAGATGGACGCGATCGATCGCGCTACGGACTTTTCCGGTGATCGCGGCGACGCTCGCGGTCAGATGGTCAGAGACAATCGATTCTGAATTTTGCAGGCGAAGTTTCGACACGGTGCTGCATAGCGAATCGCCGAGCATGCGGGCCGCGTTCGCGGCGTAGTCCGGCGCGATCACCACGATCGTTCCGTTGCGATAGGCTGCGGCGACAATTCCCACGGTCGCGGCCAGTCTGCGGATCGCCTGCGCGATTTGGGCGAGCGCGCTCTGCGAGGCATCCGTTCCATGAGCGGCTTTGTAGACCTCGAAGCGGTCGAGCGAGAGCGCGAGCACCGAAATCGTGTCATCGGTCCGGTGCTTGGTCGCGGCGGTGAGATAGGCCTCCGCGACCTCGCCGACGAACAGGCCGGTGGCTTCGTCGATCCAGATATCGGCGCGGCGGTCGCCCCAATTCGAAAGAAATGTCAGCAACTCGTGCTCGCGCGCTTGCCGCCGGTCGAGCTCCGCCTTGAGCTTGAGGGCCGCGCGGACGCGGGCGACGAGCTCGGTTCGATTGATGGGCTTGGTGATGTAGTCGGTGGCGCCGGCGACAAAGGCATTCGCCAGGCTGTCCATGTCATCCAACGTCGTGACCATGATGATGGGGATATCGGTATAACGGGCATCGTTGCGAATACGCGCGCAGCATTCGATGCCGTCGATCTCCGGCATCACGATGTCGAGCAGCACCAGATCGACATTCGGCTGTTTGTCGCTTGGGCCACCGACGTCGAGAATCTTCAGCGCTTCCCAGCCCGAAGCTGCGGTGACGATGTCGTCGTAGCCGGCGGACAAGAGCGCCGCTTCGGTCAGTTCACGTGAATCCTCGGCGTCATCGACAATGAGTATTCGCACGGGTGCCTCCGTATTTTTACTTAGTGTCCACGATATGGTTCACAGTAGTTCGCGTGCGCTTAATCTTTCTTATCCGGGATGCGCTCAAACATTTTCCAAGTCATGTTTTGGTATATGACGCGATAACCAGCAGCGCCTTCGCGATAGAGCGTAGGAAACGCCTTGTTCAATCGATCGCTTATTCCGATCATGCTCTGCGGATCCGGTACGGCAACGAAGGGTGCATCAAGACGCGCGAGTAGCAGTGCGAGCGCGAACGGCTCGCTTGAAGGCGCAAACACGCCGCGCGCGCTGCCGCGGCCAACCACGATCGCTGGCGCATTCTGACTATCGACGAGAATGCCATCGCGGCCGACCATGGCGCCGCCGGCGGCAAGGGTATCGATGCGTTCGCTATCGCCGCCGCGGCTTTCGACCAGCGCCGTCAAGCGTGTCGTGGTGGCTGGATCGATCAGCGCAAGACTGATTAAGCCGCCTATCCATCCGAGTGCGAGCAGCGGCAAGATGACGCTGAGGCGCTGGGAGACAGTCGGCACGCGAATCATCGCGATGGCTGCAAGCACAGGTGAGGCGACTGCAAGCGCCGAAGGGTCGCCGAACAGGCCGGTCGCGACGGTGCTCGCGGCCGCAACAATCAAGGCTGAGGCGAACACGAGCGCCGGGGCGATCAAGGGGCGCCTGCGAATGACCCAGGAAAACGCGACAATCGCAACGGGGGCACCGAGGACGAGGGCGGCGCCGGTGGCCAAGCTTGCGTCGACCGTCAGCCCACCGCTCAAGTTGTCGCCAATAAGATGAGCGATGCCCACCGCCCAATGCGACAGGCTCTCGGCGGGAGCCGCGAAATAGCTCCAGCCTGCGCCGGGGAAAATCCAAGACACATAGACAAAAGCGAAGATGCCGAAGATCGTCGGGAACAACAGCGCTATCAGGATGTTGAGCGAAGAGTTTGCAACGAGCATTGGATGAACCGCGAGGACAAGCAGCGGCACCATGGCGAATGCGATGGCTGCGCCGATCGGATGCGAGAACGCCAGCGCGAATAGCGAAAGCCCGACCATCATCACTTCGGGCGTCGTGCTGCGCGCGCGCAGGTCAAAGAGCGCGCTTGCAATCATGAACAAGAAGAGTGCGAGGAATACGTCGGCGGGACCGCCGATGACGGCACGCAGCATCATGGGGTGGAAAGCGATCAGTATCGTGGATAAGACCGCTGCCCAGAGTGGTAATCCCACAGTGAGAAACCGGACAAACCAGAAGCCGGTTATCGCCGCGAAAACGGCTGACGCGACGATAATGGGCGCGGGTGTGCTGTCGGGCGTGAGCAGTGCCACCAGCGTGGTCGAAAGGAATGGAATCGTCGGATAGGCCGCGACAATGCGCCCGATCGAAAGATCACCGGTGCCGGCGGAAGTCGCTCCGGCCCAAAGCCGCACTGCATCGTCGGTGACCAAGCCTTTCTGGATGGCAACCGCGGCCAAGACCAGCGCGGTCACGAAGGACAATGATACGGCTAGTCCGCTGGGGAGGGCGCGCATCACGTCGCGGCCTCCTGGGGTATTTCGTGTTGCGCGGCGGGATGTCGCGAGATGCCGTGGGTGGTTTTCTCCCAAAAGAATGGATCGCGCAGGAGCTGCCAGAGGCCCTTGTAGGCCGCGATCGAAATCAGCACCCAATAGCCGAAGACGGTGAGGCTGTAGGGGATGAGTCCAAGCCATCCGCGCTGGATGGGCGCCAGCATGCTCAGGTAGGTGAAGGCGCCGTTGCCGGCGAGCAGATTGAACAGGCTGATGAACAGCAGCGTCTGGGGGAATATCGGATCGAAGCCCGTGGCCGCCGCGATCAACCACACGAAATAGAGCATCCAGAATATCGGATTGACGAGGCCGGCGAGAACCGTGCCGCCGATGAAGAATACGAATCCGAGAAAGCCGAGCGGTCCGGCCACGCGCATGAGGCGCAAGGGATGGCGCATATGGACGAGCAGGGTTTGCATGTAACCCTTCATCCAGCGAGAACGCTGGCGGATCCACTGGCCGGTACGGCAACTCGCCTCTTCGAAGGTCGTGGAGTCGACCACGCCCACGCGGTACCCCTTCTGGCCGAGCCGCATGCCGAGATCGGCATCTTCGGTGACATTGAACGGGTCCCAGCCGTGCAGCTCACGCAGTACGGCGATCTTGAAATGGTTCGAGGTGCCGCCGAGCGGAATCGGAATCCTCAAGCGCTCTAGGCCGGGAAGCACCTGATCGAACCAGAGCGAATAGTCGAGCGTGAACATGCGCGTGAGCCAGTTCTCGTTGACGTTGTAGTAGTTGAGACGGCATTGCAGGCACGCGGTGTTGGGTGGCGCTCGGCGGAATGTCGCAACGACCTTGCGCAGTTGATCGGGCTCGGGACGGTCCTCGGCGTCGTAGATCACGAGATATTCGCCGCGCGCGAAGCGAAGCGCGAAATTGCAGGCCTTCGGCTTGGTTTGCGGTTTCGACGGCGGCACCACGATGATCTCGAACACACCCTCGAGGCCGAGCATACGGGCGGCCTCGATTGTTTCATGGTCGTCGGCCTCGAGCACGATTTTGATGTCGAGCTTGCCGAGCGGATAGTCGAGTTTGCGGAGCGCGCGCGCGATCGACGGCAGCATGCGGGCTTCGCGGAACATCGGGACGAGCACGGTGAACACCGGCAGTTCGTCGTGGCGCAGCGCGCGTGCTTCGATGGCAATGGTCTCGTCAACGGCCGCCGAACGGCCGCCGCCAACGGAGACGAGAATGCCCTTGAAGAGGAAATTGCCGAGATAGAGAACGCTGATCATCATGTTGAGTGCGATCAGCGTCGCGATTGGCGTCATTGCAAGCCCGGCCAGGAAGGCCGTGAGCATGAGATAGAGCGCAATGACCTGCGGTGTCGTGAATACTTGTTGGGCGGACAAATGCGGGTCGAGCTTAGCCAACTCGAATACGGCATGATGTGAGAGCGCGTCCGCGAATGCGGTTTGAATCGCGAAAATGATGTCGAATTTCGATGCCACCACGAATTCGATGCCGGTGCCCCAGCGCCGGCGGGCAAACAACACCGTCTCTGGTCCGGGTTCAGCCGTGGCGATAACGAGGCGGCCTTCGCGACGGCGCCACGGTAAAGTCAGGCGAAGCGCATAGATGTCGGTCTCGGTCGAGACCAACAGCGCGTGATCGGGCGGATCGCGCACAAGATCGACGAACGGCAGATCGAAGTTCCGTGCATAGGTCTCGTAGTAATGCCGGGGTTCCATCCAGTTGCGTGAGAGCAGCGCGTCACCGAGCCGCACGTTCCAGGTCTCGGCGAGATCAACGGCCTCGTCGAGCTGGGGCAGCGTGATGACGCGGCGTCCGACCAGAAGATCGCCAAGCGCGCGATCAGAGGGAGAAAGCGGCATCGCGCACCTATTCGTTCGCGCCGGCAGGCTTGCGGCGGAACATGCGCTGGAGTGCGAACAACACGATCATGGTGGCAAACAGCCACAGGCCGGCAACGATCCAGAAGCGCAGCCGCTCGGCGACGGTGAGCCACGATACCTGTTCGGGGTAGGAGACGCGGACCAGCGTGTCGCGCTCGGTCGACATGGTGAGTGCGACGCCGATGCCGTCAACGAAGGCGACGTCGCCTTGGTCGAGCTTGACATCGGTCGGCTCGGGCAGTGCGCCGTTCGCCGCAAAAGACCTGATCCACAGACCGGAATTGGAGCCAGCGGTCACAACTTGCGCCAGCGCTCCCGACGAATGGCCGCTCAGATCGAAGAGCGTCTTGCCGGAACGATCGGCCACCACGATTCGGCCACGGTCGAAACGGACTCTGGGCGAACTGCCCATCGGCGGCAATTCGCTGACCGCAAGAAACGAAGCGGTCGGGGCAGGAGCCGCGCCCGGCGCCGTAAGCTTGACCGTGACCGGTGCGCTTTCGTGCGACAACGACGCGAGTACGCCGGAGACGAGACCGACCATCTGCGTCGGCCGTTCAGCGGCACTGCTCGGGAGTAGAACCTCGATGCCGGACGACCAGCGGGTGGCAAGATCAGAGAAATCGTCGGCGCGGTTATCGGCCGGTGTGATGATGAAAGCGCTCGAGCCGAGTATTTGGGCGGGATAGCCCTGCGGTTCGAATCGGCAATCGCCCTGCGCGCTGCGCCGTTGCACCATGGCGCGGACATTGGCGGTGGTCCCGATCAAGCCATCAGGAATAAGCAAATCCAGATGGGTGGGTTCGTTAATCGCCGCCACAGTGCTGCCGAGCATGTGCTCGTTGACGAACACGCTCACCACCGCTTTCTCGCCGTCGCCGTCGGGAGCCACCATTAGATCGAGCAATAGACGCGAGGCGCGCATGCCCATCGGCAGCCGGCGCATGTCGATTGCGGTGGCGAGGTCGGCACGGCCAAAGACCTCGGCCTGTACGGCGGCGACGCCGAGTTGGTCGAATGTGACGTGATCGGTGTTCAGCTGGGTCGGCGCAGCATCGCCCACGGAGGCTGCCGCCACTCCGCGCGTTGCCTTGAGCCAGGGGCTCGCTAACAGCCGGCCGGCGACGGCGTCGGATACGATCAAGGCCGGCGCGCCGCCGATCCGCACCGCGGCAAGCGTGCCGACGGTGGGCGGACCCGCCACGGTTGCGACCGGTGCGACAGGTGCATCGATATAACCGCTTACCTCGTCGAGCGTGCCAATGACGACAATGCCGCGAGTCCAGCGTTTGGGATCGCTACGTTTGGCAAGTTCGGGCAGCGATTCGAAACTCTGCTGGAAACGGATGCGGCGGCCGGATGTGATAAGCGTGCGGCCGACGGTCAGCGCGGTGGCGATTTCCGACTCGGCGAGAGGGCGGCTGGGCAGCACAATGGCCACATCGCGGGGCATGAGCGCCACGGTGGTGGTGACATCAAGCGGATTGGCCGCGCCGACATCGATTTCGATCGCGGTCTCAGGACGAATCGTCAGACTGTCGCCGACGTAGCGCACGTCGATGCAGCGATCGGGAGTGGCGGCACCGGAATAAATGAAAGAGAGTTTGATGAAGCCATCTTTCGCCTTCGCGATCGGAACGCGAATCGTGCGGGCCTGGCTCTTGCCGTCCAGTGCGATCGCCATCGCGCTGCGATCATTGACGAGAACTTCAAGATTACGGCGTGCTTCATGCGCGCTGATGTCATCGATGACAAGCACGAGCTCGCTCGACGTCACTTCCTTGCCCTGCGGCAATGGCACGAATACTTCGCGGCGGCCGCCGAGATTGGCAAAGCGGAAACCGTTGACGAAACCGATATCCGCAAGCGTTACGGCGGCCACCAGATTGTCCGGATGGGTTGGTGTCGTTGCCAATGCGGTGCGCTGCATCTGTGTGGTCGTGCTTGTCAGAGTCGGCTTTTGAACTGGAGTAGTCGCCGACAGGCGTGTTTGTGGCCAAGCGTTCCCGGCTGAAATGAACATTAGAGCAACGGCAAGCAGAATCAGCGCACGCATCGATTTCATGATCCCCCGCCCATTTTGATCGTTCAGAATGAGTGCATTTCGCGCCGCGAGACTTCCCGCAAAGCCTGCAAAGCAATTTTGAGCCGATCGATTTCTTCGGCATTGAGACCGCGTCCAGCTGACTGCGCGGGCAGTAAAACATTTTCGACCGCGCGCGCAGCGCGGCTGGTGTCGCTGAATCCGACAGTGGGGCCGACCCCGACGATGTCATGGATGCGCCGGTAGCTCCGTGCAATGATATCCATGACGGCGGCGCCTTCGCCTGCGAGCTTCGGCAGCGCTGCGTAGGTATCGAGAATCCTGTCCTCAAGCGAAGAAGCGAATCGGCGCCGCACCCGCGCAAGTCGCTCGCTGCATGGAACAATAGCCATCATTACACCGCGCCAGTGCTGTCTGTTTGCAAATCGGCTTGTGCTGCGGCGCGCAGGGCCGCAAGCTCGTGACGTACGTTGGCGATCTCATTGTCGCTCAAGCCGCGCTTGTCACGCAGCGGCTGGAGCAGAATTCGCTCAACGCATCGTGCCGCTTTGCCGGTTGCGGCGAAGCCGACGGTGGGCGCTATGCCGCACATCTCGTGGGCGCTGCGATGGATCGTGGCCAGCGTCGCGATGACGGATTCGCCCTCGCCGGACAATTGCGGGAGCGCGCGGTCGATGGCATCGATTCGGCCGGGAAGATTGGTCGCAAAGCGCGCCCGAATCTTCGCCAAGCGTTCGGTGAATAGGTCTTCAGCCACGGTCTGGCCTCCCGTTGCGAGCAAGGACAGGATGGCAGAACGAGGTTAATTTCTTCTAGAATTTCTTGGTTAATACTTATCTATACTTTTTTCTTTTAGTATATCATCGCTATTACGTGGTAATACTTAGTCGTATTGCTTCTTGCCGCCATGTATAAGCATTTCTACGTAAGCAGGCGGCGTCGGAACGATCGCGCATGCCAAGAGCGGGGGAGGGCACCAGCGCGAAAAGGATCGTCATATGAATCCTGGCTTTTTTCGCGCGGCTGCTCCCACGCCATCCCGTACCGGTGACCTGCCCAAATGACTAAAATCATAGCTTAAGGCTAAGTTAATCCAAATATTGGACCGTCCAGTCCGGGCGAATCGGGTGTCGTGTCGCAATTGTTTCGCCATTCACGATCGCATCGAACCGGAGACTATGATGGATATGGGACAACACAACACGCAGAGCCGCGACGTGTTCATCGTGGACGATGACCCGACAATTCACGACGTGCTGTCGGAAGCGCTCTCCTTCGATGGCTTCCGGCCCGTGAGCTTTGCCGACGGAAATTCCTTTCTCGCCGCCGCGACTACGCAGCGGCCCGCTTGCGTCCTACTCGACGTCAATATGCCGGATCGTTCGGGGCTTGAGGTCTTGCGTGAAATCGATGCCAAGAAATATCCCGCGCCCATCTTGATGCTGTCCGGACGGAACGACGTGCCGGCAGTCGTCAGCGCCATCAAAAACGGGGCGCTCGACTATATCGAGAAGCCATTTGACGTGAATGCTCTGGTCGGACGCGTCCAGGAAGCGATCAATGTCGCGAAACGGAGCCATGCGGGCGGACTGATCGCGCGGCATTTCGCCGGTCAAGAATTGCTGACGCCGCGCGAGCGCGAAGTGTTGGCGCAAATCGCGGCGGGGGCCTCCAACAAGGAAGTGGGCCGCAGTCTCAGCATCAGCACGCGCACGGTCGAAGTCCATCGCGCGCACATCATGGAGAAGCTTTGCGCGAAAAACGCGGCAGATCTGGTGCGAATCGTGCTGAGCGACAGTCGCGGTTGATAGTGCTTGGCGGATAATCGCGATTGATCTCAACCAGCGGCGTGAGCAAACGGCGCTTCGCCTCTGCTATTGATGGCAGAAATAATACGTATTTGGCGCGCTTAGGGCAGTGCAGAGACTTCTCAAAGGTGAGAGACTTGTCGGCCATTCGGTGTTTCGGTGTATTGTAGCCAATTGCCAGCCTGAAGTCCCCCAACTGATGGAGAGAAGTTCGTGAGCCGACTGCCGCTGACGCTTGCGATCAGCCATTACGATCATGTCACCGATCTCGTTACCGGCCGGGTGACGGTAGAGGGCGTCGATCTCACCTGTCTCGGGTTGCAGATCGAGGAGATATTTTTCCGCACCTTCAACTATCTCGATTTCGACGCGGCCGAGGTGTCGATGGCCAAGTACACGTCGCTGGTTTCACAAGGCAATGCGCCGCTGGTCGCAATTCCAGTCTTTCCCTCGCGCGTGCCACGGCATTCGTCGATCTATGTGCGCCGCGATGGTCCCGTAAAAACGCCGGCCGATCTTGCCGGGCGCAAAGTCGGCATTCCGGAATGGGCGCAGACAGCGGCGGTCTACTCGCGTGGATTTCTGGCGCACCAGTACAAGGTCGATCTGACCTCGATCCAATGGGTGCAGGCCGGCGTCGACCAGCCCGGCCGCATGGAGAAGGTGCAACTCAAACTGCCGACGGGAATCAAATACGCATCTGCGCCGGACAAATCCTTGAGCGGAATGCTGGTATCGGGAGAGATCGATGCAGCGTTCTCCGCCCATCCGCCGGCGTGCTACGAACAACATCATCCCAATATCAAACGGCTGTTTGAGGATTATCTCGAGCTTGAGCAGCGCTATGTGAAGGAGACCGGCATTTTCCCGATCATGCATACGGTGGCGATCAAGCGCGAAATCGTGGAGCGCAATCCGTGGGTGGCGATGAACCTCTACAAGGCGTTCGAGGAGGCAAAGCGGCGCAGCGTGGAACGTGTGTTGAACTGCACGAGTTCGGTGGTGCCGATCCCATGGGGCTACGAGCTCGCGCGCCGCGCGCAGGACATCGTCGGCAAGGAGCTGATGCCCTACGGCGTCGAGGCCAATCGCAAGACGCTCGAGGCATTTCTGCAATACGCGCACGAGCAGGGTGTCACCCACCGCAGGCTCGCGCCCGAGGATTTGTTCCCGCCGCAGGTGCAGAAGAGTTTCAGGATCTAGTCATCCCAACACGCCCACCCCGGCTTGGGCGATCTGCTCGTCCTCGTGGGATTGCACGCCCGAGACGCCGATGGCGCCCACGCATTCGTTCTGGTGCATCAGCGGCAATCCGCCCTGGAACATGACGCCTGGCGTGGGGAAGGTCAGAAAGCCGGGACGTTCCTTGGTGCGATCCTCCCAGAATTTCGTGGGGCGGCGCGTCAAAGCGGCGGTGCGCGCCTTGCCGACCGCGACTTCGGCGCTGATCGGCCCGCAGCCGTCCATCCGCTCTACCAAGAGCGGATAGCCGCCGTCATCGACGATCGCGATCGTCACGTTCCATTTATTCTTGGACGCTTCGGCTTTGCAGGCGGTCATCATTTTTTGTGCGTCGGCGGAAGTCAGGGCAGGCTTGGTACGCATGGCGTCTCCTCACAGTGAAGCTTGAAACAGGCGCGACACACTCACGGGAATCCGCTCTCGCGTCAATCGGCCTCACGCTGGTTCGGGCGAAATTGAAAGGTCGTTTCGCTAGCTCTGGTCCCACTCGACCCGCGCGCCACCCGGTGTCACAGGGTCGTAGTACCACTTGAGTCCCAGTTTTTCCTCGCTGAGCACGTCGGTCTTGAAGCTCTTCCAGGCCTGCAGCTCGAAATAGTCGAGCGGACCGCCCTGGGCGCGAAGCCGATGCGGCACGCCTGGGGGGAAATACACGAGCGTGCCGGGTTCGAGTTCCTGGGTGTCATCCCCGACTTGGACCACGCCACGGCCCTTGAACATGATGTAGCAATGGGAGGCGCCATCCGGGTTGGCGCTGGTGCCGACGTGCCGGTGATAGGGTGACGATCCGCCTTCGTGATAGCGCATCTCTCCCGCTTGAATGGCGTTGGTTGGCGTGAGCCTCTTGCCATCGAGAAGTCTGACGCTGGATTCGGCGCAGAAACGGCGCACGCGGCCTCCGCTGGAGTCACTGAGCGGGCGGAGCGTCTTGCGATTGAAGAAATATCCCGGCCCGCCCGGCAACCCCTCTTCGACGGCGGCGGGAGGTTTTGGCGTCACCATGTGCAGCAGCTGCAGATCGGAGCCGGACGCTTCGATTTGCGCCGACTCGCCCGGCACGAGCAGCACGCCGGCGCCGGCCTCGGCTGGGTGCGACTTGCCATTAAAATTGATGCTGCCCCCGTTTGGCGCCTCGATGACATAGACGAGATGGTACTTGTCGCCCGCCTGGATCTCGAACTTGCGACCCTTCAACACCGTGCGATGGAAGACGTCCAGGGTCTTCGACCCGCACAGACTCTTGCTACAGATCGTCCTTTCAAGCCCGGATGCGACCGGCTTGGCTTCGGTCCTGTTCCAATTGACGATTGAAACGTCGCTAATTTTTGCCATACGCATTCCTCCAGTAGAGCGATCGAACCTATAACACGGCGCCGCAATTCGCGAATGCATTGCAGGCCACTTCGAGGCGGAAGATAACGCCAGAACAACGCTGCTGTACATGCGGTTTCGTCATCATTCTCAAGCCCACAACACACTCGGGATATTTCGGATTCAGGACGGCCGGTGCAGCACGAAGACCTGCAACATTGTGAAAAGGATTTCGAAGAAGATCAGTACGACGATAATGACTTCCAATCGCAACGAGCGTTCGGTATCGATGATGTCGGCGAGCGCCTTGGCGGTGTCCGATATGACGGTCAGCTTGCGCGTGAGCACATCGGCACGTTCCTTCAATTCATATTCGTCCTCAAGCCGTGCGTAGAGCCGCTCCAAGTCCGGGCGTTCCCATAGCACATCGGGCTTTTCGGCCACCGCGACCAGGCCTGACACTCGCTGCTGAACGAGCAGAGCGTTTCCAATCAGCTTCAGGATGGCGCGGCGTCCGCCGGGCGTGCGTCCGCGTTCCGCCAATTCTCGCGCGAAGGGTTCGATCACGTCGAAGACGGCATCCACGTTTCTTTCGTCATGTGCCAGGATCACCGTCGTGGCGAGCGCATCGGCAATCAGCAAAGTGTGCTCGGTGGTCAGTGATCTGATGATTACGGTTCCACCCGGCGCGATTTGCTCTTCCTTATCGGGGGCGATTTCGATGCGCGCCAGTTCTTCCTCGCGGCGTTTGGCTGGCCTGATTATCCGTTCATCCAGTTGGCGCAGGACTTCGTCCTCTTCCAGCGTCGACATCCCGACAAAGACCGCAACGCCATAACGAAACAGCGCTACGGCCCCCTCTTTGCCGGCCCGGAACGCGAGCGGGATGGTTGAGAGGACATCACTGCGCTCAAGGCCGACAATGTTGATCCGTTCGCCGAGCAGCAACGCACGAGCAGTGATGGTGGCTCTGCCGGGGATCGAAACATCGCTCATGAGCGCGCGCCTTTGACCGCAAATGCAATCTTGGCAATCAATTTCCAAGCAAGCGCCGGGTCGATTCCCCGACAAATTTTCCGCCGCGGCCTCCGAAGCGACCTACTAGCTTTCCAGACCTGACGGCACGTTTTTGTTCTCGCTCACGAGCTTCATGCCTGATGCGAGCGCCATGGTCTCGGCAAGCGCGGCGAAATCCTTCTGCAGATATTCCTCGGGATTCTTCTGCAGCATCGCCGCGCCAAAATGCGATTGCAGGACTTCGCGCGCAGCCGCCGTCACCGGCATCGGGACGTCCATCTCGCGCCCGAGTTCGAGACCGAGGTCGAGATCCTTGCGCAGGAGTTCCGGCGTAAACGTCGTGGTCCAGTCGAGATTGACCAGTGCCGGCGATTTGTAGGCGGTGAACATGGAGCCCATCACGCCGTTATTGAGGAAGGCGAGGAAAGCATGGCGTGGGACGCCCATCTTGTTCACGAGCAGCGTGATTTCGATCAGGTTTTCGATCACGACCCCGAGCATGACGTTGTGCGCGATCTTGCAGACGCGTGCGAGCTCGCCTTCGCCGACATAAGACACGCCGCGCGGCGCATAGACCTTGATCATCTCTTCGACCTTGCGAAAGGCAGCCTCGGGTCCCGAGCAGACCGAAGACAGCTTTCCCGCCTTGATCACCTTGGCGTTGCCGCTGACCGGAGCGCAGATGTAGTCGGCGCCGCGCTGTTTGAGCCGTTGGCGAATGGACGCCGACTCCTCGACCGCGATCGTGGAACAATCGACGAACACGCTCGGCGATTTTCCGTTTCCGCTCAAGACACCGGATTTTCCGAAATAGACTTCGTCGACGTCCTTGCCTTCTGCCACGATGGAAAACACCACGTCCATTGCGGCGAGGTCGGACGGCTTGTCGACGATCTTGCCGCCGGATTTGGCGAGCGGCTCGGCCTTGGAGCGGGTGCGGTTCCAGATCGAAACGTCATAGCCGGCCTTGAGCAGTCGTTCGGCCATCGGGTAACCCATGCGGCCCATGCCGATCCAGCCGATCCGTTGCGTGTTTTGTGCCATCCCACTCTCCTTATGCCCCTGCCGATGTTGGGTTCTGCTAGCACAGCCGCTCGCTTAGCCGCAATGCGACGGCATTGGAGTGAGGCTTGCGATTTTGCCGTGAACGTGCAGGTTTAAGCCGAAGCCCGGATCGTGGCGCTTGCAGAATTGAAGGAGGCATCGATGTCCGGCGAAAAGGCCGAAGTCGTTCTGGTCGGGCCACCAAAGCCGACGATCGTCGATGGCCTGTCGCAAACGGTCACTCTGCACCGTTTGCCCGCGCCGCAGGAACGCGATGCATTTTTTGCCGGGCCGGGCGGCCGCGTGCGCGGCATGGCGATCTCCGCGACCACGGAGAAGGTTGACGATGCGCTGATGCGAAAATTTCCGAGGCTCGAAATCATCTCGACCTTCGGGGTCGGTTACGACCACATCGATGCCAAATGGGCCGGCGCGCACAACATCGTGGTCACCAATACGCCCCAGGTCCTGAACGAGGAGGTCGCCGACACGGCAATCGGCCTTTTGCTCAACACCGTGCGCGAGTTCCCGCAGGCGGAGCGTTACCTGCGCGCCGGTAAGTGGCTGGAGAAAGCTTATCCGTTGACGAAGGGAACGCTGCGTGACCGCACCGTCGGCATGATCGGCATGGGCCATATCGGCAAGGCCATCGCGCGCAGGCTCGATGCATTCCTCGTGCCGGTCGTCTATCACAGCCGGCGGCCGCAGCCAGGGGCGCCGTATCGCCACTATCCCGATCTCGTCGCCATGGCGCGCGACGTCGACATCTTGCTGGCGATTGTGCCGGGCGGGGCGGAAACAAGACACCTGATCAATGCGCAGGTGCTGGAGGCGTTTGGGCCGGACGGCATTGTCATCAATATGGCGCGCGGCTCGGTGGTCGACGATCAGGCGCTGATCAAGGCGCTGCAGGAGAAAAAGATCCTCGCGGCGGGTCTCGATGTCTACGTCAAGGAGCCCGAAGTCCCAAAGGAATACATCGCCTTGGACAACGTAGTGCTGTTCCCCCACCTCGGCTCGGCCAGTATTTACACGCGCCGAGCGATGGACCAACTCGTGGTCGATAATCTGCTCGCCTGGGCCGCCGGAAAGCCGCCGTTGACGCCGGTACCGGAAACACCGTTGAATAGGCGTTGATCGCCACAAATTTTCTCCAATTGGCCGGCAGCATGACGATGTGGGCCTCATGCTGCTTGTGCGGGCGGCGTTACAGGTTTGGTGCAACTGGCAGACTGGATTGTAACCATGATGCGGCGCGCGATCATGCTTCTTACCCTGCTCGTGTTGTCGACAAGCGGGATCAGCTCTGCACCCGCGCCGGCAGGCCCAAGCGATGCGGCCAAGGCGATGGTCGGCAAATGGGAATTCTCCAACGCCGACCGTGACAAGGTCTGCAATATCGTGTTTCGGACCGATCCCAATGCGGTCGGAATGAAGCTTGAATTCGATCAAACCTGCTTTGCGTTGTTTCCTTTCATCAAGGAAATCACCGGCTGGCGATTGGCTGACAACGACCTGCTGCGATTTGTGAATGCAAAGGGCAAGTCGATTCTGGCCTTCAGCGAGGTCGAGAGCAAGATGTTTGAGGCGCCGCGACCGGGTGAGGGGATTTTGTTCATCACTGCCGCCGATGCGGTGGCGCCGGATATCACGGCCGATCAGATGAACGGCGATTGGGCGGTCGTTCGGGGCAACGGCCGGACTATCTGTACGCTGACACTCTCGAATACCGCCGCCGCCGACGGTTTTTCGCTCAAGCTCAATCCCGGCTGCGAGGGGTTTGTTACGCGCTTCAATCCGGTCACGTGGCGCATGGACCGCGGCGGACTGACCTTCTCCTCGAATCGGGGCGAGACTTGGGTGTTCGAAGCCGATGATCCGGCTAATTGGCACCGCATCCCTGAAACCAACGATCCGGTACTGCTGGTGCGCAAGTAGCGGTTGTTGCGCCGGCACGCGGCTCCTGTCCTAATAGTACGGGCAAAGGACGGAACGGTGCTGGCAACCGGCAAGCAGAAACTCGAACGCATGCGCGATGGCCGTGCTGTCTATATCGGCGCGGAACGCGTGAGCGACGTCACCAGCCATCCGGCGTTCCGCCAGGGGGCGCAAACCGTCGCCCGGCTTTACGACATGAAGGCCGATCCGGCCAAACGCGAGTTGTTCACGTTCGAGGAGGACAGCGAGCGTATCAGCCTTTACTGGCTGCGCTGCAAGACGCGGGACGACTTGCTGCGCCGCATGCGCTGCTGCAAGGCGATAGCGGACGCAACTTATGGATTCATCGGCCGCTCGCCCGATCAGGTCTCGGGGCTGGTGACGGGGCTCGCGATGAATTGGTCCATTCTGGAGAAATTGCACCAGGGTTTTGGGCAAAATTTGTTGCGCTATTACGATCACGCGCGCAAGAACGATCTGTACCTGAGCTTCGCGGTCACGCCGGCCAGCGGCCGTAAGAGCCCCGAGCTGTTTCCGAATCAGCAACGCGATGATCCCAATCTGCGCGTCATTGCGGAAGACGATGCAGGCGTAACGGTCGCCGGAATGAAGATGATGGCGACCAGCGCGGTCTTCGCCGACGAAATTCTGATAGGGAATCTCACGCCGATCGACGACACTTTCAAAAGCGAGGCAATCACGGCGGCGCTGCCGCTGAACGCGTCGGGCGTGTCGCTGTGGTCGCGCCAGCCCTATGCACTCGCGGCGCGGCATGAGGCCGACTATCCGCTGTCCTACCGCTACGACGAAACCGACAGCGTGCTGGTTTGCGACAACGTGAAAATTCCCTGGGAGCGCGTGTTCTTGCACAACGAAGCCAACATGTCGCGGCGCATCTACATCGAGACGCCGGCGAACTGTTATCAAAATCACCAATCGAACATCCGGTTCTGGTCGAAGATGGGGCTGATCGTCGGGGTCGCGAGCCGTATCTGCCAGGCCAACGGCACCGACAAAATACCGGCCGTGCGTGAGACGCTGGGGCGTCTGGCGGCGCTGGAAGCCACGATCGGCGGGTTGGTGCAAGGGCAGATCGAAGCCTGGGAAGAATGGCCGAAGGGCTACGCAACGCCGAACCGCCGGATCATGTATGCGGCGCTCAACTGGTGCCAGGAGCATCACACCGAAATCATCGACACGCTGCGCACGCTGCTCGGCGCCTATCCGATGGTGATGCCGTCCTCAATCGATGTGATGTCGGATGACGGTTTGCGCGACCGGTTCGAGCGCTGGTGGAAGACGGCGTCGATCGAGGCGGTGGACCGGTTCAAGCTCTACAAGCTCGCCTGGGATCTGGTCGGCTCGGAATTCGCCGGCCGGCATATGCTCTATGAAAAATTCTATGCGGGTAATTCCTTGATCGTACGCAATCAAAGCGACCGCGAGGCGCCATGGGAACAATTCCATGCGACAGTCGATCGCCTGCTCAACGATATCGAAGTGCCGGACGGCAGCGGTGCGGGCGCCCGCAGAAGCTAGGCGATGCGGCGCGACAATCCGTCAGGACGGATTGATTGTTCCCGCATGCAAGGTCGCCTATCATGGCGACAAGGCTGATGATTCAATGCGAAACGAATAGATCGAGGGAGACGAAACGATGCCAAGGAAATTCGCAGATAGGCTGCTGAGCCGGCGGCAAAGCTTGGCTACGATGGCCGGCGGCGCGAGTCTGCTGGCTGCGCCAGCGATCGTGCGCGCGCAGACGCCGCTCAAGGTCACTTTCGTCCAGCAGCGCGGACTGCTTTACCTCCCGGTCGACGAAATGGTCACCGGCGGCATTCTGCAAAAAGAAGCGACCAAGCTCGGGCTCGGCAAGATCGAAGCGACCGCAACTTCGCTCAGCGGGCCGGGACCCGTCATCGATGCGATCATTTCGGGCTCGGCCGATTACGGCACGGCGGCGCTGCCGTCGCTGCTCACGCTCTGGGCCAAAACCAAAGGCACGCCGCAAGAGGTCAGGGCCGTCGGCACCGTGTCTAACGGCGCCATGACGCTCTACACCATCAATCCAAACGTGAAGACCATCGCCGATTTCACCGATAAGGATCGCATCGCGGTTCCGACCGTTCGGATCTCGTTCAATGCCATGATGCTGGAGATGGCGTCGGAGAAGCTGTGGAACGATCCGACGCGGCTCGACCATCTTACCGTATCGCTCGGGCATCCGGATGCGGTCGCAGCGATGTCGGCCGGCTACGGCAAATCCACCATAACGGCGCATATCGCCGTCCAGCCGTTCACCGCGCGCGGCCTGAAGCTGCCCGGCGCTCACATCATCACCGACAGTCGCGAAGTTTTCGGCGGCCAGCTCACGCAAATCACGTTGTTGGCGACCAAGGCCACAAAAGAGAAAAATCCGACTTTGTTCCAGGCGGTGTCCAATGCGTTGGATGAATCGATCAAGGTCGCCAATGCGGACAAGCGCGCCGCCGCGACGCTGTGGAAAGACGCGCAGAAGGCAACCGAGACGGTCGACGAGCTGGTCGCACTGCTCGACGATCCGGGCTTCGAGTTTACCTCGCAGCCGAAACGGATCGCGACCTTCGCGGCGTTTCTCAACCGCACCGGCTACCTGAAAGACAAGCTGGGAAGCTGGAAGGATCTGTTCTGGGAGACAGCGCATAAGCAACAGGGCGACTGATCGCGGTGAGCGAGCGCGTTCTCTCCTTTAAGCTCAATCCGAACAGACCGAAGCTGCGGCTGCCGCCGGGCTCCTGGGATACGCATTGCCATGTGTTGGGGCCTACGGAGAAATTTCCTTACGCCGCAACGGCGCCGATCAACTTCGTCGACGCGCCGAAGGAAAAACTGTTCGCGCTGCACGCAATGCTCGGCATCGAGCGCTGCGTGATCGTGCATACGGCCACGCACGGTTTTGACCTGCGCGTCACCGAGGATGCGCTCGCCGCGAAAGGCGGCAGCTACCTCGGCGTGGCGCTGCTGCCGACGACCGTGAGCGATGGCGATTTGCGGCGGCTCGACCGGCTGGGATTCCGCGGCGTGCGCTACAATTTCATGCCGCATCTGCATCGCGACTATACGTTCGAGCAGGTGATGGCGTTCGTGCCGCGGCTTGCGGCTATTGACTGGCATCTGCAAATCCATATGGACGGCGCGCTGCTTCCCGACATGGCGCCGGCACTCGCGCGCTCGCCGGTGCCCGTCGTCATCGACCATATCGGCCGGGTCGACGCCGGGTTGGGGTTTGAGCAGGCGTCGTTCCAAAGTCTGTTGCGTCTGATGCAGAACGACAAATTCTGGGTGAAGGTCAGCGGATGCGACCGCATCACACGCGCCGGACCGCCCTATGCGGACGCGATACCATTCGCGCGCAAGCTCGTCTCCGAGTTTCCCGATCGCGTGGTGTGGGGCACCGACTGGCCGCATCCCCATCATAAGGGGCCGATCCCGGATGATGGGCAAATGGTCGATATCATCGGCGAAATGGCGCCGTCCGACGATTTACGCCGCAAGCTGATGGTCGACAATCCTTGCCGCCTCTACGAGAAGCAGAGAGCCTGAGAGCCTGCGTCTAGATCAGCTTCATGCCCTTGAGGCTCGCGTGGCCCTCCTTGCCCACGATGATGTGGTCGTGCACGGAAATGCCGAGCGGTTTTGCTATCTCCGCAAGCGATTGGGTCATCTCGATATCGGCGCGCGACGGCGTCGGATCGCCGGAAGGGTGATTGTGCACGAGGATGATCGCAGTGGAGGACAATTCGAGCGCGCGTTTGACCACTTCGCGCGGGTAGACCGGCGTGTGGTCTACGGTGCCGACCTGCTGCAATTCGTCGGCGATCAGTTGGTTGCGCTTGTCGAGGAACAGCACGCGAAACTGTTCTTTATCGGCGAACGCCATGGCGGTGCGGCAATAATCGAGCACGGTCGACCACGATGAGAGTACCGGCCGTCCCTTGAGATGCCCACGCGCGATCCGGCTTGCCGCCGCGTGCACGATTTTCAGTTCGGTGATCGCCGCGTCGCCGATGCCCTTCACTTCCGTCAGCCGCTTTGCGGGTGCCGCGACGACTTCTGCGAACGAGTCGAATTTGGCAATCAATTCCTTGGCGAGCGGTTTGACGTCGCGCTGCGGGATGGCGCGGAACAAGACCAGTTCGAGAAGCTCATAGTCGCTCACGGCTTCGCTGCCCGCCTCGCGAAAGCGCGCGCGAAGACGTTCGCGGTGACCGTAATAATGCGGAGTTGCTTCCGATAGGCCGGAAGATTTCACGCGGACATTCTTGGGCATGACTTCCTGGCAACACCACGACGTACGGCAATGCGCGCCGTATCTCTGTGGAATAACGCTAGCATGCTTTCTTGCCGGCCGCGTGGCCAAACTCAAGAGGTATAGGGTGGCTTGTGAAGCCCCAGGGGCGATGTGGTGAAGACTTCGACGCCGTTCTGCGTCACGCCGATCGTGTGCTCGAACTGGGCGGACAGCGAACGGTCGCGGGTGACCGCGGTCCAGCCGTCGGAGAGCACTTTCACGTGCGGCCGGCCAAGGTTGATCATCGGCTCGACCGTAAAAAACATGCCTGGCCGCAAAACGATCCCTTCGCCCGGCCGGCCGATGTGAACGATGTTCGGTTCATCGTGGAACAGTCGGCCGAGGCCGTGGCCGCAAAAGTCGCGCACCACGCTCATGTGCTGGGCCTCGACGTAGCTTTGTATGGCGGCGCCGATGTCCCCGGTCGTGCCGCCTGGCCGGATCGCGGCGATACCGCGCATCATGGCCTCGTAGGTGACGTCGATCAGTCGTTCGGCGCGGCGCGGAATTGCACCCACCGCGTACATGCGGCTCGAATCTCCATGCCAGCCATCGAGAATGAGCGTGACGTCGACATTGACGATGTCGCCCTCTTTCAGCGGCTTGTCGCTCGGAATGCCGTGACAGACGACATGGTTGACGGAGGTGCAGGTCGCTTTCTTGTAGCCGCGGTACATCAAGGTTGCCGGCAGCGCGCCATGATCGAGTGCGTATTCGAGCACCAGGCGATCGATCTTTTCGGTCGGCACGCCGGGTCGTACTTCGTCTACCAGCATGTCCAGGCATTTGGCGACCAGCTGGCCGGCCTTGCGCATGCCGGCAAAGGCGTCGGCGCCATGCAGCTTGATCTGTCCGGTTTTACGCGGTGGCGCGGTCCTGGCGTCGACGTAGGTCATGGTCCATTAATGTAAGGAATAGCGGCGTGAGTGCAAGCCGAAGCCGCATCAATCGACAATGGGCACGGGCGTGGTCACTTCGATGCCGTCGCGGCGCAGCGTGCATCGGTACGCCAGTGCTTCGACGCCGGCGGCCCGGGCGCGGTCGAAAGCGCTGCCGTAACGGGCATCGATATCGCGCGCGAGCGCAAATCGATCGGCGGAGCCGATCTGGATCACGTAAAGCATGACGGCGCGCGCGCCGTCGGCGACCCTATCGGCCAGCTCGTCGAGATGTTTGGTCCCGCGTGCGGTGACGGCGTCGGGAAATTCAGCAAGGCCGGGCTTTCGCATCAGGTGCACGTTCTTGATTTCCAGATAGCAGCGCGGGCGCGACAACCCTTCGAGCAGAAAATCGACGCGCGAGTTCTTGCCGTATTTCACTTCGCGCCGAACGGAATCGTAGCCGGAAAGCTCGGGGATGGCGTTTGCGGCAAGCGCCGCGCCGATCAGCGCGTTGGGATGGGCGGTGTTGACGCCGGCCAGCTCGGGTCCGGCACCGAAATCGACTTCGACCAGTTCCCAGGAATAGGGGAACTTGCGGGCCGGATTGCCGGATTTGGAGAGCCACACGCGCGCGCCGGGTGATGCCAATCCCGTCATGGCGCCGGGATTGGCCACATGCGCGGTAATGGTCTCGCCACTCGGCAGGGTCACATCGGCGAGAAAACGCTTGTAGCGTTTGATCAATGTGGCCGGGACGAGCGGGGCGGGGAATTGCATAGCGACTAAGCCGTGATTTTACCGCCGAGGTCTTCCTCGATGTGAATGCGGATGATTTCGTCGAAGGATTTTTCCGGACGGAAGCCAAAGGATAGCGCACGCCGGGCATCAAAGCGATGCGGCCAGCCGGCGACGATGCGGGCGACCAGTTCATCGGGAGCGCGTCGTATGCGCGCCGCGACCGCCGGTCCGGCAATACGGCGGAGGGCGTCGATCTGTTCGGCGACGGTGCAGCATACGCCCGGCATGGTCAGATTGATGCGCGGGCCGAGCTGCTCGCGCGAAAGTCCTGCGGCGTGGATGAGATAGGACACGGCCGCGCGCGGACTCGCGTGAGTGTGGAGCGTGGCGTCGGGAACCGGCAGAAGGGCCTCGTGGCCGGCGAGCGGTTCGCGGATGATGCCCGAAAAAAATCCGGACGCGGCTTGGTTCGGCTTGCCGGGCCGGACGCAGATCGCCGGCAGGCGCAAACCCACGCCGTCGAGGAAGCCGCGCCGCGTGTAATCGGCAAGCAGCAGTTCGCACATCGCCTTCGCGCTGCCGTAGGAGGTCAGCGGGGTGAGGTGGAAATCATCGGGGATGGCGTCGGGGAATGGCGCGCCGAATACGGCGCAGGATGAGGTGTAGACGAAGCGCGGCTTATAGCCATCGCGGACCGCGCGAATCGCGTCGAGCAGCATACGGGTGCCGTCGAGGTTGACGCGATATCCCTTCTCCATGTCGAGCTCGGCCTCTGCCGACACGACTCCGGCGAGGTGAAAGACCGTATCCGGCCGGTCGGTGACGAGCTTCTGCGCAACGCCGGGCGCCGGCAAATCGGCGGCGATGGTGACGACTGTTCCGCGGAACCCTGCGGGTTTCTCCGGCGACACGATGTCGGTCAGCGTGAGGCGCTCAATGGCTCGGCCATGGAGGGTGCCTTCCTTGACCAGGCGGCCAGTGAGTTTCCGACCGATCATTCCGGCAGCGCCAGTGATCAAGATGTGCATGAGGTCCCCCCTGTTCGGCCGTCGCGGTGCTAGGGCTCGCCCAATTTTTTCTTCTGCTTTCCTTCCCTATCGAAATTTTCCGGCGCGAGCCAGCGTTCAAAGGCGGCTTTGCGCGCGGGCCATCGCTGTCGAGCATGGAGAACCAGGCGGTATCGCGGCTGCGGCCTTTGACGATCATGTGCTGGCGGAATACGCCCTCGAAGGTAAAGCCAAAACGTAAAGCGGCGCGATAGGAGGGCTGGTTGAGCGCGTTACATTTCCACTCGTAGCGCCGGTAGCCGAGCGTTTCGAACACGTAGCGAGTCAGCAGGTATTGCGCTTCGGTGGCGAGCGCGGTGCGCTGGAGTGCGGGGCTGTAAAGGATATGGCCGACTTCCACCGAGCGCATGGCCGGCTGAATGTTCACGAGCGTCATCAGGCCGACCGCGCCGTCATTCGTATCGAGCACGACGTAGTAATAGGGATCCTTCAATTTCTCGCGTTCGCTGAGCCAGTTTGAGAAACTCTTGAAATCGGCAAAAGGGCCGTACGAAAGATAGGCCCAAATCCTGTCGTGGCCGCGCACCGCCTCCCAAAGGCTGGCGCCGTGCGATCGAGCTTCGAGCCGCGCTACCGTGCCGTAGCGGCCAGGAAGTTTTGCTGGCCCGGGCAGTTGCGCGGGTGTCGGATCGACGACCGGGCCGACCGGAATCTCATTTGACGTCACGGCTGGTGCTTTTTACGGTCTTCAAGGAAGAAAGCGTTCAGCTCCGGATTGGTGATCAGATCTGCGAAGCCGTCGAACTTGCCTTCGTTGGCGATTTGGCGTGCGGTCTTGATGAAGGCATGCATGGCCACGCGCGCGAGCGAGCCGCCAACGCTGATGCGGCGCACGCCCATGGCGGCAAGGTCGCTCACGGTGAAACCGAACAATCCGCTGTTGAGGAAGTTGACGGCCTTGGGCGCGACGGCTTTCACCGTCGCCTCGATCTGCTCGCGCGTCTTGATGCCGGGCGAATAGAGACAATCGGCGCCGGCATCGGCAAAGGCCTTCAGCCGGCGGATGGTTTCCTCAAGGTCCGGACGTCCGCGGATGAATCCTTCCGTGCGCGCGGTGAAGACCACCTCGCCACCGGCTTTGTCGATCGCCGCGCGCGCCGCCTTCACGCGCGCGAGCGACAGATCGAAGTCATAAAGAGGGGTGGTCGAATTGTTGGGCGAATCCTCGATCGAAAGACCCGCCACTCCCGTCGCAATGCAGCGGGTTACATTCTCGGCGACGCGGTCGGGATCGTCGGCAAAGCCATTTTCGAAGTCGGCGTTCAGCGGGATATCGGTCGCGGCGGCGAGCTCGCGGTAATGCGCGAGCACTTCGTCGATCGACTGTTGGCCGTCGGCATAACCCTGCGAATGGGCGTGGCCGGAGCTGGTGGTGGCCAGCGCCTTGAATCCGAGTCCTTGCAAATAGCGTGCAGTGCCTACGTTCCATGGGTTGGGGATGACGAAACAACCGGCTTCGTGCAGTTTGCGAAAGGTGCGGCGTTTGTCGGCGATAGACGGGCGGGAGGAGGCCATGAAAAACCTGCTTTCTTGATCACTCCGAACCTGCCACGGTCGGGTGTGCAAGCACAGCGCATTTCCGTGATCCGTGTGGTGAAGCGGATTGATGTGTCGGGGGTCGTTCGTGGACTGTATGGACTTCGATGCCTTGGAAGAGGAAGCCCGCGCCAAGCTGGCGGCGCCGTCGTTCGCTTTTTGTGCCACGGGCGCGGACGACGAGATCACGGCAGCGGAAAATGTCGCAGCGTGGCGACGGTTGCGGCTTCGACCCCGTGTCCTGCGGGACATCAGCAACGTCGACCTCAGCGTCAGCCTGCTCGGGACCAGAGCCGCCATGCCGATCATGGTGGCGCCCATGGGCCGGCATCGGCTGTTCCATAAAGAGGGCGAATGCGCCACCGCACGCGGAGCGGCTGCCGCCGGTGCGCCATATGTGCTGGCGACGAGCGCAAATGTGCCCCTGGAAGACGTCGCGGCTGAACGCGGTGACACGGCGCAGTGGTTTCAACTTTACATGTGGCCCAATCGGAGAGAGATCGAGGCACTGATCGATCGGGTTGCGGCTGCGCAATTCCGCGCGCTGGTTCTCACAGTCGACAATCAGGTCTACGGCTCAAGTCCGCGGCAGATGCGCGCGCCGTTTGTGCCGTCGCCTGATATTCGTAACGTCAACATGCCGGGCGCGCCGATGGCGCGCACAGCCTATGATCCGGAGTTCAAGGGCAAGGTGAATTTCCCCACCACCTGGCGCGAGCTCGAATGGTTGATCAAGCGCGCGCCGATGGACGTGATCGTCAAGGGCGTGCTGCGCGGCGATGATGCCGTGCGCTGTGTCGAGCTTGGCGCAAAGGCGGTCATTGTTTCCAATCACGGCGGCCGCCATCTCGATACGACCGTGACCACGGCGGATGCATGCGCCGAGGTCGTCGATGCGATCGCGAGCAAAGCCGAGGTCTATGTGGATGGCGGGATCCGCCGCGGCACCGACATCGTGAAGGCGCTCGCGCTTGGTGCGCGCGCGGTGCTGATCGGCCGGCCGGTGCTTTGGGGCCTGGCCACGAGCGGAGCCGACGGTGTGCAGGCAGTCCTTGTGCACCTGCGTGACGAATTGATCCGCACGATGCAGCTTTGCGGCGTAGCGCGGCTTGCCGAGATCACACGCGATCTAGTGGCGCGCTGACGGCCAGCATGCCGCAACCCTATCGGTACCTTGTCTGACCGGCGCATCATTTTCGAAGTGACGAAAATGACGGATGTTCAGATCGCGCGGCGAGAGAATCGTCCCATTGACGGGCGCGCCGGCAACGCTGCTAATAGAGGCCGAACAACCACAACGCAGCCGGGATGACGCCATGCTGAAAACCATCGCCGCCTTCGACCGCATCGGGGAGGAGAACGCCTTTGCCGTGCTGGCGCGCGCCAACGCGCTGGCCGCGCAGGGCCGCGACATCATCAATCTCGGCATCGGCCAACCGGATTTCCGCACGCCGGAGTTCATCGTCGAGGCGGCGATCAAAGCGCTGCGCGACGGCCATCACGGCTATACTCCGGCGGTCGGCATTTTGCCGCTGCGCGAAGCAGTCGCCGCCGATCTCAACAAACGGTTCAAGGTCGAGGTGTCGCCGGACAGCGTGATGATCATGCCGGGCGGCAAACCGACCATGTTCATGTCGATCCTGATGTTCGGCGAGCCGGGTGCCGACATCCTCTATCCCGATCCCGGCTTTCCAATATACCGGTCCATGATCGAGTATACCGGTGCGCGGCCGGTGCCGGTGCCGATCCGCGAGGAGAACGGCTTCGCGTTCTCCGCCGAGGAGACGCTGAAGCTGATTACGCCGCAGACGCGGCTACTCATCCTCAATTCGCCGGCCAATCCGACCGGCGGCGTCACGGGCAAGCGCGAAGTGGATAAGCTCGTCGCCGGGCTCGAGCGCTGGCCAGACGTGTGCGTGATGTCGGACGAGATCTATGACCACATGGTCTACGACGGGGAGACGCACGTGTGCCTGCTCTCCTATCCGTCAATCCGCGATCGGCTGATCCTGCTCAACGGCTGGTCGAAAACCTACGCCATGACCGGTTGGCGGCTCGGTTACGCGGTGTGGCCGGGGAAGCTCTACGAATTCGCGCGCAAGCTCGCGGTGAACCTACATTCCTGCGTCAATGCTTCGGCTCAATATGCCGGACTTGCCGCGCTCAAAGGCCCGCAAGACGAGGTTCACAAAATGGTCGCCGAGTTCGACAAGCGGCGCAAAGTGGTAGTCGCGGGCTTGAACAAATTGCCGGGCGTGTCGTGCGCCACGCCCAAGGGCGCGTTCTACGCCTTTCCGAATGTCAAGCGCACGGGGTGGAAGGCCAAGGCGCTTGCGGCTTCGTTGCTCGACGATGCGGGAGTGGCGATCATCGGCGGGCCGGATTTCGGAATTCTCGGCGAAGGTTATGTGCGGCTGTCCTACGCCAATTCGACCGAGAACATCTTGAAGGCGCTGAGCCGCATGGGCGAGTTCCTGGCAAACCGCAAGGCGGCTTAGCCGTCACCCGGCGATCCGGCCGATCTAAGGTCGATCGTGAGCCCAGGCTGACCTTCGGTCAGTTATCGCATACTGCCATTTGTTCTTCGCAGAACAGCACCAATCCTTTCAGCTCTGATCAACGCGCCAATTCACTCCGTCATTGTACTTATCCCAAAATCGTTGCCGGACTTGCGCGAATTTTCCGTGAGGCTTAGCGAAAAAATTCAACGGTTCAGTGGATGCTCGCCGGTTATCTGAAAATTGAGAAGCTGGAACAATCAGGGCCGGCGCGATGCATGCCACTGGCAACATTTTGAAATCGGGGCACGCTGGCAAATTCGGTCCAACCTCCATGGTGGAGCAGTGAATGGCGCTTCCGGTCACGGCGGACCAGGCGATCTTCCTCTCATCCTTGCCGGTGCAGCGGCGCGACCGCCGACGCGCTTTTGCGGTCGTAATACTCTCTCTGTTGATTTTTGCCGTCTTGCTTCCGTTTGCGCGCCGGCCATTGCCCGAAGTCTGGGCGTTCATTCCGGTCTACGAATCGGCGCTCGCCATCACCGATCTGATTACCGCGGCCATGCTCTTCGGACAGTTCAACATATTGCGTGCCCGCGCGCTTTATGTGCTTGCCGCGGGATATCTGTTCACCGCATTCATGACCATTCCGCATGCGCTCACTTTTCCGGGCCTGTTTGCGCCGAAAGGACTGCTCGGCGCGGGGCCGCAGAGTACCGCATGGCTTTACATATGTTGGCACGGCGTCTTTCCTATCGTCGTGATCGCGTATGGACTGCTTAAAGGCAAGAACGGCGAAACCGCTCGGCCGCGCGGGTCGGCTCGCTTTGCCATATTGCTCAATATCGTAATCACTGCAGCCGCCGTTGCTGCGCTGGCTGGGCTCGCCACGGCGGGGCAGGGGCTTCTGCCCGACATCATGAGAGGCAACCACTACTCTTCATCCATGATCTTCGTCATTTCGCTGATCTGGACATTGAGCCTCGTCGCACTCTCGGTCTTGCTCTTGCGGCGGCCGCATACCGTGCTCGACCTGTGGCTGATGGTCGTCATGTGCGCATGGCTGTTCGATGTGGCGCTCAGCGCCGGACTTAACGCCGGTCGTTTCGATGTCGGGTTCTATGCCGGCCGGGCTTATGGCCTTCTTGCCGCTACCACCGTTTTGCTGGTCTTGCTGCTCGAAACCGGAGCGCTATACGCGCAACTTGCCGTCCTGCTCGCCGCAGAGCAAAAGGAACACAGGCACGAAGCCGAGGAACGCCGCCGCATTTTCGATACGTCGCTCGATTTGATCCTTGTGGTAGACCGGAAAGGTACGTTTCTTCGTGTCAGCCCGAGTTCGACCGCGATCCTCGGATTTTCACCAGAGGAAATGGTCGGGCGCAACGCCATTGATTTTCTCTATCCGGATGATCTCGATGCCATCCGTGCGGAAATGCGCCGCGCGAGGCGCGGCCATCTGATCCGCAATTTTGCGACCAGATATTTTCATAAGAATGGCCGTATCGTCATGCTGGAATGGTCCGGCGTGTGGTCCGAACCCGAACAACGTCATTTCTTCATTGGTCGCGACGTGACCGAACAAAAGCGCATCGCGCGCATGAAGGACGAATTCATCGCAACCGTGAACCACGAAATGCGCACTCCGGTTACCGCGATTGCGGGTCCGTTGGGCTTGCTGATGGGCGGAGCCGGCGGCGACCTTCCGGATGCGGCCGTGCGTCTGATCGGAATGGCGCAGGCCAACTGCAAGAGATTGACCGGGTTGCTCAGCGACATTCTCGATTTCGAGAGGATCAAAACGGGGAAGATGGCGTTCGACTTTCAGTGCATCGACGCCAAGCTTCCAGTCGAACGGGCGATCGACGCAAATCGGCCTTTCGCGAAAAAATTCAACGTGCGAGTGCAGTCGGATTGGCCGACCGTTGAATGTGCGGTTTACGCCGATCCTGATCGCCTCATGCAGGTCATGGCCAATCTGTTGTCCAATGCGGTCAAGTTCTCTCCGCCAGGCGGCGAGGTCCTGGTATCGATCGAGAAGCGGGACAGGTTCTGGCGTATCGCCGTGCGCGATCACGGTCCGGGTATTCCCGATGATTACAAAACTCGCATCTTCGATAAATTTGCCCAGGTGGATGCATCGGACGCCCGCTTAAAAGGCGGCACCGGACTGGGCTTGAGCATCGTCAAAGAGATCATGAACCGCCTCGGAGGCGAGGTCGGCTGCGATGACGCGCCGTCCGGAGGGACGATCTTCCACATCGATGTGCCTCGATACGACATCGCAACGATGGCCGATCGGAAATTGAATCCATCGAGTGAAGCGGCATAATTTCTAAAACAAATACGACGCGGATCACGCCGATTTCTGTGCGGTGCGGTCCAGAGCGGTGCGTGCCGCATCGGTGAGGCGCAGATTACGCACGGGGTAGGGAATCTCGATGCCCTCGCGCTTAAAGGCGTCCCACAGCGCCAGCATGACCTCGCCGCGAATGTTGGTGGTGCCCTCAATCGGATCGCAGATCCAGAAACGCAACACGAAGTCGAGCGAGGATTCGCCAAAACCAGTGAGATAGCAGGCCGCCGCCGGTTGCGGCATTATGCGTGAAATGGGGGCGATTACCGCAAGTGCGAGCTTGCTGACCGCGTGCGGGTCGCTGTCGTAGCTGACGCCGAACGGCACCTCCAATCGCACCAAGTCGTTCGAATGCGACCAGTTGACGACCCGCTGGGTCACCAAATCCTCGTTGGGAAGCAGTATCTCGCGGCCGTCGCGCATCACGACCAGCGTGTAGCGCGCACCGATCGTTCGCACCGACCCGGAATTGTCGCCGACCGTGATAACATCGCCCGGCTTGATCGATTTGTCGGCGAGCAGAATTATGCCGCTGACCAGATTGGAAACGATCTTCTGCAGGCCGAAGCCGACACCGACGCCGACCGCGCCGGAGAAAAGGGCGAGAGCAGAAAGATCGATACCGACCGCATTGAGCACGACAGCAATGGCAAGCGCGATGAGCGAAAGCCGGATTACTTTGCCGAGCAGAATCTGGATCGAGGGTGTGAGATCGCTGATCCTCTGAACGCGCTTGTCGAGGAAATTTCCGACGACGACCGCGAGCCACAACGTCACCAGCAGGAAAACGGCGGTTTTTAAAATCAGCAGCAGCGAGATCCGCGAGCCGCCGCCAATGCCGATGCCCACGGAGTCGAGCATCTTGGTGGCATTGCCAAGCAGGCCGAGAATACTGAGCGCGGCGATGGTCCAGGCGCAGATCGCGACGATGCGATTGACGAAATGATTGCGCAGCAGCGACGCGAAGAGCGAGATCACGATCCAGGCGGCGGCCAGACTGGTCGCGACCTGCAGGAGATAGCTGCGCGCCGGAGTTGTTATCTCCAGTAGCGCGCTATGAATCGTCGCCGTTAAAAGCGCAAAAATGATAATTGTCAGGTTCCCGGCCGTGGCAAACACCAATTGCCGGAAGACCGTCGGCCAGCCCTTCAACACCGCTTTGAAATCGATGCGGCGGCGCATCAGCATCGCCAATCCATAGGCGATGGCGGCGGCCAGCAGGATCAACGCGATCTGGATCGGGAACCAAATGCTGGTGAATTCCGCGCCGAAAGAACGGAACGTCTCGCCCATCGTATCGAGGAGCTGCCCGAGATCATCCATGGCCTGATCCCTTCCGCCGCCAGTCAGGTCGGACGATCATATAGCAGCGCGATCAGGGTCGGCACATCCCATTGTCGGCATTCGGCGAGCCAAGGTAGACCGGAGGCGGCGGGCGGAGCATGATCCGGCGGGCTTCGCCGATGAGCCGTTCCGACGGCAAGCGAACGACGGAGGGGATTCTCCATGACCACTGCCGACCGCGATCTGTCCGAAGAACAGCGTCTGATGCGGCAATCATGCCGCCAATTCGTCGATGACGTCGTCATACCGTTCATTCGCGGCAACTGGCAGCGCGAATGGATCATGACGCCGGAGGATCGGCTGCCGAAAGAGATTTTGGAAGGCGCCGAGAGCATCGGCATCCGCACGCTTGGCGTACCGGAGGAGTTCGGCGGCATCGAGCTCGATCCGAAAACGGAAGTGAGGACGTTCGCCATCATCTCCGAAGAGATCGCGCGCGGCGATTCCGGCCTAGCCGATAAATTGGTGCAGAACTGGAAGGTCTCCGTGCTGCTGCGCAATCTTGCGCCCAGGCACCTGCAGGAAAAATGGTTCGGCCGCCTGTTGGAGGACCCGCAATTCCTGCTGGCGCACTGCCTGACCGAACCGCGCGGAGCGTCGGATCGCTGGTTGCCCTACAACGTGCCGGAAGCCGCGATGCAGACCCGCGCAATGAAGAAAAACGGCGGTTGGGTGATCAACGGCCGCAAGCAATTCATCTCGAACGGCTACGACGCCGGCCTCTACGTGGTCTATGCCAATTCCAACCCGCAAGTCGGGATGATGCAGGGCACGTCGTCATTCCTGGTGCCGCGTGAAACGCCGGGATTGACGGTCGCGCGCTGCAACGAGACGCTCGGCTGCCGCTTCATGAACAACGGCGAGCTGGTGTTCGAGGATATGTACGTACCCGATGATCATCTGCTGGTGGAAAACGATGCGCTGGGCAAGGCCGGCGTTTATTTCCGGCCGGGCAAGATCATTCAAGCTTCGAAAAATCTCGGCGTCGGCGTGCGTGCGTTCGAGGATTCGTCGAAATACGTGCAGCAATACGTGCAGGGCGGCCGAATCCTGATCAAGCATCAGGCGGTGGCGCTGCGGCTCGCCGACATGGCGACGCGGATCGAGGCGGTGCGAGCGCTGCTCGATCGCGCCGCGTGCGCGGTCGACGACAACGCGCCTGACGCCGACGTATTGTGCAACATGGTCAAGCTGTTCGCCTCGGAGGAGATCATGAAAGTCTGCCAGCACGCGGTCGAGTTGCACGGCGGCAATGGCATGATGCTCGACTTCGGCATTGAAAAGCTTTTGCGCGATGCCGCGATCTTCCTGCATATGGACGCGACGGTGGATATTTCAAAATTCAAGATCGTCAAGGCGATGTTCCCGCAGACCGCCGGTAAATACGCCGGGCCGGAAATATGATCATCGCTGGGTGAACTGGAATCCGATCAGCACGATGACAAAGCCCAGGAGCTGCAGCAGGCTCGGCACCTCGCCGAGTACGAGAAATCCGATCAGCAATGTGAACCCCGGGACCAGTGACGGGAAAACGGTGGCGCGGCCGGCGCCGAGCGTGACGACCGAGCGGGTGAACAGATAGGTCGAGCCTGGGCCGGCCAATATGCCCTGAACCACGGCCTGCAGCAGATTTTCGAAAAAGCCGGCAGCGATCATCCGCTCAAAACCGAACAGCCACCAGTGAAAGGGAACGTAAAGCAGCGCGACCACACTCACGACAGCGACCGAGCGGTTGGCCGAAATCCCCCATCGCCGCAGCAGTATGCCGAAGGTTGCAAACGACAATCCGGTCGCGACAAACATCAGGTCGCCGGCGAGTCCGTGCGTTCCGATGGTGGCGATGGCCTCGCCGCCAATGACGACGAGGCCAACGATGATGATGAGCGCTCCCGCCAAACGGCGGAGCGGCAAATGCTCCTTGAGCACGACGGTCGCAAGCAGGAGGCCGCCGATCGCGGCGCACGACGGTTGAATCACGCCGCCGTGCCCGAGCGGCACGAGCAGAAAACCAGCATAGCTCGTCATCGCAAACAGCGGGCCGGCGAGCAGCGTGAGGATAATGGCGCGGAACCAGCCGACCGCTCGCAGCTCCGCCGCGCCATAGGCCGGCACAAGCGGCAGCAGCGCCAGGCCGGACCAGAGGTACCGATGCAGCGCCATGTCGGCCGGACCCAGGCCAATGGCAATGCCGTGGCGCGCGGCCACGAACCCGGCGGCCCAGAAAACGGCTGCACCGACGCCGCAAGCGACGCCGATCACTGCCGTTGAAAGCCCGCGCCCCATCGCATGTTCATCCACGCGATTTTTCCTACGCTGGTCCGCCATGGGGCGCCAGTCCACAAGCCTAGCGTGATCGCGGACAACGCCGTAAAGATAGGCCGGTAACAGGGAGCAAGCCGTGGCCAAGTCAGCCAGTAAGACCAACAACAAAGTCATCATCACCTGCGCGATTACCGGCGCGATCCACACGCCGTCGATGTCGCCTTATCTGCCGATCACGCCGGACCAGATCGTCGACGCCGCGATCGGCGCCGCCGAGGCGGGCGCGGCCATTGTGCACTTGCACGCGCGCAATCCGGAGACCGGCAAGCCAGACCAGTCGCCCGAGGCCTTCGGCCGCTTCATCAAGCGCATCAAGCAGCGCTCCAATGTGGTGATCAATCTCACCTCGGGGGGCTCGCCAACGATGCGGGTCGAGGAGCGCGTTTCGCCCGCGCATACATTCAAGCCGGAGGTCGCGAGCCTCAACATGGGCTCGATCAATTTCGCCCTGTTCCCGATGCTCAAGCGCTACAAGACTTTCAAGTTCGACTGGGAGCGGCCCTATCTCGAGGGCACCCGCGATCTCATCTTCCGCAACACCTTCAAGGATATCGAATTCGTCCTCGCGACCTGCCAGAACAACCAGACGCGGTTCGAATTCGAGTGCTACGACATCGGCCACCTCTACAATCTCGCGCATTTCCTCGACCGCGGCCTGGTCGAGCCGCCGCTATTCGTGCAGTCGGTGTTCGGCATCCTCGGTGGCATCGGCACGCATCCCGAAGACGTCATGCACATGCGCCGCACCGCCGACCGCCTGCTCGGCCGCGAGAACTACCGGTGGTCCGTGCTCGGCGCCGGCCGCGCCCAGATGCCGATCGCGGCCATGGCCGCCGCCATGGGCGGCAATGTGCGAGTGGGCCTGGAGGATTCCTTGTGGATCGGTCCGGGCAAGCTCGCCGAATCGAACGCCCAGCAGGTCAAGCAGGTCCGCCAGATCGTCGAAGGCCTCGGCCTCACCATTGCGACTCCCGACGAGGCCCGCGAAATCCTCGCCCTCAAGGGCGCCGACAAGGTCGCGTTCTGATTTAGCGCGTCACACGGCGATCCTGAATCCCTCCCCGTCTTCGGGCTATCGTATTCACACGTCTCGATCGAGCAGTCGTTATGCGGTATGGCGCCTCTGCTCCCTCGCCCCGCTTGCGGGGAGAGGGTCGGGGTAGGGTCGGGGTAGGGTCGGGGTGAGGGGGCGTTGCCATGAACCTGAGCGGTAAAGGTGGCCCACTCGTAGGTTGAGACTCGTGGAGAGGCCCCCTCACCCGGCGCGCAAGAGCGCACCGACCTCTCCCCGCGTGCGGGGAGAGGTACTCGCATCCGGCACGGCGATGCGTGATCTAGTGGGCTTGCGGTGAGGGAGCACT